>CAUJDW010000149.1 GCA_963169455.1 Bacteroidota bacterium | reverse complement strand
ACGGAACGCCCTTACCTTCTGCCCGAGCTAACCCTGACTGGCCTGGCGGCGCAGGTGCAGGTATCTCCCACTACGCTGTCCCGCATACTAAATACCAGCCTGGACAAAAATTTCAATGATTTCATCAATGCGTACCGCGTGGAAGAAGTAAAGCGCAAGATCCGTTCGGAAGAATTCGCACACCTGTCTTTGCTGGGTATCGCTTTCGAAAGCGGGTTCAGCAGCAAGGCCACATTCAACCGGGCGTTCAAAAAGTTTTCCGGGCAATCGCCTTCGGATTTTCACAGGGCTCAAAAAGCAGGCTGAGGCTCATTTTCCGATTTTGGGCCCCGCCCGGGTAAAATGAGGCGCTGCTCCGGCGCCAACAACTTAGGTTTGTGGCTGACAAATAGATTCACCCACCAAAAATTTCAGCCGTGTTTAACCAACTCCGCTTTTTAAACCGAAACGCTTTTGCCCCGATTCTGCTACTTATGCTGCTGCTTTGCCGGCAGGCCGGAGCCCAAAGCGGGAATACCGTTACTTTCAGCGCCGATATGAACGCTGTATTGGACAGGGTCAGAGACAAAATGCAAATAGGCCTCAGAGGAAGCCTGCCGCCTTTGTCCTGGCAGGCCAGCATTCCGATGGAGGACAAGAATAGGGACGGCATCTATTCGGCCACTGTATCTTTCCCCAATGCCGCCGAGAACGCGATCCTGGAGTATAAATTTATTTATGATGACATAACCTGGGAGCTGGAAGGCGCCAACCGGGTTCTGATCCTTGGCGACAGGCCGCAACAATCCGTTTACGGGCATTGGAATGAGCCCGCTCCCCTCTCCCCTGCCGCCCTGCCCGGTTTAAGGGCCGATAAGCTGCAGGCCGACCTGGCTATTGCACAAAAAGCCTTCCGGGAATTACACCCTGGCCTGTACCGGTACAATACCAAAGCGCAGGCAGACTCGCTGTTCGAGGCCTGCCGGCTAAAATTCCAAAGCAGCCTGAGCTATCCGGAAGCATACCTGGGCTTCTCAGAGCTGGCTGCAGGCATTAGCTGCGGGCATACCTACGCCAACTTTTTCAACCAGCCGGGCTTCATAAAGCAGGGGATATTCCAGCAACCCGACAAACTGCCTTTTACGTTCCGCATCATTGAGGGGCGAATATTGGTTGAATACAACGCATCCGAAGATGAGCGGATTGGGAAAGGCTGCGAGCTTACCGCAGCCAATGGCATCCCTGTGCAGGATATTCTGCCCCGGCTCGCCCGGCTTGTGCCTGCCGACGGAGGCAACTTCGCCAAAAGGATGTCCAGGCTGGAAGTCAGTGGCGCAGGTGAATTCGAGGATTTCGATATATTTTTCCCCTTGCTGTACCCTCCTCCCGGCGGCAGGTATGAGCTTGAGATGCGCAACCTTGAAAGTGGAGAACAGTTCCGCAGCCAGGTGGCAGCCATGAGCCGGGAAGTAAGGGCGGAGCGGATTCGCAAAAGGTGCGGGCTCCCGGAACCTACTTATGACAATCTCTGGGAATTCACCATCCTGGACAGCCAGAGCGCCTATCTTCGTTTAGGCCATTTTCAAACCTGGAAAATGTCAGCGGACTGGAAGGAGTTTCTGAAAAATGCTTTTGAAACACTGGAAAGTAAAAACATCAGCCACCTGATCATAGACATCCGCGGCAACGAAGGCGGAAATGATGAAGTAATCCTGGAACTGAGCCGTTTTCTGGCCGTCCGCCCCATGAGTGCGCCCCCCATGCGGAGCCTGACTCGTTACACCACCCTTCCCTCCGCCCTGGAGCCCTACCTGAGTTCCTGGGACAATTCATTCAAAGATCTGTCCAGGCGGGCCCGGCAGGTGGAAAATGGCTATTACGAGATGAAGAACGCAGGCGAACAGCGGTTGCCCGGAAACAGGAATGCCTACCGGGGCAAGGTTTATCTCCTGGTAGGCCCGTCCAACAGTTCCGCCACCTTTTACATGGCCATGATATGGAAGGGAAATGGCCTGGCTACCCTGATTGGCCAGCCCACAGGAGGAAGCCGGCAGGGGCTCAATGGCGGCCAGATCGCCTTTCTGCGGCTGCCAAACTCCGGAATCGAACTGGATATTCCCCTCATCGGCACTTTCCCGGAAAAACCCCAGCCTGCAGGCGGCATCGAGCCGGATATTAATGCACCGCCATCCGTTGAGGATTTTCTGAAAGGGATAGATTCCGAATTGGAAGCTGCAAAGGCCTTAATCAGAGGATAGGGGGCCTTCAGCCTTCCTTTTCCATGAATGCGATATTCTCCCGGTGCGGGCCCTCCAAGCCCCGGCGGTGAGCATAGCGTTGCCATAGTTGTGCTTCCGGAAAAGGCCGGCCTGTTTCCACGGTTCGGCGAAGCTCCCGGAGGTAATCCATGGATTCCCGGATTCGATGGAGCATTTCCGCCCTGTCGGCTGTCGCGTCGCCATGGCCCGGAATGAGCAGGGACGGCTGATGAACCCCAACGAGCCGCTCTGCTTTTTCCAGGGCGCCCAAATAAGCCCGGGAGCTGTGGGTTATAAAGGGAAATTCCACGTTGCTCAGGTAATCGCCGGCTATCCAAACGCCCGAATTTTCTATCAGGGCAAACAAGCCGCAGGCAGTGTGCCCGGGGGCCAGCCAGAAACGCAGGCGGGCGCCTTCCAGTTCGAGAACCTGCCCGTCTTCACTGATCTCGATATCCACCTGTGGATATTCGATGGGGTAATCGCGCCGGAGGTAGTATTCATCGTCGAATTTGCGGATCTGCTCCAGTATCTGCTCCTTTCCCGGTTGTTGCGCGAAAGCGCGGGAGGCGATAACCAGGGCATCCGGAAAGGCCTTCCATCCCAGGATATGGTCGTAATCGGAATGGGTAAACAGCATATACAGGGGCCGCCCCCGGCGGATCTCGCCAACGAACTGCCGAATGCGGCCCACCTCCTGCGGCAGCCAGTTAGGGTCAACCAGCAGCACCATGCCCGGGCTCTGCATCAGGGTGCAAGTTGTGCGGTACAGCGCGCTTTCGAAAATGCAAATGCCTGGCTTTTTGTACTGGATCATATTTCATCGCGATCTGTGATCAAATTTTACGGCCCAAACCTAATGTGTCCGACTACTTAAAACCCTGCCAGCGCAGCCACAAAGCTTGCCGCCATTGCCAGGGAATACCCCAGGAACCAGCGCATATCGGTGTACTGGCTGAGGCGGATTCCGAATTTCCGGTACAGATACCAGCACAGCAGCACCTTTTCCAGCGAATGCGATGCGACGGTTGCGATGGCGATGCCTGCCAGCCCCCAGTACTGCGCCAGTGCGAAACCCAGCACCACGTGGAAGGCCATTTCCACCAGAGATATATAAAAAACCGGCTTGTTGGCGTTCAGGCCGACCAAAATCGGCCGGGAAAAGACAAGCCGGCTGATGGTTACCAGCAGGAAGATGTTGAACAGCAGGGCCGAATCCAGGAAATCCGGGTTAAACACCAGCGGGAAAAGCCACCGGCTGCTGAGCATCATCAGGATGGACAGGGGAAAGAGCAGGTGGAACAATTTCAGGGATTTCTGCCGGATGGCAGGCAGGGCCGAATTGAGGTTCGAGGCGACGTCCGGCAACACGGCGGAGCCGAAGGCATTGGCCAGGGCCAGGGAGAAGGGCAGCTCTCTGGCGCCGTAACGAAACACGGCGAACATGTTTTCGTCCCCATCGAAGCGGAAACTGACCAGCCAGTTGTCGAAAGACTGGTGGAAGGCTCCCATCAGGGCGTAGAGGATGAGGGGGATGGAGAGCACCGCCCATTTTCTTACCTGTTCAGGTTGCCAGCGCACAGAACCGAACTGCCCGAGCAAATACAGGAGCCACAAATGTTTGCCTGCCGCCAGCACGATGAGCGCAAAAAAAGCCCCTTCCAACCCGTAACCCAGGTAAACGGGCGCCAGGGTGGCGGCTACCTGTAGCCCGAAAGCCCAAAACCCAAAGCGGAAAATGGCGGCCGGACGGTTTAGCAGCAGGTATATATGCTCCACCATGAAGGTGGGGGCATTCAGGCAAAGGAAGAGAACAAACAGTTCATAACAAGGTAAATCCGGCTGCCCTGCCAAAGCGAGCAGTAGCGGCTTTTTCCCCACCCACATCAAAACCAGCACCATGGCGCTTAGCCCAAGCATCAGGAGGTAAGCGTTGAAGAGGAAGGCCGGTTGCTGGCCGGCATCCAACCTGGGGTAATGCGATAAAAAGCCCTGCATCAGCCCGGCGATCCAGAAAGCGGTCAGGGTGAAACCGATGTACAACAGCATTTCGTAGGCGCCGATCCCTCCAGTTCCCAGGGGGCTCTTGGCCAGCAAAACGGCAATGAGAATGGCCGAGCCTTGCCGAAGTACGCTGAATACCTGAAAGGCCCGCACATTGCTGCTGTAGAGGAAATCGAACAGGTTCAGGGCTTAAAGGGCTTTGTGCTTTTCATGGAAAACGACTCCGAATTCCTTCAGTTCTTCCAGCACCGGCTGGTAAACTTCCGGCATGACCGGGATGTTGACCCCCGTCCGGACGATCCTGCCTTCCATGACTTGTTTGACGAATATGCCCAGTGGAAGCCCGACCAGTTTCGACATGGCGGTATTCTCCGCATCTTCTCCTTTCATGACGAGGGTGGAGGTTTGCAGGTGGCGCCGCCCGCCAAGTTCGTACTCGAACTCATGCTGCATGATGATCATGTCCTTGTCCTGGGGTTTGAGCTTCCACTTATCCAGCAGCAGTTGTTCCAGGATGTAGGCGGGCGTAGCGTTTTTGAGGCGAATCTTTTTCTTGCTGAACAGCCCCAGCCACTCCAGTTTCTGCATCACATCCGAGTCCGGATCCCTCTTGATGAAGGTAGCGATGCGTTCTTTGACCGATCCGGTGGTGAATGCCGGGTTCAGGTAGCCTTCCATCAGTTCGTGGTAGGTCAGCTGGTTGGACCCCATGATGGGGTAAGAGCCGTCCGTCATGCCGATTTTGACCAGGGCGTTCCAGGCGTCGCAGAAGCCGCGGTAGCGGATAGTGCCCCTCAGGATATTGGGGATGCCTCCCAGGCCGTATGCCTCCCGGTACAACAGGGAATCCCGGTTGGCATACACTTCGAATTCGCCCAGCCCCGGCACATCGATCAGGCGGTATTCCTTGAAGAGGCGGTTGTAGGGGATGTAGCGGTGTTTGCCGTTTTCGAGGTACTGGGCCGTGCCCTGCCCTGCCAGGACGACATTGCGGGGGTTCCAGGTGATCTTGTAGTGCCAGGGGTTGTCGTCCGATTCCGGGGCCACCAGCCCGCCCGTATAGGAGCGGAAGGCGGTGATCTTTCCGCCCTTGTCTTTAATGGCATTGATCTGCTGCATGGCCGACATGTGGTCGATTCCGGGGTCGAGCCCCATTTCACCCATGAAGATCAGCTCCTGGTTTCGAACCTCATCGGCCAGTTGGTACATTTCCTGGGAGACATAGGAAGCGGTGATGAGGTGTTTCTTGAGCTTGATGCAATCCTGGGCTACTTCCAGGTGCAGGTAAGCCGGCAGCAGGGACACCACGACGTCCGCCCGGCCTATTAATTCCCGGCGGTCGTTCACTTTCATGACGTCGAGCCAGGTGCCGCGGCCGTTGGGGTGGCCTGCGACTTTGGCCTCGGCCAGTTTGGGGTCGGCGTCCGCCACGGTGACGAACCAGTTGCGGTCGCGGGCCTTATCCAGCACATATCGGATGCAAGCCGTGGCGGAACGCCCGGCGCCAATGATCAATATGCTGTTCATGAGTTGATATTATCTTTATTTTGAAGTAAATTGACCGGCTTTTGGATGAAAAAATCCCCAGCCGGATGGCCGCACGCAAGATAAGACTTTATTTACTTCAGGTGAACCCAGCCCTATGAAAGAAATAAGCTTGAGCACTAAACTGAAGGAATACGAAACGGCGGATGAACTGCCCAAAGAATACAGGCTTTTACTGGATCAGGCCCGCGATGCGATCCAGGAATCCTACGCGCCCTATTCCCGTTTCCACGTCGGCGCGGCCATCCTCCTGGAGAACGGCGCCATAGCCCTGGGCGCCAACCAGGAGAACGCCGCCTACCCCATGTGCCTGTGTGCAGAAAGGGTGGCTTTGAGCAACGCCATCATGCAACACCCCGGCGTGGGGGCCATGGCCATGGCAATAACCGTGCACAACCCAGCCAAAATGATCAATATACCGGCGGCCCCCTGCGGTTCCTGCCGGCAGGCCATCTGCGAGCAGGAAGGGCGGCAGGAAAACCCCATCGCCTTGATTCTGCAAGGCGAGGAAGGGCCGGTTTATGTGATCGAATCGGGAAAGGACATCCTGCCGCTGGGGTTTCACAAGGGTTATCTTTAGCCGGATAAATCCTCATGCCAGAGCCCAATAGCTGAACAATTATTCCCAGCTCAGCCGGAAGAAGGCGTTTTCATAAGGCTTCAATACCGCTTCCCCGGCCATCTTCATGCCCAGCACATCCACGCGTTCAAGGCGGAAAGTTTTCCCGCCGGGGCCGCGCAGGGCCAGAGGTGTTGTTTTTCCATCCAGTTCCCGGACTTGCAGCACGATGCTGGTTAGGCCTTCTTCGGGGCGGGCGTTGGCAAGCAGCACATTTTCCGGGAGCCCCTGCAGGAGGCTGCCGCGGGGAATCTCCCTTCCGGGCTTGCCGGGGGGCAATACCCGGCTGGGAAAAGGCACGCGGGCGCCCCAGCCAAAGCGGGTGGCGAAGCTGTTGCTGGTATCATCCGAAGAAGTCAGGTAATACGACCACTCATGCCCGCCACGCTGGTCGGCGTTGAAGTTGGTTGTCCAGTAATTGTTCATCGGCCAGGAGAAGATATAGGTGCTGTCGGGGGCGGCGCCCGCAATGAAACGGCCGGTGTTGATGGCGCCGAATTGAGCGAGGGGCACTTCGTGGCTGCCGAAAACGGCCTGTGCGGATGCGTTGCGAACCGCCGCGAAATTCTGGATCGTGTTCCAGTCGTTGGCGGAGCCCGGCAACTGCTCCCTGCCGGCTTCCATCACGCCGCCGGGCACCTCGCAGTATATCTTCCCGCCCTCCAGCTTGAAAGGGAAGGCCAGGTAAATGCCCTCGGGTTCGATCAGGGGGCGTTTGACGACTTCATAGGCCAGCCCCACTCTCTTGGCCGTGTGAAAAAGCCGAAACTCGATGTCGTAGCCATTCGGGCTGAAAAAGGTGCTCGACTCTCCCTTAAAGCGCACGGTATTCCAGACCGGCCCGGCCTCGAAACCGTCGTACCAGATGGTGTCCAGCCCAAAGCGCTGGTAGTCGTTCAGTTTCCGCCCCTCCAACTGGGAGCGGTTGCCCAGCCGCTCGTTGATGAACTCGCCCAGGCGCCAGGGCGCATTGGGGTCAACCAGTTCGAGGGAAAGTTCCTTGTCGTAGAGGCTGGAAACAGCGCCCTTTTCCCGGTCGAATTCCATGCGGTACCATTGGTTTTCCAATACCGGCGGGGCCGTGGCGGCCGCCCGGGCCGGCTCCTCTTCCTTTTCTCCGCCGAGTTCTATGAACAAGCGTTTCACGCCGAATGCCGGCGCCTCTTCCACCCAGATGGCCCAGTAGGCCCCGTCGGAGCGCTGCCCCATTTGCTGGGCCGGGGCTTCCCGCCCCTCCTCATCGACAAAACGGAACCGGCGGTTCGGAGGCAATATCTGGTGGTCGATGTAAACCGTTGCCAGCCCGTCGCGGGGCCAGCCGAGGGTATTGAAAACCAGCAGGCTGGGTTTTTCCTGCCTGGAGAAGAAATGCTGGAGTATCCCCATGGCTTCTTCACCGATCATTTTGGCCCGGCGGTTGGCTTCCCAGGCAAAGGATTCCTTCATTTCGCGCTGTTCCATGGTGGCTGTGCCGTATGGGTCGCGCACGCTTTCCGATGACCCCAGAGTATGTTCACCGTAGAAAAGGATGGCCTTGTTGGCTTCCTCGATGCGGCCGGCAATGCCCTGCGGCAACTTTCCGCCAAGCATCTGCCCCATGGCCAGTGCGCCCTGGCTGGCGATCATATCCACATGGGCGTCGCGGGTGGCGGCCACCTCGCGGGCTGCCGAGCCGAAACCGTCGGTCCACCAGTCGGGCCAGGCCACGCGGTAAACGGGCAGTTCGTCGGCGTGGTTCTGTTCCAGGTACTCGAAAAACGCACTGGCGGCAGAGGAGCGCAATTTCGGCCATTCGTACTTTTCGTTCCACTTCCTGATCAGCTCGCAGGAGCGGGTGGAGGGCGGGGAGTTGTCGGTCAGGTAACCCGAGTGCTGGATGGCGATCACATCGTGCGGGTAGCCCTTCCTGCCCAGGTCAAGGAGGTAGGCCATGAGCTTTTCCTCAAAATAGGCGAAATTCTCGCCATGGATGCCGAAAGCCGTATTGCCGGTCATGTAGTGTTCGGCCCGGAAGGCCAGCATGCGGTTTCCTGAGGGCGATTCCCACCAGAACGCCGTGGGGATGTCAAAGCAGATGAGCGCCCGGTGGCCGTGGGTGCCCATGTTGAGGTACTTCACCCCGATGGTGTTGAAAAAGTCATTGAAGCACCAGCCCGTGCCGTTGACGTCGTTCTGCATGGCCAACTGCACCTTCAGGCCCGCATCCCGAAAGCGCTTATTAGCTGCCAGCGAAGCTGCGAGCGTCTGCTCGTCGGGCAGTTCGTCAAAATTGAAATACATGGCGGCGATTTCTATCCTGCCTTCCGCCACCCGCTTTTTCAGCCGCTCGATCTGCTCGGCCGGGCGGCTCCGGAGGTACTCGTCGACGGCCCAGGCCGCTTCGCAGGTCCAGCGGAATTTCGCATCATCGGGGTAGGAATCAGTGGCGTCGCAATAATCGAGGGCGTAGTCGATATAGCGGAGGTGTTCCGCAAGGATTTCCGTCTGAGGCCTGGTATAACCGATATCCGTATGGGAATGCTGGATAAAGTTGACCTGCCAGTGGCGGAAGGGCTCCAGGCGCACTGTTTCCTCTCCGGCATAGTCGCCGGTTTCCAGGCGGAACGCCACTTCTTCCACTTCACTGCTCACCGGCCAACCCAGTGACAGGTAGTTGTGCCCGAATTTCAGGGGCAGGGTTTGCAGCAGTTTCCCGTTGGCGTACAGGCGCCCCTCCGCCGGTTTTCGGAAGTGGTAAACCGTAATGGCTACGGCCCTACGGCTGGTTTCTCCTTTCATCAGCGCGGGGAACGGGGTGGCAACCAGCCCCGGTTTCAGGCCTGCCCGGAAGGTCATGTACCAGGCCTGGCTGTTGTTGCGCGCCCCCGTCACCCTGAGTTTCAACGGCTGGCCGGGAGTGAGCAGGGCCCGGGGCACGCGCAGGAACATAAAACCGAACTGGTCGTTGGCGCCGTCAAACTGGTTGTGGCGGTAGCTCAGCGCAATCCCGTTTTCGCCTTCCACGTCCCAGCTTTTCTGATAGCTGACGGAAAACGACAGCGCCGGCTGCCCGTTGACAGAAAGGTTCATGCCGGCTTCGCCCAGGTTGCAGCCCAGGCCCGCAACCCAGATAAAAGTAGCAAAGGGCTCCCTGAAGCTGCCCGGCACGGGCTCCGTCTCCCATTCCATAAACTCTTTCCCATTGGTGGCCCGCACCAGCAGAGCCTGGGTGATGCCGGGAATGGTCGAGTTGTAGTCGAATTCCACTCCGCTGGCCTTTTTGCTGTACCCCTGCAGGATCAGTTCGTCCCCTCTCAGGGGGGCGCCTCCCTGGGCGATGAGGATAAAGGGGGTGAAAAGGAGTGGGTAAAAAAAGAGAAAGAACCTGGACATAAACCGCTTCTTTAAATTTCGAAAAAGTTGTAACTATTTAGGACTCCTTCAGGGGTAATCTGCGCCGCGGGCCCGCGTTCCAGATCAACCCACGAAGGAGCCCTGAACAGTTGGCAGAATAAATATAACAGCTCCGAAAATAGCGATCTTTTTTAAAATGACACCGCCGAATCGCCGGCCCCGGGAATGAGAAGCGAAATTGTTACAAAAAACCCCAAAAAGTATTAATTTAACATCCGTACAATCGGCTATTCCCGCCTTTGTTTGCACAAAGTCAAACGACATGAAAAACCAGCAATCCCTTAGGCCGGGAACGGAGATATCCTTTTCCGCCATGCTTTTGTTGCTTACCCTTATTCTCTCCTCCCTTCCCTTTTCCCGAACGGCGCGCGCGCAGAATCCCGCCAGGCATCCCCAGCTGGTTGACGCCGAAGCCCACCGGCGGGTGCGGGCCCTGTACGCCAACCTGAAGGAGATTTCGGGGCAGAGCATTCTGTTCGGGCATCAGGACGCACTGGCCTACGGCATCGGGTGGAAAGAGGCAAATGGGCGCTCCGATGTAAAAGACGTTTGCGGCGCCCACCCCGCGGTCTTCGGCTGGGACGCCGGCAAACTGGGACAAAGCGCATTCAATATCGACACGGTCTTCTTCGGCAAAATGCAGCAGTGGATCATCGATGCTTATAAAATGGGCGCCGTCAACACCATCAGCTGGCACATGGACAACCCCGTGAACGGAGGGAGTTCCTGGGACACTACCCCGGCCGTGGCGGCCATCCTGCCCGGCGGGCCAAAACACGAAGCCTACCTCGCACAGCTCGACCACTTTGCGGCTTTCGCCCACAGCCTTAGAGCGGGATTCCCTCTGCGAAAGCCGGTACCCCTTATATTCCGGCCTTTCCACGAACATACCGGCTCCTGGTTCTGGTGGGGAAAAGGCAATTGCAGCGCCGAAGAATACAAACAACTCTGGCGCTTCACCGTCGAGTACCTGCGGGACGCCAAAGGCCTGAAAAACCTCCTCTACGCTTATTCGACGGACGTCGTGGATAGCCCCGAACAGTACCTGGAATTTTACCCCGGAGATGAATACGTCGACATCCTGGGTATCGATAATTACCGCGATGTAGGCCTCAACGGCAAGCCCGATAGCCTCACCAGAAGGCTGGATATCGTGGCCCGGCTGGCTGCAGAAAAAGGAAAAGTAGCCGCCCTTACGGAAACGGGTTACGAAAGAATACCCGACCCCCTGTGGTGGACGGAGGCCTTGCTCAAACCCATCAAAGCCGGCAATGACGCCAGCAAAATTGCATACCTTCTGGTATGGCGCAATGCGCACATCGGACACCACTACGCTCCTTATCCAGGGCACCCCAGCACAGCCAATTTCCTTGCCTTCAGGGCCGACCCTGCCGTAAAATTCCAGGACAACATGCCGGATGTGTACCGCTTTCCGAAAAGAAATAATGCCACGAAAAAGAAATAAATACCGCCATGTCAGAAAAAAACCAATTCCAGGCCCGGCTGCTCCGGCTTTTCCAGGAGCAGGAGGCCCTGCTCAGCAGAAAAAACGAACCGCTCCCCCACTCCAACGGCATCTATCAGCGCTACCGGCATCCCGTAGTGACGGCCGAACATACGCCCCTGTACTGGCGCTACAGCCTTGACGAGGCCAGCAACCCCCGCCTGATGGAACGCCAGGGCGTCAACGCAACTTTCAACGCCGGGGCCATCTACCTCGACGGCCGCTATCTGGTCATGGCCCGGGTGGAGGGCAATGACCGGAAATCCTTTTTCGCCCTGGCCGAAAGCCCAAATGGCATCGATAATTTCCGCTTCTGGAAATACCCTGTGCGGATGCCGGAAACCGATGAGCCGGACACCAACGTGTACGACATGCGCCTGACCCTGCATGAAGACGGCTGGATTTACGGTTTGTTCTGCACCGAGCGCAAAGACCGCAGCCGGCCCCACGACAGCTCGGCAGCCGTGGCCCAGTGCGGCATTGCCCGCACCAAAGACCTGCTGCACTGGGAGCGCCTGCCCGACCTCATCTCCAATTCCGGCCAGCAGCGCAACGTGGTGCTGCACCCGGAATTCGTCGGGGGCAAATATGCCCTGTACACCCGCCCTCAGGACGGTTTCATCGAGGTAGGCAGCGGCGGCGGTATTGGCTGGGGGCTGACGGAAAGCATGGAACGGGCCGAAGTCTGGGAAGAGCGCATCGTCGATGGCAAAGCGTACCATACCATCAGGAAGTGAAGAACGGACAGGGGCCTGTTCCCATCAAAACCGGAAAAGGCTGGCTGCACCTCGCCCACGGGGTGCGCAACACAGCTTCAGGGCTTCGCTATGTGCTGTACCTCTTTCTGACGAGCCTGGAAGAACCCTGGAGGGTAACCCACCTGCCAGGCGGGCACTTCATCGCCCCGGCGGGTAAGGAATATATCGGCGATGTGGGCAATGTCGTCTTCAGCAACGGCTGGATTGTCAATGAGAAAGAGGAAGTTTTTATCTACTACGGCTCTTCCGACACCCGCCTGCACGTCGCCACCACCTCCGTCGGGCAGTTGCTCGATTACGCCATGAACACGCCTGAAGACGGCTTGCGGTCGGCGGCCAGTGTCGCGCAACGTTGCGCTCTGATCGACGAGAACATCCCCATTCTGGAAAAAATGATCGCAAATGGACAACTCCCGGCCAATATCTTCTGAAGAAAAAAAGCAGGCCGGCGCGCTCCGGGAAGCTGCCGAAACGGAACTCCGAAACATCCTGGCCTGGTGGATGGAGCGCATGCCCGACCAGGAGTCCGGTGGCTTTTACGGCCGCATAGATGCCGGGGGGCAACTGCACCCCCGCGCCGACAAGGGCGTTATTCTGAACACCCGCATCCTCTGGGCCTTCTCCGCTGCCGCCCGCACCACTGGACTTGCCGAATATGCAGGCATGGCGGAGCGGGCCTGCCGGTATATCCTGGAACACTTCCTCGACCGGGTTCATGGAGGCGTGTTCTGGATGCTGGACTACCGAGGAGCCCCCGTCCAGCCCAGGAAGCAGGTTTATGCGCAGGCTTTCGCCATTTATGCCCTGGCCGAGTACTACGCCCTTTCGGGAAAACAGGAAGCACTGGAAACAGCCATGGAGTTGTTCCTGCTGATCGAAAAATACAGCCGCGACCCTGAATGGGGTGGATACTACGAAGCTTTCGAAAAGGACTGGCAGCCTGCGGCCGACCTGCGCCTCAGCGAAAAGGAGCCCCAGGCCGCCAAAACCATGAATACCCACCTCCACATCCTGGAAGCCTATACCCGCCTGTTTGAAGTGGATGGAAACCAGGCCGTCGGCAGCGCCCTGCACGGACTGGCAAACCTCATGCAAAGACGCTTTATCGATGCGGAGCGCCACAGCCTGCACCTGTTCTTCAGCAGAAAATGGGAGCGAATGTCCCACGAGGTATCCTTCGGGCACGACATCGAGTATAGCTGGCTGGCTACTGAAGCGGCAGAAATTTTGCAAGACGAAGCCCTCAGCAGCGATGTCAGCCGGACGGCCGTGCACATTGCCGGCGCCGTTCTGCAACAGGGAGTCGACGCCGACGGCGCCCTGCTGAACGAGGCCGGCCCGCAGGGCCTTACCGACACTGATAAACACTGGTGGCCACAGGCAGAGGCGATGGTGGGGTTTATCAACGCCTGGCAGTTGAGCGGCGAAAAGCGGTTTCTCGACGCAACGGCAAACTGCTGGTCATTCATCCAAACCCGAATCAAAGACCCCAAACTGGGAGAATGGCGCTGGGGCGTAACCCGCACCGGAACCCCTCTGCCACTGCAAGATATAGCCGGCCCGTGGAAGGCGCCCTACCACAATAGCAGAATGTGCATGGAAGCAATAAAGCGCCTTGCTGAATATTAATTGGACTAAGCCCGGGATGAATAAAAAAAAATTGCGGTTTTAAAATTTTTTTTGAAATATTGTAAAATCCGATACAAAAGATTGTCCTGAGGCAGGGAAGCCCAATGAGAAGAATAATATCCTGACGATTCATACACGGAAGCCTTAGATGCCGTTCTACTGCTTCCTTATCCCAAAAACGCTATGGATATAAATCAACTCAAGGCTACCCTTCACGGGTTAGCAGGGCATCTGGCCGCTGAAACCAGCGAGCAGCAATCCAGGCTTGAAAGGCTCTACAGTTCCCTGGCCAAAACCTCCCTCCCGGAAGACTTCCGGCTTCTGAAGAGCAGTGATTTCTCCTTTGAAAAAGCCGACCTCTTCTTCGATGAAAAAATCTCCCCTCAGCGCCTGGAAAGGCTGGCCCAACTGGCGGAAAACCTGGAAGAAGAACCCACCCTCCGGGTTTTCGTCCGGGAAATCCCGGTGCGGGAGCAGCTGGCTTATGGCTCCACGCCTTCCTGGGGCGCCGGCGCTCAGGTGAACCATTCCGTAGGGCCATTCCTGAACAAAGACGGCAGGCAGTTCTGGTTCGATTTCTATCTGATCGAAAAATGGACAGCCCTGTACCTGCAGGGCCAGCCCGAGCCAGTTTTGTTGTTCCGGGTCAAACAAGGGCAGCCCATTCCCGTCAACCTGGAATTGCCCATCGGCTTCAACCAGCTGAGAATGCTGAACCTCGCGGCGGGCAGCATCTGGATCAAGTCTGAGATACTGGCGCCCAATGCTCCGCCCGCCGGATATACGGGGCTTACTATCCATGGCGGGCGGATAAGCCTGAGCCAGCAGGCCCAGGTGATCGACAATAAACTGACTGCAACTGCGGGCGCCACCGTATCCGTGGTGCTGAACCTGAAACAGGCAGAACAGGAAGGAGCGGGCATGAGCAGCCCTTATGGCGCCGACGCCAGAAATATGAACCTGCAGCTTCCCCAAACCCTGGCTTTCCACTTTTCCGCCCAGGGCCGCACCATAGATGAAGTGGGCAGAGCTGCCTGGCAATTATTCGGGCAAAATGTCAATTTTCAATGGGACGGCCAGCAACAGCCTTCTTTTGAAGCTCCATTACAGCGCATTTTAGTCCCGTTCAGTGCGTCCGCTCCGTCTCTTGACATACAGAACAGCGCATCCGAATTCCACACCATCAGCGGTTCCGCCGCCATAAACAGGAGCGCCTGGGCGCTTCCGGTAGCCAATATTGACATTAACCAACCTGCTCCTGCTGCCGGCACGGGCGCCATGATGGTGCAATGCGGCGCAGGCCATACCGGCGAATGGGCCGGGCTGGAAGGTGGGGGGCTGCAGTTGTCCCAGCCCGTTTTCCTCGTGCAGCCGGGCCAGATACTGCTGGCCGAACTGGCGGCGGCCAACCTGCAGGCCAGCCAGCAATTCCAGCTCTGGGCCGATGAGGCCAACCCCTTCGGGACAAGCGTGGAGCTCAGCTTCCCCTCTCCCACCCTGTTTTTCTACATCAGCAATGCCAATGGCCATGAGTTGCTTATGTGCCTGGCCAACAGCACTTTCCACATCGACCGGCCGGTCAGGGTGAACGGGGAGCCTCCTGCTGTGCGCTCCCTGAATTCGCTCTTGCTGGTAGCCGTCAGCGATACGAACAAGCTCATCTACCTGTTCGATGACAACCTCATCCAGGACGAAGCCCTGCTGAGCGGGCAAGGGCCCGGCCAGATGGCCCTGGCGCTTTCCAACGCCTTGTTCAAGGTGAGCCGCGTGAACGGCTGCCTGCTCTTCGGCGCCCTGTCCGATGACTATTCAAGGGTAGAAAAAGGATCCCTGTTCCTGACTTTCGGCCTGTATGCCTACATACCCACGCTGCCCGACCCTTATGCCGCCCAACTCGGCATCCTGAAAAGGCAGATCCTGGGCGGCAGGGGCCGCACGACGGCAGCTGGAGTCCCCCCGGACACGGGTATTTCTTCCTGGCTGGTGTGCCGTGTAAAATGGGATCCCCCGTCTGCCGAAGCGGGCGGTTTTGACGAAGTTTCCGTGTCTTTCCACCTGGCGCCGCTGAGCAACCAGTTCGCAGGCATTTCACTGTCCGGCGAAGCGCAGGATTCCGGCGGGCCGGGCGGCCAAAACGCCGAAAGCACCGGCGAAACCCCTGACGTAAACAACCAGTTCGGATTGTTCGCATCCCTTACCGGCGGCGGCGCCCAAACGGCCGGCACATCAGCAGCCCGGGACGAACGGCTGGAAGATTACGGCAGGCAGTGGGACGCTTTTTCCGGCCGCCTCACCCGCGACCTCTTCGCCCTGCTGGACGTCAGCACCAATGCCGGGCTGTTCGGCATCAGCTTCAATTCCTACGCCCTGCGCGGCACGGCCAGCGTCACCACCCACGTCCCCATAAACCCTCAAAACCCCAATACCGGTTTTCCCATTCAAGTGGACGGGATGGACGTCATCAGCCCGGCTATCAATGTCCGCGCCTTTACCGTGCCCCAGATTTCCTGGGAACCCGTCTTCAACCTGACGCCCCCACAACCCGGAGCCGATCCCGGCGACCCCTCCGTAGGTTTCAATTATTACCCGGATGATGGCGGGCCGATGCATATCCTCAACGCCAGCAACGATACCGTAGCCCTGGCCCCCCTGCCCCTGACGGGTTTCCTGCTGGAAAATTTCGAGGCCGACGACAATTTCGCCGCCCTCACTTTTTTCACCCTGCCTTTCGGCATGAAAGCGGTGGCCCTGCTCCAGAATCAATACCATTATCAGGACCAGCAGAACAACCAGATCCTGAGCCGCAGAGGGTCGGAATTCCTTCTCAACGCGATGGAGTTCGGCGGGAACATGAAGGGCAGCCTGCAGTTGCAGCTCAATGCCGGCGAGGCCTTCCTCCCCGGGGAAAGCGACAGCTTTATCGGCAGCACCGTCCAGATCAACAACGTGCTGGAATTTGACGGCTCGGCCAAAGGGGACAGCACCCTGGGCAAAAGCGTCACCAAAATATTCAACCAGGATTTCTTTGCGCTGCCGCCCGATTTCCCGAGCCAGCGCGGCGTGCCTCTCACCCGCATCGACCTGAGCGGGTACGGAGCCAGTACATTCAGCAACTGGCTCAACCCCTTCGCCACCATCGCCGAAACAAGCCAGGCCCGCTTCGACGTATTCGTAGGGCGCTGCGCCCATGAGATCATACAGGTGAAAAGCATCATGTACCCCTGGGCGATCAGGGTAGTGCGCACCATCACCCTGTTCCGGGTAGGCAGTGGTTACGTTTACCGCTTCGACACGGGATGGCAAGCCGAAAGCGACGGGGAATTTTTCCTGAACTACTACGTCAACGTCATCGATAACGGCGAGGTGAAAAAGTACCGGATGCCCACCTTCAGCGCCATGGAGCCCGGCGCAGCTTTCGACCCCGGGCTGGGAAAATACGAGATCCACCCTGGCATTGTCAAAGGCCTGTACAATGTGAAAGACATCCAGGAAGCCGGCGACATTGCCGTTTACAACGCCAACATGGTTTCTCCGAAAATGGTGGACAAGGATGGGCTGCTCGTCGATAACCCGGCCGCAGGAGACAGCCTTGCTTTCTCCCTTCAGCCGGTTTATTTCAATGCGGATGTGGACATCGAAAACGCCGTTTCAGGCTTCAATATCAAAAAGATCAAGGGCGTAGACAGGAAGCTGACGCCCTCCAAAAAGATACTAGGCTATGTGCAGATCTCACCAAAGGGGCTGCCCCTCTCCAGCGCTGCGCTCCGGGATCTTCTTATCCAGCAACTGAACTCGATAGGCGGCCCCGTCGATTGTGAAATCGACCTCGGCGGGAGCGGGCAGAAGATGCGCCTCAGCCGCTTTGACTTCAACAATTCCTTCGGCGCCAATGGCACGGATATCGCTTTTGCGGTTGCCGGCCGGGGCAATGTGCTTTTACCCGCAGACGGTTCCTGGTCGATAGTAAAACACGAACGCGATACCGGGGAAGTTAGCCCGGCGCCCGCCAACCTTGGCGTTCCCCTGATCCGGATAGGGAAACTGGTGCGCGACGGCGACGGGCAGAAACCGGACATCTCCCCGGCTGATGCCCTGCTCCGGATCGCCAACCCCACTGAGCTGCTGCGCCAGCCGGCAGCCGACACTATAAACTTCGGCTTCCTGCAAAGCACCGATACGCAGAAAGCCCTGTTCCTGACGCCTTCTTTCGAACAGGGAAAAAAGAAACTATTCAGCAAAACCCCGCCCCTGTTTGTGGATGCCTTCCGCATCGTGAATTCCAAAGCCGTTTTCCCCAATATAGGTAATGCCGAAACCAGCCTCGGCGAGGCCATATCCCTGATAAAAAACGGCAACGAATTCCTGAAGGGCGGGTTGCAGGACATCGGGCAAGACGTCTGGGAACTCATGGACGTAGCGGAGGTTGTCAACAACGCCAAACAGCAGGGTTATGAGCTGCTGAAAGAAGTAGCCACTTTCGATCTGCCGGATCAGGAGTTCGAACTGATCGACCTTGGCGACGGCAATTTCAGGATTTACATCGAATACAAAGCCAAATCGGGCAGCGGGGAACAGAAAGGGAGCCTGGATTTCAACATCAATTCGGCTGCTGCCGACATTGCCGAAACCTGGAAAAGCCGGATGGGCAACATCGGGCTGGTCGTCGACCTGGCGGGCATCAACCGGCTGATCACCATCCGGGGCAACTGGGACTCCAGGAAGGGATCCGAAGCCGCCTATCCGCAACCGGAAATCGAGTTCGCGCCCGAACTGGAGCCGGTAATCGAAATCCTGGAGATTCTCCAAAAGCTGCAGGGCGGCGACTATGCAGGGGCCGTTGCCAGTGGGCTGAAGCTTGCCATGAGCAACAAGGCCGGAAGCTGGGAATACAAGTTCGAAGCGACGAAAGAGATACCGGTGCTGCGCTTCCCCGTGCCCGATGCCGTGTACAACGACCCGAACACCCCCTTCAAACTGGAAGCCGGGCTGACCATCGGGGCTTATTTCAACGCAGCCATCAAGGTTACTTCCGACGCCAACGAATTGCTGCCGAGCGCCGGCGGGCTGCTTGGTTTCTACGGGCGCCTGTCGGTCATGTGCGTATCCCTTTCGGCCGCGACCATTTACGCCATCGGGCAGGTCAACCTCGACATTGCCGCCGACACCAAGATCGGGCCAAGCCTGCGCATGAAATTCGGCTTCGGCGCCCAGATCGTTATCGGGCTGCCGGTGGCGGGCAACGTCAGCGTACTTTTCGTAGTGGGAGTGGAAATATTCGCCGCCAGCGGGATCATCGAGGTCACTGCCTTTATGCTTTTCGAAGGCCATGCCGAGATTCTCGGCGGGCTGGTGTCCATCACCATAACGATCGAAGCCAAAGGCACGGTTTCCAAAAAGACGATTGGCGGCGGCGGCTCCCGCACCGACCTGGCCTGCCAGGTGACATTCGGGCTGGACATCAGCATCTTCCTGGTCATCAACATCAGCTTCAGCACCTCCTGGCAGGAGCAGCGGCAGATCGCCTGACCGGAAATGAAAACAACAATTAACAACCGACAACCAATATCATGAACCCAAATCAACGGTTTTCCATACTGCCCTTCCCACAATTCTTTGACGGCGAAGCGCTGACACTGAACATCGTCGTGTTGCCCCGCAACCAGAACCCGCTGGCCCCGGCCATCGAGCAACACGCTCAGATTCCGGATGCAGAAGCTTTTGCGGATGCTCAGTTTTCCTTTACCGCCAACATCTTCGACAGCCTGAGCGTATTCCCCCACAATTTCGCTCCCATCACGGCCCTGGCGCTCCCCACTACCCCGCCTGCAAATGCCCGCGACATTTTCGAAGCGCTGGCCAAACATTTCAACATAACCAACCTGGGGGCCGCCAACACCAACCTCAACATCAACAACCCCCTGAACGACAAGCCCGAAGATGCGCGCCCGGAAGCGCTGACGGTCAGAAAATACCTGCCCAGAAGTTACCGCAAAGCGTTCAATTTCACCACCCCGCGCACACCGAATGCGGTTACGGACGACAGCTACCACTGCGCAGTAAAAGACGGCAAAAAAGTACCTGGCTTTCAGCGCAGCCCGGAGGTGATCAGCTGGGGCAAAGTGCTGGCCTACCTGATGCGGCAGCCATTGCTGGCTCGGCAGGCCGGCATGATCTACCAAACCAGCCTGCCCATCGATGCCGCTTACTTCCCAAAGGGCGGGTGGCTCTTCATCGGGCTGGCCGGCGACAGCAGCTACAAAAGCCAGTTCGACGCCAACCACACCTTTATAAGGAGGTACGCCGCCCGCATCCCGCCGCTTAGCCCGGGGCAAGCCAGGCAGGTCTTTGCGCCCCTGCTTTTCCCGGTGCTCTTCAAGGCGCAGGAAACGGACCCCGACCCTGCCCCGGCAGGCAACTACGACCAATTGTTTATCGAGGCGGCCATGTACGACGACGGCTTCGCCAAGATCGTCCACTGCCAGCAGCCGCCCAACCGCAGCCTGCTCGAAGAAGAAAACGATGGCGCCCACCCAGTCAAGGACGCCGGCATCCGCCTGGGCTGGGATGACGAACAAATTCTGATCTGGTACATCCGGCAGATGGCCAGCGACCCGGCCGGGGAGCTCAGCGGCCGCCTGGATGCCCCGCTGGGTGTCTTTGGATATGTCGTCGACGTGCGGGAAACAGCCGAACCGGAAAACCCCTGGGAATCCCTCAACCTCGTGCAGAGCAAACAGCCGTTGACCCTGGCCAGAAACCCGGGCAACCCCGCCAGCGCCATTGCGCTCGGGCCTTTTACCGGGGAACTGCCCTATCAGGTTTATCCCATGCAACTGGACGGCCGCAAAAACCTGAACTACTGGCTGCCCATGTATTTCGCCAACTGGGTAGGAAAAAGCATGGTGCTGCCCAACGAGGATGCCGCCCTCATCTACCAGACGACGAACGCCGATGTCCTGGCCGACCCGGAAGACCCGCTGAACGACACGGGCACCGGAGTCAGCGGCCCGGCTCAGAACCAATTGAACCAGATATACCAGGCAGGGCCGGTCAATACGGAACTTCGGTATGGCAATAATTACGAATTCAGGATCAGGATGCAGGACCTCAGCGGCGGCGCTCCGCCCCTGGAGGCCGGCCCGAAAAATGAAACCGCATCCGACATTACTTCCTGCCGTTTTAAAAGATACATTTCACCCAACCAGCCCAGAATCCTGGAGCTGGACCCCAGCGGGAATGACGACAATATTTTTGTCAACAGCGATTCCCCCAATGAAATAACAGCCCTGAATATCCGCCGGCCCAAGCTGGGCTACCCCGCCGTCGTGTTCACCGGCAAATACGCCGACCCGGTGCAGCGCCTGATCGCCCAGTCGGAGCTGGGCATCGATGTGGACCCGGGCGACCACCAGTTGAATGCCGAACACCGGGTAGGCCTTGGCATTGCCGACCCCGACGTGGACCGGATCGAAGTGGTGGTCGAAATCGAATCGCTCAAGCTGGACAAACTGGACAGCGTATCGGGCCGGGACGATTACGTGCACCTGTACACAACTTACCGGGCCTTCCCCCCCGCCGGCAACGACGACGGCTACGAAGCCATATTAAATATTCCTGTCGAATACAGGGATGTGCAGGTGCTTCACACAGGCCCGGAAACGGATCTCGTGAATGACCTGAACCTGGAGGACGATATAGATAACCTGCCGCAGCTCGTACTGCCCACCGGGCGGGGCGTCCGCCTCACCCTTCGGGCAGTGTGCGAAGACAAGGAGGACAACGAAAACTACTACGGTTTTATCAACGAAAGCGACAAACGCCTCGACAACCGCTTTGGAGAGCCCTTCCAGCTGATGGCCTACAAAGCCTCGGCCGATGAAACCGGGCTTCTGATACAGGAACCCGGCGTACCCGCCATACAGGGCGTTTTCATGCAACCCGATATAGCGGAGGCCTTTGACGGCAAGCTGACGTCCCTGCTTTTCGGCAAGCCCAACACCGACCAGCAACAGAATGTAAAAAAACTGGCCGCCCAGCTGAACATTGAAAGCACGGGCATGACCCTTACAGCTCCCAAGGGTCAGCGCGTGGTGTTTGGTTGTTCCAGCCGCATCAGGCATACTTTGGCGCCGGACAATTCCTCCCTCACTTTTGCTTCCAAGGGAGACCTGATCAACCACTGGCTGTGCTGCATCAGCTTTGTCATTGACAGGGACTGGATGTGGAACGCCCTTGAAACCAGAAGTTTTGTCATTACCCGCACCAAGCGTTTTTCCCGCGATGCAGCCCCGGAATCGGCCGATGCCGTGGTGGGGGATATTGAAATGATCCGCACGGCATCTTTTGAGTCGCTGCACGATCCGCAGCGCAACTTCACACGCTTCATTTTCATAGATGCCGTGGAGCCCAAAAAGGCAACGCCCGAGGGCCAGGACGAGCCCGATTTCCCCGATACCATCGAACTCCACTATGCGATCACGCCCCAATTCAGGGCCGGGCATGCCGAAGAGCGGGATGCGGCAGAGGAACTGGAACTACGGCTGCCCGTTACAACGCCGCCCGCGCAGGTTCCGAAAATCGTTTCGGCGGGCATAGCCCTGTCGCCCTATGTGCGCAACGAGGCCTATTCCGCCACCGAAACCCGAAAGCGCCAGCTATGGATAGAGTTCGAGGAGCCGGTAAAAGACCCCGGTGACATTTACTTTGCCCGCGTGCTGGCCATCGCACCCGACCAGCTCATCAGCAACAACAAACCCGAGCTGCTGGTGGCTCCGGAAGAACCCGCTTTGCCCATCGATCCGGAACTCATCCGCGTCATAACGCCCGATTCGGCCAACGACCTGGCTGGCCTGCATGCCATGCAGCCCATGGAGAAGAGCAGCACCAGCGGCCGGCACTACCTCCTGCCCTTGCCTCCCGGCCTGCACGCCAATGCTGATGAAATGTTCGGCTTTTTCACCTATGAATTCCGGGTAGGCCATTTCAGGGACCCCAACAGCGGCGAGATGGTTTGGTCCACTGCGCAGGGGCGTTTCGGCAGAAGGTTGCGGGCCACGGGCATTCAGCACCCGGCCCCGGCGCTTACCTGCATGCCCAACAGGGACGAGAAAAAATTGTGGGTAACCGCCCCTTATGCGGTTGCCGCCCATAACGGCAAAAACGTCACTGCCGTCCCACCCCGAACCCAGCTTTGGGCCCTGTTGTACGCCCAGGTGAAACAGGCTGACAACCTGGACTACCGGAACATCCTGCTGGATGACCGGCAGCTCGACTGGCGCGTCCAGGTGGAGCCTGAAAGGGAGGTAAATGTCTTTGAAAAGTATTCGGAACAGGAACTGCAGGTGCTCAGTGAAGTTGCCTCAAAGCATTTCACCTATGAACTGAACACCTCCAATTTCGCCAATGTGTTCAAACTGGTGGATTTCAGCAAGAAGAACAAAGACGCCACGAAGTACGGCACTGCAGTCTGGACCAACAGCGAAACCCGGCAGCTTCTGTCGCTGTTCGGGCTGCCGCAGAATTCGCCTTTAAGCGTCCTCGTGGTTGAAACGCTCCCGCAGATCACCAATATTCACAACCATATCTCGGGCCTTGGCCAGGCGAAGGTGGCCCAGGCGGCAACGCACCTTGTAAACCAGGAGGACAAACAGGCATTCAGCGCCAGGCTTGGCTCCACGGCGCCCACGGAAACCATAAGCCGGCCCAGCCCGCTCAGCGATGAACTTGGGCGCCACCGGATACTGAGAACCTCGCCGCTCACCGAGGCGCCGGACGTCTGCTGCCCGGAATGCTGAAAAGCATTAACGCACTGTGATGACGCCTGTTTCCTTCAAAACAGCAGCAGCCTCCTGAGGCAACTGCCAGTTGTCATCAAAGCGGCCGTTGGCTATGGCTTTGTCCTTGCTGAACAGCACATAATCGTCGAACTTCTTCAGCGCATAAACGATGGCCGGAGAAGCATAACGGCTCAGCCCGTCGATCTGTTTGTCCGACTCCGGAGATTCCAGGATCGAGCGCCCGGAATTGACCAGCACATAACGGTTGCCAATGGGAAAGATATAGGCCAGGCCATAATTGCCGGAAGTGTCCTCCAGGTGCATGGGCAGGCGCTGGCTGAACCGTTCGATAAGCGAATTGGCGGCCTTGTCTCCGAAGAGGATGAGGTTGGCCTCCTGCAGGTCGGAAGGCCGCACCTGCTGGTCGCTCAAAACCCGGGGAAACACCATGATGCGCCCCAGGAATTCTCCGCGGTAATAAGACCACTCTGCAGCTTTTTCCGCCTGCTGCCGGCGGCGCGCCAATTCCTCGCTGGAAGGGTTGCCGCCCGTTCCATAAACATAAACATGGCGGCCGGCGAGCACTTCGCTCATGGGCCCTTCAATGCCTTTTCGCTTGGCAAGTGTGGGCGGGAAGTAAGCGCTGTTTTCCCATTGATCCCCGCTTTTCCGGAAAGTGATGGCGTGGCCCGTTTCCGCTTTCACTATCTTCCCATCAATATTGACTTTCAGGCTTTTATCGCGCTGGTATAAAGGATGCCCATCCAGGCGGAGGGTAAAGGCGCGCAGGTTGGCGGTTTTGATGTCCAGGTGGTTTTCTCCCAAAAACCGGGCATCGATCTCCGCCAGGGTTCCCGGGCTGAAGTCGTCAAATGTAACCCAATAGGCTTTGCTGTGTTTGAACTGATCGGCCGCCAATTTTACCTGGCCCGGGAATGGGTTGCGCTGATAGCGGGCGAACCAGTCAAATACGGCTCCATCCTGATAGGCGTTGGCCCAGCTGTCGTGTTCAACGCCGGGGTATTCGCTGTATTCGACATCCACACCTTTGCTTTTCAGGTTTTCCACCCATGCCCGGACCCCTTCGGGCCTGACCACGGGGTCGGCGCCACCCTGATGGATGTGCACCGGAATATTGAATGCATTGCCCGCCCGGGCGGCAGCCTCCGCCGGAGGGGCCGGGCACACGGGAGCTATAGCCGCCCAAATATCCGGGTAACTCAGCCCAATCCAGAGCGTGCCGCCCCCGCCCATGGAAAGGCCGGTGAGGTACATGCGGTTCTCGTCAATGGAAAAACGCTTTTTAACGTCCGCCACCACATCCAGCACATCCTGTTCGGCGATGCCCTGATACCCCATCGTGCCGCGTGCGTTCGGGGCGGCGACAATGTAGCCATGCCCTTTCCAGCGCGGAAAATAACGGCTTGCCTCCACATCCGTTTCGCCGTCCCGGTTGGTCTGCCCGAAAACGCGCCGGAGGGCAAGGCGGTGGTTGGAACCGGCGCCGTGCAACATGACCACCAGCGGATATTTCAGTCCGGGGTCGTAATCCTCAGGGAGGTATAACCCATAAGGCTGTTCGGTGTCGTCAATATCCGAATGGAAGGTGAGCACCTGTGGGCCGCTCTCCAGCTTTTGAGCGAATGCGCTCAGGCTGAAAACGGCAAACAGAATAAGCATGAAGTACCTGAAGAAAAATTCTTTTTTCATTGCCGTGTGTTTTTCGATCATTAACTTCTTCCAAAATACTCCTTATTTTTATAACCGGCCTGATCACCCGCTTAAAAAAGCCGGTACAGCACAGGGCGAAAGCCCTGGCCCAACTCCGGGATTCAGCCGGAGCCCTTTTCAACCAAAAGTCAAGCATTCGCCATGAAAGTAAAAACCTTCGGACACGTCCAGTACCTGTGGGATGAAAAAAAAGCCGCCGAACTGGAAGGTGATGAGGTAGCCCTCTTCCTCTACCGGTCCAACATACTCGGCGCCGACCTGCGGATCACGAATTTCGGGGGAGGCAACACCAGCTGCAAAACCATTGAAAAAGACCCGCCTACCGGCGAGGAAGTGGAAGTCATGTGGGTCAAAGGTTCCGGAGGAGACCTCGGCACGCTTACCCGCAAGGGCATCGCTGGTTTGTACACCGGGCGTTTGCGTTCCCTGAAAAAGGTTTACCGCGGGTTGCAATACGAGGATGAAATGGTAGCCCTGTTCAACCACTGCCTGTTCGGCTCCGGCAACAGCGCTCCCTCGATTGACACCCCTTTACACGGGCTGCTGCCTTTCAAACACATCGACCACCTGCACCCCGACGCTCTGATCGCCATTGCTGCTGCGAAAGACAGCCAGGCCATTACCCGCGAAATATGGGGCGGCAGCATGGGCTGGGCGCCCTGGCAGCGCCCCGGTTTCGATCTTGCGCTGCAACTGGAGCGGCGCCTTGAAGAAAACCCCGGCATCCGGGGCATCGTGCTTGGAGGCCATGGCCTGTTCACCTGGGGTGACACCTCTTATTCCTGTTATCTGAACAGCCTGGAGGTGATCGAGCAGGCCAGCCTGTACATCGAGAACCAAATGGGCAAAAAGGGGCCCGCCTTTGGCGGGCAGGCCCGGGAAAGCCTGCCGCCGCAGCAGCGCAAGGAACAAGCTGCCGCCCTGGCCCCCATTCTGAGAGGACTGTGTTCCAGCCACAGCCGGATGATCGGCCATTTCACGGACGATGGCCGGGTACTGGAATTCATCAACAGCCGGAACCTGGCTAAACTGGCGCCTCTGGGCACGTCCTGCCCGGACCACTTCCTGCGCACCAAGATCAGCCCGCTGGCCCTGGATTTGCCGGCAGATGAGGAACTGAGTTCGCATGAAACCGTCAGGGCGCAGATCGAACCCCAGTTCGAGCAATACCGCCGGGATTATGCCCACTATTACGAAAGCTGCAAACACCCTGACAGCCCCGCCATGCGCGACCCCAACCCCGTGGTTATTCTCTGGCCCGGCGTGGGTATGTTCACCTTTTCCAAAGACAAACAAACGGCCCGGGTAGCCGGCGAGTTTTATATCAACGCCATCAACGTCATGCGCGGCGCCGAAGCCATTTCGGAGTACACGGCCCTGCCCCGGCAGGAAGCCTTCAACATCGAATACTGGCTTTTGGAGGAAGCCAAACTGCAACGGCAACCCCCGGAAAAACCCTTATCCCGGCGCGTAGCCATGATCACCGGCGCCGGCGGCGGCATCGGCAAAGCGATTGCGAAAAAGCTGGCCGCCGAAGGAGCGAACGTGGTGCTTGCAGATATCGCGGAAGAGCGCCTGAAGGAAGCCCATAGCAGTTTCCCAAAAGGCATGACCGCCTACGCCCAGTGCGACGTCACCGATGCCGGGGCGGTTGCCGAAGCCTATGCCAGGGCCTGCCTGGAATTCGGCGGCGTGGACATCGTGGTGCACAGCGCCGGGCTGGCCATATCCAAACCCCTGCAGGAAACGAGCCAGGAGGACTGGGCCCTGCTGCAGGACGTGCTTGTGAAAGGGCAGTTCCTGATGGCCCGCGCAGGAGTGGAAGTGATGAGAAAACAAGGCTTCGGGGGCGACATCATCAGCATCGCCAGCAAAAACGGGCTGGCGGCCGGCCCGAATAATGTCGCCTACGGAACGGCCAAAGCCGCCCAGCAGCACATGGCCCGGCTGCTTGCTGCAGAACTCGCCGCCGACCACATCAGGGTCAATACCGTCAACCCCGACGGCGTCATCATCGGCAGCAAAATATGGGAAGGGGCATGGGCTGAAGGCAGGGCAAAAGCATACGGCATCACAGTAGAAGGCCTTCCGGCGCACTACGCCAAACGGAACCTGCTGAAGCAGATCATCCTACCAGAAGATATAGCCGATGCGGTATTTGCGCTGGCGGCCATCCTGCGGAAAAGCACGGGAAACATCATCAATGTGGATGGAGGGATCGAGGCGGCATTCGTCAGATAAAAAGCAGCGGACATGAAAATCGAAGCACACCACATCCAGGGCCATAATGCCCGCATGATGGAACGCCATCGGGAAGATTTCGGCTTTCTCCAACACCAGCTCGGGCGCAGGGGGCTGGATGCCGCCGAGCTTGCCGGGCAGGTGGCCGGGCTGCAGGTGGCCATTCCCAGTTGGGCGCTGGGTGCGGGCGGCACCCGCTTCGGGCGCTTTTCAATAGGCGGCGAGCCGGGCAGCCTGGAACAAAAGATCGAGGATGTCGGGCTGCTCCATGCCCTTACAGGTTCAGCCGGGGCCATTTCATTGCACATTCCCTGGGACATCCCGGCCGATGCCGCGGCCGTAAAAGCGCAGGCGTCGGCCCTGGGCCTCCGGTTCGACGCCGTCAATTCCAACACCTTTCAGGATCAGCGCGGGCAGGCCCTCAGCTATAAATTCGGCTCCCTCTGCCATGCTGACAGCGCCGTCAGGGAGCAGGCCGTCGAACACAACCTGGAGGTTATCCGGATCGGGCAGGCCCTGGGCTCCAAAAGCATCACCGTATGGCTGGCCGACGGGGCGTCCTTCCCCGGCCAGCACAACATGCGCCGCGCCCTTCAGCGCACCCTCGACAGCCTGCAACACATCTACAGCCAGCTTCCCGGCGACTGGAAGATGTACATCGAATACAAGCCCTGCGAACCCAGTTTTTACAGCATGGTGATTCCCGACTGGGGCACCTCCTGCCTGCTGGCCAGCGAATGCGGCGACAGGGCATACAGCCTGGTCGACCTGGGGCACCACCTCCCCAACACCAATATCGAACAAGCCGTCGCCACCCTGATGATGCGCGGCAAGCTGGGCGGATTCCACTTCAACGACAGCAAATACGGCGACGATGACCTGACAGTGGGCTGCATTAAGCCCTATCAGCTTTTCCTCATTTTCAACGAACTCGTCTATGGCATGAACAACAATACGGCAGGCAATCCGCCGCCGGCCTGGATGATCGACGCCAGCCACAACGTAAAAGACCCCCTGGAGGACCTCATTCAAAGCCTGGAGGCCGTTCGCCTGGCTTATGCACAGGCCCTGCTCGTCGATGCTGCGGCGCTGGAGGAAGCCCAGGAAAACAACGACCCGGCCCGCGCTCAGGAAATCCTTCAGGATGCCTTCCGCACCGACCTGCGGCCACTGCTGGGCGAGGCCCGCCTTCTGAGCGGAGCAGCCCTGAACCCGCTGGGCCTTTACCGCAGCCTGGGTGTGCGAAACCGCCTCATAGGAGAAAGGGGCCGCGCCACAGTGGCCACGGGCCTGTAAATACCAGCACAATGGAAGTGGCCGCAATTTTCGACATTGGCAAGACCAACAAAAAATTCTTCCTCTTCGACGAGCAGTTCCGGGAAGTTTACCGGGCATACACCTGCCTGGAAGAGCGCACCGACGAAGACGGCTTCCCCTGTGAAAACCTTAGCCAACTGGCAGCCTGGATGAACAACACCTTCCGGGAAGCCCTGGCCCTGCCTGAATTTGACATCAGGCTCCTCAATTTTTCAACCTACGGCGCTTCCCTCGTGCACCTGGACGAGGCCGGAAACCCCGTGGCGCCCCTCTACAATTACCTCAAACCGATGCCGGAACCGGTGTTGGCCGATTTTTTCACCCGATACGGCCCGCCCGGCAAGTGGGCAGCCCGGACGGCCTCGCCGGTTATGGGAATGCTCAACTCGGGCCTGCAACTGTACAGGCTCAAATACGGGAAGCCGGAAACCTTTAACCGTATCCGCCACTCCCTGCACCTGCCCCAGTATTGCGCCTTTCTCTTCTCCGGGCGGCAGGCCAGCGAATACACCAGCATTGGCTGCCATACCGGCCTTTGGGACTTCCGGAAGAAGGATTATCACCCCTGGGTTTACAGCGAAGGGATCAACCGCCTGTTCCCGCCGATCCTGCCTGCTGCCGCCACCTTCGAAACCACTATCGGCGGAAAGGCCCTACGGGTTGGAGTAGGCATCCACGACAGTTCCGCCGCCCTGCTGCCCTATATCATGTCAAATACCGAGCCATTCCTGCTGATCTCCACCGGCACCTGGAGCATCACCCTCAACCCCTTCAGCACCGGGGCGCTGAGCGAAAGCAGCCTGCAGCAGGACTGCCTCAGTTACCTGCGCATCGACGGTTTGCCGGTGCGGGCGGCGCGGCTATTCCTGGGCAACGAATACGAAATTTGGGCGCAACGGCTAGCCACGCATTTCCAAAAGCCTTACGAAAGCCACCGGCAAGTCAGGCCGGACGAGGGGCTGCTCCGGAAGCTGGAGCGTTTTAAAAAGCCGGTGTTCCTCTGGGAAAGCATCAGGATGCCCGGCGCTGAGCTCGCAAAATCAGGCGAAAAAACAGATCCCGGCATCTTTTCTTCTTATGAAGAAGCCTATCACCAACTGATCAGAGAGCTTACCGGATTGCAAATCAAGGCCATCCACCTGGCCAGGGGAAACAGCAATATCCGGAAAATTTACATCGACGGAGGTTTTGCCGACAATGAACTTTTCGTTCGGCTACTGGCCCGCCAACTGGATGGCTATGAGCTGGTATGCACGGAAACGCCGCTGGGTTCCGCCCTGGGAGCGGCCATGGCCGCCGGGCATTGGCGGCTGCCTGAAAATACCCTGATACAAAAACAAAAATCCCTGCACCCGTGAAAGTAGGCCTGTTCATACCCTGTTACATCGATCAATTCTACCCGCAGGTAGGCATCGCCACGCTGGAACTGCTGGAGAAACTGGGCTGCCGGGTGGAATACCCCCTGGGGCAAACCTGCTGCGGGCAACCCATGGCCAATACCGGCTGCGAACAGGACGCCGCCGCCGCCTACAGGCACTTCGCCGGATTGTTCAAAGGCTTCGATTTCATCGTGTCCCCTTCCGGAAGCTGCGCCTATCACGTCCGGAAACACTACGATATCCTTGAACAAACCGAGGCGGTGAAAAAGGTCCGGGCGAATACCCTGGAACTCTGCGAATTCCTGCACGATGTACTTCAAACCAGCTCCTTCGACAGCCACTTCCCCTACCGGGTCGGGCTGCACCATAGCTGCCATGGCCTGAGGGGGCTGCGCCTGGGTTCGGGCTCGGAGCGGGTGCTGGAACACAGCTCCAAACCGGAAACCCTGCTCCGGCAAGTGAAAGGCATCGAGCTGGTTGAACTGAGCCGCCCCGACGAATGCTGCGGCTTTGGCGGCACTTTCTCCATTCACCAACCGGCTATTTCCGAATCGATGGGCAAAAGCCGGATCGCCGACCACGAAAGCAAGGGCGTGGAAGTGCTCACGGCCGTCGATATGTCATGCCTCATGCACCTGGAAGGCATCATCAGGAGACAGCAGAAAAAAATAAAAGTCAAACACATTGCAGAAATTCTAAACGGGACGAAGCTATGAACCAGCACGGGCAAAAGGCCGCCGACTTCCTGCGCAACGAAGAGCGGGCGCAATGGCACGACGAAGCACTCTGGTTCGTCCGCTCCAAAAGAGACAAGGCATCCCGGGAGGTCGGCGAATGGGAAGCACTTCGGGAACTGGCTTCTCAGGTTAAGGACAACGCGCTGTCAAAGCTCGATGAATACCTGGAGCAATTCGAGGCCAGGGCCCTGCAGAACGGCGTGCAGGTGCACTGGGCGGCCGACGCGGCGGAACACAACAGGATCGTACACGGCATCCTGGCCAGGCGCTCGGTGCAGCGGCTCGTCAAGAGCAAATCCATGCTGACGGAAGAATGCGGGCTGAATGAATACCTGGCTGCGCGGGGCATCGAGGTTGTAGACACCGACCTGGGTGAAAGGATCATACAATTGAAGGAGGAGCCGCCGAGCCACATCGTCATGCCGGCTATCCATCTGAAGAAAGAAGAGGTAGGGCAGTTGTTTCACGAGAAGCTTCAGACCGAAAAAGGCGCCACCGACCCCAAATACCTGACGGAAGCGGCCCGCGGGCACCTGAGGCAGAAATTCCTGGCTGCCGGGGCAGCCCTCACGGGCGTCAATTTCGCCATTGCCGAAACCGGGGGCGTTGTCGTCTGCACCAATGAAGGCAATGCGGATATGGGCGCCCACCTGGCTCCGGTTCAGATACATTGCATGGGCATTGAAAAAATCATCCCAAGGGCCGAGCACCTGGGCATTTTTACCCGGCTCCTGGCCCGAAGCGCTACGGGGCAGCCCATCACGATCTACACTTCCCACTACCACCGCCCCAGAGCCGGCGGGGAGATGCACATCGTCATCGTCGACAACGGCCGCACGGCGCAGCTGGGCAGGAAGGACTTCCGCAACGCCCTGAAGTGCATCCGCTGCGGCGCCTGCATGAATACCTGCCCCATATACCGGCGCAGCGGAGGGCACAGCTACGGCTACACCATTCCCGGCCCCATAGGCTCCATCCTGACGCCCGGCATAAACCTGAAAGCCTACAGCGGGCTGCCATTCGCATCCACGCTTTGCGGCTCCTGTTCTGACGTATGCCCGGTGAAGATCAACATCCACGAACAACTGTACCGCTGGCGGCAGGCCATAGCCGGGCAGGGGCGCCTGCCGGCGGTGAAGAGGCGGAGCATGCAGCTGGCGGGCTGGATAATGGCCCGCCCGGGCTGGTACGGCGCTCTCGGCAAACTGGCCCGGCGGGCGCTGCGCATACTGCCGCGGGCCGTGCTCTATAACCGCTTCAACGAATGGGGCAAAGGGCGGGAATTGCCCGAAGCCCCGGAATACAGTTTCAAAGAATGGTACCAGAAAAACAGGGCCAGGCCATGAGCAGAGACAAGATTCTTGCAGCTATACGGCGGAACAAGCCCGAGGAGGCTCCTCTGCCTCAAATCCCCCCCTTCGCAGCAAAAGGCGAGCTGTTGCCCGCTTTTATCAACATGGTGGAATCGGGCGGCGGGCAGGTAATTCAGGCAACCCCCGATGCCGGCCTTGCCGAATTGATAAAGCAGCTTTTCCCTGCCGCAGAGAACATCGCCTCTCCCCTGCCGGCCGCAGCGGGGAATATCGGCCTGGCGGCGCTGGAATCGCCGGCGAAACTGGAGGCTGTCGATCTCGCCGTGATCGCCGCGCAGCTCGGCGTTGCGGAAAACGGCGCCCTCTGGGTTAGCGAGCAGGACTGCGGGCAGCGGGTGCTGCCATTCATCACCCAGCACCTGGCCGTCCTGTTAAACCCGGCCGCCATCGTCGCGAACATGCATGAAGCCTACCGGCGGATACAGGTGGACGCCACCGGCTTCGGGCTGTTCATCGCCGGCCCTTCCAAAACGGCAGATATCGAACAATCACTGGTCATCGGAGCCCAGGGCGCCAGGAGCCTGACAGTAATCCTCGGGCAGTTCAGGAAATAAAAGAAAAAACCAACCCTATGATAGCAGGCAAGTTGGCCGCGAGGCTGGAAAGCGTTCAGGAATATGAAAGGGAGCCGGTTCCGGAATCAAAACTCAAGAGCTGGCGGAGTTTTCTGGGCATGTACGCCGGCGAGCACACGGCAGGTACGGAATTCGTGATCGGGCCCCTCTTTGTCGCCCACGGAGCCAGCGCCGGGGCCCTGGTTTTCGGGCTGCTGGCCGGCAACCTGCTGGCGGTGCTCAGCTGGGCCTTTTTATGCGCCCCCATTGCCGTGAAGGAGCGGATCACGCTTTACTACAAGCTGGAGAAGATATGCGGCAAGCAGCTTACGCTCGTTTACAACCTGGTCAACGCGCTGATGTTCTGCTTCCTGGCCGGTTCGATGATCGCGGTTTCCGCCACTGCCGTCGGCATACCCTTCGACATACCGATGGCCAGGCTGACGGACTGGCTGCCCACCAACCTGGCCTGGGTGCTGATCGTGCTGGCCGTCGGCATGGCGACGACCATTGTCGCGACCCTGGGCTATGAGCAGGTTTCCCGCTTTGCCAACATCGCCGCCCCCTGGATGATCCTGGTATTTCTGGCGGCCGCCATAGCCGTATTGCCCGAGCTTGGAGTAAACAGCCCCGGCGATTTCTGGCATGCGGCGGAAACGAAAATATGGCCGGGCGCGCCATTGGCAGGGCAATCCAAATTCAGCTTCTGGCACGTGATGTTTTTCGCCTGGTTTTGCAATATGGCCATGCACATCGGCATGGCCGATCTTTCCATTTTCCGGTATGCCAGAAGCTGGAAATCCGGGTTCACATCCGCCGGCGGCATGTTCGTCGGGCATTATCTGGCCTGGATCGCTTCGGGCATATTGTATGCCGTTTTCCTTCAGAAGAGCCAGAACAGCCTCGAATTCGCCCCCGGCCCCATTGCCTATTACGCCGCCGGCATCACCGGCGCCGCCTGTGTGATCGTGGCCGGCTGGACCACCGCCAACCCCACCATTTACCGGGCCGGGCTGGCCGTTCAGGCTATTATGCCCCGCTCCAAAACCTGGAAAGTCACCCTTATCGTGGGGCTGATCACCACCACTGCCGCCTGTTTTCCCGCCCTGGTGATGCGGTTGCTCGATTTCGTGGCCCTGTACGGCCTGTTGCTCATGCCCATGGGAGCGGTCATCTTCATCGACTATTACCTGCTGCCGAAACTCGGCCTGAAAAGCGATTTTGCTGAAAAAGCCGGGCTGAAGGCCAACTGGGCGGCAGCCGGCGCCTGGGTCCTTACCCTGGCAGCCTGCCTGTTCATCAACCTGTGGTTCGGGCTCGAAGTGTTCTTCCTGGGGTTGCCCGGCTGGTTCGTCGCCGTGGCGCTGTACACCGGGTTGAGTTATTTTATTCAAAATTCCTACGGACAATTAAAAACCAAACCGGCATGAAAAGAATTATCTCCGGCATCCTGGCATTCACCGGCCTTGCCCTGACGCTCGTTCCATCGGTGCTGCTGTTTTACGGGGCCATTTCCATGCAGGCCAATAAAGTGCTCATGGCTGCCGGAATGCTGCTGTGGTTTGCTGCGGCGCCTTTCCGGATCAGGCGGGCGGCCTGAGGGTTTTTTTAAAAAATCCTTCGGGCTCAGGCTCCAGGCCCGCCCTGCTGCGAAAAAGTCAAAAAACTGCACCAAATTTCCCGGGCAAACCCTACCTTTGGCGGTGTACCTACTAATGAAATACCATGAATGACTTCTTCACCATCAACCGGAATGCCCTGATCACCCGCCCGAAGCCGGCGCTGATCGATTGGGTCAACGCTATCTTCCCCGATGACCCGGCCAGCTACGAAGAGCTGGACAAGCACGACAGCCAGGATGTTTTCCTCATTCCGGATTTTGACTCTGTTGAAGAATCACTGGAATGGGTCCGGGAAAATTGTGAGGAATTTCTCTCCTACCTGCTGGAAGACTGGTGCGCCGATGAGAGCACCTGGCCCCAGCCCCTGGACTGGGAGCTCTTCGAGCGCTTTTTCGAATACTCCGTCCTGACCGCCGTAGTCGACACCATGGAAGGCGAGTACGACAGCGATGATGAAGACTTCGAGGATATGGACATGGAGGACTTCGACTTCGAAGACAACTGAGCAGAAAGGAAACACCATAATTCCCCAAAAGCCGGAGGCTCCCGCTTCAGCCAGGGCTGCAAAGGAGCGTCAAACGAAAGCGGGGAAAATTAAATTTGGCAAAAAGATGGCGGCTTTTCCCGGCATCTGGTATCTTTGCTGCCAGATATCTGCACACCCAATTACAGAGGACATCTCCAGTTAGGCCCAGCCAAACAAGCCGGCGACCCCTTCCCGAGCTGCCGAAGCCTATCAGGCAAAGGCGGCGAGGCCGGGCTTATAAAAGGCAATCTACCCTTGAAAAACAACCATTAACTTTTGTCCAGGAGAGCAATGAGGCAATTGATCGGGATCGCATTTTCAGTATTCGCGGCATTGACGAGTGGAATGGCGCAGCAAGGCCGCCTGGAGGTGCAGCTGGCGGAAAAGCTGGGGTTGTGCACGGCCCAGAAAGGGCAGCCGGCCAACTATAACGCAGAATTTCCCTGCAACCAGTGCAAATTCAATTTCATTTCCCTTAGCCCCGGCGCTGCACCCGATCAACTGTTTTTCCTGGAGATCCAATCGCCCAACCACTGTGGGTCAGGCGGGTGCACCGGCACCGTTTACCGGAAACGGGGCGCCAACTACGAAGAAGTCAACAACTTTTTCGGCTTTTTTGAAAAATCCATCCCCCAGCCCGGCCAGCCCACGCCCGACCTGGTCTACATCCACGTCGAATACCCGCAGCACGACTTCGACAACAACGGCTCGCGCGACCCGGCGACCCTCCGCGTCCGGTATCGCTGGAGCGACAGCCGGCAGACCTACGAGGTGCTGGATATCCTGTCGATCGAATGCAATGGAAAACAAATCCCTCTGAGCAACTGGCGCAGCAGGCTGCTGGAGGAATTCCGTCAAAAGTCCCCCTGGATGTATTAAACTCCTATCTTTGCCCTACAACAAAGGCCGTTCGTTTTATGTGGCAGGATTTGCGCAGCCGGTACACCCTCTTGTTCGCCTTCCTTGGCGCCCTGTTTTTCATTCCTTTCCTGGGCGGTGTTCACCTTTTCGACTGGGACGAGATCAACTTTGCGGAGATCAGCAGGGAGATGCTCATTTTGAAGGACTACACCCGGGTTTATGTGAATTTTGAGCCCTTCTACCAGAAACCGCCCCTGTTTTTCTGGCTGCAGGCCGCATCCATGAAACTGCTGGGGGCCGGCGAATTCGCCGCCCGTTTTCCCAACGCCATTTGCGGGGCCCTGACACTGGCCCTGCTCTTCCGCATCGGCCAGCGCCTGAAGGGCGCCCGATTTGGCATGTTATGGGCAGGCGCCTACTTCGGCTCCGTGCTGCCATTCCTGTATTTCAAATCGGGCATTATAGACCCCTGGTTCAACCTGTTCATTTTCCTGGGCCTGTACCAGTTCATCCTTTTTTACTGGAAAAAAGAAGGATTCGAAGGCATTACCCTGCCGCACGGCCCATGGCGATATTTGGCCCTGAGCGGGTTCTGGATCGGGCTGGCCATGCTCACCAAGGGGCAGGCAGCTTTTATCATCGTGGTGTTGTGTATGGGTGTTTACTGGGTGTACCAGCGGTTTCGCCTTTACGTCAGCGTACCCCAGTTCCTGTTTTTTACCCTCGTGGCATTTCTGGTCACCTCCAGTTGGTTCGGAGCCGAGGTGCTGTCCAACGGGCCGGCATTTGTCATCGAGTTCTTCCAGTACCAGTACCGGCTCTTCAGCACCCCTGATGCCGGGCATAAAGGCTTCCCGGGCTATCATTTCGCCGTGTTGCTCGTGGGCTGCTTCCCCGCTTCCATCTTCGCCATCAGGGCCTTTTTCCACTTGCCCGGCGGCGACAAGCCCCACGAAAAGGATTTCCGCCGCTGGATGAAGTATCTCTTCTGGGCCGTCCTCATCCTGTTCAGCATCGTGCAGTCCAAGATCGTCCACTATTCCTCGCTCTGCTATTTCCCGCTCACCTACCTGGCCGCGCTGAGCATGGAGAAGCTCCTGGACGGGAGCATCCGCTTCAATGGCTGGATGCGCTTTGGTTTCTGGGCTGTCGGCGGCATTTTCGTGCTGGCCACCATTGCCCTGCCCATTCTGGGCATGCAGGCGGAAGTGCTCAGGCCTGTTTTCAAAGACCCATTCGCACAGGGCAACCTGGAAGCCGGGGTGCACTGGACGGGCCTGGAGATGCTGCCCGGCCTGTTTCTGGCCATCCTGATCGGCGCATTTTTTTTCCTGATGCGAAAAGGGAAACCGGCAGCCGGCTTCCGCTTGATTTATGGCGGAGTAGCCATCTTCGTGATGTGGTCGCTCTTCTCATTCGCAGGCCGTATCGAGGGGTACTCCCAGCGTGCAGCGATTGAATTTTTTAAGGAAAAATCAAAGGAAGATTGCCACCTGGCCGCATTCGGCTACAAGTCCTATGCGCATCTGTTTTACGGAAAGCCCCAGCGTGCAGGGCAGGCCTGTTTTACCGATATGGGTTGCATCAACAACCTGCTCTACGGCCCTATCGACAAACCGGCGTACATTGTGACAAAGGTACACCGGGCTCCGGAGCTGGCGCAGAACAGCGCACTGAAGGAAATAGGCAGAAAGAATGGCTTCGTTTTTTTCCGGAGAGCCCCTGCCGGAGAATAAAAATGAATTCCGGTTTTTTCCGAATTTGTCCTAATTTTAGGGCCACGCACCAAATGCCTTTCCATGATCCTGGAAAAAAGACGAGTTGAACAACAAGCTGATGAGGAACTTCTGCAGGCCTACAAACGCAGGCCTTCGCCGGCTATTCTGGGAGCCCTGTTCCGCCGGCACTACCACAAGGTGTATGGCCTTTGCCTGAGTTACCTGAAAAACGCCCAGGATGCCGAAGACAGCCTGATGGATATTTTCGAATCGCTGCCCGAGAAGATCGGCCAATACCACATCGAGAAATTCGAGCCCTGGCTTTATTTCGTAAGCCGGAACTATTGCCTGAAAGTGCTCAAACAAAAAACCCGGCAACAGGCCGGCAGCCTGGAAGAAATTAAGGAGGAAATTTTTATGGAATTTCCCCGGGATGAGGATCATAATAATGAAGAACGCCGCCTGGAAATGCTGAGCGACGCCATTGACCGGCTGCCGGAAGGCCAACGCGAATGCATCATCCTTTTTTTTCTGGAACACAAAAGTTATCAGGAAATCTCGGAACAGGCAGACTTCTCAATGAATGAGGTAAAAAGCCACATTCAGAACGGCAAGCGAAACCTCAGAAACCTAATCGGGAAACTAGCATGAGCCACGATTTCAACCCCAAAGGAAAATCCATTTCCCGGGAAGAAATGGAAAACAAGCACCAAAAACAGGAATGGGCGGACAATTCCGGCCAGTGGAATGAATTTTCCCGCCGCGCGCTGTCCGGCCTGCAGTACCATCCCGCCGGCAAGCCGCTTGACGAAACCTTCCGCAGGCTTGAACAACAGATTGCGGTCCGCAGCAATGCCAGGCGGGTGCTTTCCCTGCGGCAGAAGCTGGGCCTGGCGGCAGGCGCCGCCATTTTGATCCTTGCCGCCTACTTTGTCTATTTTCAACAGCCGCCCTACGAAAAAATATATGCCCGGCACTTCGAGTACCTGCCCAGCGCTATGCTGGAGGACAGCGGGCTGAGGAGAGCCGAAGGGCAATCCGGCGGCCTGCGTGCGGCAGCGGCCCAGGCCTACGAAACAGGGCAATACCAGGAGGCCGAAGCACTGGCCCGCGCCTGGCTGGAAGAAGCCCCGAACGATCAGGAAATGCGGTTCTATTATGGCCTGCTGCTGCTCGGAAAAGGCGATGCGAGCGGCTCCATACCCCACCTGGCGGCGGTAAAACAAAGGCCCGGCTCTCCGGCATACGAAAGGCCGGCAGCCTGGTACCTGGGGCTGGCCTATCTGAAAAGAGGCCAGATCGATACGGCCAAACGCCTGTTCAGCGAACTGAAATCCGGCCAGGACCGCTACGCCATACAGGCCCGCTCCGTCTTAAAAAAACTATAAGGGCCAATACCAACAGCGCGAATGCGGATGCCGCAGCAACCGCCCCTGCTCCCGGGCTCCATCGGCGCTTCAGCGGCTGCGGCTCCCGGCTCCCGGCGTATAAGAAACCTCCCCAGAAATAAGGATGGGCGAACAATTCATCGTGTTCCAGGCAATACAGCTTGGCGGCGCGAAGGGCCTCCGCCTTGTCCATGCCTTCCGCCAGCCTGTCGTAATATTGTTTGATCAGCAGCGGGGTGGCGCGGTCCCGCACCGGCCAGAGCGACATGACCAGGTTGGGGCAGCCTGCATAGGCAAAAGCATGAGCCAGGCTCGCGCTCCCCTCCCCTTTCTTGATCTTTCCAATGCCGGTATTGCAGGCGCTGAGCACCGCCAGGCCGGCCGGAAGGCGCAGCTTGTACAATTCATAGGCGAAAAGCTCCCCGTCCTCGCCGCTTCCGGGCTGCAGCAGCAGGCGCGAAGCGCCGGGCAGAAGGTCGTTGACATCGGCATGGGTCGCGATGTGGTAAACATCGGCATATTGGGAGTACCGTTTGAAATTGCTTTCCGTAGCGCGTTTTCCACGGAAGAACCAGCCGCTGAACCCTGTTTCCAGGCTGTCCAGTTCGGCCTGCGCCCCGGGCAGGCTTGTAAAATGCCCACTCCCCGCCCCATCCGGCCCAAAGATAGGGGCCAAAGCCAGAATGCCCCGCCGCCCGGCCCGCTGCTCGCCCTGAAGCAGCCGGTATTGCAGGGCCGAACCGGCCGAAAAGAGATACCGGATGGAGTATGCCCGCAGCAGATAGGGCATGCTCGCGTGGCGCACCTGATCCGGTGGCGGAGGAGGCTCACTGAGCAATAGCTCGAAAGGCAGGTAAGCCAGCACGCCATCCGGAACGATGGCCAGCCTGCCGCCGGAAATATCATCCACCAGAGGCAACACCAGGGTGCGGTACAGGCTGTGGCTCAGGGCATAAAAAGTATCTGAGCGCTGAATGGCCGCTTCCCTCAGCAGGGCCACCTGCTCCGCCAAATCGGGGGCGGGCAGGCGGTAAAAGTGCTGCTGCCCGGCCGATAGCAGCAAAACGAAAACGGAGTCTCCGTCGAGGAAATATTCCACCAGGGTTTCTCCTTCAGCCAGCAACTCGCTCCGCAGCCGGCCAGGCGATACCTCCTGGCGCCCATGCCGCATGTTGTAATAACGGGGATGGCGCAACCGGATTTCCTTCAGCAGGCTGTCCTGCGCCCGCCGCTTTCGGAAAAGCGATTCTTCCCAGCGGCCAAGCATCTCCTCGTCAGCCTCGCCCCGGGAAAGCTTCAGCTGCCTGGTGTAAAAATCGATGTCTTCCACAAGCGACTGCTCTGCCTTAACGACGGCATCGGGTATGCCCAGGAAGGAACGGGCGTACAGTTCGTTCAGGTTTTCCAGAACGGATAGGGCTTTATTCTGCTCCACGTAAGCCAGGGCCAGGTTAAAATAGGCCGTATCGGCAGTTTGTTCGTATAAATGGAAAAGCGTGTGCAGGGCTCCGGCATACAGTTCATTGGCATTGGCCGCCAGCAAGTCGCGGGAAGCCCGGTTCTGGTAGGAATAGCGGGACCATGTGATCAGGGAATCACCCCGGCGGAAGGTTTCCAGGGAAGCGTCCAGCAAGCTTTTTTTCCCCTCGGCCAGGCCCCACTCCCGAAGGATATCGCCTTTCAGCCGCAGCATGGCCCTGCCCAGGGAAACGCTCTCCAGGTTCTGCCAGGGCGGGCTGGCAAAAATGCCCGCCGGCTCAAAATCGGGAGCCTGGTATAGCCAGGCCTCCTGGACGGCATCCAGGGCTGCTTCATACTGCCGGAGGGCAAGATGAACTTCCCCCTTTACCATACAGCTACTGGCGTTGACGTCTGGCCGCCCGCATTTCAACTCCAAAGCCTGCCTGGCCAGAGGTTCGGCCTGCGCAGCGCGGCCCGTCCTGGCCAGGAGGCGGGCTTTGTAGTTGAGGGCAATCTGCAACATAACGGATTCGCTTTCATGCCCCTTTGACAAGCTTGCGATCACCTCGTCGAGATAAAGAGCCGCCTTTTCCGTTTCCCCGGATTCGGAATGCGCCCTGGCCATATTGAGCAGTGTCGAGAAGTAATTCGAATCTTTTTGCTTTTGCCGCATAACCAGCGCTTCGCTCAGCTTTTCCAAAGCTTTGGCGTACTCTCCGGTATCGATATACAGGCTCCCGAGATTGTTCAGCCCCCGGGCGCGCTCCGATTGCGAGCCGGTCAGCGCCAGCGCCCGCTGCTGGTAACGGATGGCCTTATCGTAGTCTTCCTTTTCGGCAAAGCCATAGGAAAGGTTCAGCAATGCTGAGGCGATTCCACCCTGATAGCCTATGGCCTCTGCGATCTGGAGAGCAGTATCCGAGTACGCAATAAACTGGCCCCAGCGGCCCCGCCGGCCATAGGCCGCCCCCACACTGAAGTACGCATCGGAGGCCTGCCGGCTGTAAAATCCCCGGCAGCTTAGGGCGGCCTTCAGGGAATTCTTGTAATAAAACATCTGGGCATCATAGTCCCCTGCCCGGGAATAAAAAAGGCCTATGTTCTGCAGTATGGTTGAATAAAAGGACAGCGTGTCGGTATAGAGATATTTTTCCGCAATACGGAGGCTGGCCTTCGCTTCTTTCATCGCCCGCTTATGGCCGTAGAGATAATAGGAAGCCTCACTCAACCACAAATAAATATAGGCCTGCTCATAGTGGCTGCCTTTGCTGAGAAAAAAAGGCAGAGCCTGCCTGTAGTATGCTTCAGCAGCCCCGAAATCTTCCGACTCGATGCAGTGATCGCCCTGCTGCAGGGCCACATAGGCCTCCAGGCTGTCGCCATGAGCCCAGAGCGGCAACAGGGCGAAAAAAAAAACTGGAAAAAGGAAGTAATGCAGGCTCATAAAGAAGAAATTGCAAACCAACAAAAAGTGAAAGTAACAAATTATTTCCGCATGGAAGCCGGGCAATATCTGTTAGTTCTTCCAATAGCCTTATTTGTCATTTATCTGCTGGGGTTGCGGCTTTTCCCTGCCGGAAGCCTCCTGCACGAGTTGTGGCGCCTGCCTTCGTTCTGGTGGAAGATGTTATCCCTGCCCGGGAGCGTTAACGGCCAGCGCATCCCATACGGCAATCACAGCCGGCAGTATTTTTTGTTCCACCCTCCCGCGGGCGGGCTTTCGAAGGCCCGTTTAATAGTCATATACTTCCACGGAGGCGGCTGGCGTTTTGGCAGGCCCGGCCAATTCCGGGCCCATGCGCGGCTGCTGGGCAGCCTGGGTTACGCCGTGATCCTCCCCTCCTGCCGGCGGGCGCCCCGCTATGGATACCGGCACGTACGGCAGGACCTGGGCCAGCTGCTGGAAACGGCATACAGGCTGGTTCAGAGCCATGGGCTGGCCCACTGCCCGGCCGTCATCGGCGGTATGTCGGCAGGGGGCAACCTGGCGGCGCTGGCGGCGCTGCAACCCCCGGCCGGCATTCCGGATAGCTGGCTGCGGGGCCTCTTTGCCCTGGGCGCCCCCCTGAACCTGGAACAAATGCCCGATTCGGCAATACTCCGCGGCTTCGCCGGGCGGCGCAGTGAAAGCAGCTTCCGGGAAGCCAGCCCTATCAATTATATCACGGCCCAAACCGCGATTCCCACCCTGATCATACATGGCGAACAGGACGGCATGGCGCCTTTCAAGAACGTAGCTTGTTTTGCCGAAAAAATGAAAGCGCACAACCGGGCGAAAACGAGCTTCCTGCCGCTCCCTGGAAGCACCCACCTGGATGTGGCCGCCTGGGTATTCCGGAAGGGCCCTGCGCGGGATGCCCTGCTGAACTGGCTTAAAGAAAGGGAATTTCCTGAAAATTAAAAAAAAGCTTATCTTGATCGAAAGCATCCAGATGCGTTTGGCGCATCTGGCATTACAGGCTCCAGCAGCCCTACGAAACAAGCAAGCATGCCAAGTATTCACCAGGATTTTCAAACCATCCAGAAACTGGCCGAGGACGTGCAGCACAGCGACGATTTTGAAACCGCGCTGGCGAGCTTTCAAAGCTTTTCGGAAAGCCTGCGGGCCTGGCTGCTCGATAATTTCCGCAGCAGGAAGATCAAAGAGCTGGCCTTCCGCATTCCCGCCATCGAATCCGAAAGCAGCCCCTCCATCTGGAGCAGGCTTAGCGGAGGCGGGGGTATCGGCATGTATAAAGATTACAAAAGGCGGGAGGAAGCCAGAGCACGGGTCCGGGAAACCGCCTGCCTGTTCCGGGCCATTTACCCCCTGGTTTGTGACGAGATGGATGAAGGGCTGGTTTGAATTCCGGCTGAACTTAGCCCACTGGCGCCGGGTTTACATTTTGTATAAGCAGAAAGAACAGCATGGCAGAATTCAGGCAAAACAACGAAGACAGCGACCAGCAACAGAGCTCAAGCGGCGGCCGTAGGCCGGGCGGGGGTTTTCCATCCTGGCTGCTATGGGTCGTGGCCGCTATTATGGTAGGGCAGATCTTTTTCTACTTCAACAGCAACAACGCCAGGGAAATATCCTGGAGTTCCTTCAAAAGAGAGATGCTCGTCAGCCAGGACGTGGACAAAATAACCGTTGTCAACAAGGAAGTGGCCGAAATCTATATCAAAAAGGAAAAGCTCGGGCAGGGCCCTTACGCCAGCATCAAACCCAGCGAGGCTGGCCCGCACTATAAGTTCAACATCGGTTCAATAGAAAGCTTTGAAAAAGAGCTGGATGAAGCCCAGCAGGACATTTCCCCGGAAAACCGGATAGAGGTCGAATACGTCAACCGCACCAACTGGACGGGCAGCATCCTGGCCTGGGTGCTCCCTCTGGTGATCATCATCGCCATCTGGATGTTCATCCTGCGCCGGATGGGCGGCGGCGGCGTCGGCGGGGGCGCCGGCGGCAATATTTTCGACTTCGGCAAATCCAGGGCCAAGCTCTTTGAAAAAGGGCAGAGCAACGTCACCTTCGACGACGTAGCCGGCCTGGAGGAAGTCAAAGTCGAAGTCAAAGAAGTGGTGGATTTCCTGAAGAACCCCAGCCGCTATACCCGCCTTGGGGCCAAGATACCCAAAGGCGTATTGCTCGTAGGCCCTCCCGGCACCGGCAAAACCCTGCTGGCGCGGGCAGTGGCCGGCGAAGCCAGCGTGCCCTTTTACTCCATCTCCGGCTCGGAATTCGTGGAGATGTTCGTCGGCGTCGGTGCTTCCCGGGTACGGGACCTGTTTCAGAAAGCCAAACAAAATTCGCCCAGCATCATTTTCATCGACGAGATCGACGCCATCGGCCGCTCCCGTGGCAAGGCCGTTTCCCTGCAATCCAACGACGAAAGGGAAAATACCCTGAACCAGATCCTCACGGAAATGGACGGCTTCGGCACCAACACCGGCGTCATCGTCCTGGCCGCCACCAACCGCGGCGACATCCTCGACCGCGCCCTCCTGCGCCCGGGCCGCTTCGACAGGCAGATATACCTGGAATTGCCCACCCTCAAGGAGCGAAAAGCCATTTTCCTGGTCCACACCAAAGGGCTTAAGCTGGGCAACGACATCGACCTCGAAGTCCTCTCCGCCCAGACTCCGGGCTTCTCCGGCGCCGACATCGCCAATGTCTGCAACGAAGCGGCGCTCATCGCCGCCCGCCAGGACAAGAACGCCATCGAAATGAAAGATTTCTACGATGCCACCGACCGCATCATCGCCGGGCTGGAGAAAAAGAGCAAAATAATCTCGGAAGGCGAGAAAAAAGTCATCGCCTACCACGAGGCCGGGCACGCCACTGCCAGCTGGTACCTGAAAAACGCCGACACCCTGCTCAAAGTGTCCATCGTGCCCCGCGGCCGCTCGCTTGGCGCCGCCTGGTACCTGCCCCAGGAAAACGTCATCTACAACAAAAACCAGTTCCTCGACCGCCTCTGCGCCGCCCTGGGCGGCCGCGCTGCCGAAGACGTCGTCTTCGGCCAGGTGTCCTCCGGCGCGCTCGACGACCTCGAAAAGGTCACCAAACAAGCCTATATGATGGTTGCCTATTACGGCCTGAATGAGGAACTGGGCAACATCAGTTTCTACGACAGCACCGGCCAGTACGAGCAATCCCTCCACCGGCCCTACAGCGAAGCAACCGCCGAAAAAATCGACGAGGAGGTGCGCAAACTGGTGGAAAACGCTTACCAGCGCACCAAAAAATTACTTCAGGACCACCGCACCGAGCTGGAAGCCCTGGCCCACCTGCTATTGCAAAAGGAAGTCGTCTTCCAAAAAGACCTGGAGACCATCTTCGGAGAACGCCCTAAAGAGGAAGAGGAGGTTCCTGTAAGCCAGTAAGCCAGCACACCGGCCTTACGGCCTTACGACCCGTCTCTGCGAGCCGGGCAAGCCTTACGACCTTACGACCCGTCTCTGCGAGCCGGGCAAGCCTTATGACCTTACGACCTTCTACCTGTGGAAAAACACACCCTCTTCGAGCTGAACGAATACATCCGCAGGGTGCTGGCGCTCAACCTGCCGGACCCCCTGTGGATAAGCTGCGAGATCGCCCAACTGGCGGAATCCAAAGGCCATTATTACCTGAGCCTCGTCCAGAAAAGCGGCGACAGCGACGAAGTCGTGGCGCGGGCCGAAGCCGTTTTATGGCAGCGGCAGGCGCGCCAGCTGCATCGCAAAATCGGAAGCACCCTCTATTCACTGCTGCAGGAAGGAACCGAAGTTCTGCTCCTCGCCAGCGTGGATTTCCACGAACGCTATGGGTTGAAGCTCGTCGTCCAGGACATCGACCCCGCCTACACCCTGGGGCAACTGGAACTGCGGCGCCGAAAGATACTCGAACGCCTGGAAGCCGAACAACTGATCGGCAAAAACAGGCAGCAGCACCTGCCCCTGGCCCTGCAGCGCATTGCCGTCATCACTTCCGAACGGGCCGCCGGGCTGCAGGACTTCCTCCAGCACCTGCGGGAAAACCCCTATGGCTATCAGTTCGATTGCCTCCTCTACCCTGCCGCCGTGCAGGGTGAACAGGTATCTGCAGAGGTGAGCCACCAGCTCAGCAAAATCGCCAGGCAGCGGTGGCGCTTCGATTGCGTAGCCATTATCCGCGGTGGCGGCGCCCGGCTCGACCTGGCCGCCTTCGACGATTACGAAATCTGTAAAACGGTGGCGGAAATGCCGCTGCCGGTCCTCAGCGGCATCGGCCACGAAGTGGACGAGGTGCTGCTCGACAAGGTGGTGCATACGGCACTGAAAACGCCGACAGCCGTCGCGGATTTTATCGTCGGCCGGAACATGCAGTTCGAGGGCGGCCTTTTGCAACTGGGGCAACAACTCAGCCTCCTGGCTGCCCACCGTTTCCGCCAGCAAGCCGTTTTGCTGGAACGCATGGAACAAGCCCTGCGGTTTTTGCCCCGTCAGCGCCTGCAACAACAACAACTTAAACTGGATAAATTGTCCGAAGCCGTACCGCAATGGTGCCGGGTGCGGGCTAAAACGGAACAGCAACGCCTCGATCAACTGGAGCAACTCATTGCCATTACCAGCCCGGAAGCAACGCTTAAGAGAGGCTTCAGTATCTTGCTCAAAGAAGGAAAAACCGTTGCTTCCTCCACAGAACTCAAAACCGGAGACACTTTTACTGCGCGCTTTAGCGATGGGGAAATAAAAGGCCAGGTAAAATGAAGATCAACTACGAAAAAGCCATGGAAGAACTGCAACAGATCGTTGCACAACTTCAGGAAGACAAGCTGACTGTGGATGAACTCTCCGAGAAAGTCAAACGGGCAGCCGAGCTGATTGCCCAGTGCAGAAAGAAACTGCGGCAAACAGAAGAGGAACTGGAAGGGCTACTCGGGGACTAGGACAGCCTTTTTAAAGTGGGAAATGGGAAGCGGACGAAGGGAGTCCCGTACCGACTGCAAGGAGGCCGGGATGGGAAGCCGGAAGTGGGAAAACGTTTCCGAATTGCGCCTTCCCACTTCCCACTTTATTTAGCTGTCCTACCGCAAGAGGCTCACATCCCCCTTCAGCGGCTCCGGCTCGAAGCCGTTCAGCAGCCGGTAGCCGATGACGTAGAAATACACATCGGACGGCTGAGGATTGCCCTTGAAGCTTCCGTCCCAGCCCGTATCGGGGGTATCGTTGTCATAAACCAACTGGCCCCAGCGGTTATAAACCCGGAAGGTAGTGATAGTGACCGCCTCCCTTCTGCCCTGGAAAACGATGTCAAAAGTTTCGTTCACATCATCACCGTTGGGCGTGAAGGCATTGGGAGCCTTCACCACGGGGCTCTTGACAAAAATCGTCCGGCTCTCTTCGTAAATACAGCCCGCCGGGGTTTCGATGCGCATTGTGTAGCGCACACTATCCTCCACAACCAGGGTCTCTTCCAGCTGCAGAAGATCCACGCCGGAAGCGATCAGCGAATCGTTGCGGTACCATTCGACCAGCAGGTTTTCCAGCGTCGAGGTGTAACCGGCAGTGAAGGTAACCACATCGCCCAGGAAATACATCGGCACCGTGTCGGGTGAAACGACAAGGCTATCGATGAACACACCTTCCTCGACGCCTATCGTCACTTCATCGTTCAGGGTTTCGCAGCCGGCGCCGCTGACGTAAGTGAGAAAATAGGTAGTCGTGGAGGGCGGCGCCACGGTGATGGTGCTTCCTCCATACGTGGAGCCGTCGGAGGCAAGCCATGTAAAGGTGTCCCCTGAAGAGCCTCCCTCCGCCTGGGCGGTGATCGTCACCTCATCGCCGAAGCAAATGAAGTCGGCAGAGGGTGTAATGCTGAGGTTGACCAGCCCGATGACTTCGACAGTAGTCTGCGCTTCGACCGGGGGGCAAATCCCGTTATCGGCCACAACGGTATAGGTTTGGTTTTCCGTAGGCGAAACGACGGGCGCAGGTTCATTGACGATCCCGAAATTCGGGTCCGTTGATGTCCATTCGTACAGGGAAAGCTGATCAAAGGCGCTGTTCAGGCTAACCGATTCGCCGAGGCAAACCTGCAGGAATGGCACGACTCCCAAAGTCGGCGGCTGCGCCACCCGCACGATGGCCACGGCGCTGGCAGGGCAGTTCTCGACCTTGGCCTGAACCGTATACAAAGTGTTGGCAAGAGGCGTCACCACAGGGTCTTCACAATCCGTGCAACTCATCTGGCCCTGCGGGTCGCTCATCCATTCGATTTCAGTGGGCTCAAAACTGAGCATCAAATCCAGCTGAACAGGCTGCCCGGCGCAAACCAGAGTATCCTGCGGGACAATCGAAATCTGATCCGTCCTGATGACATTAACCTGAGCGAAACTGGTATCAATACACACTCCGCTGCTGGCAAAGCGGGCATACCTGCTGGTATCCTGCCCGGTAATGACCATATTATACAAAGTATCGGGAGTCTGGAAGCCAAGGCCCTCGATCCACTGGAAGTTGATTTCCGGAAAGTCGGCCGGGTCGTAGATCGGAGAGGCCAGCAAAACTAATTCGCCCTGGCAAACCGTCGTATCCGCCGGCATGATCTCCATATTGGAAGGCAGGGAGTCCACCAGCACCACTATGGAATCGATTTTGAAACAGCCGGGCACGGCCACCTGGGCGTAGTAGGTGGCTACCGACTGCGGCATTACCGAAATGGAAGCGGCCTGTGTTGAATTAAAGGCAGGGTCTGTGCCTGTCCAGAGCGTCAGGCTGTCATCCGGCACTATGGAACTGAACAGGTTGACGGTTTCCCCCCTGCATATCCGCAGGGTGTCGGGCGCCAAACCCATATTGGCGTCCAGGATGTCGATGGCGATTTCCGTGATGCTCACCTCAAACGACTCCGTAACCGTACAGGCGCCGCGGACAGCTGTCAGTGTATAGGTTCCTTCACCTTGCGGGAACGCAATAGTGTTGGGGTCGGTGGGGTCTTCGATGGAGGGTGGGCCGCTCCAGGTGTAAGTGACCCCGGGCTCGATGGCCGTATTGCCCAGAATGATGGGTTCCTCCTGGCAAACGGCCGTATCGCCGGAAATGCTTACAAGAGGGGGTGTATCGACGACGACCAGCACGCTGTCCAGCGAGGGCACGGGGCACTGGCCGTTGCTGGCGCTAAGGTAGTAAACTGTCGTGGTATCGGGGGCCACCTGTGGGTTGGGCAGGTTGGAGGCGAAGCCCGGCGGGTTCGACGTCCAGCCATAAGATACGCCGGCAACCGGGGCGCCGCCCACGTTAGCGCTTTCCCCAAGGCATATCTGCAAATCGTCACTGATATTGTACTGAGCGGCGTTCTGCGGCAACACCGTTAGTTGCATAGCATCGGTGAGGGTGCAGCCCGGGCCCTGAAGCGTAACGGAAAGCGTATAGGCTCCGGCCTGTTCAGCCAGCACAAAGGGGGCGGGGCAGTCCGTACAACTCAGGCTGACGCCGGCAGGCGCCGTCCAGGTGTAGGTAGCGTTCAGAAAGTTACTGCCCGCCACGATCTGGATCTCTTCATTGCGGCAGACGGTCACATCCGGGCCGGCATCGACATCGAACACCTGCACCAGCACCTCGACCGTATCCTGATAGCAAACGGCATCCACCACCCCCACGTAAACCGTGGACTCCAGGGGCGAGGCGATGGGGTCGAGGCAATCGAGGCAGGAAAGCGTAGTGGTATCCTTCAGCCAGGTGATGTTGTCAATCGAGCTTTGGATCAGCAACTGCACGGACTCGCCCGAGCAGATGGCCGTATCGTTGCTTGCTATTACGGTGGGAATGGGCGCCAGCACGTCATAAGACGATGGCGACCAGTCGACGGAGATGGCGCCGCTTTCGATGTCGTTGCCCCAGTCGTTGATCAGCACGGCGTAAACCTGGCCGGGCTGGCAGTTGATGACCGAAGCGAAGTCGTCGCCGTTGGCGCCTGGCACGGGGTTGCAGTCATAGGGGTCGGTGACGGGCTCGCCGATGGTATTGAACTGCGCCAGGCCGGTGGGGTCGGCGCCGCCAGCCCAGGAAGACCGGATGGGCTGGTTGTTATTGATGTAATTGATAATGGACTGCGGGTTTTCGCAAACCTCCTGGGAATCAAAGGGCCCCCAGACGTTGAAGTCGATGTCGGAATCCTCGCCGGGGTTGGCGGCTTCCACGATGAAGCCGAAGGGGCCGGCGGCCTGTGCTTCGATCGTAAACCAGTAGTAGTTGGGCTGAGCCGAGCCGGTGTTAACCCAGCAGCCGTCATTGATGCCGGGGTTGAACTGGATATCCTGGAAGCCCTGGTTGAAGTTGAACACCGACGGCAGGCCCGAAGGGTCGATACAGCCGTTGAGCGGGTTGCAGAGGGCGCCGGCGAGCGAAGGGTCGAGGTTGCACTGGTCTTCTACGATGGACAGCCCGAAGTCGGTGCAGCCGTTGGCCTGAGCCACTACGATGTAATAGGTGCCAGGATCCTGGAAGTTCACACCATAAAGGGTGCCGTTGGGGCTGGCGCCCAGGCAGGAAGTGCCGGGGTCGTCGGGCGGGCCGTCCAGCACCAGAATGCCGGTCCCGGCTTCGGCATTGGTGAGCTGCAACTGCGCGCAGAAGCCGCCCTGGGTCTGATAGGCGAACACGTATTCCGGGCCGTTGAGGAAAGGCGTGCTCCCGCAGGGCGAAGTGGCGAAAGTGGCCGCCGCGCCGCAGGTGGAATACCCTCCCTGGTTGAAGGGCAGCCCGGTAATTATCGTCGGGTTATCAATGGAAGAGCCGTCACATTCCAGCGGGCTGCACTCCCAGGTGATCTCGAAACCGGAGCCAACCGCTGAAAAATCGGAGCTGAACTGCAGGGTCACCGAAGGAGAAGACGCCTGTATGGTGTAGGTGTCGCCGGTGCTGGTTCCCGTCAGGCTGGCGATCAGGGGCGCCGAGGTGCTGTTGCCCGCATAAACGCGCAGAAAGTCAAAACCGTTTTCCAGCATCAGGCCCACGATGGTGATCTCGATGCACTGGTGAAAATCCGCAGGGCTGATGGTAAAGGTGTGGTTTTCGGAGTTGCCATAGTCGCCATCGGGGCCTCCGGAGTCGTACAGCGTGCCGAAGCAAGCTGTTGTGCTTGGCTGGCTGCCGATGTTTATGGCCGGCACGTATTCCTGGATGCAGAGGGTGAAATCTCCCGAATTCGGCGTTGCGGATGCCGAATAATCATTGATGCGGATAAAATAGGTGGTATTGGGCGTAAGCCCCAGCACGTCGAGCTGCAACTGGTTCTCGCCGGCGGGGGCGGAAATGCAGGACCCCAGGTCGGCCAGGTTGTTGAAGGAGCAATCGCCCCGGTAAAGGGCGATCTGCGGGTTGGTGATGGGCCCGTTGGGGCCCTGATCGGAGCCCTGCAGGATGATGGAGATGTCGATCAGGGTGTCATTGGTCGTAAAGGAAAACCAGACGTCCCTGGCCACGCTCCCGCCGTTAAAACAGGTGGGGATATTGCCGAAGCCGATATTACTCGCCGTGGCGCCCACGTTGGTAAAGACCTCATCCGGGCAAGCCGGCAGCACCCCGAGGCCGATCAGCCCGCCGCAGTCATCGTTGGCCGGTTGTGCAAACAGGGAGGCGGTAAGGAAAAGAGAGGAAAGGATAGTCAGGAATATTCTCATATTTCGCCTTTTGATGTTATTTGTTGTGATCAGTAATGCCGCAGGGGGTGCTATTTTCCGGCTCGATGTTCCCGAAGAAACCGACCAAAAATAATCAAATTTTGGAATTTCCTTTCCCCTTCCAACCAAGTGGGCGGAAAGCTTACAAAAAGGGCGCCTATTGCCGTATTGCTGAAGGCGCCTCTGAAATGCTGGAATGCTGGGGTACTGGCCCAACCCGTCTCTGCGAGCGGGGCAAGCCTTCCGGCGGCCTTCCGGCCTCATTAAAACTACCGGGGTGCAGTACGTGTTAATGTCAAAAAAACAAGCGGTGTTTTCCAGGATACGATACCCCGAAAAGGTGGATGCGGAGGAATTGGACGCCTATCTGGCGGCAGGCTGGCGGTGCATGGGGCAATCCATATATATTTCCCACTTCATGTTTTTTCCTGCACGGGGTGGCAGCCGCCTGTATTCCACCCTTCCCACCCGGCTGGCGCTGGAGGGGCGCGAATTCAGCAAGAGCCAGCGGCGGTTGTGGCGCCGCAACGAGGCCGTTTTTCAGATCGAAGCCGGAGCGCCGGCCGTTTTTGACGATGAGAAAAAGGAAGTTAACAGCCGTTACGCCGCGCAGTTTCCCGGGCGGGCCATCAGCCCGGCTTCGGGCATGCTGGACAACGGGGCCGGAGGGCTGGCTTTCGACACCCGCGAAGTCAAACTCTACCACGAGGGCAGGCTGGCGGCGTTCAGCTTTTTCGACTTTGGAAAAACGAGTATTTACAGCAAGCAGGGCATTTACGACCCGGCCTTCCGGGCTTACAGCCCCGGTTTTTTCACCATGCTGGTGGAAATAGCCTTCGGCCGCAGGCATGGCGTGCAGTACTACTACCCGGGTTACGTAGTGCCCGGTTACCCCGAATTCGACTACAAACACCGGGCCGGGCCGCTGGAGTACTTCGACCTGTTCAGCGGAGGGTGGAAGCCATTCAGCGGGCTGCGCGAAGCCGATGTGCCCGTCAACCGGATCAGGCAACAGTTGGAGTTGCTTCAGGGGGCGTTGAATGCCGAAGGGATAAAAAGCGCCGTGCTGGACTACCGCTTTTTCGACATTCGCTTTTACGACAGCCGCCCCTACCCTTACCTGGAGCACCCCGTATTTCTGCTGGCCGCCCCCTCTTCAGCGGAGGACATCTGCCCCCTGGCTGTTTTCGAGCCGGCCAGGCAGGCATACAGCCTTTACAACTGCCGTTTTTTCGGCTTTGGCGCCAGCCATCCCGGCATCTGCAGGCAATTGCTGGAGGGGCCTTCGCAGCTCTGCACCCACACGGTAGCCCTGTTCGGCCGCCTTGGAGAAGGGCTGTCGCCGGAGGCAGCCTTGCAGGCGATAAAGCCCCATTGCCGCTGATGGAAACGGGCTGCCGAAGGAAAATTCAGCGATATTTTCGAAAAGCGCCAAATGTCCTTTGCCGAAATATTGTTAGTTTGGCCGCCTGTACCGTCAACGCCCACTCATGTTTGCAGAAAAACACTATCCTGAAACGATGCCGCCCGGGGAGTTGGATGCCTATCTGGCACGGGGCTGGTACCGCATGGGGCAGTCTATCTTCACTACGCATTTTCTGTGTTTCGGGCGCTCTTTTTATTCCGCCATCTGGGTTCGGCTGGCGCTGGAAGGATACCAGTTCAGCCGAAGCCTGAGGCGGATCATACGCCGCAACCAGGCCCGCTTCCGGACGGAGTTCAGGCAGGCTTCCATTACTGCCGAAAAGGAAAAACTGTACGCAAAGTACAGGGCCACCTTTTCCGGCATGCTGGCGCCCAGCCTGCGCGATTCCCTGCTCGACGGCGATGAGCGCAATATTTACAACACCTTCGAAGTGGCCGTCTACGAAGGTTCGAAGCTCGTAGCCCTGAGCTATTTCGACCTGGGGGCAAACAGCGCCGCAAGCATCATGGGCATTTACGACCCCGGGCACAACAATTACAGCCTGGGCATTTACACCATGCTGATGGAGATCGCCTTCTGCATGGACAACCAGCTGGAGTATTTCTATCCGGGTTACGTCGTTCCGGGCTATCCCCGCTTCGACTACAAACTCCGGATCGGGGACGTCGCCTGGTTCGACCTCAGTTCGGGCAACTGGCTTCCCTTCTGCGAACTCGCCGAAGAAGAATTGCCCATGCGCAAAATGGAGCGCAAGCTGCAGGAAATGCAGCAGTATTTGTCGCATCTGGGGCGCCGTTGCAAAAAAATGTACTATCCGCTCTTTGAGGCCAACCTTTTCGGCTTCTGGAATGCCGCCTACTTCGAGTACCCCGTTTTTCTCCTCTGCCAGCGGGCGGAAAAAACCTCCGGCTTTCTGGCCGTAACCTATTCGCCTATTGACAACAATTTTCAGCTGATCCAGGCATCTTTATTCGACGATATGCAGTTTTATTTCAATGACGCCTATATGGGTTCTTTTGACAGGCGGTCCAACTTCATGGAAATCATGGTGATAGACAAAATAATTGCTTATTCGGAAGACCCCCGGGAAATTGCGGAAACCATAAAAAAGCTAACATGAAACAACTGCTCATCCTTTTAGTACTCTCGTCAGGCCTGGCGGCCGCCGCCCGGGGGCAGGACGAAGCCAGGCAGGCCATACAACAGCGGCTGAATGAATACTTCGAAGCTACCAAAAGCAAAGACTGGGATAAAACCGTCAACCTGCTCTATCCCAAATTGTTCAGCCTGGTGTCCAAAGAGGATATGGTGCAAATGTTCCGGGATATGGAAGGCAACGGAGTGGAATTCGAGATGAAGGGCTTCGAACTGCTCCGGATATCGGATACCGTTAACTACGCCGGCGAATCCTTCGCCCTGATCGGCTACAGCGCCCGGATGAACATCCGCTTCACCTCGCAATCCTATCAGGAAGCCTCCGTCCTGGAGGCGATCAGGCAAAATTATGAGGCAACCTACGGAGCAGAGAATGTGCATTTCAGGGCCGAAAACAACAGCTTCGGCATCCGCTCGGAAAAAGCCATGTTTGCCATCGCACCTGAAGGGAGCAGCGAGTGGACATTCATGGAAAGCGAGCCCGGCCAGGAAAGCCTGCTCAGATCGATGATCCCGGACGCCGCCCGGCAGAAACTGGCCGGGCAGGAATAAAGCCCTTGCAGCCCTGCAACAGAAATTGCCGGGCGGGCATAATTTCAACCCACTTTCGGCTGAGCATCAGCCATATTTGATTATCTTTGCGCTCCGATATCCGAAAAAGCATCTAAAGAATGAGGACTAAACTGTCACAATTCGACTTTGAGCTTCCCAAAAAATTAATTGCACAATACCCCGCCAAAAACCGCGACGAATCCCGGTTGATGGTCATCAACCGGAACACCGGCAAGATCGAACACCGCATTTTCAAAGACATCCTGGAGTATTTCGACGAAGGCGATGTCATGATCTTCAACAACACCAAGGTCTTCCCGGCCCGCCTGTACGGCAAAAAGGAAAAGACGGGCGCCAAGATCGAGGTATTCCTCCTGCGAGAACTCAACAACGAAGCACGCCTGTGGGATGTGCTGGTCGACCCCGCCCGCAAGATCCGGGTCGGCAATAAACTGTACTTCAGCGACAAGCACGACAACGAAGTGCTGGTCGCCGAAGTGGTGGACAACACGACCTCCCGGGGCCGAACCATCCGCTTTCTCTACGATGGCCCGGACGAAGAATTCCGCAACGAACTTGGAATGCTCGGCAATACCCCGCTGCCCAAGTACATCACCCGGCCTGCCGAAGACCTGGACCGCGACCGCTACCAGACGGTCTTCGCCAAGGAAGTCGGGGCAGTAGCGGCGCCCACTGCCGGGCTGCACTTCAGCAGGGAGCTGATGAAACGCCTGGAAATCAAAGGCGTGGATTTTGCCGAACTCACCCTGCACATCGGGCTGGGCACTTTCCGCAGCATCGACGTGGAAGACCTGTCGAAACACAAGATGGATGCCGAGTATTTCCGCATCCCCGCCCAGGCCGTCGAAACCGTCAACCGCGCCAAGGAAGGCAAACACCGGGTTTGTGCCGTGGGGACGACTTCCATGCGCTCCATCGAGTCGGCTGTTTCGGCCGAAAAGATGCTGAAACCTGCAGAAGGCTGGACAAACCTGTTCATTTATCCGCCTTTTGACTTCAGCATCGCCGACGCCATGGTCACCAACTTCCACCTCCCAAAATCCAGCCTGCTGATCATGGTCTGTGCTTTCGGCGGCTTTGACCTGGTCATGGAGGCCTACCATCAGGCCATCAAGGAAGAATACCGCTTTTTCAGCTATGGAGACGCCATGCTGATCATCTGAACCTCATATAGCAGCAAAATCCATCCTCGCCAAAAGCGTATCCTCTGGATTCGGATGCGCTTTTGTTTTAAATGCAGCGTCCTATGCCCCGACAGATCGGACTGATGCTCCTGGCAATCCTGCAGTTCCAGCTTCCTGCCGCCGCCCAGGGCTATCAGGAAGTTTCCGTCCCCTATTATTCCGAAACCCTGCGGGTGGCTTACAACCCGGAGATGTTGTCCCTGGCGGAGCCGGCTGCGGTCAACGAGCGGGAACTCGTACGGCACTTCAACGCCCTGTCCGCCACAGATTACGCGCCCCTGCTGCGGAGCCTGCAGCAGGCCCGAAAGATATTCCAGCTCAACGACTGGCTGTATTACCAACTCCTGCGAAAGGCCTTGCATAAGCTTTACGCCGGCCGCAGCCCGCTGGCCAGGGAGTTGGCCTGCTGGTTCCTCCTTTCACGGTCCGGCTTTGACACCCGCCTGGCCTTCATGGATTCCGAAGTATTCATTTTTGCCTACACCCAGGAGGCCATCTTCGAAGCCCCGCTCATCGAAGACAGGGGGCGCAATTTTGTCAACCTCACCAATATTCAACGCGGCGCTGCGGCCCGGCAAAGAGCCTTGTACCTGCTGGACTTCCAGGCCAACCCGAAAGGGCACGCCTTTTCGTTCAAACTGGGGCAACTACCCCTGCTCCGGCCGACGGTAATCGAAAAACAGCTTCGCTTCCCCTTTCAGGGCAAGTGGCGCCAGATCGATGTGTCGGCCGACGAAACAGTGCGGCAGTACATGGCCGATTACCCGCTGATCGATGAAGGCGCCTATCTGGACATTCCGCTTTCAGCCACCCTTTCGGAATCCCTTCTACCGCAGTTGCGCAAATTGCTGGAAGGGAAAACAGAGTGGGAAGCGGCCGCCCTGCTGGCCTCTTTTACCCGCTCCGCCTTCGCGTATAAGGAAGACAAGGAGTGCTTCGGGTACAGCAAGCCCATGGCTGCCGAAGAGGTTTTCCTGCACCCCTATTCCGACTGTGAAGACCGTTGCGCCCTGTTCATCAGGCTGGCCGACGCCCTGCTCCAGTTGCCCATGGCCGTCGTCGCCTATCCCGGGCACCTCTCGGTGGCGCTCGCGCTGCCACAGGCCCGCCCTGGCTTTTTCCGCTACCAGAACAAGGCATACTACATCTGTGACCCCACCGGCCCGCCCAATTCGGAAGCGGTCGGCCAGCACCCGGAAGGATACAAAGACAGCCCTTTCGAAATAATCAGGAGTTACCCCGGCCGGTAAAAATTTTGGAAAAAATTGTTTGGATAATCCAAGTTGTTTTTTTTCATTTGCCGAAAATTTGTACTGCCCTCCTTTTCACGGAGAAAAGAATTTTTTTCAGCCAATCGCCATTAAAGAATATTCAGAGATAAGAGGCTTTCAGCCTTTTTGCGTTGGGTACTGTATTTTCATTACAAACACGAAGATTTTTATGTACTGGACCTTGGAACTTGCGCACCACCTGGAAGATGCTCCCTGGCCTGCAACCCGCGACGAACTGATCGACTACGCCATTCGTTCGGGAGCGCCACTGGAAGTCATCGAAAACCTGCAGAACATGGAGGACGAAGGGGAAATTTACGAAGGCATCGAAGATATCTGGCCGGATTATCCCCGAAAAGACGACTTCCTGTTCAACGAAGAAGAATACTAAAGCGGGAAGCGCCTTCCGGCTTCCCCCGCGCACTGCCCGCCCACCTGGCAAAACAGGGGTTCAACCCCGCCAAAAGCCTTTTCCCGGCAGGTGCAGTAAGCGGAAAAACATACAGAGGGGCCTGCCCACGCCATGGCAGGCCCCTGTTTTTTTGGGTAGCGCCCTATACCCCGGCGCCCTTCCTGGAAAGAAAGCCTTTCCTGCAGCTCCTGTTTCTTGAATATATTGACAAAAAATGCAATTTTTACAATGTCACATTTTTTCGGAAAACAGCAAGCGATATGAAAAACCTCATTGAAATATCCAGGGTGGTAACCAAGCGAAAGGTTCGTAAAATCGAAATATTTGATGACAATTCCCTTCAGAACAAGAACAGCAAGTTCAATGAGTTCTACGAAGCCCTGATGTCCAACAAATTCAAGTCCGACCGCGATGCAGCCAATTACCTGTACGGCTGCTCGCCCACCGACCCGAAATACCGGCAGCTCAAATCCCGCTTCCGAAAACGCCTGCTCAACACCTTGTTTTTCCTGGACGTCAACCTGCCCAACGCCTCCGGTTATGACCGCGCCTATTACTCCTGCAACAGGGAATGGGCCCTGGTTAAGACCCTGATGTGGTACGACGCGCCCCATACGGCGGCCCAGCTGGCCCGCCAGGTGCTCACCACCGCCCTCAAGTTCCACTTTGCCGACATCATCGTCAACTGCTCGCGCATCCTCCGGGATTATTACGCCCGCGAAGGCGACGAGCACAACTATGAAGTGTACGACGACCTGATCAAGAAGTACGCCCACATCCTGGAAGCCGAAACCCGCTCTGAAGAATTGTACCAGCGGGTCATTCTGAACTATTACAAGCCCTACTCCCAGAACAAGGGGCTGGCCGAGCGCATCGACTCCTACTGTGAGGCGCTGGTCGGGCTCTCGGAGCAATACGACTCTCCTGTGGTGTTCTACAACATGTACCTGGTGTGGATATTCCGCTATGAAATGCTAATGGACTTCGAGGCCATGATCGAAGTGTGCGAACGGGGGGAAAAGTACATCGAGCAGCATTCCACTTTCGAACAGGAAGACAAGCTGGCCATCTTCCAGGCCAAGAAGATGTCGGCCTACCTGCACCTCAGAAATTACCGCGAAGGCCGGGCGAACGCCGAATCCTGCCTCCGGAAAATGACGGAAGGCAGTGAGGCCTGGTTCCGTTTCATGGAGTACTACTTCCTGCTCGCCATGCATACCGACAATTACATCCATGCCATTGCTATTTTCAACGAAGCCTCGGAAAATGCGAAATTCCGGAAACTCGAAGACCAGGAGCGGGAAAAGTGGAACGTCTTTGACGCCTATTGCAACTTCATCATTGAAAGCGAAGGCAGGAAAAACCCCGTCCTGATGATGCAGCGCAGGAAGAACTTCCGCCTGAGCAACTTCCTGAGCAGCCCCGTGCTCTACCCCAAGGAACTGCGCATCTTTTCGATACTGATGATCATCCTGCAAATCCTCTTCCTGATGGAGCGCAAGACCTACAGCGGGCTTTCCGAGCGCATCGAACGCCTGAAGAAATACGCCAACCAGCAGCTGCGCAAGGAAGAGTATTACCGGCCGGTGCAGTTCATCCGGCTGCTTCAGCAATTGAACAAAGCGGACTTTCAGGCCGAGGAGGTGTCCAACACGGAGAATTACCTCAATGCGCTGCGGGAGAGGCCCTTCTTCTACCGGGGCGTTGTCACCGAACTGGAAGTCATTCCCTATGAAAAGCTCTGGGCCAGAATGCTGGCTTACCTCAGCTAGAAACGGCTGCTTGGGCCACAGGGCCGGCCAATTCACGGGATATGCCTATCTTAGCGGGCTGAAAAAACGAAGCCTTGAAAAAGATCACGATTGCCGTCGACGGCTATTCTTCCTGCGGAAAAAGCACTCTGGCCAGAGGGCTGGCGGAAAAGCTCGGGTACACATACATCGACTCCGGGGCGATGTACCGCGCTGTAACGCTGTATTTTCTGCGCCACCATATCCGGATGGAATCCGGCGCCGAGGTAGCCGAAGCCCTGCGCAATATTTCAATCCGCTTCAACGCCCGAAACAACCACACCATACTCAATGGCGAGGACGTAGAAGGCGAGATACGCCAGATGCTCGTATCCTCTATGGTCAGCCAGGTTTCCGCCATCCCGGCGGTCCGGCGCGCCATGGTGCGGCTTCAGCAGGAAATGGGCAGTGAAAAGGGCATCGTTATGGACGGCAGGGATATCGGGACGGTGGTTTTTCCGGAAGCGGAACTCAAAATTTTCCTCACCGCCGACCCTGAAGTGCGGGCCCGGCGGCGCTACGACGAGCTTATGGCAAAGAACCAGCCTGCGAGCTTCGAAACGGTGCGCGCCAACCTGTCGCAGCGCGACCTGATCGACTCGACGAGGGAGGACAGCCCCCTGAAGCAGGCCGGAGACGCCGTTGTCATCGACAATACCCACCTGACGATCGAAGAGCAACTGCAACGCGCCATGAGGCTGGCCCTGGATGCAGGCGCGGAGGAGCGGGCGGCAGATTAAATATCGCGCACCGAATTGCGGTCGGCAAGGATGTCCTTGAGTTCCTTCAACAGTTTGTACTGATGCGGCATTACCTTTCTGAAAGCTTCCTTGACCACAAAGAAAGCGCCCATTTCCATGATCTTGTCTTTCAGATACCTGGCGTCCTCATACAGCATGTTCTTGAGGGAAGGGATTTCATGCCAGTCGCCTTCCACAGCCCAGGCCTCTTCCAGCCCCCCGCTTTCCTGCTGTACGGGTTCGAGTTCTATCAGGCGGTCTGCTTCGAGCAGCGATTGGGAGCGCTCATCGTTGAGCGGCCCCTGAGGGATTTCCCAGTTTTCGTTTCTCTCGTCCGAATTGACCAGGAATACTTCCAACCCTTTCTCCCGAAACCGGTAAATGATCAGATTCGCTTTTTTGGTCAGGTTCATAAAGTAAGCATTTCGGCTGTGCGCCACCCAGAAATAAAACCTAAACAGTTTTCCGGAAAAAAGGTTTCAGGTGGGATTGCCAGGCAAATATAAACCATCGTCCGGTTTTTACAAAGAAGAAAGCGCCGGCACGGGCTACCTGTCTAAAGCTGGACAAGGGTGGCGTAGGCCTGTACGGGCCGGCAGGGAAGCCCTCAATGCTCTAAGCTTCAATACCTATCGCCGCGCCCTTGCTGTTCAGCGCCGGAATGGCAAGGCAGGCTGTCCTGCATGTCAGGCCGGGCGCTCAAGGGATTGCTCCACTACTTCCAGTACGCCGAGGGAGAGGAAAACCTCTTTTTCTTCCTGGCTCATATCGTCTTTGACGAATTCAAAGGCGCGCTGCCCCAGTTTCGCCTTTGCCTGTTTGTCCATTTTCACAACACTGGCCACTTCCCGTTCGTTGACCAGCACGGGCAGCAGGTTGGCGTTTTCCCGTTTGATCCGGGCCAGCCTGTGGTTCTGGCGGCCGCTGTATAACACGCTGTCGTTTTTCACAATGCCCACCGGCTGCCCGTTCACCGACACGTCCACTCCGTTTTTGTGGAAGCGGTAAACGTATTCCCGGTTGCGGGTCCGGGCGTAGAGCAGGGCATTGCGGCCTGTTCCCAGGTATTCCTTATAACTGTAGGCCAGCACCGGTTCGTGGTAGATGGAGGTAAATATTCCCTTGGCTGTGCGGGACAGCCCTTTGCGGACAACCTGCTTTTCCTGGTTGAAGGAAAACAGCTCCACTTCCTCTTTTGTCAGAGGCACCAGGTCGCCGGCCCATTTATCCATATCCGCCTTCATCTTTTTCAGGTCTTCCTGTATCCTGCGGCTGCCGGGTTGAAAATTGGCGAAGACCCTGGCCAGCAATACCACGCCGACAGCGGCCAGGATCAAAGTGAATAATGCAAATAGTGTCATAACAGGGTTTGTTGATTAAATCAAAATGTAACTATTCAGGACTCCTTTAGCGGCAATCTGGAACGCGGGCCTGTGGCCCGCGACGCAGGCAGCGCCCCTCCCAAGGCTCAGCGATTATCACTTTGCGGGCCACAGGCCCGCGTTCCAACCTGAATAGCTACATCAAAATGCCAATTACACCGCCCTACTCGTAAATACCCGACCGGTGGTTAAACTGTATCCCGTATTTTTCCGGTTCGGCAAACTGTGCGCGGCGGGCTTCCAGGGCGATTGCCCCATTGGCGCCCAACACCGCGAAACCAGCGGCCCGTATGGAATCGAGTTCAGCCAGTGCCTTTTCTCCCGCTTCCCAATAAGTAACGCCCGCAGCCGTCAAATCGTTGAGGATAAGCCCCCTGAACCGGCCGATTTCCTCCTGCATTAAGTCGTTATAAATCAAAAGTTTATCTAATTCCGAAAGCACATTGAAGTGAATGCCCCTTCCCAGCAGGCTGTGCCCCCGCCCTTCTTCGTCCTCAATCGTCCAGGAGGGGAAAAAATACTCGATGCTGTCTTCCGGGTAAGCTGCCGCGCAGAAGGCCAGCAGGTGGTCGTCGGCCGGCCCCGGCGTCGAAGCAGCCTTGTGAATATAAGGCCGAAAATCGAGGAAGAGGTAAACCTCCCTTTCCTTTTTAAAGCGATAAGGCACAAAAAGCGGCAAAGCACTTTTCAGCGCGAACAGCCCCTGCCCTTCCCCCGCACTCCTGGGAGCCGCAAGGAGCAGGGAATCGCGCAGGCCGTATGCCGCTGACAAATGGGCAAGCAGGGCTTTTTCAGAGCTCAGGGTGTCAAAAGCGCTGTTGAAGGCCTGCAGCCGGGCGGCCAGCGCATTGCCTAAAATGGCGTTCAACCGCCAGCCCAACGCCTCCTCCCCCGAGCCGCCGGGTTCAAGGAAAGCAGCGGCGTAAACCCATCCCTGCTCCCCTTCCGGAGTTTCCACCAGCAGCCAGGGTTCATTGTATAAATAACTCCCGCGCCGTAGCGAGGTGGTAAAACCGCTGTGCTGCCCCAGGGGATATACAAGGGTTCCGGGAGCCAGTTCCCGAAGCCCCCGCCCCCCTTCCCCGGCTTCTTCCTGAAGCAGGAAGTGAGGCTGCCGGACTACAAGCGCCGGGCCGGCCTTGCCGCCGGCTCCCGGCGCCGCGCCCTCTCCACCTCCACAGCTCCAGAACAGGAGCCCGGAGAGGATTGCCCATGTGCACAGCCATTTCATAAGCAGTGAAATATTTTTGACATCAGCCACTCCCAAAAAAAATCCACCTTCCCTTATTTCCGGAAAGGTGGACTTTGCCTTTTCGCGCCATGCCCTTAACCAAGATAAGACTTCAGGGCGTTGCGGTTGTATGATTTGCGGAGCCTGCGAATGGCCCGCTCCTTGATCTGGCGCACGCGTTCGCGCGTCAGGCCGTAGAGTTCGCCGATCTCCTCGAGGGTCAGCGCCTTCTGGCCATTGAGGCCATAGTAGGAAGACAACACCTCCACTTCGCGGGGAGACAGGATGGACAAGCCCTGCTGCACTTCTTCCTTGAGGGATTGCTCCATGAGCAGCCCGTCGGGCATCATATCCTCGTCGCTGGAGATGACATCGAGCATGGTGGAGTCGCCGTCCTCGCCACTGAGGGGAGCGTCGACGGATACGTGGCGGCCGTTGCCCTTCAGCATATTGGCCACTTCCTTGGGGGTCATATCCAGGAGTTCCGCCAGTTCTTCATTGGTAGGTTCCCGTTCGAATTCCTGGACGAAAGACAAAAAAGCCTCGTTGACTTTGTTGTAGGAGCCAACCTTGTTCAAAGGAAGGCGGACGATCCGGGAGTATTCGACGATGGCCTGGAGAATGGATTGCCTGATCCACCATACGGCATAGGATATAAACTTGAAACCTTTGGTTTCGTCGAAACGGCGAGCGGCCTTCATCAGGCCCACGTTGCCCTCATTGATGAGGTCGCTGAGCGAAAGCCCCTGGTTCTGGTACTGCTTGGCAACAGAAACGACGAAGCGCAGGTTGGCCTTGGTCAGCTTGTCCAGGGCCTCCTGGTCGTCCTGACGGATGCGCTTGGCCAGTTCCGCCTCCTCTTCCGGCGTCAGCATGGGTATCTTGCCAATGTCGTTGAGGTACTTGTCCAGCGCCAGGCTCTCTCTGGCCGTAATTTTATTCGTAATCTTCAGTTGCCGCATAAGGTTGGGTATTTTAGGGACGCTCTTATAACCATTAAAATACGCTTGAAGTTTTAAAAAGTTGCCCCATCAAAATAACTTGACTTTTTTGAAAAAAGAAGCATTGCACTAAATTCACTAAAATTACAACAGCTTGTTAAAAAAAGTTCCCGCTTTTTTTGAAGCCATTCCTGCCTTATGACGGCGCCGGAACAAAAAGGACACCTTTCAGGGTTTTGATCTCCTGGTAAAAAAATGCCCGGTTGCAGAAGGACACTGCAACCGGGCGCCGGAAGAGCCTGTTTTTTAATCAGTCTCTTCTTCTGTCTTTGCCGTCTCTGCGGCCGCCGCCGTGGTGGCGCCCGCCGCCGTGGCCGCCGCCGCCGTGGCTGCCGCCATCTCCATCGCCTTCCTCATCGCCATGCCCGTTGCGTTGTGGCTTGGGCAGCAGCGACTTGCGGGAAAGGCGCAGTTTGCCGGTTTTCTTGTCCACTCCGATGAGTTGGACCCGTACCTCATCCCCTTCCTTGAAGAATTCCTCCACTTTGTCTATCCGGGAGTGAGAGATTTCCGAAACGTGAAGCAGGCCGCTTTTGCCCATGAAGTCGACGAAAACGCCGTAGGGCATCACCGATTTCACCTTGGCGTCGTAGATGTCGCCGATGGCTGGTGTAAAGGTTATGCGGCGGATGCGCTCCAGGGCTGCATCAATGGAAGCCCGGTCGCTGCTGGCGATGTTGACCACGCCCTCGTCTCCAACTTCCGTGATATTGATGATGGTATTGGTTTCGCTCTGTATTTCCTGGATGACTTTGCCGCCCGGGCCGATCACGGCGCCGATGAAGCTCTTGTCGATGATCAGTTCGACGATGCGCGGGGCGTGCGGTTTGAGGTCCTCCCTGGGTTCGGCGATGGTTTTGGCCATCTCCTTCAGGATGTGCAGGCGCCCGGCGCGGGCCTGTTCCAGAGCGGACTCCAGCAGTTCGTAGGGCATGCCTTCGATCTTGATGTCCATCTGGCAACCGGTAATGCCCTTTTCGGTGCCGGTTACTTTGAAGTCCATATCGCCCAGGGCGTCTTCATCGCCGAGGATGTCGGTCAGCACGGCGGTGCGGGTTCCGTCGGAGATCAGGCCCATGGCGATGCCGGCCACCGGGGCTTTGATTTTGATACCACCGTCCATCAGCGCCATGGAGCCCGCGCAGACCGTGGCCATGGAGGAAGAACCATTGGATTCGAGGATATCGGAAACCACGCGCATGGTGTAGGGCGAATCATCAGGCAGCACCTTGCGCAGCGATCGGGCGGCGAGGTTGGCGTGGCCGACTTCGCGGCGGCCCGGGCCGCGCTGCGGTTTAATTTCTCCAACGGAGAAAGCAGGGAAATTGTAATGGAGGATGAATTTCTCGTAATACTGGCCCAGGGCGATGTCGATCATCAGCTCGTCCATTTTGGTGCCCAGGGTGAGGGAGGTCAGTGACTGCGTTTCGCCGCGGGTGAAGACGGCGGAGCCGTGTGCGGCGGGCAGGTAGTCCACTTCCGTCCAGATAGGGCGTACTTCGTCGAGTTTGCGGCCGTCGAGGCGCACCTTTTCCGCCATCACCATTTCCCGGATCACCTCCTTTTTCAGCTTGTCGAAGTATTCTTCCGCCATAGCGGTTTTTTCCTCCATGTATTCCTCGCCCTTTTCCTCCGTCAGGCGGGCAAGCAGTTCTTCCTTGATCAGGCTGAAGCCATCCTTGCGGGCCTGTTTGTCGAGGAAACCCCGGGCGATCTTGTAGATGCGCTCCTTGGCGAATTCCTCGACGCGCTTCTTCAGTTCCTCATCGGCCGGGACGGGCTCTACTTCGCGTTTTTTAAGGGCTTTTTCGCCCACCTTCTTGGCCAGTTCGAGCTGGGCATGGCACTGCACCTTAATGGCTTCATGGCCGGCCTTGATGGCCTCGACCAGCTCCCTTTCAGAGCATTCGCTGGCTTCCCCTTCAACCATGACCACATTGTCGAGGGTGGCGGCGACGATGATGTCGAGTTCTGCCTCTTCCAGGGCCGACTTATTGGGGTTGATCACGTACTGGCCGTCGATGAGCGCCACGCGGACTTCCGAGATCGGGCCGGCGAAGGGGATATCGGAAACGGCCAGGGCGGAAGAAGCAGCCAGAGCCGCGAAGGCATCGGGCGGCACGTCCTTGTCGCCGGAGACCAGGTTGATGATCACCTGGGTTTCATTCATATATCCATCGGGGAAGAGCGGGCGGATGGCGCGGTCTACCAAACGGGAGATGAGCACCTCGTAATCGGATAATTTGGCTTCCCGGCGGAAAAAGTTGCCGGGGATGCGGCCTGCGGAGGCGAATTTTTCCTGGTAGTCTACGGACAGCGGGAAAAAGCTTTGCCCTTCTTTCGCTTCTTTGGACGATACTACGGTGCAGAGCAACATGGTATGGCCCATGCGCACCAGTACGGAGCCATCGGCCTGGCTGGCCAGTTTGCCCGTTTCAATCGTAACTGTTCTGCCATCGGGAAGGTCGAAGGACGTTGTAATCGGAATCTGTTGTCCCATCTTAGAGTTAATTAAATTAGCATGTGGTTAATTCTTTTATCGCGGACGCTGCGCAGGCTTTCTTTCCATCCTGGGATCGATTCGGGGGGACTCCCGGGAAAGCCCGGCATTGTGAGAGAGGAGTAGCATATTGCGGGTAAGGATTCTGCCTGAAACCGGGGCCAGCGTGTTCTACCTTGGTCGCTTTTTGTGTTTGGAGTACTCCTTCGCTTTTTGTCGTTTGTTTTCGCTTTTGTCGTTTTTCCTTTTTTCCGGGAGCAAAGATAATCAAAAGTTGCAATATCGGCCAACTTTATAACAGCGCCCGGGGGCAACCCTGCCGGCTGCAGTTGCGGAAGAAAGACAGGGGTTTAACGAAGAAGAAGCATTCCGGGCCGGAATACTTCTTCTTATGTTTTCTTACTTGCGAATACCGAGTTTATCGATCAGCTCACGATATTTCTCCAGGTTGGTATCCTGCAGGTACTGCAGGAGCCGTTTGCGCTTGCCTACCATCGCCAGCAGAGCCCGGCGGCAGGCGTGGTCCTTGTTGTTGCTCTTGAGGTGCTCCGACAGGGACTGGATTCGATAAGTGAAAAGCGCGATCTGCGCCTCGGTTGAACCGGTGTTCTTTTCAGCGCCACCGTACTGCGTGAAAATCTCTTTTTTCTTGTCTTTGGACAAATAAGTTCCCATTGTTTAAACCGTTGGTGATTACGAAAATCAGTTACAGCGGGCGCAAAGGTACGATAAATCCATTGAAATGCAAATATTTCCTTCGATTGCTGTCAGCCGGCCTGTTCGGTTTTGAATTTGCGGAAAGCCGCTGTCAGCCTGGGCACCACTTCGAACAGGTCGCCCACCACGCCATAGTCTGCAGCTTTGAAGAAAGGCGCTTCCGGGTCTTTGTTGATTACGACGATGGTTTTGGAACTGCTGACCCCGGCCAGGTGCTGGATCGCTCCGCTGATGCCGATGGCAATATAGAGGTTGGGCCGGATGGCGATGCCGGTCTGCCCCACGTGTTCGTGGTGGGGGCGCCAGTCGGCGTCCGCCACGGGCCGCGAACAGGCCGTCGTGGCGCCGATAGCCGCTGCAAGTTCCTCCAGGATGCCCCAGTTCTCCGGGCCTTTCAGCCCGCGCCCCCCCGAAACGACCAGTTCCGCCTCGGGCAGTGGCGTAAGGCCTTCCACGCGCTTCACTTCCTTGACCACAACCCGCCTGGGTGGAAGCTCGGCATCCAGCTGCTCCACGGCCGCCGCCTCGCCCACTACTTTAGGCTGGAAGGAATTGCCCATCAGGGAAATCACCTTGACCTCCGATTTCAATGCGTATTCGCTGATGGCCTTTCCGGAAAAGGCATGCCTTTTGACTTTTAAAACCCCACCCTCCACAACAGGCAGGGAGGAAACGCCTGCTGCGGAGCCGGCGTTCAGGCGAACGGCCAGCCGCCCCAGCAAAGATTTGCCGGTGGAGGAATGGCTGAGCACTACCACCCTGGCGCCAATCTGCTCCGCCACCCGGCTGATAGCCGCCGTGTAAAGCTGGCTGTCCAGGCCATCCAGCGAGGCATCCTGAATGTGATATACTTTGGATGCGCCATACCTGCCCAGCTCTTCCGCGCCGCCGGCCGAACCGAGCACAAGCGCCGCGCATTCCAGGCCGAGCAGCTGAGCCGTCTGATATCCGTAGGAAACCAGTTCGAAAGCCGGTTTCCTGAACTTTCCTTTTTGTGTTTCTGCAAAGACTAAAACCATGGTTCGATTTCAGGTTTTGGTTATTGATTCAGGTTTACGCCTGCACTTTTCATCCGAAAAACAACAGCCCGCTTCAGATCACTTTCGCTTCTTCATGGAGCAGGCGGACCAGTTCCTCCATATCGTCCGGGCTGAGCAGTTTCACGGCCGTTTTTGCGGGAGGCAACTCGTAGGATGTGGTTACGGCCAGGTCCTCGAAGGGAACAGGCGGAATGACGTTGAGCGGCTTTTTCTTGGCCATCATGATGCCGCGCATGTTGGGGATGCGCTGCTCCGCCATGCCCTTGGCCGCACTGACAACGATAGGCAGGCTGGCTTCAACGACTTCCGTACCCCCTTCGATATCGCGGGAAATGGTGGCCACCCCGCCATTCAGCTCCAGCGAAGTAGCAAAGGAAACAAAAGGCAGCCCGAGGAATTCGGCAACCATGGCCCCAACCTCCGAACCATTGTGGTCGATGGTTTCCCGGCCCGTGAAAATGATGTCGAACTGCTGCGCCCTGGCATACTCGGCGATCTGTTTGGCCACAAACAAAGCGCTGCGCGGATTGCAATCGACCCGCACGGCCTCGTCGGCGCCAATGGCCAGCCCTTTCCGGATAATGGTGTCGTTGTCGGCCGGGCCGACATTGATGAGGGTAACCGAGCCCCCCAGGGCTTCCTGAAGCTCTATTGCACGAACAAGGGCATACCACTCGTCGTAAGGGTTCATAATGAACTGAACGCCCGAGCCGTCATATTCCGTGTTGCCGTTGGTAAACGCGATCCTGGCGGTGGTATCGGGTGTTTTACTTACGCAAACCAGTAATTTCATCGACGGTTGTTTTTAGGTTTTTTTAATGCGCCCCGAAGGCAGGCAAATATACTGAAATAATGGAGACAGGAAAACCGGATCCAGCGAAAATTCGCTTTTTTATAAAACCGTGACATTGGAATGCTGGCCCGACTCTCCCTTGCAGGCTACGCCGGGTAAAAATGCGGGAATATTGGAATGCCAACTGAGGTACTGCATCTGGTAATTCTGGCCTGACTCCGCCCTGCAGCCGGGTAAAAGTGGTGGGATGCTGCGTACTGCACACTGCGCACCGGCATACTGAAATATAGCCTGGCAAAATCGGCAAATCTGGTTTATATTGGATCGGATTTCAAAAAACACGCTGTTATGCCCACCGAACGACTAAAACAACTGGTCCATTTACTCGAGGAAAACCCCAATGACTTTTTTCTTCAGTTTGCCATAGCGAAGGAACATGAAAAGCTGGGCCATACCGAAGAAGCCCTGCATTACTACCTGCACCTTATTGAAAAAGCGCCGCACTACGTAGGCGCCTATTACCACCTGGGCAAACTGTATGAAAAGCTGCACGAAGCCGGCAACGCCTGGGAGATCTATGAAAAGGGCATCGAAATGGCCCGCGAAGCCGGCGACCAGCACGCCATGGGTGAACTGATGGGTGCGAAAATGGCGCTGGAGGACATGTAAAATGCCTTCCACAGCCGGGCTTTGCCACATGCCCTCCGGGGCGCTTTACTCTCCTGTGCGTATAAATTTCCCATTGCCCAGCAGGCGGCCCTCACGGCTGAACAGCTGGACGATGTACAGGCCGGGAGGAAGCGTTCCAAGCTGCAGTTCCTGCTGCTGCTGGCCCGCGCCGGGAAATGCCTCCAGCACTTTCACCCCCGTCAGGCTCCTCACCTGCAAAACAGCGCCTTCGGCTTCATCCCAGGCCGCCATCACCCGTTCCCCGGCCGGGTTGGGATACAGCTTCAGCCCGGAATAAGCCTGGGAAGTTTCCCGGACGGCCGTTAGCGGCGCCGGAAAACATATCTCCAGCTCCCAGTCCTGCAGGCTGCCGTTGCTGGCGCTCTTGAACATAACCAACCGCCAGGTTCCCTGTGCATTCTGCCCGTCGTAAACCGAAAGCTTCTCTTCCGGCCTATAGGCATTGCCGTTATTGAAGGGGCAGGGAACCGGAGCAGCAGCCTCGTCATCCAGTTCCAGGTTGAAGGCAGCCCCGGCGTTGCAGTCTTCCGTGATCAGGTCGATCAGAGGCCCCACGGGGCTGCCGAAGCGGAAATTCAGCCCGCTCAGGGGCGTATGCACGCCGCGCAGCTTGCGTATATTGACATCCCGCACCACGACATCGTCCGGCACCTGCACCCTGGATATGACAAAGGAAACCGCCGTATCGAGCGATACCGGCAGGACGTCGGGCCTATAGGTGTTGCACCGGATGGTTTCCGTCTGGAAGAAATCCGAAGCCTGTTCCCCATAGCCACAGGCGGGGTTGCGGCCCTGCACCCGCCAGAAAAGAGTGGTGCTGTCGGGAAGCTGCATCTCCGGCTGGTAAACGGAACCGGTAATCCCTTCTGCGGACAGGAATACGTCCGTGAAAAAGGGGTCGAAGGCTACGTCCACCCTGTAGTCAAGCGCATCGGGGCTGCTTTCCCAGCTGAGTTCAGCGGATACCGCCACGCCGGCTTCGCCGGATGCGGGCGAGAGCAACTGCACTGCTTCGGGCGCCTGCCGATAGAGTTCGAGGACAAGCTCCAGGGTGTCCGACTGGCCGCCGGCGGTGGCGATGAGTTGAAAAGGATAGGCCCCGCCGGGCATGCCTGCTGTGGTAAAAAGCGCAAGCGTGGCCTGGCCCGGCAGGGGCAGGAGGCTGTCCAGCCCCGCTGTTACGCCCTCAGGAAGCCCCTGCGCCTGTAGCGTTGCCGGCCCTTCCAAGCCCAGCACCGGGGCGCCCAACAGGCTGTACGCCACGCTGTCACCGGCACAGGCGATGCGCCTGGAGCCGGGCGCGCCCAGGGTGAGCCCGGGCCCGGCAGCCGGCAGAATAGTGATGTTGGCATTGTTTATATCAAAAAAGGAGCGCCCACTTGCTTTCACTTTAACCCGGTACTGATTTCCCTGCAGGCTGTCCGGAACCAGGATCAGGGCATTGCCGTCGTTCGGCTCGGCGGAAGCCAGCAGTATGGGATAGGTATAGCCGCCATCTGCGGAGAGGTAAATATCCACCTCGGCAGCCTCCACCGGCGCCAGGCTGGTTTGAGCGACATCCCACTGAATGGTTTGATATGTGCCTGCTTCCCAGGTGGCAGGGGTATTCTGCGACAAAACCCGGAACGGGCCGGCCTGGCCGGTAACCGTCAGTGTCCGGTTATCCCACTCCACGCCGCCGCCGAAGCCGTGGTTGTCGCGCACCGTCAGGCGGAAGTTGAGGTTTCGGGCGTAATTCGGCAGGAACTCGCCGATGGTGGTGGTGTTGTTCACCAGGTCGGGAAGCCGGGGAAAAACCCGGGTGGGGTTTGGCGCAGGGTCAAAGGAGCGGAAGATCGGCGAATTGCCCACGGGGCTGTTGGGCGATGCGGAAGGGCCCAGGTCGAACTGCTCCCAGCAATAGGTGAGGGAATCGCCTTCCAGGTCTTCGGCCGAACCGCTGAGTTCGAAAGGGGTGGAAAAAGGTATCACCTCCCCGTTCGGGCCAGCTTCCACCAGAGGAGCCGTATTGCCCGTGGTGATGATTTCCGGGCATCCGTTGCCCGTGCCGGCCGTGGTGTTGAGGATCATTTCCTGCAGGCTGATGGCGTGGAAATAGGCATCGCTGTTGCTCTGCAGGTCGGGCGGGCAGATGCCGGCATAACCCATGATGGTCGAGGCGCTGCCCGGCTCCATGGCCGTGCCGGCATTGCGGTTGCACTGGTTGTTCTGGGTGTGGTTGGCGCCGAACTGATGCCCCATTTCGTGGGCGACATAATCAATGTCAAAGGGGTCGCCTACCGGGCTGGTGGTGGAAGTGAAGCCGCGCGCTTTATTCCCCGGGCTGCACACCGAAGCCAGAAAAGCCACGCCCCCGCCGCCGGCGCGGTGGAAAACATGGCCGATATCGTAATTTTCGGAACCGATGGCCTGGTCAATCGCCGACTGGTTCTGCCCGAGGTGGTTTCCGGAACTGCCCGAGAAAGGGTCTTCCGTTGGGTTGGTAAAGACCAGCAGGTGGTTGCTGTCGATGAGGATCATGCGGCAGGAGATGTCTCGTTCATAGACGCCGTTCACCCGGTTCATGGTGGTGGCTATGGCCGCCATGGCCCCGTCAACCGTACCCCCATGGAACTGGGTGTACTCAGCGGTTGCAGAAACTGCCAGGCGATAGGTGCGCAACTCCTCCCCCACCTGTCCGGCCAGCCCGGCTGCAGGGCTTCCTTCCGGAACGTATTCCGATCCGGGTTCCAGCTGGCATTCGAAAGCCTCTTTGCGTTCAAAGTCGCGCCTGTAATAAGACAGGTACAAGCCGTTGTCCAGCAGGTGGTAGTATGGGTCAATAAAGAAGGTGTTCTCCCCGTCCAGCACAAAAGCGTGAAAACCCTGGGGTGTATAATCCAGCCGGGCCCAGGCGGTGGGGCTGTCGACGCCCTTCCCCAGGTAGGTTTTTATGCCCGGAAAACGCTTCGCCAGCCCGGGCGCCAGGATGGGCGACTCGCAGATGCGAAAGCGCTGGAGCCGGCCGTCGGGGGCTGGCAATTCCAGGATAAAGCCCGAATCGGGTGCTTTCACGGATTTTTCTGCGGGCGCCTGGGCCAGATGCTCGAGCATAGCCGCCGCATCGAGGCGCAAAAGGCGGTGCTTCTCCGGCACGATGACGCGTTGGCCCTCCGGGCGGGCGGGTTCTTCAGCATCCTGCCATAAAGCGGCAGGTTGCGCCGGCAGCAGGGCAGCGGCGAAAAGGAATAAAACAAACAGTGTAATTCTGGCCATGACAGATTGGTCTTTTCAAATAATCCGCGAATGTAAGGCCAGCGCAGGAAATTTGTTCAAACTTTTCCCAATGTCTTCCACCTGTAATTTAAATCCGTCTGGTTTTTTACTTTTGTACCCTTCCCAAAACAGAGGCTTACATGAATGACACCCATATCAAACTGATCGCCGAACGGGCCGGAGTGCCCGCCAGAAAGGCGGAAAACACCCTGAAACTATTAGCCGAAGGCGCTACCATCCCCTTCATCGCCCGCTACCGCAAAGAAGCCACCGGCTCCCTCGACGAAGTGCAGGTCGCTGATATTCAGCGCGAAGCCAAAAAGCTGGAGGAACTGGAAAAGAGGCGGGAATCCATCCTTGCATCCATTGAAGAACAGGGCAAACTGACGGACGAACTGCGCCGCCGCATCGAAGGCACTTTCGACCCCACCGAACTCGAAGACCTCTATCTGCCCTACAAGCGCAAGCGCAAGACCAGGGCTTCCGCCGCCAGGGAAAAGGGGCTGGAACCCCTGGCGGAAGTCATTTTCCGCCAGCAAAACGACAAGCTGGAGGAGCTGGCCGGCCACTTCATCTCCAAGGAAGCCCCCACCATCGAAGAAGTATTGCAGGGCGCCCGGGACATCATCGCCGAATGGATCAGCGAGGATGAAAAAGCCCGCAACAGGGTTCGCCACGCTTTCCGCAGGGGCGCTGTCATCCGTTCCAGGGTTGCCCGCGGCAAGGAAGAAGAAGGCGCCAAATACCGCGACTATTTTGAATACGAAGAACCCCTGAGCAAATGCCCTTCGCACCGGATTTTGGCCATGCGCCGCGGCGAAGAAGAGGGCTTTCTGCGCGTGAGCATCGCGCCGGACAGGGAAGACACCCTGTTTCAACTGGAAAAAATGTTCCTGCGCGGCGCCGGCGCGGCTTCCATGCAGGTTAAGGAAGCGCTGCACGATGGCTACGAGCGCCTGCTGGAACCCGGCATCGAAACGGAATTCCGCCAGAGTTCCAAAGAAAAAGCCGACGAAGAGGCCATTGCCGTTTTCGCCACCAACCTGCGGCAATTGCTGCTGAGCGCCCCGCTGGGCCAAAAGCGCGTGCTGGGCATCGACCCCGGCTACCGCACTGGCTGTAAGGTTGTTGTACTCGATGAAAGCGGCATGCTGCTTCAGCATACCGCCATTTTTCCCCACCCGCCCCAGTCCGACGAACCCATGGCTGTGAAAACGCTGGAACATCTGGTGGAAACCTTCCACATCGACGCCATCGCCGTGGGCAACGGCACTGCTGGCCGGGAAACGACGGACCTCTGCCGCCGGGTAAAATTCGGGCGCCCCGTGCAGGTGTTCAGCGTCAATGAAGCGGGCGCTTCGATCTATTCGGCCTCGGAAGCAGCCCGGGAGGAATTCCCGGATAAGGATGTCACCGTGCGCGGCGCAGTTTCCATCGGCCGCCGCCTGATGGACCCCCTGGCCGAGCTGGTCAAGATCGACCCCAAGTCCATCGGCGTCGGGCAGTACCAGCACGATGTCAACCAGGTGCTCCTGAAGGAAAGCCTCGGGCAGGTGGTGGAAAGCTGCGTCAATTCCGTGGGCATAAACGTCAATACCGCCAGCAAACACCTGCTGGCCTACGTCTCCGGGCTTGGCCCGGCCCTGGCCCAGAACATCGTCAATTACCGGGCCGAAAACGGCGCTTTCCGCTCCCGCGGCCAGCTCATGAAGGTGCCCCGGATGGGCGAAAAAGCATTTGAGTTGTGCGCCGGATTTCTCCGGATTCGCCAGGGAGAACACCCCCTGGACAATACCGGCGTGCACCCGGAGAGCTACCACATCGTTGAAAAAATGGCCCGGGACCTGGATTGCACAGTGGAGGATCTCATCCGGCAGCCCGCCCTTCGCAAAAAGATCGGCCTGGAGCACTACGCCGGCAAAGACGTTGGGCTTCCCACGCTGACGGACATCATGAAGGAGCTGGAGAAACCCGGGCTGGACCCCCGCGGCGAGGCCCGCGCCTTTCAGTTCGCCAACATCAAATCGATAAACGACCTGCAAACCGGCATGGTTGTGCCGGGTATCGTCACCAACATCACCAACTTCGGTGCTTTTGTGGACATCGGCATCAAGGAAAGCGGCCTGGTGCACGTCTCTCAGTTGGCCAACCGCTTTGTCAAAAACCCGGCGGAAGTAGTGAGCCTGAACCAGGAAGTAATGGTTAAAGTACTGGATGTAGACCAGCAGCGCGGCAGAGTCCAGCTATCGATGAAGGGCGTTTAAAAAAATGCCATGGCGCGTAAGCTCCGGCAGGCAGTTTGGCTACGCGCCATGTGGCAGGCTAATATGGACACACTATCTTAAAAAATAACAACCGGCAGGAGAAAAATACTTTTTTCCATATAATTTCCGATCATCTGTTTTTTTTCGGGATTGTTCCCTTAAATTTACTCACCCTTTTCCGCTGAATGACAACCCTTATCCGACATCACCCCGGGGTTGTTTTTTCCGAATCCAGGGCGCTTTCAAAGCCTGATCCATCGCCCTGAAACCGACACCCAATGAAGAGCCCACTGTTTTTTAAACCCATTTGCCTGAGGAGCCTGCTCGTTTTTGCATTCGCCTTCTCAGCGATCCTTCCCACTGCCCAAAGCCAGGAACATTCGGTTGCCCGGATGTGGAACGAAGCCCTGCTTCAGGCCATCCGCAACGACTTCGCACGGCCGCCGGTCCATGCCCGCAACCTCTTCCACATCTCCGTGGCGATGTATGACGCCTGGGCGGTTTATGACGACGAAGCCGAGACCTTCCTTTTGGGCAAAACAGTAGGCGGGTACACCTGCGCCTTTGACGGCGTCCCCCCTCCGGCCGATGTGCAGGCCGCCCGGGAAATGGCCATGAGCTACGCGGCCTACCGCCTGCTGGGTTTCCGCTTTCAGAACTCCCCTGGCTTTGCCGAGACGAAAGCCCTGATTGACAGCCTGTTTGCCGAACTGGGGTACAACCCCTCCTTTACATCCGGCAACTATTCCACGGGCAATCCGGCGGCTTTGGGCAATTACATCGCCACCTGCGTTGTCTTTTTCGGACAGCAGGACGGCTCCAACGAGGCTTTCAATTTTGCCAATCAGTACTACCAGCCTGTCAACCCACCTCTGGCGCCGGAAATTTCCGGCAACCCATTCATCATCAACCCCAACCGCTGGCAACCTCTGAGCTTCGACGTTTTTATCGACCAGAGCGGCAACGTCATACCCGGCGGCAGCCCGCCATTCCAGAGCCCGGAATGGGGCCGCGTAACGCCTTTCTCCCTGCAGCCCGATGACCTGGACATCTACGAACGGGATGGCGATTTGTACTGGGTTTACCACGACCCGGGGCCTCCACCCTACCTGGATGTCGTCGACGGCGGCGGCCTGTCGGAAGAATACAAGTGGAACTTCCTGCTGGTGGCCCTGTGGTCTTCCCACCTCGACCCCGCCGACGGCGTGATGTGGGACATCTCGCCGGGCTCCATCGGCAATATCCAGAGCCTTCCGGAAAGCATTACCGCCCTGCGCGATTTCTACAAGGACCTGGAAGGCGGCGATATCGGCACGGGCTGGGATATCAACCCCCATACCGGCCAGCCGTACGAGCCACAGCTGGTTCCCCGGGCCGATTACGCCCGCGCGCTGGCCGAATTCTGGGCCGACGGCCCGGATTCAGAGACCCCGCCCGGGCATTGGTTCACCATCCTGAACTACGTCAACGACCACCCCGAACTGGTGAAGCGCTTTAACGGCCGGGGCGAGGTGCTGGACGATCTGGAGTGGGACGTCAAGGCATATTTCACCCTCGGCGGCGCCATGCACGACGCCGCCATCACCGCCTGGGGCATCAAGGGCTGGTATGACTACACCCGGCCTATTTCCTCCATCCGTTATCTGGCCGGGCTGGGGCAAAGCTCCGACCCCAACCTGCCGTCCTACCATCCCAACGGATTGCCGCTGGTTCCCGGTTATGTCGAACTGGTATTGCCCGGCGACCCGCTGGCGGGATTTGCCAATATCCATGTCGGCAAAATCAAACTCTACGCCTGGCGAGGGCCGGATTATATCTCCGACCCGGAAACGAGCATAGCCGGAGTAGGTTGGATACTGGCCGAAAACTGGTGGCCTTACCAGCGTCCGACATTCGTCACGCCGCCCTTCGCCGGTTATGTTTCCGGGCATTCCACCTTTTCCCGGACCGCCGCCGAGGTTTTGGCCCTGCTGACCGGCGACCCCTTCTTTCCGGGCGGCATGGGCGAATTTCCGGTAACGCAGAACGAGTTTCTCGTCTTTGAAGAAGGCCCCAGCGTTAGTTTTACCCTCCAGTGGGCCACTTACCAGGACGCTTCCGACCAGACCAGCCTGTCCCGAATCTGGGGCGGAATCCATCCCCCGGCCGACGACATCCCCGGCCGGCGCCTGGGGCAGGTGGTGGGCGTGGATGCCTTTCACTTCGCGGAGCGCTATTTTTACCAGGATGCGGACATGGACGGCTTCTACAGCTACGAAGACTGCGATGACCAGAACCCGGCTATCCATCCCGATGCCCCGGAAAGCTGCGACGGCATCGACAACGACTGCAACGGGCTGGCCGATGACGGCATCGAAATATTCACCTACTTCGCCGACCTCGACGGCGACTCCTTCGGCGACGCCGAAGCGGCCCTGGATACCTGCCTGGGCTGGCCTCCCGCGGGTTTCGTAGCCAACAGCCTGGATTGCAACGACGGATTGCCGGAGATCAATCCCGATATGGCGGAAGTATGCGACGGCATCGACAACGACTGCAACGGGCTGGCCGATGACGGCATCGAAATATTCACTTACTTCGCCGACCTCGACGGCGACTCCTTCGGCGACGCCGGAGCAACCCTGGATACCTGCCTGGCCAGCCTGCCGGAAGGTTTCGCGGCGAACAACCTGGATTGCGACGACCTCAACCCCGATATCCACCCCGATGCCGAAGAGGTGGCGGACAGCCTGGACAACAACTGCAACGGCATGGTGGACGAGGGGCTCGTGGCCAGCCAAAACCCGAATGCCCCTCAATGGGAAATATTCCCCAACCCCACGGCAGGCCAGGTATTCGTCCGGGGGCCCTACAGCGGGCAGGCCATTTTCCGGCTCATCGATGTCAACGGCAGGGTTGTGCTGGAAGAGCAGGCGCACATGCAGGATGATGAGGCAATACTGAGCCTCTATGCCGTCCCCGGCGGGCTATACCTGCTGGAATGCCGGCAAGCGGACGGCGCCGGCCTGTTTGTCACACGCATGGTGAAAAGATAAGTAGCCCATTGCTCCTGTCCGGGCCTTTACGGAGCGCCTACAGTCCTGGCATACTACCTACGTTCGCCAGAACCGGAGCAACAGCACTTCAGCGCCGAGGAAAAGAAGAGCCAGGATGAGGCACCACCGCCACAGGCTTATGCCCTGGCTTTGTTCCTCGATCTGGGCCGTCAGCAGGGCGTTGTCGGACACGTCGATCACGTTGGCGAGCGGGCCGGCGAATTCGGCGAGCGCGCCGGGGGTATAGTATTCCAGGATGGATTCCTTTCGGTCGTAGTTGAAGGCGTACTTGCCCAGCGGATTATCCCGGTTGAGGAAAAGCGTGTAATAGCCGGCTTCCTGCACCTGGTTATTCACATTGAGGAACACTTTGGAGCCGATGATGCGCTGTTCGGGAATGAACTCTTCGGCCTGCCCCTGCAGCTTGTAAACGATATCCGAGCTGGTAGCCAGGTGGCGGGCGGTGATCGTCTCATCACGGCCGATCGTATAGGCGACGCGCTGGCCCTGCCCGGCCGAAATAGCCATTTTGTAGAGCATGGGGATGAATATTTCGCCATTGCGCACCAGGTTGTTGAAGTTTTCGTCCAGCGGAGCGGCGCACAGGTACACCTGGCCCTCGCCGATGCGGTATTTGGCCAGGTAGGCGCCGCCATCGCGGTAGGTGAGCAGGCGCTCTTCCCGGCGGTTGCCGTATTCGGTCAGCCGGAAGTTGCCGGTAGTGGCGGGCAGTTTGAGGTTGGCGCTTTTATTCTCAAAAACATCGCTGAAGACGAACTCCTCGGTATTGACGTCGCCGACGTTGCGGGCCTGTTCCTCGAAGCGCTGTAGTTCATTGGCCGGGAATGCCGACAGGAAGCTGCGGTAAGACGCTATATTGGCGTTTCGGGAGGGGAATACCAGGAGGTTGCCTCCGTTTTCCACGTATTGCTTCAGTTCAAAAGCCAGGCCCGAGGAAATATTTGCCAGCTCATTGGCGATGATGAGCTCATAATTCGAGAACTGCGAATAATCGAGCCCCTGGCTCAGCAGGTTCGTCAGTTTGAAATTGGCCATGCCGGCGAAGGCCGATGCCAGGTAGCGGTTCGGCTGTGACTCGTTGATAGACAGCACGTTGATTTCCTCTTTGACGTTGAAAGCGACGAAGTACCTGTCGTCGAACTGAACGGGATAATCCGTGATGGCCAGTTCGGCTTCGTGCCAGCCGGTGCGCTGGATGGGAATGTTGGCCGTGTCCAGCACCGAGGCGCCGGCGGGGATCGACAAAGTGCCCACAGGCTTGGTTTCCTCTCCGTATCGGATGGTCAGCCTGATGTTTTCCGCATCCTCTTCGGTGAGGTTGCGCACTTTTACCACGATAGGGTTGGCCTGCCCGGCCATGGGCACCGGAGCGATGAACCAGGCAGAGTCCACGCTGATGTTGCGCTCCTGCACGGCCTGGAGGGGAATGAGGTTGAGTTCGAGTGTAGAATCGGCAAAATTGGCGATATCGGTAATATTGCGCTGAAAATCGGAAATGACATAGGCCAGGTGGTTGGCCGTCCCTGCCGTGTTGAGCGCCTGTTTCTGGCGGGCCAGCACCTGTGAAAGCTCCCGGACGGCGGGCGAAACTTTCACCTCATCGATGAGGGCCAGCGCGTCATCGCGGCCGACGAGCCGTTGGTGGCGCCCCTCGAAATCATTCGTCAGTATCTGGAACTCATCATCCGGTGCATAAGCTTCCACGGCTTCCCGGGCCCGTTGTTTTGCCTTGTCGATCAGCGGCACATCCTGGCTCAGCGCCTGCATGCTGAAGGAGTTGTCGATAAATATGCTGACCGCTTTATTGCCTTTTTTCACCTCCGCGTCTTTGGCCGGGATGAAGGGCTGGGCAAATGCCAGCACCAGGAAAGCCACTGCCCCCAGCCTCATGAGCAACACCAGCAGGTTGCGCAGCCTCGACCTGGCGCTGGTTTCCTCCTTGACCTCTTTCAGGAAGCGCACATTGGTAAAATATACCTTTTTAAACCTCCGGAAATAGAACAGGTGGATAATGATGGGAATGGCCAGCGCGGCCATTGCAAAAAGGAAAGTCGGGAACAGAAACTGCATAAGTTTATTCAGGTTGCGGCCTAATTGGAATAACTACCTACCATTGGAAAAGTTGCCTGACGGCTGGCAAAGGTAAATATTTTCGAGTCATGGGAAAACATAGGAATGGTATGCAAGTTGCAGGTTAAAAGTTGCAGGTTAAAAGTTGCAGGTTTCAGGTTATCCGGAAAAGAATTAAATTGAAATGTAATTTTTCCAATCAAAAACAAGCTGGCTATGACAACAGTACTGACTACCATTTTCCTTTGCATTTGCCTCCAGGCAGCTTTCCTGCAGCCGGTTTACCGGGGCGGCCAGCTCAGCATCCGCCTGTTGGGCGATTGCGCCTCATCTCTGACAGTACAGGGGTCGCTGGCCATTTTTTCCGAAACAGGCGCCCCTGCCGCCATCCCCAATGGCCTGAAGCTTTGCCGGGAAGACGGCAACTGCAGCCTTTTACCCAAAGTGCCTCAGGATATGCTGGAAAGCGGCTCATCTTAAACAAATAACTCCCTCACAAACAACAATATAGCAATATAACAATATAGCAATATAACAATATAACAATATAGCAATATAACAATATAGCAATATAGCAATATAACCATATACCCCCTCCATGCCCATCCTCCTCACCGGCGCATCCGGCTTTCTCGGCCTTCACCTGGCCCGCCTGCTACAGGAGCAGGGGCGGCCCTTCACAGGCGTCTATTCCCGGACGGAGCCGCCCTTCCCGGCCATCCAACTGGACCTGTCCGACAAAGGAGCCACTTTGAACCAGGTGTCCGAAATGGCTCCCGGCGCCATCATACACCTGGCTGCTGCATCCAATCCCAACTGGTGCGAGTTGCATCCTGCCGATTCCCAGGCCATCAATGTGCAATCGCCGGTTTGGCTGGCGGCCTACTGCCGGGAGGCCGGCATCCCCTTCCTTTTCACATCCACCGACCTGGTGTTTGACGGGCAGCAGGCTCCATACGGGGAGGACTGGGCGCCCTCCCCGATCTGCACCTACGGGCGGCATAAAGCCGGGGCGGAACAGGGCGTTCTGCTGGCCCATCCCGGCGCAGTGATCGCGCGCCTGCCGCTGCTCTACGGCTGGAGCGGCTTTCTGCGGCACTGGGTGGAACAAATGCGGCAGGGCATGCCCATCACTGCTTTTGCCGACGAATACCGGACGCCCGCCTACGCCGGAGACGTGGCGTTGGGAATCTTGTTGTTGCTCGACAAAGGCGCCTCCGGCATCTTTCACCTCGGCGGCAGGGAGGCCCTGTCCCGCTTCGAACTGGGCCGGGCCATCGCCAGGGGGTTCGGCCTCGACGAGCGGCTGGTGCTGCCCGGCAGGCAGGCCGATCTACCCATGCCTGCACCCCGGCCCGCGGATGTGAGCCTCAGCAGTGAAAAGGCCTATGGCCTGGGCTACGCACCCCGCCCTTTGGCTGCGGTATTGGAAGAAATGGGGGCAGCCTATTGAATCCGGGCTCCGCAATATTTATTATCTTACCGCCTGCTAACCAAAAACGAATACCATGCACCCGGACTTACCCACCCTTCGCCCCTGTCGGGCTGCGGCCGCCCTGTTTTCGGGGGCTCTGCTGATTTGCGCCATAACCACCCTGAACGCACAGCGAAGCATCTACGAGCCTTTGAAAATCGAGGAAACCACCTATTCTCCGGAGGATTTCGGCTCCATGTGGACCTTCGACGCCGTTCCGCTTGACAGGTTCGAAGCGCGCTACGATTTCCGCCCGGCAGAGGAATGGCTGGAGGACGTCCGCTTGTCTGCCCTGGAATTCTCTACGGGCTGCTCCGCCTCCTTCGTATCGGAAAACGGCCTGATCATGACCAACCACCACTGCATCCGGGGTGCGCTTCCGCGCATCCAGCAGGAAGGCGAGAACATCCAGCGGGACGGCTTCTACGCCACCAGCCAGAGCGATGAACGCCCCTTCCCAGGCATCTTCGCCGACCAGCTCGTGGAAATCCGGGATGTCACGGCCGAAGTCCACGCTGCTATGGCGGCGGGCCAGACGGATGATGAGAAAATCAAGCTCAGAGACCAGAAGATCGGGGAAATCGCAAAAGGGTGTAAAGAAGGCTTCCACTGCCGGGTGATCACCCTCTACAACGGCGGCAAATTCTCGCTGCACACCTACCGCCGCTACAACGACCTGCGCCTCGTGATGGCGCCCGACGTGCAAATCACCGCCACCGGCTGGGACTGGGACAACTTCACCTATCCGCGCTACGAGCTGGACTTTGCCTTTCTGCGCGCCTACGACGAGAATGGCCAGCCGGTGCAGAGCCCCCACTTTTTCCAGTGGAGCCGGAAAGGCGCCGCCGACGGCGAACCCGTCTTCGTCATCGGCCGCCCGGGAAATACCGACCGCCTCCTCTCCTACTCCGAACTCGAATACTACCGCGACATCCGCAACCCCGGCATCCTCAACCTGTTCAACGAACTGTACCAGGCCTATTACCAGTATTTCCGCTCCCACCCCGAACGGGAAGCCGAACTGCTGAGCCAGTTGCTCAGCGTGGCCAATACCCGCAAGGTCTATGCGGGCCTCAACCTCGCTCTGAATGACCCCTATCTCATGGCAAAAAAGAAGGATTTTGAAGAAGTGCTCAGGAAAAAGCTGGAGGAGGATGAAAAACTTCAGAAAGAGTACGGTGAGCTCTGGAAGAAAACAGATGAAGCTGTGGACAGCCTCAGAAAGTACGGCACAGCGTTTCGGGCCAATTTCATTTTAGGCTTCGGGCGCCCCGCCCACCTCAAGCTGGCTCAGGACCTGGTGGACTACGCCGAGCAGATGAAATTGCCGGAAAACCAGCGGGAAGACGACTTTCAGCCGGAGAGCCTGGAGGAAACCAAAGCGGGGCTCAGGGCGGAATTCGCTGACATAGCGTTCGAAAAACTGCTGATTGCCGCCCACGCCAACTTCCTCGGCAAGGTGGCCGGCAAGGATTCCGAACTGCTCAAAATGGCCTACGGCGGCTATATGGGCCAGGGCGCAGCGAATTTTATTATGGAAAAATCCACCGTCGCCAGCCCGGAGCGGCTAAAGGCGTTGCTGGAGGAGGGGCCGGACGCCATACTGAGCTCCGATGACCCCTACATCCGCTTTGTCCTGCACTCCCGCAAGCGCCTCGAGGAAATCAACCCTGTGCTCCAGGGCGCCCAGAACACCCTGGAAGTGCAGAACCAGCGCCTGGGGCGCCTCATTTTCGAATTGTTCGGAGGCGCCACGCCGCCCGACGCCACCAGTTCGCTGCGCATCTCCGACGGGCGGGTGCTGGGCTACGAATACAACGGCACCCTCGCCCCCGCCAAAACGACCTACTACGGGCTATGGGACCGGTACTACTCCTTCGGCCAGGCCTCCTACCCCTGGGGCCTGCACGAACGCTGGAAAACGCCGCCGCCGGGGCTCGACCTTTCCGTGCCCATCTGTTTTGCTTCCACCAATGACATCGTCGGCGGCAATTCCGGCAGCGCCCTGATCAACCAGCGCGGAGAGGTGGTGGGGCTGGCGCACGACGGCAACCTCGAAAGCATAGCCGGCGGGTACGCCTTCCTGCCCGAAGCCAACCGCACCATCGCCACCGACTCCTGGGGGCTGATGGAAGCGCTGAAACTGGTGTATAAAACCGACAGGCTGGTGAAGGAACTGGAGGCCGGGAAAATGGAATGACCCTGCCTGCCGCTCCATCTCAAGCTTACTTTTCCGCCTTTCCCGCTTTGGGCAAAGCCTCTTCCGGGAAGGGGAAGACAATGGTGGAGTTCTTTTCCGCTGCGATATCGCCTAGCGTCTGATATAGCCGGAGCTTGATGGCCGAGGGCGACTGGTCGATCAGCCGGCCGGCCTCGAGCAGTTTGGCGGCGGCCTGCTCTTCGGCCAGCGCCAGGATCACCCTTGCCCGGCGGGAGCGCTCCGCCTCGGCCTGATGCGCCATCGACCGCTTCATGTTTTCCGGCAACTCGATATCCTTGATTTTGACATCCAGGATGGCAATGCCCCATTCTTCGGTTTCCGCATCGACGATCTGCCGGATATTTTTCCCGACTTCTTCCCTCTTCGTCAGAATAGTATCCAGTTCCGCTTTTCCGCAAACGTCTCTCAGCGCCGATTGCGCCAGCAGGGTGATGGCGTAATTGTAATCCTCCACCTCCAGCACCGCTTTTTTCGCATCCTTTATCCTGAAAAAAAGCACCCCGTCCACCCGGCAGGGAACGTTATCCGCCGTCATGACTTCCTGCGACAAAACGTTGATCGTGATGACCCGGATGTCGACAAACTGCACCGAATCCACAACCGGGATGATCCAGCGGAAACCGGGCTGAAGGACTTTGCTGAATTTTCCAAACCTGAATTTTATCGCCCGCTTGTACTCGAATACGACCCGGATGCCCGCGAGCAGAAAGGCCAGAATGATGCCGGCTATTATCCATTGTGGGTTCATGGCTGATGTTTTTACTATACAATACAACCCTTTCCCAGCGCCGGCGGCGCCGGAATTTCACTCAGAATGTAAAGCAAAAGCCATTCATTTTCAATGACTATTATCAACGGCGGGCAGGCAGCACGTTCTCCAGGATCAGGATGTCCGGCGATTCCCCTGCGGGGCTTCCGAAGCGATTGTCCATGATGCTTTCCGGCGCATAGGTAAAGGAGCCCACGGCCACGTCCTCGTCGCCGTCGCCGTCGAAATCGCCGGCAGTTAAAACGAGCCAGCGGCCGGCCGGGGCGCCGGCGATGGCCTGCATATCAAAAGCATATTCAGGAGCATTCGCGTTTTCGAGAAAAAGCAGGGATCTGCCCGGCGCTCTTTCTTCATCCGGGAAAAAGGCCGAGGCCACGAAATCGACATCGCCGTCCCGGTCGAAATCCCTGGCCAGCACATTGGTGGCGCCGTTAATGGCCACGAACAGTTTTTCTTCGAACTGGTTCCTGCCCTTGTTGATGAACAGGCGCAGCCCGTGATAGGGTTTGGGAAGCACGGAAAGGTCGGCGTTGTCGCCGTTGACGATCGCGATGTCCAGGTCGCCGTCGCCTTCGTAGTCAAAGAGTTCGAAACCGCTGGTTCCGTAAACCGGGCTCAGGCTGAGGGCCCGTTCAGCGGTAAAGGACAGCCCATCTTTCTGGTACAGAATCCAGACGCCTTCCTGGGCCTGTGCGGCCAGCACCACGAGGTCTTTCTTCCCGTCGGCGTCCATATCTTCCGCAAAGGATTTGATTGTGCCGGGCAGGGAGATCAGCACTTTTTTCTCCCTCTTCCCATTTTGCTCGTAAATCATGGAGAATTTCCCGCTCTGGTTGCCGAACTCGCAGATAAAGAACTCTTCCCTGCCGTCCCCGTCGATATCTTCCACCAGCGTGTGCACCGGCCGCTGCAGCTGATCCGCGATTATTTCCGCTCTCCCGTTTTCCAGGCGCCAGGTTTCCCCGTAGAACAGGTCGGTAGGGTGCATTTGCCCGATTTCGGCAACCACGATGGCCGGGCCCGAAACCACAACCGAAGAAACCGGGTTGGGCCGTTTTGCGAGCTGCGAAAAGGCCCGCTGCCGGGGATTATAGCGCAGCACCTGGCCGAAAACGGAAGCAGCATACAAGGCTCCATCCTGATAGGACAGGCAGGTTGTCATGGCGCCGCCAAGGGTGTCGGTGGAGAGTGGAAAAGAGGCAAAAAGGGCAGTTTCCCGGAGCGGCGGCAAAAGAGGGCGGGGCAGAGAATCGGGGGCGTTGGCCAAAATAAAATCCCGGATCTGCCTCCACCGCTGATCGCTGATGAGCTGGTTTTCAGGGTAGATAGCCAGGGTTTTGTATATGAAATGCTCCGTCTGAGGCTTTCCGGCCAGGGGGTCAAAACCAGGCGCCCTTATGCCCAGCCGGGCGCCCATATCGGGAAGGACGTTGTTTTCCCAAACCGCCTTCGGCAAATCTTCCGGCGCCGGCGGCAAATGGCAGGACCCGCAGTAGTGCCGGAATGCGGCTTCCCGCGTGCTTTCCTGCCGGCAACCGAAACAGAGCACTGCCGCCAGGGCCGATAATATCATCATGGTTTGCTTCATAGCCTGAGTTTGGGCTGAGGTCAAAGGAAGCGGAAGTAAATATAGGCATCCACAAAACCTTTTTCCCTGTGAAAAAAGCCTTCCGGTACGATGCCGATCCGCTGAAAGCCGAAGGACTCCCAGACTTTGACCGCTGCGGTATTGGTGCTGACGACGAGGTTGAACTGCATGGCGCGGTAGCCGGCCGCTTTGGCGGCCTGGAGAGAATGGGCGCACAGCAGCTTGCCGATGCCCATATTCCGGAAAGGCGTATCCACCATATAGGCGGCATTGGCCACATGGCTCCCGTAGCCGGGCTGGTTGGGTTTGACGATGTATGCTCCGGCAACCCGCCCCTCCAGCTCGGCGACGCCGATGAGGTTGTCCAGGTTGATCCATCCGGCTTCGATCTGCTGGCGGGTGTAAGCAGGATCGTAGGGGTAGTAAACGTCCTGTTCCATAACCTCCTTCCAAATCCGCCAGATGTCGTCGAGGTCGGAGTGGGTTGCCGGGCGAATGGTGGGTGGTGGTTTCATGGTTACACCGTTTCATGGTTTCCCAGGTGGAAGGGGATCAGGCCTTCCATGGGCATTTGCATCACGCGTTCCAAACTGAAGCCGTGATCGCGGGCCGACCGGGCCAGCAGGTCCTGGAAGAAGAAGCCCACGGAGCCGACGCAGCCCACCCGGGCTTTTATTCCGAGGGGAATGACGTTGTTCCGAAACAGAGCGTGGAAGCGCTCCATGGCCATTTGCTGCACGAAGGGGTGTTCTTTGTGTTGGTGCAGGAAAGGCGCAAAGGAGCCCAGGTAGCGGTTGGCGAAAGGCCTGCGGTAAACCTGTTCCAGGATGGTGGCCCGGCTGACGGAATAAGCCTTTTCCAGCTTTTCCTTCAGGTCGGCCGGCAGCAGGCCGTTGAGCAGGGCGCCGAGCAGGTGGCGGCCCATGTCGGCCCCGCTGCCTTCGTCGCCCAGCACGTAACCCAGGCCGCCGGTATTCCGGGTGATAAACCCATCCTCCACCAGGCAGACGTTGGAGCCGGTGCCGAGAATGAGGGCGATGCCCGTTTCGCGCCCCCAAAGCCCGCGCGCTGCGCCCAGCATATCGCTGTGCACTTCGATATGGGCTTTCGGATAGAGCCGCCGAAAGGCCTGTTTCACCCGCCCTTTCGGCTCCTCATCGCTACAGCCGGTGCCGTAGTAAAAAATAGCCCCCGGAGCGTGCGGCAACTCGTGGGAAAGCATTTCCACGGCTGTGAGCAGGCCGTCGTCGTCCAGCAACAGGGGGTGGATGCCGGGCACGGCGCCTTGTTCGGCTTCCCTGGGGTTGAAGCAAAGCGCCCAGGCGGCCTTGCTGCCGCCGCTGTCGATGATAAGGGTGGGATGAAGCATGGGGAATGAAAAATGAAAAATGAAAAATGAAAAATATGAAATGTAAAATGTGGGAGGCAAAATACTAAAGTTGGGGAAGCATGGGGGCGGTGGGATGGAAAAAATTGATCTGCGCGAAAAACCGCCCTTCAACGCCTTCGTCCGGAATCTCCTTTTTTTAGTCCGGAATACATTGCCCGCCAAACTGAATTTCCTTAAATTCAGGCGGTTATTTTTTCACTAACAAAGCAGAATGCCTTATGAAGCACACCTACCTCTCTCTCGTCATTGCTCTATTGTCAACCATCCCCCTGCACGCGCAGATGCAGGTTGGCCAGTGGGCGCCTCCGTTCACCCTTACCGACATCAACGGCAACGAACACCGGCTGTACGACTTCCTCGTTCAGGGGAAGCCCGTAATCATCGACCTGGCGGCGGCCTGGTGCCCGCCCTGCTGGGTGGAGCACGAAAGCGGCGTGCTCAAGGAAATCTGGGAGGATTACGGCCCGGATGGTACTGACGAAGTAATGGTTCTTTTCATCGAAGCCGACCCCACTACCAACTACAACCAGCTCATCGGCATCGAGGGGCCTTCCATGGGCAACTGGGTGGCCGGAACCCCCTACCCCATCTTCGACGTGCCGGACTACGGCATCGCCCGGGCCTACCGCCTCCAGGCTTACCCCACCATCCTGCTCATCTGCCCCGATATGCGTGTAAAAACGCCCCAGATGTGGACGGGGCCCGCAAACTGGACCAAGGAATACATCATGAACGAGTTGATGAGCTGCGACGGCGCCAACCCGCCGGATAACGATGCAGCCGTTTTTACTTATGACGTTTACGGATCCGATTGCTATGAAGGCGCTATTTCATTCGGGCTCTTCAACAGCGGCGCCAACCCGCTGACGGCAGCCGAAATCCAGCTCAAGCGCGAACATGAAGTAGTGGCCACCCTGGACTGGCAGGGCGAACTGAGCTTCGGGCAGGAAGCCTTGCTGGAGTTTGCAAACGTGCCCCTGCTGCCCGGCGAGAATATCTTTACGGTGGAACTGGCAAACAGCGACGGGGACATCGCCAATAATGCCATCGAAGTTCCTTTCCTCAAAGCCCCCCAGTCGACCCGCAACCTGGCCATCTATGTCCAGACAGATGAAAACGCGGAAGAAGAAAACACCCGCTGGCGCATCGAGGATGAGAACGGCAATGTAATTGCTGAAAGCGGGCCGCTGCCCAACAACGAATACACAGAGACCCCGCTCACCCTGGAAGCTGACGGCTGCTACACCATAATCGTGTCCGATGATGGCGGCGACGGGCTGGTGAACGGCGGTTTCATCCTCGTGAGCGACGACAATGACAACCTCGTCTTCGAGGCCAGTACATTCGGCATCCTCGACGAGATCCGCGGGCTCTTCCTGGCGCAGGCCGCCAGCAGCAGCCGGGAGCTTGCCGAGCTAAGTTCGGCAAGCATTTTCCCCAACCCCACTTACGGGCCGCTGGCGGTTAAGCTGGAATTGTCCCAGAGCAGCAACATCAGCCTGGAGTGGCGCTCCCCCACCGGCGCACCGCTCGGCACACAGCCCTTCGGGCTGCTGCCTCCGGGCGCCCACAAGCTGGAACTCGGCACGGACGGGTTGATCCCGGGCATCTATTTCCTGCTGGTGCATACGGATTCGGGAAGCCTGATGAAGAAGGTGGTGAAGCTGTAGAGCGCTAATAGCCCCCATCGGATATCGGCATCCGGAGGGCCGCCAGTTCGATCAGTTTGTTCAGGGACATGAGCAGCAGCTCTCTCTTTGTCCAGAGCAGGTCGTGCTTGCGGCCCTCCAGCATTTGCACTTCCAGGTAGGACGCGTTGTTCAGGCGCTCTTTGGCGAAGAGGGCGTTGGAGGGGTAGATCAGGCTGTCGGCCTTGCCGTGCAGGACGATGACCGAGCTGCGGATGCGGTTCCAGAGGTTGGCCATGGAATCCAGTTGCACCTTATGGGAGAGCTTTTCCGCGTTGGCCACGTGGATGGAGCCCGGCAGCAGCCAGCGCAGCAGCCAGTTTTCAGTGATATGAGAGAAGAGGTAAGTCTTTTCCTCGCCCGGCGCCACCGAGGCCGACTGCAGCAGCAGCCCGTCGACCAGGGCCGGGAAGTCCATGGCGATGCGGGCGGCCACTGTTCCGCCGTAGCTGGAGCCATGCAGGATGACCGAAGGGTGCCGGCCCCGCTTTTCCCGGATGATGTTGGCGATCAGCTCGGCCTGTTTGCGCACCGAAACTTCGGGGTCGCCATAACCCGAGTACCCGTAACCCGGCCTGTCGACCGCCAGCAGTTTGGCGCGGCTCAGCAGGGAGCTGTCGCGCAGCAGGCCCTTCCAGAAGGAAGACGAACTCGGCGCCCCGTGGATAAAGACCACCAGCGGCAGGGAGTCGCTGCCGATCTCGAGGTAGCGCAGTTTCCGCCCTTCCGCTTCGTAATAGTCAAAATGCGCTTCGTAGCCGAAGGCGTTGTCGGAAAGCACCCGCCCGAAGGTTTCGGAGCTGGCGCGCATTTCCATAAAATCGTAGGCATAGACAAAGAAGAGAAATGCGGCCACGGAAAAATACAGCCGCTTTTTGCGTAAGAGGAAAGTCATCTTGGCACTCACGAAAAGGAAAATTTAATCTTCTATAACAATGACTGGTTTACTAACTTGAACGATTTTGAGGCGAGCCCGGTTGTAAAGCTGTGGAAAAAAAGTAATTTTGCGACGGTTTGGAAGTTGGCTGAAAGTAGCCCTTCCGCCCGCCCACTCGCTTCGCTCGCGTTCGGGTAAAACTTCCGGCTTCCTACTTCGGATTTCCCACTTCCATAGGCCCCGTAGCTCAGTGGATAGAGCAGCTGCCTTCTAAGCAGCTGGCCGCAGGTTCGAGTCCTGCCGGGGTCACTAAGCTCCATGATAACGCCCTGATGATTACCCCATCGTCAGGGCGTTTTTTGTTTGTGATGGGCGCTGTGCCCTGATGCCCTGTTGTCAAATTCAGAATATCAAGCCTGGGTGTAAGGGGATGACTTCCCGCTCATCCCCTTACTTTTCGGGGCTTCTGATTTTGGAGGTGAACTCGAAGGCCGCTCCTGAAAAGCGCAGCATTCCCTGTGTTGACGCCATTAATGCTGTGTCCAGGGTATAAACCTCCGCTTTTTGGAAGGTTTTTTATTGCCAGGCATCCTGCCGGGCCGCAAGGCGGATCAAGTCGGTTTCAACCGTTCTTCATCCGAGGGTGGCCCTAACGGTGAACGTTCTAACGGCAAAACCCGGGATTGCCTTAATTCTACTTTGGCACTTTAGCTAACATTACGCTCCTCCGGAGCTAAATGGACTTTGAATAGCCAATTCTAACAACATTTTCGGCCCTCCGGGCCTTTCAGCAGGCCCAAAATAGCCCCGGAGGGGCGTAAATGTTCG
>CAUJDW010000148.1 GCA_963169455.1 Bacteroidota bacterium | reverse complement strand
CCCACTCGTTGCACTCGTGTTCGGGTAAACCTTCCGACTTCCGCCCGCCCACTCGTTGCACCCGTGTTCGGGTAAACCTTCCGACTTCCGCCCGCCCACTCGTTGCACCCGTGTTCGGGTAAACCTTCCGCCTTCCGACTTCCGCCTTCCGCCTTCCCACTTCCGACTTCCGACTTCCGCCTTCCCACTCGTTGCACTCGTGTTCGGGTAAACCTTCCCACTTCCGCCTTCCGACTTCCGCCTTCCCACTTCCCCTTCACTCCCTGTTTTCCATCAGCAGCAAGCTGCTGTCCCCGTAGCTCAGGAAGCGGAAGTCATTGTCCAGGGCGTACTGGTAGATGCGGCGCCAGTCGTCGCCGACCATAGCGGCGATGAGCAGGAGGAGGGTGCTGCGCGGCTGGTGGAAATTCGTGATCAGCCCGCTGGCCAGGCGGAAGGTATAGCCTGGGGCAATAAGCAACTGGGTGTGTCCCTCCAGGGCCTCCTGGCCGTTGGCGATCATGGTGTCGAGTAAAGCTCGCAGGGCTTCCGCGCCCCTAAGTTGAGCCCCTTCTTCATAGGGCATCCACTGTTTTATAGCAGGTAGGGCCAGGTGGGAAGCCGGGCTGCCCTTCCCGCTTCCGCCCGCCCACTCGCTTCGCTCGTGTCCGGATAAACCTTCCCACTCTTTACCCGGCCGATCCCGACAGGTGTCGGAAGAAGACGGGCCCGTTTCCGCCCGCCCACTCGCTTCGCCCGGGTTCGGGTAAACCTTCCCACTTCTGATCCAGCTTCCGCCCCAGAACAGGCTTTCCAGCAACCTCAGGCTCGTTGTTCCCACCGGGATGATGGGCCTGCCGGCTTCCAGCGCCCGGAGCAGCGCCTCGATGACGGGCCGTTTCACGAAAATACTCTCCTCGTGCATGTGGTGGCCTTCCATGGTTTCCGCCTTGACCGGTTTGAAGGTGCCGGCGCCGACGTGCAGGGTGGTGAAAGCCCGTTGGATGCCTGTTTCCTCCAGGTTCCGGAAGACCTGATCGGTGAAGTGAAGCCCGGCGGTGGGGGCGGCCACCGAGCCCTGTTCGCGGGCGTAAACGGTCTGGTAGCGCTCTTCGTCGGCGGGTACGTTCTCGCGCCGGAGGTAGGGCGGCAGCGGGATGATGCCGGCCAGGGCGAGCAGTTCGCCGAAGGACAGGGCAGGGGCGTTCCATTCGAAGGAAATGTCGAAAGCATCTTCCCGGCGGCCCAGCCGGCTGGCTGTCAGGCGCACCGGGCCCTCAGGCGTTTGTATTACTTTTTCAACCCGCCCGCTTTTCCATTTGCGGTTTCCGCCCACCAGGCATTTCCAGCGCACCGGCCCGCCGTGGCTGAAATTCTGCTGGTATTCGGCAGGGGCCAGCGGCTCCAGGCAGAGGATCTCCAGCGGAGCTCCACTGCCCAGCTCAAAGCGCAGCCGCGCATGAATGACGCGGGTGTCGTTGAACAGCAGCAAAGCCCCTTCCGGCAGGCGCCGGTGTATGTCCCGGAACATGGCATGCCCCACCTCGCCGCCTTGGTACAACAGCAGCTTCGAAGCGTCGCGCTGCTCCAGCGGGAAGCGGGCGATGCGCTCCTCGGGGAGCTCATAGCTGTAATCTTCGATGCGTATGTCCCGGGGGGAAGCCGGGATGATGCCGGGTTGTTCCATGTTATCTGTTGCCTCCTCCATTCAACCACTGAACGGGGAAGTGGTTCGGAAAAGGGCAAAGATAAGTTTTGGCCGGGATTTACAGGATGGCCGGGCTGTTCCGGACCAGGATTTACAGGATTGCCGGGATTGGCAGGATGGGCCGGGCTGTTCCGGACCAGGATTTTTGGGATTCCCGGGATTGCCAGGATTTGGAGCTTGCCCCACCCATCCTGCTAATCATAATCGAGGTAATCCTACAATCCTGAAAATCCTGGTTCAAGAACGTGGCTTGCCCCCATCCCGGTCAATCCCGGCGGAACCTTACCACCTCCACATCACTTCCCTGCCTTACCTGCAGGAAATACAGCCCCGCCGGCAGGTTATTCAGCGGTAGCTCGAAGGAGGATGCGCCGGCAGGGGCCGTATGTAATGCCAATTGGCGCCCCGCCATATCCAGCACACGAAGGGTAGCCGGTTGTTCCGTGGAAGCTGCCCAGGTAGCGTGCAGCATTTCATTGGCGGGGTTGGGGAATACCGAGACGCTCATATTCGCGCCCTTTCCGTTGAATGCCACGCTGATGATTTTGTGGTATTCGAATGCCCCGTCGAAGTCCACCTGCCGCAGGCGGTAGTAGTTGATGCCGTACAGCGGCCTTTCGTCGGTGAGGCTGTACTGCTGCGGCTCCTGTGTCGTGCCCGAGCCTTTTACCCGGCCGATCTCCTCGAACTTGATGCCGTCGGCGCTGCGCTCGACGGCCATGTAGTCGTTGTCGAGCTCGGAGGCGGTTGCCCATTTGAGTATGATGGCTTTTTCCAGCGCTCTGCCTGTGAAAGAGGTGAGTTCGATGGGCAGGGGTGATGCGCTGGAATACGTGATATTCAAATTGTTTGCATTATAAGTGGGCGAAGGCGCCCAGTCTGCCGGTATGCCTGGTAAATTAATAGTGGTAAAGGAACCCGAATAAGAAACCCAGGTGATTATATCGTATGAGTCGTTCTGGTCAACAGTCCCGCTTAAGAGGGCAACATTTACCGTGCCTCCGAGCGTGGCGTCGCCGTTCACGGCAAGCACATCATTGTCCCCCGATGTCCCGGTGATCTCGATTTCAATGGTTCCGTTATTGGTGAAGGGCCCATTGATCGTAAAGTTGCCGATAGAGTTGCCGGGAGAGATAGCGCCGTTGTTGACCGTTGTGCCGTTGGTGCTGCCTATGGGCCCCGTGCCGGTAAGGGTGGACCCATTGTTGATGGTGAAGTTGATGTTGTTGGATATTGCGCCGCCGCCGGTGCAGTTTTTGGTGGCGCCGTTAAAGATAATGGAGCCGGAACCGCCTCCGGTTTCCGTAATTGTTCCTCCCGTGTGTGAAAAGTCGCCTCCGATGTTTAAGGTTCCGATATTACCGGTGCTCATATTTAGCGTGCCACCGACAATAGCGACATTGCCTGCAACGGTGAGCGTGCGAGCGCCGCCGCCGGCAATCCTGAATGTGCCGCCCTCCAGGCTGAGGCTGCCCGCAGTCAGCGGCGACTGCATCATTTGCAACCGGCCCCCTCCTGTACTGACTACTCTCAAAAGGCCTGCCACCGACATATCCATACTCGGAAGGCTCTCGTTGCCGGTTTGGCCAGGACAGTTGTAGGTGAAATGGCCAAAGGATTGGCCTAAGCCAGCCGGGATAGTACTTGTAACTCCTGTGATTTCGCAGCTTGAGTTCGCATCCCAAGTGGCGGTCGGGGCCGTGCCGCCGTTTCGGTTGTGAATATAGGTTCCCCCTGAGCCAAAAGCCAGGGAGCCATTTGCAGTGATAATACCTGCATTCGAAAGCGTTCCGTCAACAGTAAGGTCTGTTCCTGTACCGTCGTTAACAGTCAACGTTTGCCCGGAATTTACCGTAACCTGGCCGCCGGTTTCAATGGTGCACTGGTCTATGGTGGTTGGTTCCGTAACAGTTACCGTGTGCCCGTTGCGGATGGTGATTGCTCCGCTGGTGCTGCCGGGCACACCATCACTTGGCGCGATCTGGATGGCCACTGTGTTGGCGGACCAGATTCGGTTGCCTCCAAGCGTAAATGGCCCCGGATCTTCGGATGCGGCAACAAGTTCGAGGCTTGCTGTCGCCATAGTGGCATGGGCTGACCCCATGCCGCCTGTATTGGAAAATACCTGGAAATTGTAATTTGCAGGATAGGCATCCATATCCTCACCTGCTGAATGGGAGGCGGCAATCCAAAGGGTGTTGGTATTCCCAAAGCCAGAAGTGAGAGAGGGAGGGTTAGGGCTATTACTGTTGGCCTCAACCGGAGTGCCGGCCACCGGTATTCCCGCAAAAGTCCCGGCCGGAATGCGGTAAGCATTGTGAGCGCTTCTTTCGCCATTGTCAGTGGTGAATGTGGCAGAGGCCCCTTCGGAACCATCGGCAATCCGGTAGTATGCGGAGTGCCTCCTATCGCCGGCACTCCGCTCGTAAATTTGTGTCCAGCCAGGGAATGTCAGGTTTGAAGCAGTATTCTGGTCGGCCCAGAAAATGATCAGCAGGTCGCCTGCGGAGATACCGGTTGGCAAAGCAATGACATGTGAGGTTTCAGCGGCGTTGTTCTGGGAGCTGGCATTTGCTGTAAATGCCGCGGTGGGTGTTACCCAGGCCGAACCATTCCAACGCTCCCATGTTGCGTGGTTGTTCCAGTTTCCCGACTGGGCGGAACGGTAGTCACCTACATTTTGCCCCAAACTGGTAACGGCCTGGGAAAGAAAGCTTGCAAGCAGCAGCGCAAGGCTCAGTATTTTTGTGGCCTTCCTGCCGGGAATGTTTCCTGCGTAAATTCCCGGCCCTTCAAAACTGCCGGCGGGCGAAGCGTATGGAGAAAAAGTAAACTTTTGCATGATACGAAGTTTAGAGTGTCAAGGTTGAAAGAGAATTATTGGATTCATTTTTTTTTGTCCGGAATGCCTCTACTTCCTGCAAAACCTTCCCTTCGCCAGCCTGGCGCCTGGCGAACTCCATCATCTTATCTGGTAAAGGGCTTCTATTGTGCTTCTCAGAAATGCCTGCCGGGTTGATCCGGAAGCCGGGGTAGCGCGCGGGGTTTATACGCAGGGGTAGATATTTACAAAAAAACCATAAATGAGAAACGAATATAAGAGGGATTTTGGGAAAAGTAAAGAGCAGGGCAAGATTTTCAGGATGAGGCCTGCTCCTGGGCCGGGATTTACAGGATGGATGGGATGGGTAGGATGGGGTAATCGAATTTAGAATAAGCCTTAAGCCGGATTATCCTGGCTAGCCGTCTGACGGCTTTGAGCTGTCGGACGACTTAACCCGGCATCCCGGCATTTGATTCAAAAAAAGTTAAATACGACTACCCCATCCCGCTCATCCTGGTTCAGGCGGCGCAGGCTTGCCTCACCCTGCGAGGCCCCTGAGAATCCCGGTTAAAACAGCCCGGCTATTCCTTCCTGAACATCACCGCCTCCGTTTTTCCGGACTGCCGGATTTCCAGGACATACAAGCCCGCCGGCAGCCTGTGCACCGGAGTTTCGAAAGCGCCGCTGCCAGCCGGAACCTCGTATTGGCCCACTGGCCGGCCCGTCAGGTCCAGCACGCGGAGGGTGGCCGTTTGTTCGTCGGAGGGCTGCCAGGAGACGTGAAGGATTTCATTTGTGGGGTTGGGGTAAACCGAGACGCCCACGGCCTGGCCGGTGGGCGAAAACAGCACGCTGATAGGCGCATGGTACTCATAAGCCCCGTCGAAGTCCACCTGCCGCAGGCGGTAGTAGTTGATGCCGTACAGCGGCCTTTCGTCGGTGAGGCTGTACTGCTGCGGCTCCTGTGTCGTGCCCGAGCCTTTTACACGGCCGATCTCCTCGAACTTGATGCCGTCGGCGCTGCGCTCGACGGCCATGTAGTCGTTGTCGAGCTCGGTGGCGGTGCGCCAGTAGAGTTCAATGGCGTTGTCCACCACCTGCCCGCTGAAGGAGACGAGTTCGATGGGCAGGGGGTTGACGGGCAGAGCTGCAACGGAGGCCAGGGTGAAATAGGCATTGATGGGGCCTTCGATGCTGGAGGTAATAGTGCCGGAGGTGGCGTTGCCGGTGGTTCCACCATTGCCCCAGTTGGCCCACGTGCCGGCATTGAGGCCGGCCACCACCAGGCTGGCAGGCTGCGTCACCTGGCTGCCGGCACGCCAGCTCAGGGTAACCTGCTCGTCAGAATTGCCCGAAGCCCGGGTCAATTGCCAGTATTCAATGGCACTGATGTGGTCGATACCCGCCCCCAGTGAACCGGCGGGCGGAGTGGCATGGAAGTATTCCGCCGTAATATCGCTCATGTTGGATGGGGCGGAGATGCCGATGGGGGCGTAACCGGCGCCTGTTTTCCCGGTGGGAAAGGTAATGGGGTCATTGCCCAGCTTCCTCACCGGGCCGTTGACAAAGGAGTTGTCAGACGCCCCGCTCACGATGGAGTTGTTGTGGTCGGAAATGATGAGCAGGTTGACCGGGCTGCTGGTGACAATACCATCGGAAAAAGTGCATGTCCGGAGTACCGTTACCTGCCCTGACAGCGTTTTTGCGCCTCCTCCCGAAAAGGTGAGGTTGCCGTAAGTGTCCGGCCTGACGGTTTGGGGAGCAGCGCCATTGTAGTTGACGGTGCTGGTGTTGGTGTGGTCTAGTAATCCGCCGGATATGCTTCCCCCGACATAAAGGGTTCCGGGGCCGGAAAAATTAATTTTGTTCCTGGCTTGGCTTCCATTCATCGTAATGTTGCCGGTCACGCTCAAAGAACCGGAGCCGATCCTGACTTCGCAATCCCGGTTGTCCAGGCCGGTGTCGTCCATGCTCAGGGAACTGCAGCTCATGGAGCCGCTGCCGATGAGGATAAATTGGTCCACATTCCCGTTTGTGTTTCCTTCGATGATGGCAGGGCCGGAAACGGCCAGGCTCCCTCCGGCGTTGAAGTCCAGCCTGGTTGAGCCTACTCCTCCTTCCAGCACCAGTTTGGCGCAGGCTGCGCTGAGATTCACCCGAACTGTTTCGCCATTAGAAATAATAACGGTATCCACGGCAGTCGGAAAGCCGTTGGGATCCCAGTTGGTGGCCTCGCTCCAGTTGTTGTTGGGGCCTTCCCCATCCCATGTATAGGTTATCTGCCCCAGGGCGGGGTTCAGGAGCATCAGCAAGGCGGCGCCGGTAAAGAGCATGGGAAATATGGCGTGAGAAAGGGCTGGCCTGGTTTTGAAGCGTAGTAGTTTTCTCATAGGATTATTGTTTAATGGTTAAAGTTTCCTCTTTTGCCTCCACAGTCATCAAATGCAAATAAAATTTGAACGGCTTGGGTGTACGTTCTTTATTGCCCCCTCGGCTGGGCCGGGGGGGGGGCATCATTTTGAAAATTTAGAATCAGGTTGAATAGGTTGCCTGGAAGTTCCCGCCTGGAAAGGGCCCTTGCTGAATGAGCGGCGCGGCGCTCTTTCCGGCCGCAGTTGTCTTTGCGATTCAGCCCAAATACCAGTTAAAATTAATCCGGAAATCCGGAAAAGTAAATAGGCCCGGTTATTTTCTTATGACATGGCAGGAAAGCAGAGCGGCTGATGCCGACGACATCAGCGATAGCAGGGAGGTTTTAATGGGATGAACTCAGGGCGCTTCCCCCGGTACTCCCCAAATCATCCCCTCCCCCAGGCATCCCCGTCTGATAACCTGATGCATGGCACAACAAATCTCCTTCCTAAACATCGTAGTTCAGCACCGGCGCCAGCCACCGTTCCACTTCCGCCACGCTCATGCCCTTGCGTTCGGCGTAGTCCTCCACCTGGTCTTTGCTGATCTGCCCCAGGCCGAAGTAGCGCGACTCGGGGTGGCTGAAGTACCAGCCGCTGACGGAGGCGGCGGGGTACATGGCGCAGCTTTCGGTGAGGATCATGCCCGTGTTTTTTTCCACGTCGAGCAGTTGCCAGAGGGTGCGTTTTTCGGTGTGTTCCGGGCAGGCGGGGTAGCCCGGGGCGGGGCGGATGCCGCGGTACTTTTCGGCGATGAGGGCCTCGTTGTCCAGGGCTTCGCCCTCGGCGTAGCCCCAGAACTCGCGGCGTACGCGCTCGTGCAGCCGCTCGGCCAGTGCCTCGTCCAGGCGGTCGGCCAGGGCCTTGAGCAGGATGGCGTGGTAGTCGTCGTGCTGCTCCTCGAAGCGCCGGATGTGGGGCTCGATGCCGAAACCGGCGGTCACAGCGAAGGCGCCGATGAAATCGAGCCTCCCCCCGTCCCCCACTTCGGGGGGGCTGGGGGGGGCTGGGGTTATAAAATCCGCCAGGCAATAATTCGCCAGCCCCGGGGCCTTCTGGTTTTGCTGGCGCAGCATGCGCAGCGTGGCGCGCACTCCGCTGCGCTGCTCATCCGCATAAACCTCGATGTCGTCGTCATTCACGGCATTGGCGGGGAAGAGCCCGATGACGGCCCTGGCCTGCAGCCAGCCTTCACCGATGATCCGCTGCAGCAGGCTGCGGGCGTCGTCGTAGAGCTTGCGGGCCTCGTGGCCCACCACTTCGTCGTCGAGGATGGCGGGGAACTTGCCGGCCAGTTGCCAGCTGCTGAAGAAGGGCGTCCAGTCGATGTAGTCCACCAGTTCTTCCAGGGGGTAGTTGTCGAAAACTTTCAGGCCGGTAAAGCGGGGGCGTGGCGGCGTGTAGTTGCGCCAGTCGGGGGCCAGCTTGTTGGCGCGGGCCTGCCTGAGGGTGAGGTATTTTTTGGCCGCCTGCCGGTTGCCGCGCAGCTCGCGCACGCGGGCGTAGTCCTGTTTGATGTCGAGGATGAAATTGCTGCGGGCGCTCTCGTCGGCGCTCAGCAGGCTGCCGGCCACGCCGACGGCGCGCGAGGCGTCGAGCACGTGCACGACGGGGCCGGAATAATGGGGCTCCACCTTGACGGCCGTGTGGGTCTTGGAGGTGGTGGCCCCGCCGATGAGCAGGGGGATGGTGAAGCCTTCGCGCTCCATCTCCCGGGCCACATGCACCATCTCGTCGAGGGAGGGCGTGATCAGGCCGCTCAGGCCGATGATGTCGGCGCCCGCCTCGCGGGCGCGGCGCAGTATCTTGTCGGCGGGAACCATCACGCCCATGTCGATGATCTCGTAGTTGTTGCAGCCCAGCACGACGCCGACGATGTTCTTGCCGATGTCGTGCACGTCGCCTTTGACGGTGGCCAGCAGCACCCGGCCTTTGGCGTGGCCGCCGCCTTCGGCTTTCTGGGCTTCGATGAAGGGGGTGAGGTAGGCCACCGCTGTTTTCATCACCCGCGCGCTTTTGACGACCTGGGGCAGGAACATCTTGCCGGAGCCGAACAGGTCGCCCACCACGTTCATGCCGTCCATCAGGGGCCCTTCGATGACGGCCAGGGGGCTGGGGTATTGCCGGCGGGCCTCTTCGGTGTCTTCTTCGATAAAATCGGCAATGCCGCGCACCAGGGCGTGTTCGATGCGTTTGGCCAGGGGCCAGCTGCGCCATTCGAGTTCCTTTTTCGCGCTGCGGCCGCCGTCGCCCTTGATCGACTCGGCGAATTCGGTGAGGCGCTCGGTGGCGTCGGGGCGGCGGTTGAAGAGCACGTCCTCCACCCGTTCGAGCAGCTCTTTGGGGATGTCTTCGTACACTTCGATCATGCCGGCGTTGACGATGCCCATGTCCATGCCGGCGCGGATGGCGTGGTAGAGGAAAGCCGAGTGCATAGCCTCGCGCACCTTGTCGTTGCCGCGGAAGGAGAAGCTGATGTTGCTCACCCCGCCGCTGACTTTTGCGCCGGGGCACAGGGCCTTGATCTCGCGCGTGGCGTCGATGAAGTTCAGGGCGTATTCGTTGTGCTCCTCGATGCCGGTGGCGACGGCGAAGATGTTGGGGTCGAAGATGATGTCCTGGGGCCGGAAGCCCAGTTGCTGGGTGAGTATCTTGTAGGCGCGCAGGCAGATGCTGACCTTGCGCTCGACGGTGTCGGCCTGGCCCTGTTCGTCGAAGGCCATTACGACGGCGGCGGCGCCGTAGCGCTTCACCAGGCGGGCCTGGCGGATAAACTCCGCTTCGCCTTCCTTGAGGGAGATGGAGTTGACCACGCACTTTCCCTGCACGCACTGGAGCCCCGCCTCGATGACCTCGAAGCGGGAGGAGTCGATCATGACGGGCAGGCGGGCGATGTCGGGCTCCGCCATGATGAGGTGGAGGAAGTCCACCATGGCCTTTCTGGAGTCGAGCAGCCCTTCGTCCATGTTGACGTCGATGAGCTGGGCGCCGTTTTCGGCCTGCTGGCGGGCCACGCTGAGGGCTGCGGCGTAATCGCCCGATTTGATAAGGCGGGCGAACTGCCGCGAGCCGGTGACGTTGGTGCGCTCGCCAATGTTGACGAAGTTGGTGTCGGGGCGGATAATGACCGGCTCCAGCCCGCTGAGCATGGTATGGGGCGGGGCCTGGGGCGGGGTGCGCGGGGACAGCCCTTCGACGGCTTCGGCCATGAGCCTGATGTGGGCCGGCGTGGTGCCGCAGCAGCCGCCGATGAGGTTGACGAAGCCGCTTTTGGCGAAGTCGCGGATGAACTCCCGCATCTGCTCGGCCGTCTGGTCGTACTCGCCGAACTCGTTGGGCAGCCCGGCATTGGGGTAGGCGCTGACGTAACAGTCGGCGATGGCCGACAGCCCGGCCAGGTAGGGGCGCATTTCTTCGGCGCCGAGGGCGCAGTTGAGCCCCACGCTGAGCAGTGGGATGTGGCTGACGGATATCCAGAAGGCCTCCACCGTCTGCCCCGACAGGGTGCGCCCGCTGGCGTCAGTGATGGTGCCGGATACCATGACGGGCAGGCGGCGCCCTCTTTCTTCGAAGAGTTGGTCGATGGCGAAGAGGGCGGCTTTGGCGTTGAGGGTGTCGAAAATGGTTTCCACCAGCAGGATGTCGGCGCCGCCGTCCATCAACCCCCGGGCCTGTTCGTGATAGGCCTCGCGCAGTTCGTCGAAGGTGACGGCGCGGAAGCCGGGGTTGTTGACGTCGGGCGAGAGGGAGGCGGTGCGGTTGGTGGGCCCCATGGCCCCCGCCACGAAGCGGGGCCTGGCTGGGTTTTGCCGGTTGTACTCGTCCGCCGCCCGCCGGGCGATGCGGGCCGATTCCAGGTTGAGCTCGTAGGCGAGTTCTTCCATGCCGTAGTCGGCCTGCGAAATGCTGGTCCCGTTAAAAGTGTTTGTCTCGATGATGTCCGCCCCGGCATCGAGATAGGCCTTGTGGATGGCTTCGATGATGCCGGGCCGGGTGAGGGACAGCAGGTCGTTGTTGCCCTTCAGGTCCCTGGGCCAGCCGGCGAAGCGCTGCCCGCGATAGTCCGCTTCGCTGAGCCCGTACTGCTGGATCATGGTGCCCATGGCCCCGTCGATGATCACAATGCGTTGTTTGAGAATATCCTGGATCGTCATCTGCGTGTGGTAAAAGATGTTATGTGCTCTTGCCCGGCAAAGGTAGTCAATTCCCCCTTGTCGCGTCAAGCCCCTGCCGGTTGTCCGGGGCAATTGCATTTAAAACAAGCCTTCAGGCGGATTACGAGAGGTGGGCGCCTCCTGGCCTAGCCGCCTGACGACTCTGAGTCGTCTGGCGACTAGACCAGGCTTCCTGGCAGGACGCGCATGCCAGCATTTGATGCAAAAAAAGTTTAATGCGATTGCTCTGCCGGCCGGCGCCAGGCGCGAAGCGGGCACTTTCCCGTTCGCGAGGGACTTTGTCCCGATGCGGAAAAGCAAGCCAGTCTCTAGTGCTGCAGGTTGAAGATTAATAAACGCTATTCTGTTCGCGAGCGTCTGTGACGCGATGCGGCTCAATCTGCAAGTCTCTGACTTGCGAATTTCTGGCTTGCCTATCTACGCAAGTCGGAGACTTGCTTATTATTCCGCATCGAGACGAAGTCTCTCGCGA
>CAUJDW010000147.1 GCA_963169455.1 Bacteroidota bacterium | reverse complement strand
CTCGCGGATCCTCAAGCTTGGATAGCATAAGCTTCAGCGAATGCTCTTTATAAATGGGATCTTGTTTTTCCATCAAGGAAATTACCACTTTTTATGATTTTTGATCCGTATATTTGAAAATTCCATCATGCGTTAGCCCTGCGGGAGAGGGGGAGACTGGGAGGCGAGGTGAGCCTGCGGCAAACCCAACCTGTAACCTGTAACACCCAATGGAGACTGGGAGGCCGGGAGAGGGGGAGACGAGGCGGGCCTGTGGCAAACCCTGAAACCTGAAACCCCAAGGGAGACAGGGCGATCGGGAGAGGGGGGTGATGAGGTGAGCCCCGGGCAAAGCCTTTTCCGTAATTTCAGCGAAAAACTCGCCCTGTGAAAAACGCTTTGAGTAACTCATGCCCGCTTAACCTCTTTTTTGATAATCTGGTAGATGGGGGTTACTGCCCGGCCCTCTCATTCAGGCTTGGTGTGGATAATCGTACTGATGACCGAATCCGTTTGGAGCTCCAGGTCATAAAACTTATCAAGAATGAATTCCTTCAGGTCGGCGGTGAGGGGCCGATTGAGTAATACCAAGAAGTCCCAATCCGGGTCCTTTCGGAAATCTCCCCTGGCACGAGAGCCAAACAAGATGACCTCAGCTTTTGGATCTATCTTTATAACTTCCTGCTTTACAAGTTTTACAATATTCATTTCACTGGCCAGTTTTCTCAATACACCCTCAAGACAAGGGTTTTGCCATCGAGTTTCAATCCGCCACGCCTTTTCCTTTCTTTATGGCGGCTTGGCAATGTGTGTGGCTGTTGCGGTTAGGCATTTAGTTATCTCTTTCTACTATAATTACGTCAGTCAAAACTTCGTATTTTTTAGGAAATCTCGCTGAATCACCTTGTTTGTAAAATTCAAGCTTCAAATCATCAGTTGATTTTTTCTCAAAAGCATCAAGGTATGAATGGATTGCAGGCTCCAATAAATCTATATTTCTTTTCAATTTCCAAGATTGGTCAAAATCTGTCCTGTCAATTAGGATAAGAAAAATTCTGTTTTCAGCGCCAAATCTAAAATCACTCTGGTTTTCATATAAATTACGAGCAAGTAGTAACGGGTTAGCCCTAACTCTATCTATTAAGTCTAATCTAAATTGTCTAATTTCAGCAACTGCTTGTGCCGCTTGACCGCCTTTATCTCTCAACCTTTCAGTTAAATAGTAGTAAAGATTTGAATCGTCATTATTAAAATTAATTCCAGTACTCCTTGCAACTTGTTTGAGTGTTGTCAATTCAGGCCTCAGGCCAGCCTGTTTTCTTTCAAATTCAATAAAATTTGTAGGCAGATAAGTTACTTTAAGGTCAAATGGAATTTCATTCATAAAGAAATCTACGCTTTTTATCTGGCCTACCGTTGGTAAAACAACTTCGTGAGATTTGAATAAGTGTTCAATCAATATACTCGACCAATGGTTGTACCAACTACAAACAAGGTAATCCTGAACGGTTCCAAGAACCCCTGTTTCCATTTGTTCAATAAGGTAATCATAAGAGGTGTTGTCCTTTACGTACTTTTTAACAAGATACTTACCCAAATCATTTTGATTGTCTGCACCCCACTTAAAGATCTCAACCTTGTATAATTCTTGAACTAAGCTATCGGTGTCAAGCTCGTCTAATTCAGAAGTATTTTGGTTGGAAATGAAGTTGTTAAGCAATTCGTGAGATTCATCAACATTTTCAGAAAGAATTTTGTATAACTCTTCGAATTGAGCGTTGAGCCTTGTATTTTCAAGTGCAATGCAATTTTCTTGGCAAAATTGAATTATATATTCTCTGCGTACTATCGATTTAACCTTTAACCAAAGCGTTCCAAGTCTATCAGAGTTAAATTCTTTAAGCTCTTCACTGTCGTGTTGCTTTTTCCAATATTCAAAATTTTTAGGCATTATCTATTTCTTTTATGAGTTCTGATACATTTAAAAATTTATCTTGAGACAATAAATCCTTCATTATGTGATTCATAATTTGATAGAATTTATAGCCCTTTTCCTTTAGTTCAGATATTTTTATTGCAAGTTCAGGGTATTCCAAAAATCTAATGATCTGCAACCTGTCAGTACTAATAGGGCGCATTGGCTTAGAGTACGTTATTATGAAGTCGGTTTGCAAGCCATTTTTTCTATTATCTTGAACAACAGAGTTGGCAGAATACCCAAGGGTTTCTATTAGTTCCAATTTATAGCCAATACTTCTAAACATTTCAACTGAACTTATCCAAGCATCATCATCAAGGCTATTGAACATAAAAGATAGTTTTTTCTCTGGCTTTAACACTCTAAAGCACTCTTGGAAAACAACATACATTAATTTATTATAATCGTTTTTATCCTTCTTTCTGTCTTTTGATTCACTAACGATTATTTCTTTTTCAAAATCAGCATTCTCTTTCAACCAGCTATTCCAAAGTAAGCTCAATTCAAGATACGGTATTCTGTTGCCATGTGGTGGGTCAGTTAAAATGTAGTCAATCGAATTGTCAGGTAGTGATTTTAGGTAATCTTGTGACGGACTTTTAACCACCAGAAAATCTGTTTTATCAAGAGCTTCAAAACTTCCTCCTTCTTGATAATTTTGACCCAATTTAATTTGTTCCTTTTTAGCCTTATAAATTTTTTTAAACCTATTTTCAAAGCAAGTCCAAGCATTATTCTCAAAAAAATCATTTGGCATCCAATAGCCTATAACCCAACTTCCTATTTCTTTTTTCTCTGAAATTTTAATCGAACCGTTTTCTTTTGTTTTATTACGCCTCTTAATGACAAAAACCATTTTGCTTGCTTGACCCATAGATGCGGTAAAACAAAACTTGAAAAAGTCTTTAACTTGAATGTTTGAAATACTATCAATCTCTTTATAAATCAATGAAAGAGCAAGTAGATTTCTTGGTGTAAATAGGTCGGAAGTTTTATTTTCTCTGTTAGCGTTAATTCTTGAATTGTGGAAAAAGTTTTCTTTTGGGAAAAAGATGTTAATGTTTTCGTAGCTTATTTCTTCAGCTTTTTCAATATCTAATTGATTAGGAACATCTGAATACCTTTTTCTTGTCCCGCTGGAATATCTAACTTCGGCCAGTTCCCCATTTTCCCACAAAAAGTTCTGACCTTCATACTTTTGCCCATTTCTTTCAACTAAATAAAGCTCCTGTATCTGATGCTTTACTTTAGCTTCAATTTTATTGAATTCACTCAAAATTAGCTTTGTATCAATAGGCTGAATAACATTTTTTGTAATTAAAATAGAACATGGATTGATGTCTATTCCAACTCCCTTTCTTCCATTGAATACAGCTTCTGACACACTAACTCCCGAACCACAAAATGGGTCAAGGACTATTTCATCAGGGGAAGTATATTTTTTGATGAAGTCAGCCATAATATTGAAAGGCTTCTTGCCCCAATATTTGTGCATTGCATATAGTCCTTTGTAGGATTCTGCTTTATGAGAAATCTCTTTCTTTGACTGGTCTTGTTTAACTATATTATCAAATAATGTCGTCTGCATTTCTATTTTTTTCAAATTTGCAATTCTTTCTTCGAGCGTGGGAGAAGTCAAGCTCTTTTGGTCTTCCTTTTGGACAATGCTTGTCGGCAAAAACCATAAGAGTTTGAAGTGCGTTTGCCTTATTTCAATGAGGCATAACGATTGGCTATGCACCGTGCCAGCAAATTCGCCGAGAGGGTAGGCTTGGAGCGAATTTGCCGTGGGCCGGCTCTGCTGGCATGGACGTATAGCCGTTGTTGTGTAATTACCCAGCCCCCACCAAAAATAGCAAAACTCCAGGCAAAAGCCTATCATGGGAAAAGCAAAAAGCACCAGCATGCCCAATCCGGCGATACCCTATATCAAATGGGATAAATTACGGCTGATCTAACGGATCAAGGCATTGGAGGTTTATGCGCGCTCCCTGGAAAAAGCCTTCCGCCCGCCAGCAAATGCCGAGCCTGCTGTGGTATATATGGACAAAGAGCAGGAAGAACTCATCAAGGAGTTGTTACTTCGGGGCCGGCTGTTGGAGGAGATGAGCAAATTGCTGGGCGAACTGAAAGAGGAAAACCAAAGCCTACACGGCCAACTAGAGGAGGCTAAGAAAGCCGAAGAGGTGCTCCGCAAACCGAAGAAAGACAGTAAAACCAGCTCTCAGCCACCTTCCCAGGATAATAAAGCAAAGGTTACAAGATCCAGTGGATTGGGGCCCAAGCCAGGCCACCAGGGCTTCAGCTACCAACCCTTGCCTTGGGATAAAGTACTGGCAGTCCCCCTTTCTACCTGCCCGCACACAGGTGCCGATTTGAGCCAGCAGCCGGTGGTGGATTACATTACGGACCAGGTAGTAAGCATCGAATGCAAGCGGATGGTAACCAATTATGAACTGGAGGCCCGCTATAGCCCGGCCTACGGCGGCATGGTAAGCGCTGAGCCGCCCAATGGCGGCAGGCATTATGACAATTCCGTGCGCAGCCTGGCCACCTACCTGAACACGGCCCACCACTTCCCAAGCTCCGCCCCTGCCCTACCGCTGACGCACCAGTTTCTGTGCGGACACAGGCGGTTTTCTCTTCTTCTTTTTGGCCGGTTCCGGCGCCGCCTCGGGTTCCTTTTCCGGCCCGGCCTCTTTGGGAAGCAGGTTGTACCAAATTTCCGTGCCGTCGGCCATTTTTACCCTGCTGACCTCGCTTTTGGTGAAGCGGAGCAGGGGGCTGCCCGGCTGGGCGAAGGAGGTGTACTCCACGAATTTCCCGTCGATGCTTTTCACCTTGGCCTCGACCTCATCCCCGTTGAGCAGATAGATGAAATCGGGCTTTTCCTGTGCCTGCAGCCCCGTGCTTCCCAGCAGGAAAACAAGGGCGGCGCAACATGTATGGAGCAATTTTGACATGATGTTAAAATGAAAATGATTTGTGAGCGAATAATAGCTTAACCTTTCCGGCTACACCACTAAAGCGTTTTCCCGGGCAAAAAATTGTGCTGAGCCCTACTTCAGCACCACGCTTTCCCCCTGTTTTTCCACCTGGAAGCCCATGGTGGCGCCCATGACGGCCAGGATGTCGTCGAGGGAGCGCTTGTCGAAGGAGGCGGTGTAGCGTTCATTTTGCAGGCCCGTATTGTCCCGGATATCGACGGCGAACTGCCGTTCCAGTGTTTGGATAGCTTCGGGGAAGGGCGTGTTTTCGAAAACGACCACCCCTTCCTGCCAGGCTATGGCGCGCCGGTCGAAGGGCATTTCGGCGAGTTGCCCGGTGGCGCGGTCCAGGCGGGCGGCCTGGCCTGCCTTGACGGGCCTGCTGGCTTTGCTTTTATCGCTGCTGAAGGCTACGCTGCCTTCGCTGACGGCCAGCTGAACGGCCTCGCTTTCGGGATAGGCCCTGAGGTTGAAGGCCGTGCCGGTTACGCGCACTTCGGCGCCGTTCACCTCCACAACGAAGGCCTGCTGCGGGTTGTGGGACACCTGGAAAAAGGCCTCCCCATCCAGTATCAGCCGGCGCTCGCCCTGGCCGAAGCCTTTGATCACGGAAAGGGTGCTGCCGGCGTTGAGGTGCACGGCAGAACCGTCGGCGAGCGCCAGCTGGCGGGTTTGGCCGGGAAGCGCTTCGTAGCGGGCGGCGATGGCCGGCCCGCGGCCCAGCCCGCCGCCGAAGTACAGCCCTGCGATGCCGGCCAGCCCGAGGATGACGATGGCCGCAGCGGCGTAGCGCCAGAACTGCAGGCGGCGCAGCTGGGCGCCTCCGGAAGCGGCGGCGCTGCCCAGACGGGCGGCCAGCCTGCCCCACTCGGCTTCCGTGCGGGGGTCGATGGAATAGTCCACTTCCGCCGCCGCCGCCCACAGCCGCCGGGCCTGTTCGTACTCCTGCCGATGGCTCTCCGCCTCGCGCAGCCAGCCCTGCAGCGCCTGCTCTTCATCCGGCCCGGCAGCTCCGCTCAGCGAGCGTATGATAAGGGATGTTATGTCGTTCTCTTTTTTCATCACAACTCTATACCGCTTTCAAAGGCTCAGCCCCCATAGCAACAGCAGGATATTTTTAAGAAAAATTAACAAAAAGAGAAGCAGCGCGAAGGAGGCCAGCACGCCGCTCTGCCCTTCGGTTCCGTACACCCGGGCGCGGAGGCGCTTCAGAGCGATCGTCATCTGGTTTTCGACCGTTTTTTCCGAGACGGCCAGCCGCTCGGCGATCTCCCGGTTGGAGAGGCTTTCGCGACGGCTCAGCAGGAATATCTCGCGGCAGCGCTCCGGCAGGCGGCGCACCTCGTCGAAGATCACGGCCCGAAGCTCCTCGGCTTCCATGACGGCCTCCACGCGGGGGCCTTCGCTGGCGTAAACGGGCGTATCCTCCATGGAGACGGCAGGCAGCCTGCGCTTGTTGAGGTAGTTCAGCGCCTTGTTGCGGGTGGCCGTGAAGAGGTAGGGCTTCAGCGAATCGTCCAGTTGCAGGTGTTCGCGGTTGTTCCACACCCCGAGAAAAACGTCCTGCACCGCCTCCCGCGCGTCTTCTTCCGAGCGGAGGTACTGGCAGGCGTATGCGACCAGCATGGGCTGGAAGCGCTGAAAAAGTTGCTGGAGCTGGCGTTCGGAAGCTTGTTTTTCCAAAGAATCTGCTTTTCGGCCAAAATAAGGAGAAAAATGCGTCTCCGGAAAATTTTACGCCATACCAGCGAATGCCGGGCAGCAACAGCGCTTCAGGCGCTTTTCCCACCGCCTGCCCGCTGATGGCGGGTCATGCCCCCCATCACCATTTTCATAATGCGCACCTTTAACCCTCGGGGCGCCGTGCGCAGCGAATTTACCAGCAACTTGGAGAGAAACCCCGGCAGGACGGAAGGCCGGCGGCCCAAAGCGCTCAGGATCGGGGCCCCGACATCGGCGGGTTTTAACGCCCCTTTCATTTTCAGGTTGGCCCGTGCGGCAAAGCCACTGTCAACCGGGGCGGGCGCCGGGGCGAGCACGTCGATGCCCAGGGGACGAAACTCGTGGGCCAGAGCCTCGGCCAAAGACTGCACATAAGCTTTGGTGGCGGCGTAGTGCGCAGCATAAGGCACGCCCTGAAAACTGACGATGGAACTCATCAGGATGAGGCCGCTCCTGGGCCGCTGCTGAAAGGCCCGGCTGAAATGATGCGTTAGCCGGAGCACCGCTTCACAATTGACCCTCAGCATGCCCAATTCTTCTTCCAGGCTTGATTGAATGAAGCACCCTGAAGTGCCGTACCCGGCATTGGCCACCAGAAGCCCCACCTCCAAATCCCGGCTGCCCTCGATCAGCTTCCGGACACCTGCCGCTTCCGATAAGTCGGAAGCTACTACACGGGTTGATATGCCGTATGCCGATTGCAGGCTTTCACTGAGTTCTTCAAGTTGCTCCTGCCGCCTGGCGTTGAGCACCAGGTTCAGGCCCGCTTCGGCCAGGCGTTCGGCAAGTTCACGCCCAATACCCGAAGAAGCGCCGGTAACGGCGGCCCAGGGGCCGTAATGCTTTTTCAACCTGATTTTTTCGGAATGAGAAAGATTCATGCTGTTTTTCCAGCAAAAATAGGGTAGGCTGCAGGCGGGAAACGATAACAAATGTTTAGGTTTTTGCCCTTTTCAGCCGGCTCAGATGGACGGGCGTGATGCCCAGATAGGAAGCGATCATGTGCTGGGGAGCCCGGTTGTGGATATCCGGAAAAACCTGTGTGATGTTGTCATAGCGCTCCCTGGGTGTTCTGGCGTACATGTTCTTTATCCGGTTATCGAGGTAGATGAAATAGAACTCCGCAACCAGGCGGCCCAGGCGGTCGCCCTGCTTCAGGTTCTGATAACCCCATTCAATTGCGCTGCGTGGCAGGACGGCGACTTCGGTTTCTTCCATGGCCTGGAGGCTTTGCACGGAGGGAATGCGCTGGATAAATGCCGAATAATCCGCAATGAACTGGTTTTCAAGGGCAAAATGGATAGTATGCTCCGTGCCATCCTGACCGGTAATAGAAACTCTGATAATACCCCGGTTTATGAAGAATATTTCGTTGGGAACCCTTCCCGGAAAGCTCAAAACTTCCTTCTTTTTGAACACCCTGGCCTGGCAATCCCGGAGGAGTGCGTCCATTTCTTCGCCAGAAATGGCGATCATCTGCCGGATGGCGGTTTGCAGCTGTTTCATTTTCTTTAAACTGTTGAAGCTTTCAACAATATTGTTGAAATGAGGTTTACCAAGGATGCTTCTCGTTTTTCCCGCGGAAAAATGAACAAAACCGCAACCCCGCCATTTCTTTCAATGTTTAAACTTTATAAACACAGTCTCTTTCTACTCCAAGCCGGCAAGGACATGAAAATCGAAGAAGCCATTCAGCAAACCAAACCCTTCAGAAACGGCAGGCACAAAGCCGCTGTCAACCTCATCTACACGGCCAACTGGCTGCAGGACTGCATCAAGGAGGCGCTGAGGCCATACGACATTACCATCCAGCAGTACAACGTGCTGCGGGTGCTCAAAGGCGCCGGCAGGCCGATCAGCACTTCAGCCATCCGCGAACGCCTGCTCGACAAGATGGCCGACACCTCCCGCATGGTCGACCGCCTGTTCCAGAAAGGGCTGGTCGAACGAAAGGAATGTAAATACGACAAACGCCTGGTCGACATCCGCCTCAGCGAAGCCGGCGAAGCCCTGCTGGAAACGCTCCAGGAAATCGACCCCCAGCTGGACGGCATTTTCCGAAACCTCTCCGAAGAGGACGCCCTGCTGCTCAGCGACCTGCTGGATAGGGCGAGGGGGTAAGGGCGGTTTTCCAGTACGGGAAAGGCATGCCCCTTTGCGAACGGTTTTTCCCCAGGCCGTCAATCCGCCAGCTTCCTCAAAATATCCGTCACGCGCTCCATCATTTCCTCCGAAAAGTCCAGGTGTGTGACAAAACGCACCGTTTGCGGGCCGAAAGGGGAAGCCTTGATGCCGTGGGCAGCCAGTTTTTGCAAAAAGGACTCCGCAGAATACGGCGGTTTGACATCGAAGATGAGGATGTTGGTCTGTACGGGGCGCACATCGGCGACGTAGGGCATTTCCTGCAGCACTGCCCCGATCTTTCTGGCCCGTTCGTTGTCTTCTTTCAGGCGCGCCACCTGATGATCCAGCGCATAGATGCCGGCGGCGGCCAGGAAGCCGGCCTGCCGCATCCCGCCGCCCATTACTTTGCGCACCCGCCGCGCCTTGCGTATGAATTCCGCCCCGCCGATGAGCACCGAACCCACCGGCGCGCCCAGGCCCTTCGACAGGCAGATGGAGATACTATCGAATAAATTGCCAACCGCCAGGCTCGATTCTCCCGTTTCCACCAGGGCGTTGAACAGGCGGGCGCCGTCGAGGTGCAAAGCCATGCCCCGCTCCCGGCACAGGCGGCTGATGGGTTCCGTTTCCTCCAGGGTGTAATAACTGCCGCCCCCCTTGTTGCAGGTATTTTCCAGCACCACCAGCCGGCTTAGGGGCAGCCAGTCGTGCACGGGCTTGATGGCCGCCGCCACCTGCTCCGCCGTGACCTTACCATGCTTTCCTTTGATCAGGTTGATGCCCACACCGGAATTATAGGCGTAACCGCCCACCTCATACTGATATACGTGGGAGTATTCATCGCAGATGAGCTCGTCCAGCGGCTGGGTATGCACCTTGACGGCAATCTGGTTGGTCATGGTGCCGGAGGGGCAGAATAACGCATCCTCCTTGCCGAACATGGCCGCCATTTTGGCCTCCAGGGCGTTCACCGTAGGGTCTTCGCCAAAGACGTCGTCGCCGACTTCCGCCTGCAGCATGGCCTGAAGCATGCCCGGAGTCGGCTTGGTCACTGTATCGCTGACTAGATTGATCTCCATATCTTCTTTTTGGAAAAAATACCACCCTTTGAGGAATTACCAGCCATCCCGAAGCCCCATCTTTTTACATTTTACATTAAGCCTTAAATGCACCAAGCCCTTTCCCGAAAATCCGGAAAAGGGCTGGTGCGACAGGTTCATTATTCCATGAAAGCAGGCGGCGCCTGGGCTGCCTGCTGTTTAAAATTCGTCTTCTTCGATCTCTTCCATTTCCTCGTAGCGGGCGCCGTACTCTTCATGCGCCTCCATGGAAGAAACATACAGGTCCTGGTACTCGCGCAGGCCGGTGCCTGCCGGGATGCGCTTGCCGACGATAACGTTCTCCTTCAGGCCGTTGAGGTAGTCCTTTTTGGCGCCGATGGCCGCCGTGCTGAGCACCTTGGTCGTCTCCTGGAAAGAAGCGGCGGAAATCCAGCTTTCCGTACCCAGAGAAGACTTGGTGATACCCTGCAGCAGCGGGCTGGAGGTAGCGGAAATGGCGTCGCGGTGTTCGACCAGCCTCTTGTCGTTGCGGCGCAGGAAGGAGTTCTCCTCGCGCAGCTGCCGCAGGGTGACCAGCTGGCCTGCCTTGAGGCGGTTGGAATCTCCCGCGTCCACGACCACTTTCTTGTCGAAAATCCAGTCGTTCTGCTCCAGGAATTCGTATTTCTCCACGGCCTCGCCTTCGAGGAAGGTCGTATCGCCCGGGTCTTCGATCTGCACGCGGCGCATCATCTGGCGGACGATCACCTCCATGTGCTTGTTATTGATGGTGATGCCCTGGGCGCGGTACACTTCCTGTACGCCGTTCACCAGGTACGACTGCACGGCGAAGGGGCCTTTGATCATCAGGATGTCGCGCGGAGCGATAGCGCCGTCGGACAGGGGCGTGCCGGCGCGCACGAAGTCGCCCTCCTGCACCAGGATGTGCTTCGACAAACCGATGAGGTATTTGCGGCGCTGGCCGTCTTTGGCCTCTACCACCACCTCGCGGTTGCCGCGCTTGATCTTTCCGAAGGACACTACGCCGTCGATCTCGGAAACCACAGCCGGGTTGGAGGGGTTGCGGGCTTCGAAAAGCTCGGTCACCCGCGGCAGGCCGCCCGTGATGTCGGCAATCTTACCCAGCTTGCGCGGTATCTTGGCGATCTTCTGGCCCGCCTTGATGGCCTCCCCGTCGTCGATAGACAGGTAAGAACCCACCGGCAGGTTGTAGTTGCGCAGTTCCTCTCCGTCTGCATCCACGATGCGGATGGTCGGTATCTTGCGCTTGTTCTTGGATTCGATGATCACCTTCTCGGCGTAGCCGGTCTGGTCGTCGCGTTCCACCCGGAAGGTAACCCCTTCCTCGATGGAATCGTATTTGATGATGCCGCTGAATTCGGAAATGATGACCGCGTTGAAGGGGTCCCATTCGCAGATCAGGTCGCCGCGTTTCACCTCTTCGCCCTCCCTGACGTGCAGGGTGGCGCCGTAGGGAATGTAGTGGGAAGCATACTGCTTGCCCGTTGCGGAATCGACAATACGCACCTCGCCGGTCCGGGAGAGCACGATGTTCAGCTCGTTGCCGCCATCGTCGACGAATTCCGTCGTCCGCACGCTGTCGAACTCGATCCGGCCATTGAACTTGGTTACGATCTCCGATTCGGCCTTGGATACCGAAGCGATACCGCCCACGTGGAAGGTGCGCAGCGTCAGCTGGGTGCCCGGTTCGCCGATCGATTGTGCGGCGATGATGCCCACGGCGTCGCCCATTTCCGCGATCCGGCCGGTGGCGAGGTTTTTCCCGTAGCACTTGGCGCACACGCCCCGCTTGGTCTCGCAGGTGAGCACCGAACGGATGGTAACCATCTCGATGCCTTCTTCCTCGATATATTCGGCCGTTTTCGTGTCGATGAAATCCCCGGCTTTGAGGATCAGTTCGTCGGTCACCGGGTGGTAGATATCGTGCAGCGTATAGCGGCCTTCGATACGGGAAGACAGCGGCTCGATGACTTTTTCATTGTCCTTCAGGTCGGTCGTCTCGATGCCCCGGAGGGTGTTGCAGTCTTCTTCGTGGATGACCACATCCTGGGCCACGTCCACGAGGCGGCGGGTGAGGTAACCGGCATCGGCCGTTTTCAGGGCGGTGTCGGCCAAACCTTTGCGGGCGCCGTGGGTGGAGATGAAGTATTCGAGAACGGACAGGCCGTCGACGAAGTTGGACAGGATGGGGTTTTCGATAACCGCACCGCCGGTATCGCCCGATTTCCGAGGCTTGGCCATCAGGCCCCGCAGGCCGCACAACTGCTTGATCTGTTGTTTGGAGCCCCGGGCGCCGGAGTCGAGCATCATGTACACCGAGTTGAAGCCCTGTTTGTGGCTGGCCAGCTCGCGCATCAGCACATCGGTGATGCGGTTGTCGGCATAGGTCCACTTGTCGATGATCTGGTTGTAGCGCTCGTTGTTCGTGATAAGGCCCATGTTGTAGTTATCCCAGACCTCATCCACTTCCGACTGGGCCTCATCCAGGGTATTCTGCTTCACCGTGGGGGTGATCAGGTCGCCGAGGTTGAAGGACAGGCCGCCCTTGAAGGACCAGAGGAAGCCCATTTCCTTGATGTCATCGAGGAAGTCGGCCGTGGTGGCGAAGTCCGTCCGTTCGATCACGTCGCTGATAACCCGCTTGAGGTTTTTCTTGGTCAGCAGCACATTGACGAAAGGCACCTTTTCGGGAACGGTCTGGTTGAACAGCACGCGCCCGGTAGTGGTTTCCACGAGTTTGGAAGCCAGCCTGCCCTCTTCATCTTCCACCTTGGCCCGCACCTTGATAACGGCATGCAGGTCGAGCTGGCCTTCGTTGTAGGCGATGATGACCTCTTCGGGGGCGTAGAAGCGCCGGCCTTCGCCTTTCACCTTGATGTCGCCGACAGAGCGGCGTTCCTTGGTGATATAGTACAGGCCCAATACCATGTCCTGGGAGGGCAGGGTGATCGGGGAGCCGTTCTGCGGGTTGAGCATGTTGTGGGAAGACAACATGAGCACCTGAGCTTCCAGGATGGCGGCATGGCTCAGCGGCACGTGCACGGCCATCTGGTCGCCGTCGAAGTCGGCGTTGAAGGCGCCGCACACCAGGGGGTGCAGCTGGATGGCCTTGCCTTCGATCAGCTTGGGCTGGAAGGCCTGGATGGAAAGGCGGTGCAGCGTCGGTGCGCGGTTGAGCAGCACCGGATGGCCTTTCAGGATATTTTCCAGGATTTCCCAGATCACCGGATCCTTGCGGTCAACCAGTTTTTTGGCGGACTTGACCGTTTTGACGATGCCCCGCTCGATGAGTTTGCGGATGACGAAGGGTTTGAAGAGTTCGGCGGCCATACCCTTGGGAATGCCGCATTCGTGCAGCTTCAGGGTCGGGCCGACGACGATGACCGAACGGCCGGAATAGTCCACCCTTTTACCCAGCAGGTTCTGGCGGAAGCGCCCCTGCTTGCCCTTGAGGATATCGCTGAGCGACTTCAGCGCCCGACCGCCTTCAGCTTTGACGGCGTTGGATTTGCGGGAGTTGTCGAACAGGGAGTCGACAGCTTCCTGCAGCATGCGCTTTTCGTTGCGGAGGATCACTTCCGGCGCCTTGATCTCCAGCAACCGCTTGAGGCGGTTGTTGCGGATGATCACCCTCCGGTACAGGTCGTTGAGGTCGGAGCTGGCAAAGCGGCCGCCATCGAGGGGCACCAGGGGGCGAAGTTCAGGCGGAACGACCGGCAGGTACTGAATGATAGACCACTCGGGGCGGTTTTCTATCCTGGCCAGGCCCTCCCGGAAAGCTTCCACGACGCGCAGGCGTTTGAGGGCTTCCGATTTGCGCTGCTGAGAAGTTTCGTTGGCTGCCTGATGGCGCAGGTCGTAGGACAATTGGTCCATGTCCAGGCTGATCAGCAGGTCGCGGATAGCCTCTGCGCCCATCTTTGCGATGAACTTGTTGGGGTCGGCGTCATCCAGCATCTGGTTGTCGGCCGGCAGGGTATCCATGATCTCGAGGTATTCTTCCTCTGTCAGCAGATCCATCTGGGAAACGCCCTCCTGCTGCTTGACGCCCGGCTGGATCACCACATAGCGCTCGTAGTAGATAATGGATTCCAGCTTTTTGGATGACAGGCCCAGCAAGTAACCGATCTTGTTGGGAAGGGATTTAAAGAACCAGATGTGCACTACCGGAACGACCAGCTTGATGTGGCCCATGCGTTCGCGGCGCACCTTCTTTTCCGTCACTTCCACCCCACAGCGGTCGCAGACGATCCCCTTGTAGCGGATGCGCTTGTATTTGCCGCAATAGCACTCGTAGTCCTTGACCGGGCCGAAGATGCGCTCGCAGAACAGGCCGTCCCTTTCCGGCTTGTAGGAGCGGTAGTTGATCGTCTCCGGCTTGAGCACCTCGCCATAGGAGCGCTCCAGAATCTCGTCGGGAGACGCCAGGCTGATGGTGATGGTGTCGAAGTTCTGGTTTTGAATATGATCCTTCTTCTTAAACGGCATATTGGTATTGTTGGAATGTCCCACCCTTTTGCCGGGTGGGGCAGTGAAACAATCTGATTAATCAAACTTCACATCCAGCGCAAGCCCGCGCAACTCGTGGACCAGAACGTTGAAGGATTCCGGGATGCCCGGGTCGGGCAGCGGGTCGCCCTTTACGATGGCCTCGTAGGCTTTGGCCCGGCCGTTGATATCGTCCGACTTGATGGTCAGCAGTTCCTGCAGGATGTTGGAGGCGCCGAAGGCTTCGAGGGCCCAGACCTCCATCTCGCCGAAGCGCTGCCCGCCGAACTGCGCCTTGCCGCCCAGCGGCTGCTGGGTGATGAGGGAGTACGGCCCGATGGACCTTGCGTGCATCTTGTCGTCGACCATGTGCGACAGCTTGAGCATGTAGATCACGCCTACCGTAGCCTGCTGGTGGAAGCGGTCGCCCGTCTCGCCGTCGGACAGGTAGGTTTGGCCCAGGCTCGGCAGCCCTGCGCTCTGGATGTACTCGTCGATCTCCTCCTTGCTGGCGCCGTCGAAGATCGGCGTGGCGAACTTCATGCCAAGCTTTTCGCCGGCCCAGCCCAGTACGGTTTCGAAAATCTGGCCCAGGTTCATCCGGGAAGGTACGCCCAGCGGGTTCAGTACGATATCCACCGGGGTGCCGTCTTCCAGGAAGGGCATGTCCTCGATGCGCACGATTTTGGAAACGATGCCCTTGTTGCCGTGGCGGCCGGCCAGCTTGTCGCCCACGCGGAGCTTGCGCTTCTTCGCCATGTACACTTTGGCCAGCTTGAGCACGCCTGCCGGAAGCTCATCGCCGATGCTGATGTTGAACTTTTCGCGCTTGTAGCGGCCCACCTCCTCATTGAACTTGATGCTGAAGTTGTGCAGCAACCTCGCGATCAGCTCATTAGACTTGGCATCTTCGGTCCAGTTGCTGTAATCGACGGTCGTATAGTCGATTTCCCGCAGCAGGGCCTGGGTGAATTTCGTGCCCTTCGGGATGAGCGGCTCGTTATAGATGCTGCGGACACCCTGGGAAACCTTGCCCTTCACCAGGACGAGCAGTTTGTCGATCAGGATGGTCTTCAGCTCGTTGACGGCGATCTTGTGCTGGTCTTCCAGCTTCGTCAGCAATTCCTTCTCCTGGGTCTTCTGCACCTTGTCCTTTTTGGCCCGGGCGAAGAGCTGCTTGTCGATGACGATCCCGCTTGTGGAGGGCGGCGCCTTGAGGGAGGCGTCCTTGACATCGCCGGCCTTATCGCCAAAGATGGCGCGCAGCAGTTTTTCCTCCGGCGTCGGGTCCGATTCCCCTTTCGGGGTGATCTTGCCGATGAGGATATCGCCTTCCTTGACCCAGGCGCCGACGCGGATGATGCCGTTCTCGTCGAGGTCTTTGGTGGCCTCCTCGCTGACGTTCGGGATGTCGTTGGTCAGTTCCTCTTCGCCGAGTTTGGTGTCGCGGACGTCCAGTTCGAAGTGTTCGATATGGACGGAAGTGAAGATATCTTCCTGCACCACGCGCTCGGAGAGCACGATAGCGTCCTCGAAGTTGTATCCCTTCCAGGGCATGAAAGCCACTTTCAGGTTCTGGCCGAGGGCCAGTTCGCCCTTGTCGGTCGCATAACCGTCGCAGAGTATCTGCCCTTTTTCCACCCGCTGGCCGCGCTTGACGATCGGCTTGAGGTTGATGCAGGTTCCCTGGTTGGTGCGGCGGAACTTGACGAGTTTATACACTTTGCGGTTGTCTTCGAAGGACACCAGTTGTTCTTCGTCGGTGCGGTCATAGCGGATGATGACCTCATTGGCGTCCACGTATTCCACCACCCCATCCCCTTCGGCATTGATCAGCATGCGGGAGTCGCGGGCCACCTTGCCTTCCAGGCCGGTGCCGACGATGGGCGAATGGGGGCGGAGCAGGGGCACCGCCTGGCGCTGCATGTTCGAACCCATGAGGGCGCGGTTGGCGTCGTCGTTTTCCAGGAAGGGGATCATGGATGCGGACACCCCAACGATCTGGTTGGGCGCCACGTCCATATATTCGATCTCATCCGGGGCCAGAACGGGAAAATCGCCGTGTTCGCGGCACTTGATGCGGTCGGACAGGAAAGCGCCCGTTTCGTTGAGCGGGGCGTTGGCCTGGGCGATGCGCCTGAAGTCTTCCCCTTCGGCCGAGAGGTATATCGGCTCGGTGGCGACTTCCACTGCCCCGTCGGAGACCCTGCGGTAGGGCGTTTCGAGGAAGCCCATTTTGTTGATCTTGGCGTGTACGCAGAGCGTAGAGATCAGGCCGATATTGGGGCCTTCCGGCGTCTCGATGGTGCAGAGGCGGCCGTAGTGGGAGTAGTGCACGTCGCGCACTTCGAAGCCGGCGCGCTCGCGGGAGAGGCCGCCCGGGCCCAGGGCCGAGATGCGCCGCTTGTGGGTGATCTCCGACAGCGGGTTGGTCTGGTCGAGGAACTGCGACAGCTGGCTCGTCCCGAAGAAAGAGTTGATGACCGACGACAGCGTCCGGGCATTGATCAGGTCGATGGGCGTAAACACCTCGTTGTCGCGCACGTTCATCCGTTCGCGGATGGTGCGCGCCATGCGGGCCAGGCCCACGCCGAACTGGGCGTACAATTGTTCGCCCACCGTGCGGACGCGGCGGTTGCTCAGGTGGTCGATATCGTCGATTTCCGCATTCTGGTTGATGAGGCGGACCAGGTAGCGCACGATGGCGATGATGTCTTCCTTGGTCAGCACCAGCACTTCGCGGTCGATGTCCAGTTCCAGTTTGCGGTTGATTTTATAGCGCCCCACTTCGCCGAGGTTGTAGCGCTTGTCGGAGAAGAACAGCTTCTCGATGATGCCGCGCGCCGTTTCCTCATCAGGGGGGTCGGTGCCCCGCAACTGGCGGTAGATATACTGGACGGCCTCCATTTCGGAGCTGGAGGGGTCTTTCTGAAGCGTATTATATATAATGGAGAAATCCTCATCGATACCCTCTTTCTGGAGGATGATGGTATCCGTTTCCGTTTCCAGGATTTGCTCGATATTATCCTCATCCAGGACGATGTCTCGTTCGAGGATGATCTCGTTGCGTTCGATGGTCACCACCTCGCCGGTGTCTTCGTCGACGAAGTCCTCCGTCCAGCTGCGGAGCACCCTGGCGCCCAGTTTGCGGCCGATGGCGTTTTCGAGGTTTTCCCGGGTAGCGGGCACCTCATCGGCCAGCCCGAAGATATCGAGTATGGCCTTATCCGTATCGAAGCCGATGGCGCGCAGGAGGGTTGTTACGGGGAACTTTTTCTTGCGGTCGATGTAGGCGTACATGACCGTATTGATGTCGGTGGCGAATTCCATCCAGGCCCCTTTGAAGGGGATGACCCTGGCGGAATAGATTTTAGTGCCGTTGGGATGGAAGGTTTGCCCGAAGAACACACCCGGAGACCGGTGCAACTGGGACACGATGACCCGTTCTGCGCCGTTGATGACGAAGGTGCCCTTGGGCGTCATATAGGGTATATTGCCCAGGAAGACATCCTGGACGATCGTCTGGAAATCGACGTGTTCTTCATCATTGCAGGAAAGCCTGAGTTTGGCTTTCAGGGGGACGCTGTACGTCAGGCCCCGCTGCATACACTCGTCGATGGTGTATCGGGGCGGGTCGATGAAGTAATCCAGAAATTCGAGAACGAAGATGTTCCTCGCATCGGTGATCGGGAAATTCTCCTGAAATACCTTGTAGAGCCCCTCATTGATCCGGTTTTCGGGTGTAGTCTCCAACTGGAAGAATTCCTGAAAGGACTTTAACTGGATTTCAAGAAGATCAGGGTATGGTGAGGGAAGCTTGATTTTGCCGAAGCTAAACCGTTGTTCTTCAGCAGTCTGTACCTTACCGTTTGACGTCATTGGCAAAATGAGTTTATTAATTCGGCAATTGATAGCTTTCTAAGAATCGCCTAATGCTGTTATAATACCCTACAAAAAGGGAAAAAGTTCAATTCTGCCTGAACTAATATACGACAATAGGCTTAGCCAGTTGTGTCGCACAACTCGCTAAGCCTTGTCGCGCCGGAAGGGTTTGGCGGCCCTTGAATTCCGGCGTGCCCGAATCGGGAGATTACTTCAGTTCGATCTCTGCGCCTGCCTCTTCCAGGGCGGCCTTGATCTTTTCGGCCTCATCCTTGGGAACGCCTTCCTTCAGGACACCGGGAGCGCCGTCGACCAGGTCTTTGGCTTCTTTCAGGCCCAGGTTGAGCAGGGTCTTCACTTCTTTAACCACCTTCAGTTTCTGGGCGCCGCCCGACTTGAGGATCACATCGAATTCCGTCTTTTCCGCAACGGCGGCAGCTTCGCCGCCACCGGCTGCAGGGCCGGCGGCAACTGCAACTGCTGCAGCGGCCGGTTCGATGCCATAGTCTTCTTTCAGTATTGCAGCCAGCTCATTCACTTCTTTAACCGTGAGATTGACCAGCTGTTCTGCAAATGCTTTGAGATCTGCCATTGTAAGAGATTTTTAAAAGTTGTACGTTAAAAATATGTTGTGCGTACAGCTTGGAAGCCGTATTTGAGCGCCTGCCGGGCAACAGTGCCTGGCCGGGCGCAGGGAAATCAAGCACCCCGTTCCTCGAGCGTTTTGAGGATGCCCATGAGTTTCTGGCCGCCGGACTGGAGGGCGCCCACGACGTTTTTGGCCGGGGACTGCAGCAGCCCGATGATTTCGCCGATGAGGTCTTCTTTGGACTTCAGCGAAGCCAGGACTTCGATCTGGTTGTCACCCAGGAATACGTCCGTATCGATGTAAGCAGCCTTGAGGGTCGGCTTTTCGTTGTCCTGCCGGAACACCTTCAGCAACTTGGCCGGCGCGTTGGCCGTGTCTGCGAACAGAATGGCGGTGGGGCCATTCAGCGCCTCGAACAACTCCGCGTAGTTTTTCTCTTCGGGAGCCGATTCCATGGCTTTTTTGACCAGGGTATTCTTGACGACGCGCATCTCGATACCCCGATCGAAACACATTCTTCTGAATTTATTGACCTGCGCTACTGTCAGGGTGGAGGAGTCAGTGATATAGAAATACTGGATATTGCTGAGTTTCTCCTTCAATGCTTCGATAGTAGCGGTCTTTTCTGCTTTAGTCATCGCGCTTCAGGTTTTGAGAAAGTTTACTTAACCAGGGCTTTAGCATCGAGCCGGATACCGGGGCTCATGGTGCTGGCCACTGTTGCCGACTTCATGTACGTGCCCTTGGCGGAAGAGGGCTTCATACGCGCCAGCGTCGTGATCAATTCATTGGCATTGTCCACCAGCTTCTGCGGTTCGAAGGAAACGCGGCCTATCGAAGCGTGAATGATGCCGAATTTGTCGACGCGGAAAGAAATCTTACCGCCCTTCACGTCGGCAACGGCCGTGGCGACATCGGGGGTAACCGTGCCGGTTTTGGGGTTGGGCATCAGCCCGCGGGGGCCCAGCACCCGCCCGAGGCGGCCTACCTGAGCCATGACCTGCGGCATGGCGATGATGACGTCGATATCCGTCCAGCCGTTGGAGATTTGCTGGATGTACTCATCCAGGCCGGCGTAATCGGCGCCTGCCTCCAGGGCTTCGTTGACCTTGTCGGGGGTGCAGAAGACCAGCACCCGTTTGGTTTTACCGGTGCCGTGAGGCAGGGAAACCGTACCGCGAAGCGCCTGGTCGGCCTTGCGCGGGTCGACGCCCAGGCGCACGTGCAGGTCGACAGAAGCGTCGAAGCCGGCGGTGTTGACACTTTTCACCAGCGCCATCGCCTCTTCGAGCGAATAGAGCTTCTGGCGGTCAACCTTCGCATTCACAGCGGCTCTTTTTTTGCTTACTTTTGCCATTGTTGAAAAATTTTGAGGTGATTAGCGCCCCGCCGGCCTGCGGCGGAGCTCCCTTCCAGTGATTTTTTCTATCCGTGCGGATTTATTCGGCCGTGGGGGGCGTGCCGCCTTCCACGTTCAGGCCCATGCTGCGCGCCGTACCGGCGACCATTTTCATAGCCGACTCGACGGTGAAGCAGTTGAGGTCCGTCATTTTGTTTTCCGCGATCGCGCGGACCTGATCCCAGGTGACGGTTCCGACCTTCTTGCGGTTCGGTTCCGGAGAACCGCCCTTGACCTTGGACGCGTCCAGCAACTGAATGGCTGCCGGCGGCGTCTTGATGAGGAAGGTGAAGGACTTGTCCTTGTAGACGGTGATCAAGACCGGCAGCACCTGCCCCATCTTGTCCTGGGTCTCGGCATTAAAGCGCTTGCAGAACTCCATAATGTTCACGCCTTTCGAGCCGAGCGCAGGGCCTACGGGGGGAGCCGGGTTGGCCTGTCCGCCTTTTACCTGAAGTTTTATGAGAACATCTACTTCCTTTGCCATTTTTCTCGCTTTGATCGATTCCGTGCTGACGGCTCCAGGGAAGCGCTTCCGGCCAGGCCGGACAAAAGCCATTCAGCTTTAAAATCTTGTTGACCTAATTGTAAATTATTGGGAAAAACTAGGATGTTTTTTCTACCTGTACAAAGTTGAGCTCCACTTCCGTGCCGCGCCCGAAAATCTTGACGATCACCTTGAGCTTTTTCTTTTCCTCGTTCACCTCCTGGATGTCGCCCACGAATTCGCTGAAGGGGCCGTCGATGATCTTGACCGTTTCTCCGACGATAAAGGGTTCGATCATGGCTTCGCCCGCTTCCTGCGACTCATCCACCTTGCCCAGCATGCGGTTGGCCTCGGAGGCGCGCATCGGAATGGGGTTGTCTCTGCCCAGGAAATGGATGACGTTGGGGATGTTGGCGATGGCCTGCACCACGTCGCCCACCAGCTGGGATGGAATGGCTTCGATAAGAATATAACCCGGAAGGATGTTGCGTTCCGAGATCACTTTCTTTCCGTTGCGTATTTTGTAGACCTTTTCGGTAGGGACCAGCACCTGGGTAATAAAAGTACTCCACCCGGAGCGCTCGACTTCCAGCTCGATCCGTTCCTTGATCTTCCGCTCCTTGCCGCTAATGACGCGAAGAGAATACCACCGCTTTTCCTCCTGAGAGGAAGCAGTAGCTTCTTCCTGTGCCTTTTTGTCCTTTTCCTCTGCCATTAATACCCATTATGTGATTACAGGCCGTAAACCAGGTCCAGCAAACCTTTGGAGATGACATCCATAAAGAAGATCAGCAGCGACAGGATTATGGATGCTACCAGCACCACAACCGTGCTGCCCTGCAGGTTTGCCCAGGTAGGCCAGGTCACTTTATTGACCAATTCGATATAACTTTCGATCAGGTACAGTTTCAACCTTTCCATCGTTCCCGGATATTTTGCACGGGCAGGAGGACTTGAACCCCCAGCCTACGGTTTTGGAGACCGTCGCTCTACCACTTGAGCTATGCCCGTTTATGGAAGAGAAGATTAGGCAGTACCCCGCGGGGTATGCCTAACCTTCCCGAATTGTATAGAAAACTTCGTATTAGTCCAGGATTTCCGTAACCTGGCCGGCGCCCACCGTACGGCCGCCTTCGCGGATAGCGAAGCGGAGGCCTTTTTCCATGGCGATGGTGTTGAGCAGTTTAACGGTCAGGGACACGTTGTCGCCCGGCATCACCATTTCAACGCCATCGGGCAGGGTACAGTCGCCGGTAACGTCCGTCGTGCGGAAGTAGAACTGCGGGCGGTAGCCGTTGAAGAAGGGGGTATGGCGGCCGCCTTCCTCTTTGCTGAGTACGTACACCTCGCACTTGAAGTGTTTGTGCGGGGTGATCGTTTTCGGCGCGCAGATAACCTGGCCGCGGCGGATGTCGTCCTTGTCGATACCACGGAGCAGCAGGCCTGCGTTGTCACCGGCTTCACCGCGGTCGAGCAGTTTGCGGAACATTTCCACACCGGTAACGGTGGAGGTCAGGGGCTTTTCGCCTTCCCTCATCATACCGATGATCTCAACCGGGTCACCCACTTTGATGATGCCGCGCTCGATACGGCCGGTGGCAACCGTGCCACGGCCCGTAATGGAGAACACGTCTTCGATGGGCATCAGGAACGGCTGGTCAACGAGGCGCACGGGCTCGGGAATGTCGTTGTCAACGGCGTCCATCAGGTCTTTGATGGACTGAACGGCCGTTGCGTCGCCTTCCAGGGCTTTCAGAGCGGAGCCTTTGATAACGGAAGCGTTGTCGCCATCGAACTCGTACTGGTCGAGCAGTTCGCGGACTTCCATTTCCACCAGCTCGAGCATTTCTTCGTCGTCGACCAGGTCAACCTTGTTCATGTACACCACGATCTTGGGTACACCAACCTGGCGGGCCAGCAGGATGTGCTCGCGAGTCTGGGGCATCGGGCCGTCGGTAGCGGCAACTACGAGGATGGCGCCGTCCATCTGAGCGGCGCCCGTTACCATGTTCTTCACATAGTCGGCGTGGCCCGGGCAGTCAACGTGCGCGTAGTGGCGCTTATGGGTCTGATATTCCACGTGAGCTGTATTGATGGTAATACCCCGTTCTTTTTCTTCCGGAGCAGCATCAATAGAGTCATAGTCTTTTTTCTCTGCGAGTCCCTCCTGAGAAAGGACATAAGTGATAGCCGCAGTAAGCGTCGTCTTACCGTGGTCTACGTGGCCGATAGTGCCCACATTGAGGTGGGGTTTGGTCCTTTCGAAAGTTTCCTTAGCCATCGATAAAAAAATTTTTTTGCTATGAAATTGTTTGTAAGTGGTTAAAGTGCCGATCACTGAGTTGAGCCAATGTGGGGATTTGAACCCCAGACCCCTTCCTTACCATGGAAGTGCTCTACCCCTGAGCTACATTGGCCTGTTTTTAAGGTATGGAGCGGGCGACGAGACTCGAACCCGCGACCCTCAGCTTGGAAGGCTGATGCTCTACCAACTGAGCTACGCCCGCTTTTATCTGCCGAAGCTTTCGAGCCGGGGGCAGACGACCATGCCCGACTTTGCTCTGCGAGCTCCGGCGGGTGTTAGTGGGGGCGATAGGATTCGAACCTATTCAGACAGAGTCACCAGATTTACAGTCTGGCCCGGCTCTCCCACTCCGGCGCGCCCCCGTATTATCAGGCGATAAGCATCGCTGTTTCCCTTCCGCTTTCATAGGGCGGGCCTGAACCTGCCTTTTCTGGAGCCAGCAGAGGGACTCGAACCCCCGACCAGCTGATTACAAATCAGCTGCTCTACCAACTGAGCTATGCTGGCTTTCAAAGCTCAAAAAGCAGAGTGTTCCGGCTTTTGTATCCCGAAAGGAAAACCGCACCGGCTTGTTTTTTGAGGAGAAGGGAGGGTTTAAAAGCAACCTCTTTGCGGGCAAACTCCAAAGGGCCGGGCCCTGCCTGCGACATGCTTATGCCAATAATTACAACGTTTCAAGCTTTATCCGAGATCATTTTCTCAAAGCGATTGCAAAGATAGAACTTTTTGACAAAACAAAAAACAGTGCAATTTTTTTTTATCCTTTTTTTTCTCCCGCCCGGAATACGTAAAAAAGCCCCCTGCAACAGGCAGGAGGCTTCCGTTTTTATTCTGGCAGGGGCCCACCCTGAAACGCTTTTGCCGGAGGTCAAATACCGTTGTTGTTCCTGAGTTTGTCCTTGTATTTGATCAACTGGCGCTTGAGGGAAGATATGGCATTATCGACCGATGCTTCAAAGGTTTTACTGGATTCTTTTACAAACAGGGATTCTCCGGGGACGTTCAGCATGACCTCTGCGATCTTATCGCGGACCTGGCCGGAATTCTCGAGCCGCAGGATCACCCTGGCTTCGATGATCCGGTCAAAATATTGATCCATCTTTCCGACTTTCTTTTCGATATAGTCAATCAGCTTTTGATCTGCCTTGAACTGTACAGCTTCTGTGTGAACTCTCATAACCTTCCTTGTTTAATGATTAAAAAATTAGGGTCGATCAGGCCGGGGCGTCAGTCATTAGGGGGCCCGGCCTTGGGGTGGGCTTGAAGATAAACCTGCCGGAGCTGTTCTATGGAATTGTGGGTATAGACCTGCGTGGAAGCCAGGCTGGCATGGCCCAGCAGTTCCTTGATGGCGTTGAGGCTGGCGCCGTTTTCAGATAAATGGGTAGCGAAAGAATGCCGCAGCGCGTGAGGGCCCCTTTTTTCATTACTAACCACCATGGAGAGGTATTTGTGAACGATGCGATAAACCAATCTGGGATAAAGCGGGGCGCCTTTGCCGGTCAGGAACAGCGGGCCCCCTTCCGGAAATTCCCGGTTCCGGTGCTGCATGTAGGCCTGCAGCTGGCCCGCGAGCTGCCGGCTGACGGGGATGAGCCGCTCTTTCCCGCCCTTGCCGCGAACGAGGATCAGCAGCCGCCCCGGGTCGAAGTCTTCCACCCGAAGCCCGATGGCTTCCGAGCGGCGCATGCCCGTGGAATAGAGCAGTTCCAGCAGCATGCGGTCGCGCTGGCCTTCGTAGCCTTCATCGAAAAGCTCCAGGCTGAACAGGCGGGTTATCTCCGATTTCCGGATGGAGCCCGGCAGGCGCTTGCCGGCCCTGGGGGCCGAAACCTTGGCCGTGGGGTCGGCCGGTAGTTGATGGCGCCGGACGAGAAAGCGGAAATAGGCCTTGAGGGTGGACAATTTGCGGTTGGCCGTCCGGGCCGACCGCCCCTGGCTGATGAGGTGGACCAGCCAGCCCCGGATGTGCATGTGCGTCACTTCCTCCACCGAGCGGAGCCCGCATACCTGCTCCAGGTATTCCAGGAATTGCTCCAGGTCTTTTCGGTATGCGGTGAGCGTGTGCGGTGAGAACCGTTTTTCGTACTGTATATAGTGGAGGAAGGATTTTTCTGTCATTCCCTGTTCTCGTGTAAATTAGGAGGAGCAGGGCGATTGACATCGCCCTGCTCCTCCAATTTAAGCAGAATACGAGAAATAGTCAAAAAAAATTACTCCATTTCCACCTGCTTCTGCTGGCGGTAAACCGCCTTCAGCATCTCGTTGCGGCGGCGCACCGAAGGCTTGGTGAACTGCTTGCGGTCGCGCAGTTCCCGCATGATGCCCGAGCGGTTGACCTTCATCTTGTATTTCTTCAGCGCTCTTTCGATAGATTCATTATCGCGGACTTCTACAATGATCATATCTTTTAAATTTTTTTAAATGGCTCGCAAAGATAGATATTTTTTTTGATCTTGCAAGAGTGCAATAATTCCAAATCATGCAGAAGGAAAAAAAGGACAAGCACTTCATAAAAAAGCCCATCTACCCGGGCGGCCCCAGTCAGATGAAGGCCTTTATCAGCCAGAACCTGCAATACCCACCCGAAGCCCTGGCCCATAAGATTGAAGGCACTGTTTTCATCAATTATGCGATCGACTATCAGGGTAAGGTAACGGACACCAAAGTGATCTCGGGCCTTGGCTACGGATGCGACGAAGAAGCCGCCCGCCTGGTCCGCCTGCTGGAATTCGAAGTACCCAAAACCAGAGGGGTAAAGGTGCTCTTTCACAAAGACATCCAGATCCATTTCCGTTTGCCGCGGAAAAAGGCGGCGCCTGCCAGGCCCCAAACCATCCAGTATTCCTATACCGAAAAGAAGCCGGAGCCATCCGAGCAACAAACCGGCCCGGAGAAAGGGGGGGGCTATATCTATACTATTACCCTGCCGGGCTAAGCGTATTCCTGAAGGCACTCCTCACCGCGCTACCGCCAGCTTCACGATGCCCGCTGTGCCTGCGGGGCCCACTAGCCGCACCCAGTACAGGCCCGGCGCCAGGCCGGACACATCCAGCCGGGCTTGTCGCTCGGCTGCCGGCGCCGGCAGCAGGGCCTGCAGCCGCCCGTTGATATCCAGCAGTTGTAACTACTCACCTCCGAAAAGCCCCAAACCGGTACACCTTCGCCTTCCCTTCCACCACCACCCCAAGCACCCGCTCCTTGGGCGGCAGGCGGGTATCTTCAAACTGTATGGGATAGGGCGTTGACGACTCGCTGCCTGCGTAATTGATGAAAGGCGAGCCGCTGTAATCATATGGATACCCCGTATCGAATGACATGATCTCCGGGTTTTTCACCAATAGTTTCCATGTGGCCCAGGTCGTTTCCAGGACGGGGATCACTTCTTTGGGTGTGCCCAAAAAGGCCCCGTTGATACATTCCTGCCGCATCTGCGACCAGAGGCTTTCGGTAACCCGGTCGAAGGCGATGAGGTTGCTGTTGTACAGCAGCCCCGACACGCCGAAGGTAGGCGCCAGGCCGGGCAACACCTCCCGGTTCCAGGCGGTGGAAATTCCGGACAGTGGGTGGTAAGCCGCTGCAAAATGCAGGCTGCCCATGGTGTCGTTGACGATCTCGTGAAAATCGAGCACAACCCTTGGGTAAAGGCGGTAGCGGCCTTCTATTTTCACCCCCAGCACCAGGCTGGTGTCGTGCAGGAAATATTCCTCCTCCCAGCTGTCTTTTTCCCGGTACGGGCCGGAGCGGGGAAAGTCCAGCGCCTTGATCAGGTCAAAGCCGCTGCCGGCGAAAACCTCCTCCGAAGGCACCGTCCAGCCCGGAGAGGCCATTGCGGGCTCGAACCCCTCCTGCGGGTTTTCTCCTTCGAATATTTCCACCCCGGGGTACATGGCGCCCCAGGCGAACCAATAGCCCAAATAAGCAGAGATAACAGGCAGTTGCTGGCCCTGCCTCGGGCCGCTGAGGGCGTATCCGAAGATATCCCAGCTATTCCCCTCACCGTCCTCCATGATCACCGGGAGGGAGGCTGTAAGCTCCCGGAATTCCAGCAGGGCGCCATCTGGCATCTGCCGCCCGAAAGCCGCCAGTAAGGCGAAACGCTCGTTGCCGGCAACAACCACCGGCTCACCCCCAATTACGTCATTGACTACGCGTATGGCGGGCCTTGGCGCCGGGACGCCGGCATCCCGCGGCAGGGCTTCTTCCTTGCTGCAGGAAAAAAAGGCCAGCAGAAAAACCAGGGATACCGAAAGGCGTACAGCGTAAACGTTGGGCATGAGATCCGATTTAAATACCAAAGACTACCAGAAGTGGCCGGGACAAATTTCGGAAAAACCAGCCTGCCTGGATGTCGCATTGGCTACATTTCAAAAAACCGGGCCTGCACCCACTGAAGGTACAGGCCCGGCCGGAAAATATACCATTCGGGGGGCAGGCGCCCCACCGGTTCATATCAAGCAATTACTTGGTGTCCCACCACAGGCGGGTGCCGTCGCTGTCGGGGCCGCCAAGCAGGCCCAGAGCAGCCTCGTAGTTGGCGCCGTTGAGGTTCGCTTCGGTAGCCGGATAGATCAGGCGCTTGGGAATACCGCCGCTGGGGCTCAGGGGGTCTTCCGGAAGAACGAGTTCCGGATAGTCGAGGCGGCGCCACTCGGTCCAGGCTTCGTAGCCCTGGCCGTAGAGGGCGACCCACTTCTGATAGCCGATCAGTTGGTCCCACTTGCCGGCATCCCATGCAACGCCGCTCTGGTTGTAGTAGGTGTCGAACGCAGCCTGGTCGTAGCTTACGCCCCACTGATCCCAGGAGGCCTTGATGGCGGCTTTGTAGTGGTCTTCCGGATTGTCATTGGTCCAGCCGCGGGCGGCGGCTTCAGCCATAGCGAAGTGAACCTGGGCCATGGTGAAGATAGCCAGGGGCGCATCCTGGGCCTTGACGAAGGACGAGTTCGGGAAGGAGACGTTGGGCGGCTGGGTGCTGGGAGTGGACAGCCCATAGGGGACGCCCACGATTTCCGGCGTGCCGACAGCTACGGAGTTCAGGGTCGGGTCGGCGTAGTGCGCCAGGCGGGGGTCGCCAAGATCCTTCATTCCGTTCACAAACATTTCGGTGAGGGCGAAGTCGGTACGCGTGCGGAACTCAGTGAACCAGGGGTTCTCGTTGTTCGCTTCCGGCAGGAAGGGATACATCAGGCCGGACTCGATCACGCCGTCGGCGATGGCATCCAGGAACTGGGCCTTGGCCAGGGTTTCGTTGGCGTCGGCAGCGCGGATGGCCATGTTCATGCGGATGGTGTTGGCGAACTTCGCCCACTCCGACATGTCGCCGCCGAAGATGAAGTCACCGGCTACGCCGGCGCCGCCGTCCATCTGGGCGACGGCCTCCTCCAGTTCGGTGAACAGGGCTTCGTAAATGGCGGACTGGCTGTCATAAGCGGGGGTGAAGATGCCTTCGCCGCCCCTCAGGGCCTGGCTGTAGGGCATGGGGCCCCAGAGGTCGGTCAGGATATTGAAGAAATACGCCTTCAGGATCCGTGCGGCGGCGATCTGGTTGGCGTTGGAGCCGCTCTTGGAAGCGGCGCCACTGGTTTCTTCATCCGTGTTCAGCTCGATGATGCGCTCCAGGTCGGCCAGGGTAGCGGTGTACCAGGCCGAAAAATCGGCCTGAACGGCCTGGTAGCGGTCGTCCTCCGTATAGGTGATGTTGCCGATGTGCTGGGCGTAGATCGGGCCGATACGGGTGTTGCTCAGAACCCGCTCGCCGACATCCCGCAGGGCGCTGGTAAGCAGCGATTCGGTATCTACCGCCACCGGCTTGTTGGGGTTGACATTGAGGTCGTCGAATTCCCCGCAAGCCGTGAAGGCAAATATCAGTAGGGCGATAATCCCTTTATTTAGTATGCTTTTCATAACGTTTTAAAATTTTTAAGATAGAAAGATAACGGCCGGCCCGCCGCCCGCCCTGCCCTCGGGTGGGATGGGCGGCGGGCATCCGCTGCATTTCTTCGTTCCGGTTGGATTGCAACATTTTCCCGAAGGAATTAGAAACCAACCGTCAATTTGGCGCCGATGGAGCGGACGCCCGGAAGGCCGCCGCGCTCTTCGAATACCAGGTTGTTGGCGCCCGGCAGGATTTCCGACGGGTCGATGCCATCCACCTTGGAGTCGATCAGCCACAGGTTGCGGCCGATAACGGAGAGCTTCAGGCTTTGCACCGGCAGTTTGCCCAGGGCTTTCTTCGGAATGTTGTAGCCCAGGCTCACTTCGCGCAGTTTGATGAAGCTCGCATCATACAGCCAGCGCTCGTGCAGGCCGAACAAACGGCCGTAGTAGGTTTGCGGCTCGACGATTACCGACAGGGGTTCGCCGGAAGCGGATACGCCCTCGACAAGTATGCCGCCGGAGTTGGAGCCTGCATCACTCAGGGCAATGCTGGCGCCGGCGATCGGGTTGCCGCTCTGGTCGGTAAGCGGGTCGCGGACGGGGTTGCCCAGCGCGTTGTCGCCAACCGTCTCGGCGCCCAGGCCGGAATAAGCGTTGAACATCCGGGTCGTCGAGAAGAACTGGCCGCCAACCTGGAAGTCAACCATGGCGCGCAGTTCGATACCCTTGAAGTTGAGGGTGTTCAGCACGCCGCCGGTGTAATCGGGCAGGATGGAGCCCAGGTCTTTGTTGGCGGTAACCACATAACGGCCGAGCTCATCGATAACGAGGCGCCCCTGGTCGTCATAAGTAAAGCCGCGGCCATTGGCCAGGCCCCATTCTTCACCTACGCGGGCGTTGACTGTGAAACCGCCCCAGCGGGAGCCGCCGATGCCATCGGCAAGCTTGTAGTTCGTCAGGTCTTCGTACAGTTCTTCAACTTCGGAAGTGTTGCGGGCAAGGTTGACGGAGATGTCCCAGGTTACGTTGCTGGTGCGCACCGGCGTGCCGTACAGGGCCAGTTCGATACCCTGAGAGGTGATCCGGCCGGCGTTAACCAGGGCTTCACCATAACCGGAAGCGCCCGGCACCTGAACGCGGAGGATATCATTCTCCGTAGCTACCTGATAGTGGGTCAGGTTGAAGCCCAGGCGGTCATTGAACAGGCGCATGTCCAGGCCCACTTCCCAGGAGGTGGACAGGGTCTGTTCCAGGTTGGTGTTGGGCAACAGGTTGGGAACGACGAAGGAGGAATTGCTGCCATAAGGCGTGCCGAAATCGTAAACGCTGTTGGTCAGGTAGGGATCGATGTCGGCGCCCACCTGAGCTACGCTGCCGAAGACTTTACCGAAGGAAAGCCAGGAAGTGTTCAGCAGTTCGGAGAATACCAGGCTACCCGAAACCGAGGGGTAGAGGTAGTTGTTGTTTTCGGCCGGCAGCGAGGAGGACCAGTCGTTGCGGACGGTAAAGCCCACAAAGGCGACGCCGTTGAAGCCGACGTTGGCGGAACCGAAGAGCGAGCGGACCGTCTTTTCGCGGATCTCGCTGGAAACGGCCGGGCGGTCAACAGAGGCGCTGGTATTGAAGAGGTTCGGAGCCGTCAGGCCGCCCACCGTGGAAACGTCGTTCTGGTGGTAGGTGTTGTGGCGAATGTTGCCGCCCGCCATAGCGTCGAAGGATATCTTTCCGAAATCCTTCTGGTAGTTGGCGATCAATTCGTAGTTGTCTTCCGTGCCGTTGGCGGCGAATTCGCGGTACCAGGGCTCTTCCAGGCCGCCGGTGGCGACCCTTTCTTCGATGCGCTGGGTGAAGTTGTCGCGGCGCAGTGCGCCCGTGATGGTCAGCCCGTCAAACACTTCGTATGCCAGGTTGATGTCGCCGAAGTAGCGGTCGCGGCCGTCGGTGCGCACGTTCTCATAAACAGAGAAGAAGGGGCTGTCCCAATACAGCGGGGTCGGATCGAAGGGCGAGCGGATGTTCCAGGAGCGGAAGGTGCCGTCCGGGTTTTTGTAGTCGCGCAGGCGGTCCATGTCCAGCTGGCGCTGGAACCACTGGTTGAAGGAGTTGACCGGGTTGCCGCCGCGGGTGCTGTAACCGAATTCGGGGCGCCCGCTGCCGTTGGTGAACACCAGGTTGGCGTTAACGCCGAGGGTGAGGCGTTCAGCCAGCTTGTGGCGCACGTTGAGGTTGACGCTGTTGCGGTCCAGGCTGCTGTTCGGAATGACGCCGGACTGGTTCACGTTGGTGAAGCCAAAGCGGAAGCCGGTGTTCTCACCGCCGCCATCGATGCTGACGTTGTTGATGTTGGTGATGCCCGTGTCGAAGAAGTCGCGCACGTTGTCGGGGTTGGGCGAGAGAGGCTCCGTTGTGCCGTACTCCGGCGTGCCGGGATACCAGCTCCAGAAGGGGCGGTAGGTGGTGCCGTCCATTTTCGGGCCCCAGCTTTCGTCTGCGGAGTAGTTCAGCACGCGGTAGCTTTGGCCGTTCACCGGGTCGGTCACTTCTTCCCAGTTTTGATCATAACCGCCGGCATACTCATTCTGGTATTCGGGCAGCACGTAAACGCGGTCGGCCGAAACCGTGGAAGAAACCGTCACCCCCAGGCCTTTTTTGCCGAAAGAACCCTTTTTGGTGGTGATCATCACCACGCCGTTGGCGGCGCGCTCGCCATAGAGGGCGGTAGCAGCCGGGCCTTTCAGGACAGATATCTTTTCAATGTCGGTGGTGGGAATGTCAGCGGCCAGGTTGCCGTAGTCCGAACCGCCGTCGCCGCTGGAGAAGTTCTCGTTGGCGATGGGCGTGCCGTCCACGATGTAGAGGGGGTCGCCGCCGACGAGGCTGCTCACGCCGCGGACGCGCACCTTGGCGCTACCGCCGATGCTGGCGCCCGAAGAAGCGATCACCTGCACGCCGGCCACTTTACCGGACAGCGAGGAGACGAAGTTGACATCATTGGAGATGGTCAACTGGTCGCCCCCCACTTCCTGGACGGCGTAGCCGAGGGCTTTTTCCTCCCGCTGCACACCGAGCGCCGTGACCACCGCTTCCGAAAGGGTAATCCCCTCCTGCATGGTGATATTGATGACGCTTTGGTTCCCGATCTCAACTTCCAGGGTATTGAAACCCGTATAGCTGATCACGAGGGTGTTGCTCCCTTCGGGTACTCTGACGGAGTAGTTCCCGTCAATATCCGTAATAGTACCTGTGGATGTCCCTTTTATCAGGACACTGGCGCCCAGGAGCGGGTCGCCGTTTTGGTCAGTGACAGTACCGGATACTGTCCTTTGTGCGAGGATAGAGCCAATGGCAAAAAGCATTAGCCCCAGGACTAGTGAGAGTTTTTTCATACTAATCTGTTTTATTTAGTTAAATCCAAATAACTAACTGATAACAAATATAGGATTAAATAAAAAATTGTCCTACTCCATGTTATCAGTATGTGAACGAACTGTAAAATAAAAAAGCTGCCCGGCAATCCGGATTCACTGCCTCAGAAAACCCAAGCCCCTGTCAGTGAGGGTTTTAAAAAAATAACCGGGCAAGGCGGGAGCGCGGAAAGGCCGGGCTGCTCACCTCAGCTGCCGGAGGTACATCTGGATCACATTCTGCAGCCCGTAATACAAGGCGTCGGAAATCAGGGCGTGCCCTATGGAAACCTCCAGCAGCCCTTCCACCTCCTCCTTATAGTAATGCAGGTTGTCGAGGTTGAGGTCGTGGCCCGCATTGACACCAATGCCGATCTCTTGGGCCAGGCGGGCGCATCGGCGGTGTGGCTCCACCGCGCGGGCGGGGTTTTCCGGGAACATGAGGGCGTAATTGCCGGTGTAAAATTCGATGCGGTCGGCGCCGACGGCCTTGGCCCCTTCCACCTGGCGTTCGTCGGGGTCTATGAAAATGGAAACCCGGATGCCTTTCTCCCTCAGGCGGGCCGCCACTTCCGTCAGGAATGCTTTGTTCCCGATGGTATCCCAGCCCTGGTCGGAGGTGAGCACATCGGGAGCGTCGGGCACGAGGGTGCACTGAGTGGGTTGGGTTTGGAGCACCAGTTCCATAAATTTTCCGGCGGGGTTGCCTTCGATATTGAATTCGGTGGCTACCACCCGTTTCAGTTCCGGAATATCGGCATAGCGCACATGGCGTTCGTCGGGCCGGGGGTGCACGGTAATGCCCTGGGCGCCGAAGGCCTCGCAGTCGCGGGCGGCCTTCAGCAGGTCGGGCAGGTTTCCTTTGCGGGAATTGCGGATGAGTGCGATCTTATTGATGTTTACGCTTAAACGGGCCATAGTCGCGGATAGAATGGTAAAACAATAGTACCTTTCGGCAATTTAAAGTTTATTTGCCTCTTTTTCCGGGCGCAAAGCTAAATCATAAAAACCACAAAGGACACCATGCCTGGCGATATGCCCCCCCACAAGGGCGATTTTGAACAACGCATTGGGCTGCCCCCTCTCGGCGCCCTGCTTTTGCTTGTCGTAAGCATGCTGCTGGGCAGCGGCATAGGCAACGGGCTGGGGTTCCTGATCGCCCACCTGCAGGGCGTTTCCCTGACGGAACTGCTCAGCACTTTTGGTGAACACAGCAGCATGGGCGAGCGCAACCTGATGCGGGCCGTCAATCTTATAGCCCATCTGTTCACTTTCGCCCTGCCCCCTCTTTTTGTCGCCGCCCTGTTGTACCGGTCCGGCTGGAAGCGATATTTCATGCTGCACCGGGCGCCCTCCTTCGGTTTTCTGGCTGCCGGGGTTTTGTTCCTGCTGGCCATTTTTGCGCTGTCGCAGGTAGCATACTGGCTGAACCAGCAACTTCCCCTCCCCGACTGGGCATCGGGGCTGGAAAGCAAGGCCGGGCGGCTGGTGAAGGGGCTGCTGGTTATGAAGAGCCCGCTGGAACTGGGCTTCACCCTGTTGGTGGTGGCCGTCATGCCCGCTATTGGGGAAGAGCTGGTATTCCGGGGCGTTCTGCAGCAGAAACTCGAGCAGGCCAGCGGGCGCCCGGTGGCCGCCATCTGGGCCGCCGCCCTGATCTTCAGCGCCTTTCACCTGCAGTTTGCCGGGCTGCTGCCGCGATTGCTGCTTGGCGCCGGGCTGGGATACCTCTACTACTGGTCGCGCAGCCTCTGGGCTCCCATCACCGCCCATTTTTTTGTAAACGGGCTGCAGGCCGTGGCGCTCTACTTCCGGGCTGAGGAACTGCCCGAAGCCAGCCTGCAGGACGTCAACTGGACGGGCATACTGGTAGCCGCCCTTCTGGTAGCGGGCCTAAGTTATTATCTTTACCAGCACAGAACGGAACCAGGCGCCGAAAGGCCAACGGAAGAGGCCGGGCAGGAAGGCGCCAAAACCGACGAAACATGAATGGATTACTCAGACGAGGAGCGACGGCGCTGATCTTCGTTGCCGTCATGCTGGGAGGCATCTACGGGGGGCGCCACGCCTTCGTCCTCCTGTTCGCCCTGATCACCGGGCTCTGCCTTTGGGAATATTTCAACATCGTCCTGTCCAGAAACCAGCCCCGCAGCATGTTGCGGCGCTGGCTGGGGCTCGCCCTGGGCATGGTGCCCTACCTGCTGGCTTCCGTCGTCCAGCTCAACCTGGTGCAGCAAAAGGAATCGTTTATCGCCATCGCCTCGCTGCTGTTCTTTCCCGTCATTTTTTCGGCATTCATTTACGAACTGTATTCCCGCTCCGAGCAGCCCTTCGCCAATGTCGCATTCATCGTCCTGGGCATGGCCTATATCGGTGTGCCCTTCGCTTTGCTGGAATTCATCGCCTTTGATGACGGCCGGTTCTACGCCAATACCGTCTTCGGGCTGCTGGCCATGACCTGGGTCAATGACACGGGCGCTTATATGGTGGGGTCGCGCTTTGGAAAAACGCCTCTTTTCCCGCGTATCTCCCCGAAAAAAACCTGGGAAGGAGCAGCGGGCGCCGCCCTGGCAACCTTCCTGGTGGCCCTGCTGGTTTACAAACTGTTCGGCGGGCTGAGGCTCATGGACTGGCTTGTCCTGGCAGCCATCGTCGCCCTGTTCGGCTCCCTGGGCGACCTGGTGGAATCCATGCTCAAGCGCAGCGCCCAGGTCAAGGACTCGGGCTCCATCCTGCCCGGCCATGGCGGGCTGCTCGACCGCTTCGACGGCTTCATCTTCCTGCTGCCCTTCGCCACGGCTTACATCCTTTGGGTGAGAATGGCAGGGGTGTAGCTGGCAAGCCTGGTGGGGCAAGGCCCAAAAAACGCACAAAAAACCTCCTGCCCCACCATTGCGCAATCCGGGCTGCCCCGTTTAACTTTGCAGCAAACAAATTGGGAACATGACAATACACAAAGAAGGACATAAGATTCTGGCGGTGCTGGCCGCGGGGCTCGCACTGGCAAACCTGCTGATCTACCGGCTTGCTCCGGGCTTCCTTCCCCTGGCGGGGGCCGTTTCTCTTCTGATATTCGGATTGATCCTTCAGTTTTTTCGCCACCCGAGGCGGGAAATACTGGAATCTGACAATAATATAGTGTATGCCCCGGCAGATGGCCGGGTAGTGGCCATAGAAGAGGCGGAGGAAACGGAATACCTGAAGGAGCGGCGCCTCCAGGTCAGCATCTTTATGTCGCCGCTCAACGTGCACGTCAACCGCAACCCGGTTGGCGGGCAGGTGCGCTACCTCAAACACCATCCCGGCAAGTACCTGGCGGCCTGGCTCCCCAAGTCCTCCACCGAAAACGAACGCACGACGGTGGTGATCGACAACGGCGGTACGGAGATCCTGCTGCGGCAGATCGCCGGCGCCATGGCCAAACGCATCCGGAACTACCTGCAGGTGGGCCAGGAAGTTCGGCAGGGCAGCGAAATGGGCTTCATCAAATTCGGCTCGCGGGTGGATGTATTCCTGCCTCTGAATGCGGAGGTGGAAGTAAAAACAGGCGACAAGGTGAAGGGCAACAAAACGGTGATCGCCAGGCTGAAGGGCTGAGGGGGTGGAAACTTCCCTTCTTATTTATTTCTTTCTCAACTCATACAGGTCATCCCGCCTGTCTTTGAGGTTGCGCAGGCTGCCGTAGGCGTGCAGTTCCTTCAGCAGGTCGAGGTCCACATCAGCAATTACGGTCATTTCGGTATTGGGGTTGGCCTCGGCGATGGTGCCTGAGACCGGAAAGGAAAAATCGGCGGGGGTGTACAAGGCCGAAGTGGCCACCTGAATATCCATATTATATACCTTGGGAAGGTTGCCCACGCTGCCGGCGATGGCCACGTAACACTCGTTTTCTATGGCCCGGGCTTTGGCGCACTGCTGAACCCCGTGGAATTCGTTCTGTGTGTTGGTATGAAAAGGCACGAAAAGGATCTGTATGCCTTCATTGGCCAAAAGGCGCGCCAGTTCGGGGAATTCGATATCATAACCGATCAGGATGCCGACCTTGCCGAAGTCCGTGTCATAGGCCTGCAGGCGGTGGCCCCCCACCATTCCCCAATAGCTGGCTTCATTGGGCGTGATATGGAGTTTCTCGTACATTTCAATCGTGCCGTCGCGGCGGCAGAGAAAGCCGACGTTGACCAGCGCCCCCTCCCGCAGGAAGGGCATGCTGCCGGTAATAATATTCGCATTGTAAGCAATGGCCAGTTCCCTGAACTTGTCCCGGATGGGAACGGTGAACTCGGCCAGTTCCCGGATGGCGTCCGCTTCGGGGAGGTGGTTGAAATCGGCCAGAAGCGGCGCATTGAACATTTCCGGGAAAAGCAGGAAGTCCGCTTTATAGGTAGCTACGGCATCCACGAAGAATTCCATCTGGCCATAGAGGGCGTCCAGCGAATGGAAAGGCCGCATCTGCCACTGCACCAGCCCGATCCGGGCAGATTGCTTGGGAAGGTTGATCAGTTTCTGAGGGCGCGTGTAGTAAATATTGTTCCATTCCAGCAATACTGCGTATTCCTTTGACCCAAGGTCTTCGCTGGCATATTCTTCCAGGATTTTGCGGACGTGAAAATCGTTGCTCAACTGAAAGGACAGCACAGGGTCATAGATCTCTTTGAGGCGGACCTTTTCAATATAGGCCTTGGGGCTCAACTCGCCGGCATATTTATTGTAGTTGGGAATCCGCCCGCCGAAGAGGATACCCTTCAGGTTCAGCTGTTCGCACAACTCCTTGCGGGCGTCGTAAAGCCGCCTGCCCAGCCGGAGCCCCCGGTAAGCAGGGTGGACGAACACCTCGATGCCATAGAGCACATCGCCGGAGGGGTTATGCGTGTTGAAGGAATAATTGCCCGTTATGGCATCATAGGATTCATCGCCCTCGAAGTCCTCGTAATGAATGACGATAGAAAGGGCGCTGCCCACCACCTTTCCATCCGCGAGGATGACCAGTTGCCCGTCGGGGAATATATCCAGCAGTTTTCGGATCTGTCCTTCCGTCCATGCCGGGTTTTCCCAGTCGGGATAAGCCTCCAGCATAGCCTCTTTCAACTCCCGGTAATCGCTGAACTCCAGGTTTCGCAGTTCGATCTTTCGGATATCCTTTGCCATATAAAGGGGCTTGGCCATCCCCACCGTGTGGAGATGAAATTCAGGATAAAATAAGAAGTGTTTTTTAAAACATCAAGCGCCGCTCAGGCCTCCCATATCCCATTGGCCGCCGTGAGTATCTGCGGCTCGCCGCCCGTCACCAGAATGGTGTGTTCGTGCTGGGCGACGAAGCTGCCGTCGCCGGTGGCCAGGGTCCAGCCGTCGGGGGTTTCCTCGGCGTAGCGTGCGCCGGTGGAGATGAAGGTTTCCACGGCGACCACCGAATTTTCCCGGAAGCGGGTGCGCAGGAAGCGGTCGTAAAAGCAGGGTATGGAGCCGGGCGGCTCGTGCAGGCTTCGGCCCACGCCATGGCCGACGAGGTTGCGGATCACGGTGTACCCGCGCTTTCTGGCCTCCGATTCGATAAAGCGCCCGACATGGGCGATCCGCTGGCTGTCCCGGATCAGCGCCAGGGCTTCGCGGAGGATTTGCCGGGAGGCATCCACGAGGGCGGCATGGCCGTGGATGTCGCGCCCGAGCACGAAGGAGCCGCCGTTATCCGCCCAGAAGCCGTCCAGTTCCGCCGACACGTCTATGTTGACCAGGTCGCCTTCCTGCAGCACGGTTTTTTCAGAGGGAATGCCGTGGGCGATCTGGTGGTTCAGGCTGATGCAGGTCCAACCGGGGAACCCATACGTGAGTTTGGGGGCTGAGCGGGCGCCGAACTGCCGGAGCAATTCCCCGCCGTATTCGTCCAGTTCGCGGGTCGTCATGCCCGGGCGGGCAAAATCCCGCATCTGCTTCAGGGCCAGGCCGACAGCTTCGCTGACGGCCCGCATGCCTTCCAGTTCCACCTCTGTTGTAATGGACATAAGGAAATATTATCTGCGTGCAAATATAAGATTCCGGAAGCAGTTGCCAACTGAAATGTGGCGCCTCGGCGCGAAGCGGCCAGCCGACGCCCGGCCTACTGGCCAACCGACTTACCTGCAACCCCCTCCACTGCCTTCTCCACCACTCCTTCCTCCGCCAGATACGGAAGCGTGATCTTCAAATCCGGGTTAGCGGCCATGGCGCGTTTGGCGGCAAAAACAGCCTCCTCGTTGCGCGCCCAACTGCGGCGGGCGATGCCGTTGTTGACGTCCCAGAACAACATGCTCTTCAGGCGGCGCTCCGCTTCGGGGCTGCCGTCCAGCACTAACCCGAAGCCGCCGTTCATCACCTCGCCCCAGCCCACCCCGCCGCCATTGTGCAGCGACACCCAGGTAGCGCCGCGGAAGGAATCGCCGATGACGTTGTGCACCGCCATGTCGGCCGTGAATTTGGAGCCGTCGTAGATGTTGGCCGTCTCGCGGAAGGGTGAGTCGGCGCCGGAAACATCGTGGTGGTCGCGGCCCAGGACGACGGGGGCGCTGACCTCCCCGCGGGCGATGGCATCATTAAAAGCTTTCGCGATGCGGATGCGCCCCTCGGCATCGGCGTAGAGGATGCGCGATTTGGAACCCACAATGGGAATATTCTCGTCGGCTGCTTCGATCCAGTGGAGGTTGTCCCGGAGTTGGGATTGTATCTCGGCGGGCGCCTCGGCAAGCATCTGCCGCAGCACCTCGCCGGCGATGCGGTCGGTGGTGTCCAGGTCGGTTTTTTCGCCGGAGGTGCACACCCATCGGAAGGGGCCGAAGCCATAGTCGAAACATAAGGGCCCCATGATGTCTTCCACGTAGGACGGGTATTTGAAAATGCCTAACGCCTTGTCGGCCCAGATATCCGCCCCCGATTTGCCGGCTTCGAAGAGGAAGGCGTTGCCGTAGTCCCAGAAATACATGCCCCGTTCCGTCATGGCGTTGATGGCCTTTACATGGCGGCGCAGGCTGCTGCGCACCTCGGCCATAAAGTGGACTTCATCGTCAGCCAGCAGGGCTTTTGCTTCTTCGTAGGTAAAGCCGGCGGGGCAATAACCCAGCCCTTCGATATTGTGCAGGGAAGTCTGGTCGGAGCCCAGTTCGACAAAAACGCCTGCTTCGGCCAGTTTCTCCCACAGTTCCACCACATTTCCGGCGTAAACCAGTGCTATGGCTTCGCCTGCGGCCCGGCATGCTTCCATGCGCGCCAGAAGTTCATCCAGATCCGCATAGACGTTTTTCCTTTTTATGTAACCATCCTCAAGGCGCTGCCGGATGGCGTCGGGGTCCACCTCGGCAATGACGCCTACCGCGCCGGCGATCACCGCGGCCACGGCCTGCGCACCCGACATGCCGCCCAGCCCGGAGGTCACGAACACATGGCCCTTCAGGCTGTCCTTGCCCAGCTGCTTCAGCCGGCCGGCGTTGAGCAGGGTGATGGTGGTGCCGTGCACGATGCCCTGCGGCCCGATGTACATGAAGGAGCCGGCCGTCATCTGTCCGTAGGAGGTCACGCCCAGGGCATTGAATTTGTTGTAGTCCTCTTTGGAAGAGTAATTGGGCACCATCATGCCGTTGGTCAACACCACCCTCGGGGCTTCTTTGTGGGAGGGGAACAGCCCCAGCGGATGGCCGGAGTAGAGCACCAGGGTCTGTTCGTCGGCCATCTCCGCCAGGTACTTCATCACCAGGCGGTACTGCGCCCAGTTCTGAAAAACGGCGCCATTGCCGCCATAGGTGATCAGTTCGTGGGGGTGCTTGGCCACCCTGGGGTCCAGGTTGTTCTGGATCATCAGCATGATGGCCGCCGCCTGCTTCGACCGGTGGGGATATTCATGGATGGGGCGGGCGTACATCTCGTAGTCCGGCCGGAAGCGAAACATATAAATGCGGCCGTAAAGCTCCAGTTCCAGGGCGAATTCCGGCGCCAGCACTTCGTGGTGCCTGGGGTGAAAATAGCGCAGCGCATTGGCGATGGCCAGCTTGCGCTCTTTATCGGACAACACCTGATCGATTACCCGCTTGGGAGCGTGGCTGACGTTGGGGTCGTAGGGTTTTGCCTGCGGCAGGCTTTCAGGGATGCCTTCGAGGATGGCTTGCTGAAAAGGCGTGTGTGCTGTCATTTTGGCCAGGATTTTTATCAGGGGGGCAAGGTACGGAATTTGAGGAACATAAGGGCCGGGGAAAGGGCCTTCATGCAGTGGGCATCCGCCGGCTGAGCGGGGCCGAAGCCAGCAGGAAGGCGCTCCCTCAGTTCCCCAGCCAACCATGGCTGTCGAGCCAGGCCCTGAAGGCCTCGATCCATTGGTCGCTGGGCAGCCCTTGTTTGCGCATTCCGAAGCCATGGCCGCCCTGCTCGTAAATGTGCAACTCGATGGGCTGTCGGGCCTCGTTCCACTGATTGTACAGGGCCGTACACAAGGCCTGAAAACCAAAGAAATCATCGCCGGTTACGGCGACGAAGAGCGGCATTGGCTTCTCCGGCATCTTTGAAGTATCCACGACATGCAGGGCGGGATAGATCGGCGCGGCGAAGTCGGGGCGGTTGGCTGGGGAAGTGTACTCAAAAGCCGCCGCCCCCGCCACTGTGCCCCCTGCCGAAAAGCCCATGATGCCGATGCGATCGGGTTGTACGCCAAAATCCGCCGCATGGCTGCGTACGTATTCGATGGCCGCCAAACCGTCGGCTTTGGCAAGGGCAATGAACGGCGCCATTTCTTCATCCATCTTCTTCCTTTGGCCAACTTTCTGGAAAAATTCCATCACGCCATCCGCTCCTGTAGGAACCAGGCGGTACCGGAGTACAAAGGCAGCAATCCCATTTTCGACGCACCATTTCGCCACGTCTATGCCCTCGTTGTTGATGCTTAGAAAGTGGAAACCGCCGCCGGGTGCGATGACGAGCGCTGTGCCGTTGGCGACAGAGGCGTCCGGTAAATACACGGCCAGCGACGGCTGAGAGACGTTGGCCACGACTTCGGCATTGATAGCCGGCGAGGTGTATTGCCGCTCGGGGCCGCCCCAGGCAATACCCTCAGGCGCAGGTGTAGCCGGAAGCCCGATGACTTTTTGTGGATAGGCCTGGCCAAGGCAGCCGAACAGGATGATGAGGCAAAAAATCAGTTTTTTCATGGCGGGAAGTTAAAAGAAGTTGGACACATTTATCGTAACTCATACTGCTTCGGAAATACGGCGTCAATAGCATTGTTCCTGGGGCTTGGGTTATATTGTTGGATTGTTATATTGTTGGATTGTTATATTGTT
>CAUJDW010000146.1 GCA_963169455.1 Bacteroidota bacterium | reverse complement strand
CCGGAGATGTAGCACTCCTCCCCTAACCCACGACTTCAGTCGTGGGTGCATCAGCCAGGGCTATATCAGTCGTGGGTACCTCAGCCAGCGCTATACCAGCCGTAGGCACATCACCCACGACTTCAGTCGTGGGTACCTCAGCCAGCGCTATACCAGCCGTAGGCACATCACCCACGACTTCAGTCGTGGGCACCTCAGCCAGCGCTATACCAGCCGTGGGCACATCACCCACGACTTCAGTCGTGGGCACCTCAGCCAGCGCTATACCAGTCGTGGGCACCTCAGCCAGCGCTATATCAGCCGTAGGCACATCACCCACGACTTCAGTCGTGGGCACCCCCAGCCGTGCGCTCCCCTGTCCCATACAGGCAAAAGGCAGTGGGAACTAATTCGCCAAAAATTTTCCGGATATGGCCCGGAATTGGTTATTTTACGGAATGTCCGGCAAAAAGGCAGGCCCCAGGCGAGCGGCCGTGGCGCCTGCGCCGGTAATCCCAGCAGTTCCCAATTCTTTACTAATGAGAAAATTGCAAAAACACCCATATTGTCTCCCGATACTGTTTTTTTTCCTGGCGCCGCTCTTTTCCCATGCCCAGAGCGTAGTCGTCAACAACCCATCCCAATGCCGCATCGGGCTCAACCTGACAGATGGGGGGTGCGACCCGGCCACTGTCATTCCCGACCCCGACCAGATCGTCATCAACGTCAATAATGCCCCCGGCACGGCCCTGGGGCTGGATGTCTTCCTGAAAGAGGCCAGGCTGATCATCCGCCATACCTGGGACAACGACCTGGACATCTGGCTGCGCTCGCCGGCCGGCATCGTCGTCCCCCTTTCCCTTGACAATGGCGGCCAGGACGACAATTACGGCGACCCCGATGCGCCCGGTTGTACGGGCTACGTCCGCTTTACCATGGAAAGCTGCGTTTCCATAACGGAGGGCCAGGCGCCATTTACAAGCCAGCCCTACCGCCCCCAGGGCAGTTTCTATGACTTCAACGATGGCGTCACAGACCCCAATTCCCCCTGGACGCTCATCATTTGCGACGACGCCTTTGACGATGTCGGGCGGCTCGACTATGTGGAGCTCGTTTTCGCTCCTATCTCCTGCCTTCCGGTTGAGGAAATCGGGATTGTTCAGGTAGATACCACCTCCGTTATACTCAACTGGATGCCCGCCACAAGTTGCGGCGCCTCGGTCATAGAATACGGCCCGGCGGGTTTTCAGCCCGGCGCTGGCTCTACAGCTGGCGGCGGGCAGTTAATGGTGGTAAACGGTTGCCCACCCTTTACGCTCACAGGCCTGCAGGGAGAGACGGAATACGATGTGTATGTCCGTAAAAACTGTGGCGGCACGTTTTCCCCAAATTCCTGCCCTGCAAGTTTCGTGACGGGCTGCCAGCCCCCCCCGGCGAGCCTGCGCACCCATTTTGACAACCAGGCAAGCTGCGGCAGCTTTTGCAGCACCGTTTGTGATTTTACCGGCGAGTTTTGGTACAACAACCAGAACGACGGCTTCGACTGGCTGGTGGATGGGGGCGGCACCTTTACCTTCGGTACGGGGCCATCCGACGATGTCGGCGGCGGCGGCAAATACATTTATCTGGAAGCTTCCGGCGACATCTGCCAGCCAAACAAAACAGCCTATCTGATGTCGGAATGCATACAACTCGACAAAATGGGCACCGACACCTGCCATCTGTCCTTTTTTTACCACATGTTCGGCGACGGCATCGGCCGGCTGCAGCTTCAGGTTTCGGACAATGGCGGGCAAAGTTGGGCGACACTCTGGGAAAAAGCCGGCAACCAGGGTGATGCCTGGCACAAAGCCTACGTCGGGCTGGGTGGTTTTGCCGATGGCAGCGTACTGCAATTCCGCTTTGCCGGCAGGGAGGGTAGCAATTCCCGGGGCGATATGGCTCTCGACGAGATCGTTTTCCACGGTTCCTCCAGCCTCGGGCCGCCTGCTTATGAATACTTTGCTGACGCCGACAACGACGGCTTCGGCAACCCATCCGTCTCCCTGCGCAGTTGCTCGCCAGTTCCGCCCCCGGGGTATGCCCCAACCGGAGGAGATTGCAACGACAACAATCCGGCCATTCACCCCAATGCCGTTGAAATCCCCTGCAACGACATCGACGAGAACTGCAACGGCGCGGATGACGATCCCATCCTGCCGCCTCCCGTAGTCACCTCCGATACGATTTGTTCCGGAGAAACGGCCGTGCTCACCGCAGCACCGGCCTATGGGCGCTTCATTTTCTGGTACGGCTCTCCCGACGGCGACGACATCATCGGCTTCGGAGAAAGTTTCATTCCTGACCCTCCACTACAGAACAGCGGGCCGGCGCCTGCCACTTTCATTTTCTACGCCGAAGAAACGGATTTCATCTGCGGTTCCGGCGCCCGGGCCGAAGCTGTCGTGGTCGTGAACCCGCTGCCCGAAGCCTTCACCGTCAGCCAGCCGGCAATCTGCCGGGGCGACACTTTCGACCTGGCCAGCATCGACATTCAGGATCTCAACTTCACAGGCGGCTCCGTCAGCTTCCACAGCGGGCTGCCCGCCACAGACGCCAACCGCCTGGCAAATACCCTCGTCAGCCCGGCGCAAACGACGGCTTATTACTTCAAACTCACCAGCCCGAACGGCTGTGTGGACGTCGGCACAGTAAACGTACAGGTGAAGAACGGCCCCAGCCTTTCCTTTACCCCTGATAATGCTTTCTCCCTTTGCAGGGAAAACAGCACCCCCCTCAGCGTTCAGGCCAGTGGAGGAGGAACGCCTTACAACTACTTCTGGAACACCGGCGCCACCACCAGCTCCATTACCGTACATGCCAACTTCGTGGCCGGAGCTACGGACAGATATTACGTCACGGTAACGAACAGTGAAGGCTGTTCCTCGCGTGACAGCGTGCTGGTGACTACCACGGTGACCATCGATTCTCTGCGCCGTTTCGTCAATGACGTAAGCAGCTGCGATGGCGATGACGGCAGCATTCTGCTTATCCCGCTCGACGGCGAGGGGCCATTTTACTATCAGTGGGAGGGTTCCAACGGCATCAGCGGTGATTCTGCCGGGGTGGCCGACACCCTGCTGATCGCCAACCTTCCGCAGGGCGCATATCGCGTTACCGTAACCGACAGTTCGCCGGAGGGTTGCAGCATCTTTCTGCGCTCGGTCATCATCAACGGCCCGGGAGCGGTGGTTCAGGGCATCGAGGTGTTGCCCGTCAGTTGCGCCGGCGCTGCCGACGGGCAGATTTGCCTGGACATTTTCGGCGGCAACCCGCAACTGCAGTGGAGCAACAATGGCGACACCCCCTGCATCGGCGGGCTTTCGGGCGGCAGTTATTCCGTCACCCTGACCGACCAATGCCAGACGGTCATCCCCGATATCCCTGTGCCTGAACCGGCCCCGCTCGGGCTGGCGGGCAGCCTTTTTCCGCCCTCCTGTTCCAATACTCCCAATGGCCGGATAGAAATAAGCCCTTTTGGCGGCACGCCGCCATATTCATACCTCTGGAGCAACAACACCACGGCCAAAAATGCAGCCAACCTGGGCGGCGGCCTTTACTCCGTGACGATTGCTGATGCGAACGGCTGTACCTACACTCAGGATTTCAGCTTGCCGGCTCCGGCTCCGGTGGCCATAAGCCTCGAAGAACAGGTGGACGTCAGTTGCCACGGGCTGCAGGACGGATCCCTGCGGATTGCGGGCCAGGGAGGCGCCCCCCCCTACCAGTACGCCTGGAATACCGGAAGCAATGCCCCGCTTGTCGTCAACCTCGGGCAGGGCGTTTATTCCGCAACCGTTACCGATTTTAATGGTTGCCAGCAGCCGGCATCCTTCACCGTTTCCGAGCCGGATCCCATACAACTTAGCCTGGTTGAAGTATTCCAGCCCGCATGCGTGGGGGACAAGAACGGGCAGGTCGAAGTGCAGGCCAGCGGCGGCACGCCGCCCTATCAGTTCAGCTGGAACTATCCCGGATCGGGCAGCATCCTGAGCAACCTCCCTGTCGGAACTTATGTAGCCTACGCTACGGATGCCAAAAACTGCCCGCCGGATAGCCTGGAGGTTGTCCTCTCTGCCGTTTCGGTGCTGGAACTGGAGGTTGCCGTGACACCCCCCCAATGCGTAGGGCTGGCGAATGGCAGCATCTCCCTGCAACCGGGCCCCGGCGCCCAGCCACCGTTCTCCTATGAATGGAGCACAGGCGCCACAACGCCGGCTTTGTCCAATATCGGAGTCGGCGCATACAGCGTCCGCATCATCGATGGGCAGGATTGCCTGTCCGATACTACGATCATCGTAGAGGCTCCGCAGGTGTTTTCCGTGAATCTCACCGTGGCGAACCCCAGTTGTTCCGGTGGAGCCGACGGGCTCATCGTGCCCGTCGTTGTGCAATCGGGTTCGCCTCCCATCCATTTCGACTGGTGCAACGGCAGCACCCAACCCAACCTGATCGGCATCGGTGATGGCTTGTATTGCGTGACCATTTCCGACAATATCGGCTGCAGCCTGGCCATAGACAGTATTCTGATCGAGAGCCCGCCGCCGCTGGCCCTGGGGGTTGAGTCTGTTGGCGGCATCCTCTGCCACGGAGATTCTACCGGCTTCATTGAAGTTGGGCTCAGGGGCGGCACGCCCCCCTACAACTTTGAGTGGGTAGGCATGAATATCACTACCGGAGGGCTATTCAATATCCCCGCCGGGGCCTACCGGTTGTTGGCCGAGGACGCCAATTCCTGCCCTATCGACACGACTTTCGTATTGGCGCAGCCGCCCATGCTGGAAGTGGAGGTGGGCATCGTGGCCGAGGATCTTTGCGCCGGCGGCGCTGTCGAGTTATTGTTTGGAGAAGTGGCGGGCGGAGTGCCACCCTACAGCCTGCTCTGGAGTAATGGTGATACACTCATTTCCATTTCCAACCCCGCGCCGGGCGATTATGTGCTCTCCGTAGCCGACGCCAACCGCTGCGTAGCCGAATCCAATTCGGTGAAGGCGCCGGAATTCACTCCGGCCTTTCAGCTCGACACCTTCTTCGTTTCCAACGTCACCTGCCATGGAGCCGCCGATGGTTGCGCCACCGTGGCCATTTCTGGCGGCACACACCGCTACACCTACCATTTCAGTGACGGCTTTATCCTGTCGGATGTTCCGGCCGACAGTATCACGCGCTGCGGCCTGGCCCCGGGCAACTACAAGGTAACGGTGCTAGACCTCAATACGGGTTGCAGCTTCAGTTCCCCTTTCCGCCAGCTAAGCCAGCCCCCGCAACTCCTGTTCAGGCGCGACAGCATTGAATCGGTGGAATGTTATGGAGGTGCTGACGGCGCCATATTCACCACCACTTCCGGCGGAAACCCGCCCTATTACCACACCTGGGTAAATAGCCTGTCGGAACTGGTAGGTTATACTGCCGACCTCATCGGCGTGCCGGGCGGTTTCTATACCGGTTATGCCACCGACTCCAACGGCTGCACCGCCAGCGTTACGGGGACGGTGCCCGCTTCCAGCACCGAGATCCGGGATACGCTGGTGCAAATTCAGCCGGTGCGCTGCAAAGGCGGCAACAGCGGAGCCATTGGCCTGGCCGTTCTGGGCGGGACTCCGCCTTATGATTATGCCTGGAGCAACGGAGCGGCCAGCCCCACCCTGAGTGGCCTGAGTGCAGGTGATTACTGGCTGACGGCCACCGACTTTTACGGTTGTATGGTGAGCTTCGGCCCTTATACCGTGGCGGAGCCTCTTTCAGCCCTGGAACTGACGGCGAGCCTGGATTCCGTTTCCTGTTTCGGCCAGGCCGACGGCGCCATCGCAGTGTCTGTGAGTGGCGGCAATGCCCCTTACCGTTATGAATGGGCTTATGAGGGGCAGATCATTCCCATCCCCAATACCAGCCAGCTGGATGGCCTGCCGGCAGGCTTGTACACCCTCTCGCTGAGGGATTCGAACAACTGCATGCAGGTTTACGAGTTCGGCCTTTACCAACCGAACCCCATACTCATTGACATCAGCCTGTCTCCTCCTGTCCCGCCGGCGCCCGGCCTGGCCATGGCGGAGGTGAGCGGAGGTGTTCCCGCATATAATCTGCTCTGGAATACCGGCGAAACGACGGCCACCATTGAAGTGGAAGAGGGCGGCTCCTATTTCCTTTCGGTCACCGACGCCAACGGCTGCCTGGCGACAGCAGAGGCCTACGTCACCTCATCCTTTGAAACGGCGCCCATTCAAAATGCGCGGCTTTACCCCAACCCTGCCCGAAACTGGCTGTGGTTGGAGTTGGAACTGCCCGCTCCTGAAGATGTGTACTTGTCGGTGGCCGGCATGCTCGGCCGGCCGCTCATACAACAGGGGCACCCGGCCCTGCAATCCGGCCGTATCGGGCTGGATATAGCAGCTTTACCGGCCGGTGCTTACTGGCTTTTGCTCTACTCGAAAAGCCGGCTGGTGTATGCAGCCAGGTTCGTGAAGGGAGGGTAGGGCGCAGCGCCTCAGCCGATTCATGGTTCATGGTTTCTGGTTCAGGTTGTTCCGTTCCAGCCTGCCAGCCTTCCCGGGGGGTTGCGGGTTTCAGGTTTCAGGTTTCAGGTTCACCTCGTCTCCCCCTCTCCCGGCCTCCCAGTCTCCATTGGGTGTTACGGGTTACAGGTTACAGGTTTCAGGTTTCAGGTTTCAGGTTTCAGGTTTCAGGTTTCAGGTTTCAGGTTTCAGGTTTCAGGTTTCAGGTTACAGGTTACAGGTTACAGGTTACAGGTTTCAGGTTTCAGGTTTCAGGTTTCAGGTTTCAGGTTTCAGGTTTCAGGTTTCAGCGGCCTTTCGCGTAAGGCAAAGGAGGCTTCTCAGGGCTTTGCGCCCACTGAAGGCGGCGCCCCCGAAGCAAAGCCGAAACCGCCACACCCCTGTCAACGATCCCAAAGGGATCACACATCTATAGCAAAGCCGAAAC
>CAUJDW010000145.1 GCA_963169455.1 Bacteroidota bacterium | reverse complement strand
GTTTCGGCTTTGTTATAGATGTTCGATCCCGTTGGGATCGTTGGCAGGGGTGTGGCGGTTTCGGCTTTGTTATAGATGTTCGATCCCGTTGGGATCGTTGGCAGGGTGTGGCAGTTTCGGCTTTGCTATAGATGTTCGATCCCGTTGGGATCGTTGGCAGGGGTGTGGCGCCTGGGGGCTTTGCTATAGATGTGTGATCCCTTTGGGATCGTTGGCAGGGGTGTGGAGGTTTCGGCTTTGCTTCGGGGGCGCCGCCTTCAGTGGGCGCAAAGCCCTGAGAAGCCTCCTTTGCCTTACGCGAAAGGCCGCTGAAACCTGAAACCTGAAACCTGAAACCTGAAACCTGAAACCTGAAACCTGAAACCTGAAACCTGTAACACCCAATGGAGACTGGGAGACTGGGTGAGGGGGAGACGAGGTGATCCCAGGGCAACCCTGCAACTTGTAACCCTGAAACCTCCAGGGAGACCGGGAGGCCGGGAGAGGGGGAGACGAGGTGAGCCTGCGGCAACCCCTGAAACCTGAAACCTGGAACTTTGAACAGCCCCTTCAGCAGAAGCAGGCCCGCCAGGGATACCCGTGAATTCCAAATGATCTGCGAAGCAAACCCTTTGTCCATCCACCCAAATTGCAGATATTTGCAGCCTCAAAAACAAGGCCATGTCTGACAATAAGATCATCTTTTCCATGGAGGGCGTCTCCAAGACCTTCCCTCCCAGCAAAAAAGTGCTGAACAATATCTGGCTGAGCTTCTTCTACGGCGCCAAGATCGGCGTGCTGGGCCTCAACGGCTCGGGCAAGTCCACCCTGCTGAAGCTCATCGCCGGCAGGGATTCCAACTACGAGGGGCGCATCACCTTCGACGGCAACTACAAGGTCGGGCTGCTGGAACAGGAGCCCCAGCTCGACGACAGCAAGACCGTGCGGCAGATCGTCGAAGAAGGTGTGCAGCCCATCGTGGATATGCTTAAGGAGTACGACGAGATCAACCTCCGGCTGGCCGAGCCCATGGACGACGACGAGATGATGAAGGTGATCGAACGGCAGGGCGAACTGATGGAACAGCTCGACCATAACAACGCCTGGGAGCTGGACCACCGCCTCAATACGGCCATGGAAGCCCTGCGCTGCCCGCCTGAAGACGCCCCCATCAAGGTGTTGTCGGGCGGCGAGCGCCGCCGCGTAGCTCTGGCGCGCCTGCTGCTGAGCAACCCCGATATCCTGCTGCTCGACGAGCCCACCAACCACCTCGACGCCGAATCGGTGGACTGGCTGGAGCAGTACCTGCAGAACTTCCCCGGCACCGTCATCGCCGTCACCCACGACCGCTACTTCCTCGACAACGTCGCCGGCTGGATTCTGGAGCTCGACCGCGGCGAGGGCATCCCCTGGAAGGGCAACTACTCCTCCTGGCTGGAACAAAAGGCCAAGCGCCTGGAACAGGAGGAAAAGGCCGAGAGCAAGCGCCGCAAGACGCTGGAGCGCGAACTGGAGTGGATCCGCCTGGCGCCCAAGGCCCGGCAGGCAAAGGGCAAGGCCCGCCTAAACGCCTACGAAAAGCTGGCCGATGAAGAAGTGAAAGAGAAGGAGGCCAAACTGGAACTCTACATACCGCCCGGCCCGCGCCTGGGCGATGTGGTCATCGAGGCGCAGAACCTCTCCAAAGGCTACGGCAACCGCCTGCTGTTCGAAAACCTGAACTTCAGTATCCCGAAAAACGCCATCGTCGGCATCATCGGGCCCAACGGGGTGGGCAAGTCCACCCTCTTCCGCATCATCATGGGTAAGGAGCAGCCCGACGGCGGGCAGGTGGAGATCGGAGATACTGTACAGCTCTCTTATGTGGACCAGAGCCACGAGCAGCTGCAGGACGGCGAAAAGACTGTTTACGACGTCATCTCCGGCGGTAACGATATCCTCACCGTGGGCAAGGCCAGCATCAACGCCCGGGCCTATGTCAGCCGCTTCAACTTTGCCGGCGACGCCCAGCAGCGGAAGATCGGCGTACTGTCGGGCGGCGAGCGCAACCGCGTGCACCTGGCCATGACCCTCAAGGAGGGCGGCAACGTGCTGCTGCTCGACGAACCGACCAACGACATCGACGTCAACACCCTGCGCGCCCTGGAAGATGCGCTGGACAGCTTCGCGGGCTGCGCCCTGGTCATCAGCCACGACCGCTGGTTCATCGACCGCCTGGCCACCCATATCCTGGCCTTCGAGGACAATGCCGAAGTGGTATTCTTCGAAGGGAACTATTCGGATTACGAGAAGGCGAAGAAGGAACGGCTGGGGGATGTAACTCCGCACCGGCCGCGATTCAAGAACGTCATCAACCGGTAATGGGGCGCCCTGCTTCCCACCGGAGCTTTGGCGGGGGGTGTGGGAAGCGGGGCTTTGGCGGAACATATTTGCTGCGCGCGTTGCATTTTATTACGGCCTGAATTGCGTATCTTATCTTACATTCTCAAGGTAAAAAAAACGTATGCCGCTGTCTTTTCAATTGGATAAAAGCATTGTTCGGATATTCGAATTGGGCAAAGAGCCCAAAGATGTACACTACTGGCGCACACAGCCGTATGTAGTACGTCTGGCAGCCCTGGAAGAAATCCGGCAATCCTATATTTCCTGAAAATATGGTACTGAGCAAAGATTTCAGAGAGTTCTTCGAGTTGTTGAACGCACATGGGGTAACGTTTATCATTGTGGGAGGCTATGCTGTAGCCTTCCAGGGTTATCCCCGATATAACTAAAGATATAGATGTCTGGGTTTCACCAAACCCGGAAAATGCCAAAAAATGCTGGCTGCGCTTCGCGACTTCGGTTTCGCCTCCCTTGATTTGTCCATCGATGATTTCTGTCAACCAAATAAAGTAACACAGTTGGGCCAGCCCCTATATGGATTTCCGCACCACACTCGCCCCCAGCATCCCAATGCCCACCGCGGCTGCAATAATAATAGCCGGATAGGCCGCCTCGGCCGATTCCGCGCTGCGCCGGGCAATGATGCCAATCAACGCCCAGATGATTACCAGCGGATAGAAAAGGTCGGCCTGCCGCCAGGTAAACCACAGGCCCATGCCGATGGCCACGGCGATCATCAGCACCGTCCAAACCATGGGGCTGATGCCCCAGCCATTCCACTCCAGGTGCACCAGCACAGCAGTAGTGTTGGCGATGGTAGCCACCGTGATCCAGCCCAGGTAAACGCTGAAGGGCAACTGCACCCACCAGCGGAACCCCTTCCCTTCCGGGGCAGGAGCGGCATAAACATTCCGGTATATCCCGATCAGGCTGCCCAGCAGGCCCATCATGATGAGCAGGGACAGGCCCGGCAGCAGGTAGTGCCAGGCCAGTATCCAGGAGGCGTTGAAAAGGCAGGACAGGAAAAACCAGAAGCCTGCGCGCTGCGCCCCCGCGGGTTTGCGGAACTGATACACGACAAAGCCCAGCAGCAGCAGGTAAATAATGCCCCAGATGCTGAAGGTAAAGCCGGCGGGCACGAAGAGGTTGGGGTAATTATCCGATAGCTCTCCGGTATTGTAGCCGTTGATGGGCAGGGCGTTGGCCAGGGTGTTCAAGGTGATCACCAGAGCGAAACCGAGGGCATTGAGAATCTGGAGGATTCTTGTTGACATAGCGGTAAGAGGCTTTTACCGCAAGGTACGAATTTTATCCTGCTCCAAATACTCCGGGTAAACAGCCTTCAACCCTCTGATGACAGCCAGGGGCTTCAGCAACCCAAAAACGATTTGTTGTGCCCAAAACGGCGGGCGGGCCAGCCGGAACTCACCGGCATACTGCGTGGCCAGCAGCGCTGCCTGCAGCAGGCCCGGCATGCCTTCGGCATCGGTTTTGCCGTCGCGCGCCAGCCCGAAGACGGTGCGGAAGAAGGCCTCCGTTTCCAGGGCCGGCTCCAATTTCCAGTTGAGGATGGCAGCCCCATCAGCGGGGTTCCACATGGAATGCACCTCGCCGGGCTGAATGATGATGTCCTGGCCTTTTTTCAGGCTCAGCACTTCGCCCCATATCCGCACCCGCATCTCCCCTTCCAGCACAGTGAAGTGCTCTCTTTGCCTGGGGTGATAATGGGGAGCAGGCTCCGGGCTCCGGGCCGCGTAATGCGATTCCATCTCCAGCAGCCTGCCGCCGGTGGTTTTCGCCGTCTGAAGGAATATGAGTTTCTGCCCGGTAACCGGGTTGTACAGGGTTTCCATCTTTTTGCTTTTGGTTTTTCCAGGTAACTATTCTGGGCTCCTTAGCGGCATCCGGAATGCGGCGCCCATGGCCCGCGTCCCAACCTGAATAGTTACTTTCAAAATGAGCTCCCGAACAAAACCAGGACAACCATATAGCCATATAACCATACAACCATATAGCCATATAGCCATACAACCATTGCCCAGGCTTATCCCCCCACTGCTCCGCTTCCGAAGCAATGGAGGGCAAGCCATTTTTGTCCGGGGAACTAATTTCAGCCGGGTCAATTCATCAGGTGTAGGGTGAATTGCGCCTCGATGATGCTGCGCAGGCGCTGGCGGGCGCGGGAAAGCTTGCTCTTGACGTTCGACTCGGTCCAGCCGGAAGCTTTGCAGATCTCCTGGATGGACTGCTCTTCGAGGTAGAAGAGCTGCAGCACCCAGGCGTCGTGCCCGCTCAGCAGCGACATGGCCTGCAGCAGCCAGCGGCGGGTTTCCTCCTTTTCCACGCGGTTCATCTCTTCCGGCGTGTAAGCCAGGCCCAGGCTGTCCGGCCCGATGCTGCCATCCATTCGCTGGGCGTGCCTTTGATTGCTTTTCAACCGGTTGATGGCCACCGAGAAGGCAATGCGGTACAACCAGGAGCTGAACTTGCAGTCGCCGCGGAAGCTGTGCATGGACTGGAAGGCGCGGATGTAGGTGTCCTGCAGGGTTTCCTCGACCTCGTTGGGGTCGGAGAAGTAGCGCCTGATCACCGAACGAAGCAGCGCTTCGTGCCGGTAAGCCAGCAGGGAGTAGGCCTGCTGGCTGCCCCGCAGGGCCATTTCGATAAGCGACTCGTCAGAAAGCATGGCGGAACTTTTTCCCGCAGAGGTTTTCAAAGATGTGGTTTGCATGTCGGATGATTTAAGTATTGGGTTTTATGCTTTCAATTACCTGATGAGACAAAAGTACCCCCAAAGGCAAAGCGAAAAAATGGAGCTTTTATAATTGGCGGGATTGGCCTTATAATTGGCGAAAAAGAAAAAGAGCTGCTCCGCAGGCCTGCGAAACAGCTCTTTGTATGGGTTTTGGGTGTTTACTTCACTACGACGCGCACGCTCTGCGCCTGCCCTCCGCTTAGGAGCGACACCGTGTACAGGCCTGCCTGCAGATTGTCTAAACGGACCTGCAGGCGGTTCTGCCCTTCGGAAAGAGCCGCTCTTTCGGTGCGCACCATTTTGCCGGTAGCGTCAAAAAGGGCGAGCTGCGCATCGGGCTCGTTCCGCGGGGACTCTACGCTGAGCCAGGCTTCCCCCTGCGCGGGGTTAGGGAAAACATCCATCTGGCCGATCTGCTGCACAGGCTGCTCACCAATGCCGGAAACGACGTCGAGGTCGAACTGGCCGTAGGCCGATTCGGAGCTTTCCCAGTAAGATGGCTCTTCACCGGGAATAACCTGCTTGCTGCGGCTGCTGCTTATGCTGTATGTGCCCAGCGGGTTGGCCATTCCGGCTTTGTACCACGACCAGGTGGTGGTGAAAATGGTGTCAATGCCGTAAAAACCTTCCGACGGGATCGTCAGGCTGTCGATCTCCTCCTGGCGGGATTCGACGAGGATTACCTGGCTGAAATCGCCCTGCGGAAGCTTCAGCGTCCCATAACCACGGTACCAAACCTGCTGGGTGATAAACTGGTAATACCCGAAATCCGGATATTCCAAAGCAGATACCGCCGTATCCTTAAAGGACTCGCCGAAGTTCATCGGCTTGAGCATCGTCATCGGGTCGTTAAAGGCGATGGGGCCGAAATCCGTGCCTACCCCCAGGTAGTCCCAGCCATTCTCATCGGCCTTGAAATAAGCGAAGTAGGAAGCGGTGTCCGTGATCAGGTTACAGATGTTGGCTTCGCCGAACCAGGCTGCATAAGGCGTTATCGCCGGGTCGATATACTCCATAGTGATGGGGGGAGCGCCTTCCAGCGGCTCGATGCCCTCCAGGTTCCAGGATTGGTTGGGGCCGGTGGCAATCTCTGCCGGCAGGCTGCCGGGATCTATCTCCCTCAGCAACTGAACAGCGCCGAGCTTGGGGAAGTACTCGCTGTCCAGGGCGGGTTGAGCGGAAAGAGAAAGCGCGGAAAACAGCGAAATGAAGAGTAAAACGGCCATTCTCATGTCGATTGTCTTTTTTGGTGAAGAATTGGTTTCGGCCGATAAGACAAACGAGACGGGAAATTGGCCGCGCGAATCCGGGCGCTTTTTCAGGGGTGGGTGGATGGCCTGTTGGCCCCTGCCGCTACAGCTTCGATATCCGCTCCAGGAATTCCGCCTTTTTGCTGCGCGCTACCGGCACGTGGCGCCCGTTTTTCATGACGATCTCCCCGCCCTCGCCGCGGATGTACTTGCGGATGTGGCTGAGGTTGATGAGGTAGGAATTGTGCACGCGCAGGAAACCGGCAGGGCTGAGCAGTTCGGTGACATCCTTGATGGGTTTGGAGATCAGCATGGCTTCTCCGTCCAGGAAATGCAATTGGGTGTAACTGCCCTCGCTCTGGCAATAGATGATCTCGGCCACTTCCACAAAATGCAGGCCTTCCAGGGTGGATAGGGCTATCGTCCTGGGCGGTTCCCCGGCGGTGCGGGTGCGTTCCATCAGCTCGAACTGGTTCCAGTCGGGCGCCTGCATGCGCTCGCGGGCCTTGCGCACTGCTTCGGCCAGCTCTTCGGTATCGATGGGCTTGAGCAGGTAATCCAACGCGCTGATCTTGATGGCGCGCAAGGCATACTGGTTGTATGCCGTCGTGAAAATGACCTGAAACTGGATGGGCTTTACCCGCTCCAGCAGGTCGAAGCCATTGAGTCGGGGCATTTCGATGTCGAGAAAAAGCAGGTCGGGCGGCTCCCGGAGGATGGCCTCCACCGCTTTCTGGGGGTCGTTGTATTCCGCCAGCACCTCCACCTCCGGGCAATGCTTCGCCAGCAGTGCGGAGAGCAGTTCGGTACAGTATAATTCATCGTCAACTATGATCGCTCTCATGCTTATTGGGCTTTTTTCCTGGTTGAATGCCAGGGTTTTCGGGTCAATCGGGTCAATCGGGTCAATCGGGTTTGTCGGGTTTTTTCGAGGTTTTCGAGGTTTTCGAGGTTTTCGGGTTTTTCGGGGCAATCGGGTCTTTCGGGTAGGTCGGGTTTTTCGGGTAGGTCGGGTCAATCGGGGCAATCGGGGTTTTCGGGTTTTGTCGGGTTTTTCGAGTCAATCGGGGTTTTCGGGGCAATCGGGTTTGTCGAGTCAATCGGGTTTTTTCGGGGTTTTCGGGTCAATCGGGTCAATCGGGTCAATCGGGGTTTTCGGGTTTTGTCGGGGTTTTCGAGTCAATCGGGGTTTTCGGGGCAATCGGGGCAATCGGGTTTGTCGGGGGTGTCGGGAGGAGGAGGGCCTGTCACTGCCTCAGTCAAGCGGCAGTGACAGGGTCACCTTTGTGCCGCCAGCCTTGCCCTCTGCATCCTTCAGGTCGTCGATCCGGACCTCGGCCCGGGCTTCGTAGATTTCGTTGATGATGCTGATGCGTTCGGCCGTTACTTTCATGCCGTGGCTTTTATGCAAGGTAGCGGATTTACTTTTCAGTTGCCGGGCCATTTCGCGGCCAATGCCGTTGTCTTCCACCTCCACGACAAGCCTGCCGTTGCGCCCGAAGACGCGCACCCAGAGCTGGCAGTCGCCGCTTTCCTTGTGCATCAGGCCGTGCCAGATGGCGTTTTCCACATAGGGCTGCACCAGCATGGGCGGCAGTTCGATGCTGCTGGTATCCAGCCCGGGGTCGATGTCTATTTTGTGTTTGAAGCGGCCCACAAAGCGCATGGACTCCAGTTCTACGTACAGGCGGAGGGCTTCCATTTCGTCGCGCAGCGACACCAGGTCGCTCCGCGAATTGTCGAGCACCAGCCGGATAAGCCTGGAGAACTTGGTCAGATAAGCCGAGGCAGCATCCGGTTCGTTGCGCTGGATAAAGCGGTTTATTGAATTGAGGCAGTTGAAGAGGAAATGCGGGTTCATCTGCGAGCGCAGAGCCGCCATTTCCACTTCCGCCAGTTTTTTGTTAAATGCTGCTTTCATTTGTTCTTCTCTTCGGATTTGCCGGGTGCGCAGGCGGTAGCCGCCATAGATGACGCCCAGGATCAGGGCCGCCGCCAGGCTGACGAACCACCAGGTTCTCCAGAAGGGCGGCGCCACAATAATGCTCAGTTTTTTTTCGGCGCTGCTCCAGATACCATCTTTGTTCCTTGCTTTTAGACAAAATTTATAACTCCCCGGTGGCAGCTTGGTATAATTGGCCTCCCGCCGTTCGCCGGCATTCACCCATTCTTCCTCCAGGCCTTCCAGCATGTAATAATAGGTGTTCTCCTCCGGCAGGGTGAAATTCAGCGCGACGTATCCGATGGAGAAGAAGTTTTCGGAGGGTTTCAGGCGTATCTCCGCCCCGAAATCGGGCAAGGCCCCGTTTACCATGCGCTCCTGGCCCGCAACTTTAAAAGAGGCCAGGGCCAGGCGCGGCGGCCGCCTGTCGACGGGCAGGCTGTCGGGGTGGAATTGGATGAACCCCCTCTTGGTGCCGGCGAAGACCGCTCCCCTGCTGTCCACTGAAAAGCCGTCGAGGGTGGCGTCGATTTTCAGCCCGTGGCGCTCGTCAAAATTGCGAATGGCCAGGGTTCTGGTATCCACGCAACTGATGCCGTTGCCGGTAGCCAGCCAGAGCCGGCCCTTCTGGTCCTGGCTCATCCCTTCCAGCAGGGAATTTGCCAGCCCATCGGCCTGGGAAAACTGCCGGTGCCGGCCATCAGGGCTGTAACGCAGCAGGCCGGAAGGGGAGGCGATCCAGAGGTTGTCCTGCTCGTCCACTTCCAGCCCGGTAATGTCAAGTACGGAAACCGTCCTTCCTTCGGCCTTTAATTCTCTGATGTGTTTCCATTTGCCGCTTTCAATATCGATGCCGAACAGGCCCTCGTCGCGCGTGCCCATCCAGATGGTTTTGCCCTGCCTGCCTGCCGCCAGGTTCATGACGGCCCTCGGCGGCGCCATACCCCGGGGTGGGTGGACGTAGGCCAGCTTCCCGCTGCTGCGGTTGTATTTGAGAAGCCCGGCCCGCCATTTGGTTATCCAAAGGTTGCCTTCGGCATCTTCTGCTATGTCGAAGGTGGCACGGTCGCTTACCCCCGCAGGCAGGGGGGGCATGGCCAGGGGTGTCAGCCGGCGCTCTGCAAGGCCTGCCTGGTACAGGCCGCCGTCAGCCAGCAGCCAGGTAAACCCTTTACTGTCCCGGAAAATGCGGGAAGCAGCATGTTTGATGGAAGGCCTGAATGCTGCGGTAATATCCCTGGATTTGCCGGTGCGGGGGTCGTACAGGAATAAGCGCCCGATGTAAAAAGAAGTGATATAGTACAGCCCGTCTTCCGGGTTTTCAAAAATCTCGAAAACGGAATTATCATAGTCGTAGCGGGGATGGCTTTCCAGCAGAACGTGCCGGAAGCCCTGCAGCCGGGGATCCATTTTCACCAAGCCTGCGGAAGTGCCCACCCATAGGATGCTGTCCGGGTCGGTATAGGCCGTGATGATGCTCGCATCGGGAAAGGAATAGGGGTCGTCCGGAACATGTTTCACCTGCACGGCCCGCTCTTTTTCCGGATAGAGGACACCGGGATAATTCGCCCACACGGCCCCGCCCGGCAAGAGGGCCACATCCAGGCCCGTGTTGATGAATCCGGTGGGCGCCTCACCCCAGTACCGGCATTCGCCGCTGCTCAGGGTGCAGGAAAAAAGGCCGTTCCCGAAAACGGAAAACCACAGCCATTCGCGCCCGGGGTCATAACAGACCGAACCGGGGCTGAACTGCCAGTCGAAGCCCTTCAGCTGGTGGTGGGTGAACTTCTTGCTGGCCAGGTTCAGGCTGAACAGCCCGAAATAACTGCCCAGCCAGGCTTCATTTTCGGATTTGTAGGTGGGGTAGGTCAAACTGTTATGGCTGCGGCGCCTGGCTTCCGACGGGCGCTGCTCAAAAGGCACATCGGGCGCATAAAGGCGTTGGTAGCGGAAGCTGCCGGGGGGGAACCACAGCACATAGGGGGCGTCCAGAGAGATCACTACATGGCCCTGCGGCCCGATGAATATCCCACAATTGTTGCTGAAAGACCAAAGGGTGGCGTTTTCGTCTTCCGGATGGGGCGGCGCCCGCAGGAAGGTGTCCCGTTTGGGGTCATACAAATCAATGCCGCGGTTGTGGGCGATCCATATCCTCCCGTCGGGCGCCTGCGCCAGGGCGGCAATCGCTTCTCCGCTGATGCTGTTCGGTTTGGCAGGGTCCGGAAGGAAAACCTGAAATTTATACCCGTCAAAACGGTTCAGCCCATTGGCCGTGCCTATCCACAGGAAGCCATCGCTGTCGCGCAGCAGCGAACGCACTTCGTTGTGCGACAGGCCGTCGCGGGTGGTGAAGTTCTCGAAATGGAACGACTTCTGAGCAGCCAGGCTCAGGCTACACCCTATCCCAATAAACAGTAAAGCCAGGCGGTGCATAAGCATTATTAATAAACGGTAAAATTACGCCTTCCCGGCCTTTTCCGTCCGGAAACTTTATAATTGGATGGTTTGGCCTTATAGCTTGCGGCAAAAAAGCCGGCTCCAAATTGCAACCTGCCCGCTCCGCCCAATGTCAAACCCTACAAAAAAACGATTATCGCGCCGAACTGCTACCTCACTAAATCTTTTATTACCATGAGACCCATTATTCGCCTGAAACAACTGGCAATGCCGCTGGCGCTGGCATCTCTTTTCCTGGCTTCTTCCTGCGACAAGGACGATGACAACAATATCCCGGAAAAAACCGCCATGTTATCCGCCAACAGTTGGATAGCCCAAAGCATCACCGCCGACCCGGCCTACGACTGGTTTGGCGACGGCAACCCCATCACGGATATCTACGCCATCTTCCCCCCTTGCTCCAAAGATGATTTCACCACTTTCCGGAGCAATGGCGTGATCATCCACGACGAAGGCACTTCCAGATGCTTTGAACAGGACCCGCAAACCAAACAGGGCGCCTGGGTATTCAAAAACGGCGAAACGGTGATCTCCGTAACGGAAGGCGGCACTACCGAAGACTGGAAAATCGTAAAGCTGGACGCAACCGAACTCATCGTGGAATACATCGTCACGGAGGACGGGGAGCCTTACACCTTTACGATCGCTTACCGAAAAAAATGACCTCCTATCCGGCCCGGAGGATAATTGATAAAAAAATCAGGAAACAGGCCGCCGAAGCTGCGGCCTGTTTTTCCCCCTGTTTGTCTGATATGCCGAACCAAAAGCACGAAACAATCTGCATTCCCACAGCTTAGTTATGAAAAACCGTCAAATGAAAACGATTCTCCATATAACCGGCTGCCTGGCCGTGCTCGCCATGGCCGGCGCCGGTTGTAAAGAAGAACAGGATCCCGTTGACCCCTGTTTCGGCATTTCCTGCCTCCATGGCGAATGCGCCGACGGGGCCTGCGATTGCGATTATGGGTATGCCGGCCCCGACTGCTCGGAAGAGCTCACGCCCCAATGGATAGGCGTGGAAACGGTGGTGCTCAGCGGAATATTCAACGCCTGCACCGACTGGGACGGCGACGGCGACGGGCTGCTCGTCAATGACGCCGACGTTTACATCCGCATTTTGCTCTACGACAGGGAGATTTACAGTTCGAAGGACTGGGCGGTGGAGAATACCAGTTGCAGCCACGGCTGCAGTTATCCCCGCGCTCTGGTCATCCGCCAGCCGGCGCAAATACACACCCTGGAAATTTACGATGCCGATGAAACGCAAGATCAACTGATCGGCAGCGTCACCTTTACCCCATGGGAGGCCCTGCACGGCTGGAAGTTCCCCAGCCGGGCCACGCTGTTCCACCTGCCCCAAAGCTGCACCGACGGCTGGAATTCCAACCACATACCAGTGCGGCTGGAGTGGGAAGGCATCTTTTATTCCTTTTGATCATTTTCCTTAAAAAACATATCAAAACATGAATCAGTCACCCAGATTTTCTTCTTTCACCACCCCGCACAAGGGGATCCGGAATTTCCTCTCCCAGCTTTCCATGCATGCCGGCTCCTGCGATTATTCCGACCCGCAGGATATCGCAGCGCTGAAAGAGCGCCTGGAAGAGGCCATGGAACTGCTGGAAGAACACGCCCAGGTGGAAAACGATATCATCCTTTCGGCCCTGGAAGAAAGAGCGCCGGGCAGCGGGGCCCACGACCAGGAAGACCACCGCAGGCTGCACCAGATGCAGGACATCCTGCTGGCAAAAATGCACGATATTGCCAACCCGGCAACCCGCCCCGGGGAAACCGCCCGGCTTGGCGCCGAGCTGTACCAGGGCATCAGCCTGCTGTTTGCCGAACACCTGGAACACATGGCCGAAGAGGAAAACGTTACGCAGAAGTTGCTGTGGGAACATTTCAGCGACCACGAACTGATGCAGCTTCAGGGCCGCATCATCGGCAGCATGAAGCCCGAATTGCTGCTGAAATGGTGGTCCTACATCCTGCCGGCCCAATCCCCCATGGAGCGCCTGAAGCTGATGGCAAACGTCCAGGCCTCCGCCCCGGCTGCTTTCTTCGAACAGATCATGGCCGTGGCCCGGAAGAACCTGCCTGAACAGGCTTTCAACAAGCTGGCGGCCAGCCTGGCGCCCGAAGGGGCGGAGGCCTGAGCGATTTCGCACCCAATGGATTTTTATTGATGATAATAGGAGCGCCGGTTGCCTGCAAAGGTGGCCGGCGCACTTTTTGGCGTCCCTACGGAAGAAAAACAATACTCCATGAAAAATGCAATGCTTTTCCTGGCCTTCCTCCCACTGCTTTTGTCCGCCTGCCACCGCTCCGCCGCCCCTCCCGAGGCGCTGTTCGCCCGCGAATGGCAACTGGTGCAATACGCGACGGGCATCGGCACGACCAACCCGATCGAAGGCAGCCGCATCACGCTTCGCTTCGAGGGCGACACCCTCTCCGGCCAGGCGGGTTGCAATCAATATTTCGGCAACTGGGAATACCGCGGCTTCGACAGTATCGCCGTCTCCGGCCAGATCGGGACGACGAAGAAGTACTGCGAAGGGTTTATGAAACAGGAGCACCTGTTCCTCAACCTGCTTTCCGGCGCCGGCCGATTCATCGTCGGCGACACCTTTCTGGTGCTGAGCGGAAGGCCGGGCCTGCTCGTCTTCGCGCCGGCTGCCGGGGAAGGGGAAACAGCCGCCGGTGAAGCGCCCTTCCTCAGCGGATATTTCATGGCCGGCAATGAGGTGAGCATTTTCCGCGATTGCGCCGACACCACTGCCGTATTCTGGCTGGAAGACGAAACGAATACGCTGGACAGCCTGTACCGGGCCGCCACAGGCGGGCAGGAGTACCAGCCGGTGCTGCTCGAGATCGAAGCCATAAAACTGCCGCCGGGCAAGCTGGGTTACGCCTCCGAGTATGACGGGCTGATCCGGGTGAAGCGCATTCGCAAAATAGCCAGGCCCAACCCGCAGGACGCCTGTTTCAGCCGGATGACGTGGGGCTGAGGCCCTGCAAAAAAGCAAGCGCGGAACTGAAAATCCACCTAACTTGCGGCCTTTAAAACAGGAGGCTGTATGCCAATACAAGCATCGCAGCGGCTGTTGACCATTGCGTCTTTTGCCGCTATCTACTTTATCTGGGGAAGCACCTATCTGTTCAATTACTTTGCCATTCAGGACATTCCCCCCTTCCTCATGGCCGGCAGCCGCTTTTTGGTAGCGGGGCTGTTGCTGTATGCCTTTTCCTGGCGCCCGGGCGGCCCCCGGCCGGGCTGGAGGCAGTGGGCCAACGCCACCCGCATGGGCTTTTTGTTCCTGTCGGTAGGCACCGGGGGCACCGTCTGGGCCGAACAATACGTCGATACCGGCATTGCCGCCCTGCTCATATCCCTGCAGCCCCTGCTGGTCGTTGCCATGATGTGGGCCCTGCAGGGCAAACGGCCCGGCGGCATGGTATTGTTCGGCATCGCCCTCGGGATAATGGGCATGGCCCTGCTGGTAGGGCAGCAGCGATTCGTCACCAACCAGCAAACCCTGGTCGGCATGATGGTCATCGGGCTGAGCATGACGAGCTGGTGCTTCGGGTCCATCACCCTGAGCAAGGTGGATCTGCCCAAAAACCGCCTGCAGAGCTCGGCCATGCAGATGATCGGCGGCGGCAGCGTTTTACTGCTCGTCTCCCTGCTCAACGGCAACATGGGCCAGTTCGACATCAGCGCCGTCACCCTCAAGGCGGGCCTGTCGTGGGTTTTCCTCGTCTTCTTCGGCTCCATTGTCGCCTTCTCCGCCTTCACCTACCTGCTGCAACACGTCAGCCCCGACAAGGTGGCCACTTCCAACTACGTCAACCCCGTGGTGGCCATGTGGTTGGGCTGGGCGTTCAACAGCGAGCTTGTCACCGGGCAGTCCATCCTGGCTGCCCTGCTGATGCTGGCCGGCGTATTTTTCATGAATTCCAGGCTGCTGGTGAAACGAAAGCCGCCGCAGACAGGCCTGCCTGCCGCGGGCGGCCGGCGCTTGTGGTGGAAGCGGCAGAGCATAGGGCAGAGGGCGTAGAGCATAGGCCAGTATAAAAAAGTGCACCGCAGCTGCGGAGGGGCTTGCACCTTCGCATCCCGATGAGATCCGGTGGAGCGAGATCGGGAGCGCAGCAGGCAGGCTGCCTCAAACGCAAAAGGCGCTGCCCGGATAACCGGACAGCGCCTTTGTTTTTCCCGAAACGGGAAGGCTATTCTTCCTCCTCGCTCGTTGCGGCAGCAGCGGTAGCAGCCGTGGCGGCGGTAGCGGCCGCAGCGGCCGTCGTGCTGCCGGCTCCGCCGCGGCGGCGGCGGCGGCGGCGGCTGCCTTCCTGAGCTTTGGAAGTCTTGTATATCTCGTTGAAGTCCACCAGTTCGATCATGGCCATTTCCGAGCCGTCGCCGCGGCGGAAACCCGTTTTGATCACGCGGACATAACCGCCGGGGCGGGCGCCGACCTTGGCGGCAATCGGGCCGAAGAGCTCCGTGATAGCCTCCTTGTTCTGCAGGTAGCTGAACACGACGCGGCGGGAGTGCGTGGTATTGTCCTTGGCCTTGGTGATCAGCGGTTCGATGAAGGTGCGCAGCGCTTTGGCCTTCGCCAGGGTCGTGTTGATGCGCTTGTGGGTGACCAGCGCGATGGCCAGGTTGCGCATCAGCGCCTTGCGGTGGGCCGAGGTGCGCCCGAGGTGGTTGACTTTCTTACCGTGTCTCATTGGAAACTGTTTTCTTCGCAACACCACGCTTTCGGCGCAGCCCGAGGGCGCCGGGCCGCAGGCCGGCCCAATCCGAAAAATGGTTATTGCAGGTTTGAAATAAGCCCCGGGGGCTGCCTGCGGTTAAATGTGAAATGTAAAACGCGGAGTATAAAACGTAAAAGTGAAAACGGCGCGCGCCACCCTTTTACATTTCGCGGTTTTACATTTTACATTTTACATTTATTTTGCCTTTTCTACTCTTCGTCCAGCTTGTACTTCGACAGGTCCATGCCGAAAGTCAGCCCCTTGTCCTGGAGCAGTTCTTCGATCTCCACCAGGGATTTCTTACCGAAGTTGCGGAACTTGAGCAGTTCGTGGGTATCGTAGCGGACCAGCTCTGCCAGCGTATTGATCTTGGCTGCCTTGAGGCAGTTGTAAGCGCGGACGGAGAGGTCGAGGTCTTCGAGGGACGTCTTGAGCAGTTTGCGCATGTGCAGGATGTGCTCATCCACGATATTGTCTTCGCGGCCGGAGGCATCCTCGAAGGTGATGTTTTCGTCGGTGATCAGCATCAGGTGCTGGATCAGGATGCGGGAAGCTTCCTTGATAGCTTCTTCCGGGTGGATGGTGCCATCGGTTTTCACTTCGATCGTCAGCTTCTCGTAGTCGGTGCGTTGCCCCACGCGGGTGTTTTCCACGCGGTAGGCCACGTTTTTGACGGGGGTGTAGATGGCGTCAACGGGGATTACGCCGATGGGCGCGTCCTTCGGCAGGTTTTCATCGGCCGGAACGTAGCCCCTGCCTTTGGTGATGGTCAGTTCCAGTTCCAGGTTGACGAAGGGCTCCATCTGGCAGATGAGCAGGCCCGGGTTCATCACTTTGAACACGTTGGTGTGTTCCTCGATATCGCTGGCGCGGAATTCCTCCTTGCCGTTGATGGTCAGGTAGACCTTTTCAGTCGTAATGTCTTCATCGGCAAGCAGTTGTTTGAGGCGCACCTGCTTGAGGTTGAGGATGATCTCGACAACATCCTCGACAACGCCGCGGATGGTGGCGAATTCGTGCTCTACGCCGGCGATGCGTACAGCGGAAATGGCGAAGCCTTCCAGAGAGGAAAGCAGCACCCTGCGGAGGGAGTTTCCGACAGTTTGGCCGAAGCCCGGTTCAAGCGGTTTGAATTCAAAAAGCCCTTCGAAATCATTGGCTTTTTGCATTACGATCTTGTCAGGCTTCTGGAAATTTAATATACTCATATTGTTGACCTGTGTCTTTTGATAGAGAAAAAACGGCAAATCGGATAAGTAAAAAGCCGCATTCTTATACGCCCAAAAGTGGCCTGCTGACCTGCCGGAGAGCAACAAACCACTTCTGCTTAAAGGCGCCCGGATCGCCGGGTATCTGGCAGCTCTGAAACAGTGCCGTTTCAGGCCTGCCGTAAAATGACGTTTGACAGCCTGCCGGAGCGGGCTGTCAAAGCTCAACTTACTTGGAGTACAATTCGACGATCAGCTGTTCGTTGATCTTCTCCGGGATGCTTTCGCGTTCCGGGTAGGCTACGAACACGCCCTGCATCTTGTCCGGGTTGAATTCCAGCCAGGAGTATTTGCGCACGTCCGATTTTCCACCCACGGTATCCTTGATCACCTGCATTCCCTGCGACCTGCCGCGCACGCCCACGATATCGCCGGGGCGGAGCTGGTAGGAAGGAATGTTGGCGACGATGCCGTTGACCGTAATATGGCGGTGCGTAACCAACTGGCGGGCCGCTTTCCGCGTCGGAGCGATGCCCAGGCGGTAGACGGTGTTGTCGAGGCGCGCTTCCAGGAACTGGAGCAGCACTTCGCCGGTTACGCCGCTTTTGCTGCTGGCTTTGTCAAAAAGGTTGCGGAACTGGCGTTCCAGCACGCCGTAGGTGTACTTCGCTTTTTGCTTTTCCATCAGTTGCAGCGCGTAGTCAGATTTCTGACGGCGGCGGCGCGTATTGCCATGCTGCCCCGGAGGGTATTTTTTGCGTTCGAACGCCTTGTCGAAGCCGAAGATCGGCTCTCCGAATGCTCTTGCCTTTTTAGTCGTAGGACCTGTATATCTCGCCATCTGGAGAAAAAATTTTCGATTGATTAAACCCTTCTGCGCTTGGGAGGACGGCAGCCGTTGTGCGGCACCGGCGTAACGTCCTTAATGCGCGTAACTTTAATACCAGCGCCGTCGATTGCGCGAATAGCCGCTTCACGCCCGGAGCCGGGGCCCTTGACGTAAACCTCAGCTACCCGCATGCCAGCTTCGTAAGCAACGCGGGCGGCGTCGTTGGCGGCAACCTGAGCGGCATAGGGCGTGTTCTTCTTGGAGCCGCGGAAGCCGGCTTTGCCAGCAGAAGCCCAGGAAACAACCTGCCCCTTCTTGTTGGTCAATGAGATGATGATATTGTTGAAAGTAGCCTTGATATACACCAGGCCTTCCGTGTCAATCTTGACATTCCTCTTCTTGACTTTCTTTGTTGCTTTTCCTTTAGCCATTTCTTGGAATTGTTTTATACAGCCACAGCGGATGGAACCCAAAGAGAGGCCATCGTGCAGCCCAGCTCAGGTTTACTTCGTTGCTTTCTTCTTGTTGGCAACCGTCTTGCGCTTGCCTTTGCGGGTGCGGGCATTGGTGCGCGTGCGCTGGCCACGGACCGGCAGGCCCTTGCGGTGGCGCAGCCCGCGGTAACATCCAATGTCCATCAGGCGCTTGATGTTCAACTGCACCTCCGAACGCAATTCGCCTTCCACCTTGAATTCGTTGGTGATGATGCGGGCAATTTCCCGGACGTTCTCATCGGTCCAGTCCTGAACCTTGACATCCTCAGCGATGCCTGCCTTATCCAGGATCTTGCTGGCCGTCGACCGCCCGATACCGAATATATAAGTCAGGCTGACAACACCGCGCTTGTTTCTTGGCAAATCGACACCTACTATACGAGCCATTTTTCGCTATTGATTTTATCGTTAAATCACAGCTCCCGGTCAACCCTGGCGCTGCTTGTATTTAGGGTTCTTCTTATTGATGATGTAAACCTTTCCCTTTCTTCTGACGATCTTGCAATCGGCGGAACGTTTCTTGACGGAAGCTCTGACTTTCATGGTGCAATTATTTTCTGGTGGTTAAAAGCAGCCCGGCTTTATTTGTAGCGGTAAATGATGCGGCCCCGGCTCAGGTCATAGGGGGACATTTCCACCGCCACCTTGTCGCCCGGAAGTATCCGGATGTAGTTCATGCGCATCTTCCCCGAAATCGTCGCCACGATCTGGTGGTCGTTTTCAAGGCGTACGCGAAACATGGCATTCGACAAGGCTTCTTCAATTATTCCGTCCTGCTTTATCAGGTTTTTCTTTGACATAGTCGAAATTTCGGAGTGCAAAGATATAGAAATCTGGTGATTTTTTAACCTATTTCCATAAAAAATCACTGGCCGCCGCACCTTTTATGAGCCGGCCGGTGCAGCCGCCGGTTATCTCTGCATGCTCCGGGGCCGGAAGGCCCCGAAATTCAAACGGCCGCCGTTTTCAGAGCCACCGCCCGCACATGGGCATTCCCCCGAATGGCCTCTTCGATCGCGGAGTGGTCGGAGAGGATGTCCGGGCCGTCCCTTCGGATGGCGATAGTGTGCTCATAATGGGCGGAGGGCTTGTGGTCCCGGGCGAAAACCGTCCAGCCGTCGGCCGAGGTGCGCACTTCCTTTCTGCCCTGGTTGACCATGGGTTCGATCGCGATCACCAGGCCTTCCCGGAGCATAGGCCCCCGGCCGCGCTTGCCGTAATTGGGCACCTCCGGAGCTTCGTGCAGCTCCCGGCCGATGCCGTGGCCCACCAGCTCGCGCACCACGCCGTAGCGGTGTTCGCGCTCGACGTATTGCTGAACCGCAAAACCGATATCGCCCAGCCTGTTGCCGGCCAGGGCCGCTTCGATGCCCCGGTACAGCGAAGTATTGGTTACCCGGCACAATTCCATCACGCTTTCATCCACATCTCCCAGCGGGAAGGTGTAAGCCGAATCGCCGTGGAAGCCGTTGTAAAAGACGCCGCAATCGACCGAAACGATGTCTCCGTCCCGAAAGATCTGCTTATCGGAAGGGATGCCGTGTACGACATTTTCATTGACGGACACGCAGAGGGTCGAGGGGAAGCCCCGGTAGCCTTTGAACGAGGGCGTCGCGCCATGGTCCCGGATAAAGGTTTCGGCGGCTTTGTCGATCTCAGCTCCGCTTATGCCGGGGCGGATGATGCGGCCCACCTCGGCCAGGACTCTGCAAACGAGCAGGCAACTTTCCCTGATGAACTCTATTTCTTCGTCCGTTTTGTAAATGATCATCCTTTCTTCGAATTAAACCTTACTGTAAACCCGGCGGCGATGCGTGCAAAAGCGGCTGTTTTATCTTATGCTCCTTCAGCACCGTACCGCCCCGTTGCCATTGCCCCGGGGCGGTACGATACCTGTGCTGTTATATTTTCAGTTTCTGCCACATGGGCGGGAAGCAATATTACATGTTGGCGCCGATTCCCTGCACCCGGCTGCGGCCCTGTATCCTTCCCGACTTGACCAGCCCGTCGTAGCGGCGCATGAGCAGGTGGCTCTCGATCTGCTGCAGCGTATCCAGAACCACGGCTACGAGGATCAGCAGGGAGGTGCCGCCGAAGAACATGGCGAAGGCGATGTTGATGCCGAAGGCGCCTGCGAAAGCAGGCAGGATGGCGATCAGGCCCAGGAAGATGGAGCCCGGCAGGGTGATCCGGGTGGTGACTGCGTCGATGAAGTCGGCTGTCGGCTTGCCGGGTTTGATGCCGGGAATAAAGGCATTCTGGCGCTTCAGGTATTCGGCGTACTGCTGCGGGTTGACCAGCAGTGCTGTATAGACGTAGGTGAAGAGCACTACCAGTATAAAGTAGATGATGTTGTAGGGCGCCGAAGTGAAGTCGTTCAGTGCGCGCAGCAGGGGGCTGGCGGCGATGCCGCTGTCAGCACCGGCTACGAACTGTGCCACCGTTGCCGGCAGGAACATGAGCGCCTGAGCGAAGATGATCGGCATCACGCCCGAAGCATTCACTTTCAGGGGGATATAATCGCGCACCCCGGCGGCGGGCATTGCATTGGCCCCGCGCCCCACCATCCGTTTGGCGAACTGGATGGGGATGCGGCGCACGCCCTGAACGACCAGGATGGTAGCCATGACGATGGCGTATAGGGCGGCGATCTCCAGGACGAAAACGATCAGCCCGTTGTTGGCCAGTTGTGACTGGAATTCGAATACCAGCGCCTGGGGCAGCCTGGCGATGATTCCCACCGTGATCAGGAGGGAAACGCCGTTTCCGATGCCGCGGTCGGTGATGCGCTCGCCGAGCCACATGGCGAAAACGGTGCCGGTGCACAGGATGATGATGTTCGATATCCAGAAAATGCCCAGGGGGATATTGGGGTCAACCGCGCCGAGGCTGTTGATGTAGGTCAGGTATCCGCCGCCCTGCACCAGGGTGATGGCCACCGTCAGCAGGCGGGTGATCTGGTTGAGCTTTTTGCGGCCGGATTCCCCTTCCTTCTGCTGAAGGCGCTGGAAGTAGGGCACAGCGAAGCCGAGCAGCTGGATGATAATGGAGGCAGTGATATAGGGCATGATGCCCAGGGCGAAGACGGCGGCGTTGTTGAAAGCCCCGCCGGTGAACACGTTGATCAGGCCCAGCAGGTCATTCGGAGCGTTGTTCTGCGCCGAAGCCGATTCCAGTACGGAGGGGATCACACCCGGCAAAACCACGTAGGAACCAAAACGGAATACCAGCAGCAGGACAAGAGTGAACAAGATGCGGTTCCGCAGCTCTTTGATCTTCCAGATGTTCTTTAGCGTGGTGATTAATTTTTTCATCTGCAAACAATTTGATGCCTTTCAACCTCGGATTAGCGTACCACTTTCGGCTCCCTGAGGCGGAAAGGCAGTGGGATTTGCCGCGCCCACCCCCATGGCCAGGGAAGTCGTCTGTCTGTCAGGGTTTACTCTGCAAGGTTAACCGTGCCACCCAGTTTTTCGATCGCCTCTTTGGCAGATGCGGAGAATGCGTGGGCTTGAACGGACAATTTGGCTTTCAATTCCCCGCTGCCGAGGATTTTGACCTTATCTTTTTTACGGACGATGCCGTTGGAGGCCAGGGCCTCGAGGTCAACCGTATTCAGGTTGAACTTTTCGGAGATCATCTGCAGGCGGTCCAGGTTGATGGGGACGTAAGCTACGCGGTTCGGGTTTTTGAAGCCAATTTTGGGCAGGCGCATCTGGATCGGCATCTGGCCGCCTTCAAAATTGCGCTTTTCCCTGGAACCGGAGCGGGATTTGTCGCCCTTGTGGCCGCGGGTGGCCGTACGGCCGTGGCCGGAGCCGATGCCCCTGGCGATCCGCTTGCGCTTTTTTACCGAACCCGATGCAGGCTTCAAGCTATGCAATTCCATTATAACGATATATTTTTCTACCCTTGAAATCTTTGCAAAGATATCCGGCAATACCGGCATTGCAAATTTTTATTTTAAAGTATTTCGCAGCCCGGCGCTGCTTACTGTACTTCCTCGACAGTAATCAGGTGGCGCACCTTTTCCACCATGCCTCTGATCTGAGGCGTAGCTTCGTGGATGACCGTCTGGTGCATTTTGCGGATGCCCAGGGCCCGGATGGTATCTTTCTGCCGCTGGGAGCGGTCGATGACACTTTTCACTTGGGTTATCTTCAGCTTGCCCATCGCTTAAAGGTTTAGTAGAGCGGCCTGTTGCCCGCTCTGATTATCCGTTGAACAACTTTTCCATGGAGATATTGCGCTGGCGGGATACTTCCATGGGCATCCTCAGTTTGGCCAGGGCATCGACGGTGGCCTTCACCACGTTGTGGGGGTTGGAGGAGCCCATCGACTTGGCCAGCACGTTGTGCACCCCTGCACTTTCCAGCACGGCGCGCATGGCGCCGCCGGCGATTACGCCCGTACCATCGGCAGCGGGCTTGATCAGGACGCGGCCTGCGCCGTACTTGCCCTTTTGTTCGTGCGGGATAGTCCCTTTATGCAGCGGGACGCGGATCAGGTTCTTTTTGGCGTCATCCACTGCTTTGGAGATAGCCTCGGAAACATCGCGGGCTTTGCCCAGGCCATGCCCTACGGTGCCCTTGCCGTCGCCAACCACAACTATGGCAGCAAAGCTGAACGTACGGCCGCCCTTGGTCACTTTGGCGACCCGGTTGAGGTTCACCAGTTTTTCCTTCAGTTCCGTTTCAGCGGGCTTAACCCTGTTGGAGGTCCTTTTAGCCATTATTTCTCAGGTTGTTAAGTTTTAGAATTTGAGCCCTCCTTCGCGGGCGCCATCGGCCAGGGCTTTCACGCGGCCGTGGTAGAGGTAACCGCCCCGGTCAAAAACCACGGCTTCGATGTTCTCGGCCCTTGCCCGGCCGGCGATGAGTATGCCGACGGCTTTGGCTTTTTCAACCGGTTTGACATTATCAGGCACGCCGGCTTCGCGGGAAGAAGCGGAGGCCAGGGTATGCCCCTTTACATCGTCGATGACCTGGCAGTAAATTTCGCGGTTGCTGCGGAAGATACTGAGGCGCGGGCGTTCCGCTGTTCCTTTTATCTTGCGGCGAATCCGCCAGCGGATTTTTTGCCGTTTCGTTTCTTTGGTTGCCTTCATTGTTTTTACATTTTGCCTTAGTGAAAGGGCGCGGGCCCCAACCCAAGGCGCAGCATACAGAAGTTATGAGAATAAAGACCGTTTCGAAAAAGGTTTTACTTGCCTGCCGTCTTGCCCGCTTTGCGGCGGATCTGCTCATTGGCGTAGCGCACCCCTTTGCCTTTGTAGGGCTCCGGCTTGCGGAAAGAGCGGATTTTGGCGGCCACCTGCCCGAGCAGTTGCTTGTCGAAGGATTCCAGGCGGATGTACGGGTTTTTACCCTTTTCCATGGCCGTAGTCACCTTCACCTCGTCGGGCAGTACAAAGAGGATGGGGTGCGAATAGCCCAGGGTAAGCTCAAGCAGCTGGCCGGTATTGGTCACGCGGTAACCGACGCCCACCAGTTCGAGTTCCCTGACAAAGCCTTCGGATACGCCTGTCACCATATTGTTGAGCAGGGCGCGGTACAGCCCGTGCATGGCGCGGTGCCTTTGCTGGTCGGTGGGGCGCTTCAGCGTCATGACGCCATCTTCGATTTCGACCGTAAGGTCGGGGTCTATCTGCTGATGCAGTTCGCCTTTCGGGCCCTTCACGCTGATGAAGTTCCCCTTGCTGATGTTGATCTCTACTCCCTTGGGCAAACTGATCGGAGCTTTTCCTATCCTTGACATTTTGAAGCAGGGTTTTTTGATCCCGGCGCTTCCCCGGCGCGCTGCCGCGGGCTTCCCGGATCACTTTTTTAAGTATTAATAAACATAGCAGAGCACCTCTCCGCCGACATTGTGCTCGCGGGCCTGCTTATCGGTCATCACACCTTTGGAAGTGGAGACGATGCAAATGCCCAGCCCGTTGATCACGCGGGGGATCTCATTGACTTTGGCAAACTGCCGCAAACCGGGTTTGCTGATGCGGCCCAGCTCCCGGATGACCGGGCGGCGGGTTTGGGGGTCGTACTTCAGGGCAATGCGGATCAGCCCCTGGCCGTGCCCACCGCTTTCCTCGAACTTGTATTTGAGGATGTACCCCTGTTCGTAGAGGATTTCCGTGATGTTCTTCTTCAGCTTGGAAGCCGGAATTTCCACGGTGCGGTGCCCTGCCTGCTGCGCGTTGCGGATGCGGGTCAGATAATCTGCTATCGGATCTGTAACTGCCATTTGACTTAATATTAAGGGCGCCTGGGGTTCCCATCAGGGCCTTCAGGCACGAAAGTGTTGATTTTGAAAACGATATTTTACCAGCTCGCCTTCGTGATGCCGGGGATCTTGCCATCCAGCGCCATTTCGCGGAACTTCACCCGGCAAAGGCCGAACTGCCGCATATACCCTTTGGGGCGGCCGGTGAGTTTGCAGCGGTTGTGCAGGCGGATCGGGTTGGAGTTCAGGGGCAGTTTGTCCAGTTCATCCCAGCGGCCTTCTTCCTTCAACTGCTTGCGCAGGGCTGCGTATTTTGCAACCATTTTTTCCCGCTTCCGCTCGCGTGCAATGATCGATTTCTTAGCCATTATTTCAGTTATTGCTGATGTTGTAATTTTTAATTGCGTTGGTTTTTGAAGGGCATGCCCATCATTTTCAGCAGGGCCAGCGCCTCGGCATCCGTTTTGGCCGTGGTGACGAAGGTGATATCCATACCGGTGATGCGGGACACCTTGTCGATGTCGATCTCCGGGAAGATGATCTGTTCCGTGACGCCCATGGAGTAATTGCCGCGCCCGTCGAAGCTCTTGTCGTTGACGCCGCGGAAGTCGCGCACGCGGGGCAGGGCCACCGTGATGAGGCGGTCGAGGAATTCGTACATCTGGATATCGCGCAGCGTGACGCGCACGCCGATCGTCATGCCCTCCCGCAGTTTGAAGTTTGATACAGACTTCTTCGCGCGGGTCGGTACGGCGCGCTGGCCGGCAATGATGGATACCTCTTCCAGAGCGTTCTCCACCAGCTTTTTATCCTGGGTTGCATCACCGACGCCCTGGTTGATGCATATCTTGGTCAGGCGGGGCACTTCCATGATGGTGCTGTACTGAAACTGCTCCATCAGGGCGGGCATAACCTCTTCGCGGTATTTTTTCTTGAGTCTGGGTATATAGCTCATCACTTGATAATTTCGCCGGATTTTTTAGAATAACGAACGATCTTGCCATCTACCTCTTTTCTGCCGACCCGGGTGGGTTCGCCGGTTTTCGGGTCCACCAGCATCAGGTTGGAGATATGGATGGGAGCCGGCACCTCGTTGATGCCGCCCGGGTTGTCCTGGGAGGGTTTGGTATGTTTTTTGACCATGTTGGCCTCATCGACGATGGCGCGGTTCTTGTCGGGGAGGACTTCCAGCACTTCGCGCACCTTTTCGCGGTCTTTGTAAGCGCCGGCAATGACCACCACTTTATCTCCCTTTTTGATCTTCAGCTTCGGGGCGAACCGCTGGGGCTGATTGACTTTCTTTTTCATTATCTATCGAATTAACACAGTTCGAAAAATAGGGGTGAACAAAGAGGGCGGATCAGAGCACTTCCGGCGCCAGGGAGACGATACGCATGTAGTCCCTTTCGCGCAATTCGCGGGCTACCGGCCCGAAGATGCGCGTGCCTCTCGGTTCATCGGCATTGTTGAGCAGCACGACGGCGTTGTCGTCAAAGCGGATATAGGACCCGTCCCGGCGGCGCACTTCCTTTTTGGTGCGCACCACGACAGCTTTGGAAACGCTGCCTTTTTTGATGCCGCCCGGGCTGGCCTCCTTGACGCTGACCACGATCTTGTCACCGATGGAGGCGTAGCGGCGCTTAGAACCTCCCAAAACGCGGATGCAGAGCACTTCTTTGGCCCCGCTGTTGTCCGCAACCCTTAACCTGCTCTCTTGCTGTATCATTGTACAAAGGTTTAAAGTTGTTTTGGTTTGAGGCTCCTGTGCGGCCGGGTTTCCGATACCTCAAACGCAGCAATCGAATTACTTTGCCCGTTCGACGATCTCCACGAGGCGCCAGCGCTTCAGCTTGCTCAGCGGGCGGGTCTCCATGATGCGGACCAGGTCGCCGATGTTGCACTCGTTGTTTTCGTCATGAGCGATAAACTTCTTGCTCTTCTTCACGAATTTCCCATAGATAGGGTGGCGGAGCCTGCGTTCCACCAAAACAGCAATGGTCTTGTTCATCTTATTGCTGGTGACCACTCCGACACGCTGTTTTCTGAGATTTCTTTCTGTCATGGTTATATGCGGTTGTTAAAAACCCGACGTTAAATTATTCTATTTCCGGCGCCTTCTGGCCCTGATTTTGCTGCGGTTTGCCAGTGCTTCAGCCGGCATTTTTGCCAGTTCGCGGCGGCGCGTTTCGGACTTCAGGCGCGCGATATCCCGGCGGGCTTCCCGCAGGATGAGGGGGTTATCCAGGCCTTTGATCGCATGGTCGAAGCGCAGCTTCTGGAGGCGTGCTTCCAGGTTCTGCAGTTCGCTGGCCAGGTCAGCATCGGAATATTCCTGGAGGTCCAAAAATTTCTTTGTTGCCATTGCATATATAGGTTAAAAGACGATCAAATGAGTTATCCGGCGTAGTCGGCCCGAATGACGAACCTGGTCAGTACAGGCAGTTTCTGGGCGGCCAGGCGCAGGGCTTCCTGAGCTGTTTCGAGGGGCACGCCATCGATTTCGAACATGACGCGGCCGGGTTTCACCAGGGCGACCCAGTGGTCCAGGGCGCCTTTACCTTTACCCATACGTACTTCCTGGGGCTTGGCGGTGATCGGCTTATCGGGGAATATCCGGATCCAGACCTTGCCTTCCCGTTTCATGTAGCGCGTCATGGCAATACGCGCTGCCTCGATCTGCCGGTTGGTCAGGCGGCCACCCGTCGTAGCCTTCAAGCCGAAAGAACCGAAGTCAATGCTGCTGCCCTTATAGGCCAAACCTCTGTTGCGGCCTTTCTGCTGCTTCCGGTATTTTGTTCTTTTTGGCTGTAGCATTTCTACTATGTTTATACGTCTGAAGTCAATAAAATAGCCCTTTCCAGGCCCCTTTGAAAAAAGCTTGGCAAAGGTACGGCAATTTTCTTAGATATTCTAGCTCCGGCGCTGATTTCTTCCGCCTTCGCCTCTGCCACGGCGGCCGCCGCCGCGGCGGTCTCCGCGATCGCCGCGCTCGCCGCGCTCGCCGCGTTCACCGCGTTCGCCACGCTCGCCGCCGCCCATGGGGCGCTTGGCTTCTTTCAGCCCGATGTGCGGGGAAAGGTCGCGCTTGCCGAGCACTTCGCCCTTGCAAATCCACACCTTGATGCCGATCTTACCATAGACGGTCTGGGCTTCTTTGAGCGAGTAGTCGATATCCGCGCGGAAGGTATGCAGCGGGGTGCGGCCTTCCTTGTATTCCTCGCGGCGGGCCATATCCGAACCGTTGAGGCGGCCGGAGATGCGCACCTTGATGCCCTCTGCGCCCGTTCTCATGGTCGACTGGATGGACATCTTGATGGCCCGGCGGTAGTTGATGCGCGCTTCGAGCTGCTTGGCGATGGATTCGGCGACGATGCTGGCATCCAGTTCGGGCTTGCGGATCTCGATGATGTTGATCTGTATGTCCTTGCCGGTCAGCTTCTTGAGCTCCTCGCGGATGCGGTCGACTTCCGAACCGCCCTTGCCGATGATGATACCCGGGCGGGAGGTGTGAATCGTAACGGTAATCCGCTTAAGGGTGCGCTCGATGACGATGCGGGCGATCCCGCCTTTCGCCACGCGGGCGTTGAGGTAGGTGCGGATGTTCTCGTCCTCCACCACTTTCTCGGCGAAGTCCTTACCCCCGAACCAGTTGGAGTCCCAACCCCGGATGATGCCCAGGCGATTACCAATTGGATTTGTCTTTTGGCCCATATCTATGGTATTACAAATTTAGATTTCTGCTTATTCTGCTGTTTCGTCCACTTCTTCGACTTCGACCGCGTCATCAACTGCGCCAACTTTGGCGTCGGCCGGAAGCGGAACCCTGTTTTCCACGATGACTGTGACGTGGTTGGTGCGCTTGCGGATGCGGTGCGCCCTGCCGTGCGGGGCCGGGCGGAAACGCTTCAGCATAGTGCCTTCGTCGGCGAAGATGGTTTTGATATAGAGGTCGTAATCATCCGCATTCTCCATGCCGCCCAGTTTGTGTTCCCAGTTGGCGATGGCGGAAACGACCAGTTTCTCCAGCCACACGGCAGCTTCCCGCTTTGTAAAGCGAAGGATATCCAGGGCATCCTCGACATCTTTGCCGCGGATGATATCAACGACCATGCGCATTTTGCGCGCTGACATCGGGACGTTTCTGAGCCTAGCTACTGCTTCCATTATTTGAGAGTTTTCTGTTGTTGGTTGTCGGTTATCCGTTGGGTAGCCTGGATGCCGGCTTTTGGCAAACGGCAAGCAACCAACAACGAGCAACTAATAAAAATTACTTCTTGCGGTTGCCGGCGTGGCCTCTGAAGTTGCGCGTCGGCGCGAATTCCCCCAGCTTGTGGCCAACCATATTTTCGGTAATGAAGACCGGGACGAAGGTTTTTCCGTTGTGCACGGCGATGGTTTCCCCTACCATATCGGGGATGATCATCGAGGCGCGGGACCAGGTTTTGATCACGGTCTTTTTGTTGGATTCCTTCACCTTTTCCACTTTAGCCATCAGCTTGTGGAACACGTAGGGGCCTTTTTTGATTGATCTAGCCATTTTTGCTACTGCTTTTTATGAAGCGGCGCGAAGCTGCTTAGCGCTTCTTGCCCGACTTTCTCCTGGAAATAATGAGCTTGTTGGAATGCTTCTTCGGCTTGCGCGTTTTGGCGCCTTTGGCCATCTGGCCGTTGCGCGAGCGCGGGTGCCCGCCGGAAGCTTTTCCTTCGCCGCCGCCCATGGGGTGGTCGACCGGGTTCATGGCTACGCCGCGGACGCGGGGCCGGCGGCCCAGCCAGCGGCTGCGGCCGGCTTTGCCGACTACCAGCAAACCGTGGTCGGGGTTGGAAACCGATCCGATGGTTGCTTTGCAGGTGGACAGCACGCGGCGCACTTCGCCGGAAGGCAGTTTAACCACGACGTATTTGCCCCCTTCGCGGCCCATCAGGGTCATGGAGGCGCCGGCGCTGCGCGCCATGGAGGCGCCGCGCCCCGGCTGAAGTTCCACGGCGTGGATAACGGCCCCGAGGGGGATATCCTTGAGGAACATGGTATGGCCCACATTGGGGGTGGCCTTTTCGCCGGACATGATCTGGTCGCCGACTTTCAGGCCATCCGGAGCGAGGATATAGCGCTTTTCGCCGTCCTCATACTGCACCAGTGCGATATAAGCCGTGCGGTTCGGGTCGTACTCGATGGTCTGCACCGTTGCCGGGATGCCGTCCTTATCGCGGCGGAAGTCGATGATGCGGTAGCGGCGCTTGTGGCCGCCGCCGCGCTGACGGACAGTGCGGTGGCCTTCGTTGTTGCGGCCGCCGCTTTTCTTCAGGGGAGCCAGCAGGCTCTTCTCCGGCTTATCCGTCGTAAGCTCGCTGAAGGCGTTACCGATCCTGTAACGCGTACCGGGAGTAACCGGGTTGTATTTTTTAACAGGCATGGGTCACTGTTTTGGCCTCAGAGATAACTGCCGGAGGAGACGGCCCGGCTTTGCCCCTGAGGGTTGTTATTAAATATCTCCGAAGAAATCTATTTCCTCCCCTGCTGCCAGGGTAACGACTGCTTTTTTGAAAGAAGGCTTCCGGCCGCGGATCAGGCCCGAGCGGGTGGAGCGGTTCTTTTCCTTACCCGGCATGACCAGAGTATTGACGGACTCGACAGACACCTGGTACATGCCCTCGACCGCCTTTTTGATCTCGATCTTATTGGCGCCCTTGTCCACGAGGAAACTGTACTGGTTGCGCTTGTCCGAAAGCATTTCCGCCTTTTCGGTGATGATCGGCTTTATGAGAATCGTCTTTGCCATGGTTATCACTATTGTCGGAAGGCGCCTCCCTGGGGAAGGCCTCCTTATGAGTTAGCAAATGTTTCCTTGATCTTCTCTATGGCGTCCTCCGCGATTACCAGGGCGTTGGTGTTCAGGATGGTGTAGGTGTCCAGGTCGCTGGCGCGGAGGACACAACACTTCTGGATGTTGCGGCTGGAGAGGTAGACCTCTTTTTCGAAATCGGCGGTAACCAGGGCCACTTTTTTGCCATTGAGCTGCAGGGCGTTGAGGATACCGACGAAGGCCTTCGTTTTGGGGGCATCGAAATGGAAGCCCTCGAGCACCAGGATTTCGCCGGAAGCGGCTTTGGCCGACAGGGCGGACTTGCGGGCCAGGCGGCGCACCTTTTTGTTCAGCTTGAAGCCGTAGTCGCGCGGGCGTGGGCCGAAGACGCGGCCGCCACCGCGGAACAGCGGGTTGTTGATATCACCGAAACGGGCCGTACCGGTGCCTTTCTGGCGCTTGAGCTTGCGGGTGGAGCCCGACACTTCGCTCCTTTCCTTGGCTTTGTGCGTGCCCTGCCGCTTATTGGCCAGGTGTTGTTTGACCGCCAGGTATACGGCGTGATCGTTCGGCTCTATGCCGAAAATCTCATCCGGGAGGTCAACTTCCCTGCCCGTCTTCTGGCCCTGAATATTGATAACTTCGAGTTTCATCGTCTTGTGTGTTTTGGCGCCGCCGGCCGGAAGCAAGGCCTGTCAACGGCGCGTACGCACTGAAAGAATTACTTTTCAAGAATCACATAAGCGCCCTTATGGCCGGGGATTGCGCCCTTGATAAGGATCAGGTTCTGTTCCGGGAAAATCTTGAGGACTTCCAGGTTCTTGACCTTCACGCGGTCGCCGCCGGTGCGGCCGGCCATGCGCATGCCTTTCACAACCTTGGAGGGGAAGGAAGAGGCGCCGATGGAACCCGGAGCGCGCTGCCGGTTGTGCTGGCCGTGGGTAGCGTCATTGACGCCGCCGAAGCCGTGCCGTTTGACGACACCCTGAAAGCCTTTACCCTTGGTCGTCCCAACTGCGCTCAGCTTGTCGCCGACGGCGAAAACCTCATCAACTTTGAGGATATCGCCGATTGCTTTTGACACGACGTTGAAATCGCGGAATTCCGCAACTTTGCGTTTGGGGCCTGTCTTTGCTTTGTCGAAATGCCCTTGGAGAGGTTTGGATGTGTTTTTGGCCTTCGCATCGCCGAAGCCGAGCTGCAGCGCATTATAGCCGTCCGTTTCTTCCGACTTGACCTGGGTTACCACGCAGGGGCCGGCTTCGATAACGGTACATGCCACGTTGCGCCCGCGGGCGTCGTACATGCTGGTCATTCCAATCTTTTTACCGATTATACCGTTCATCAGCACAAAATTTTGAGTACCGGCATCAGGTTGCAGACTTGGGCACCCCGGAGCGCTGTGCGCTCATCGCCCCTTGTAGAAGAGGCAAGGGTAGCAAAGACAAGACGCCTAGTATCTGGGCGCCTAATGCCACGTATGTAATGATTGGTTTACGTCAGTTTCACCTGAATGTCAACTCCACTCGGCAGTTCCAGTTTGGACAGGGCATCTACTGTCTTCTGGGTGGGAGTATAAATTTCGATGAGGCGTTTGTGGGTACGCAACTGGAACTGCTCCCGAGACTTCTTGTTGACGTGCGGAGAACGGAGCACGGTAAAGACTTTTTTCTCGGTGGGCAGCGGAATCGGGCCAGTTACAACAGCGCCACTGTTCCTCACCGTTTTTACGATCTTTTCGGTAGACTTATCCACCAGGTTGTGATCGTACGAACGGAGTTTGATTCTAATCTTCTGATTCATGCCTACTTTTAAATGTTATCTGTGATCTTTTAGCTGCGGCATGTGATGCTGTGCCTGGGAAGCCCCTGCCACAGCACACATTTCACATCTATACTTTTACTGCACCTTTTGCTTTTTCAATAACTTCCTTGGCGATACCTGCCGGAGCCGGGGCGTAGTGCGAGAACTCCATGGTGGAGCTGGCGCGGCCCGAGGTAATGGTGCGCAAGGCCGTTACATAACCGAACATTTCGGCCAGGGGCACTTCGGCGGAGATGATGATCGCGCCTCCGCGGCTGTCCTGGCCCTTGGGCATGCCCCGGCGCCGGTTGAGGTCGCCGATGACCGAGCCGACGTATTCCTCCGGAGTAACCACTTCAAGTTTCATGATGGGCTCCATCAGCACCGGGTTGGCCTTGGGCGCGGCAGCGCGGAAGCCTTCCTTGGCGCAGAGTTCGAAAGCGATCGGTTTGGAGTCCACGGCGTGCATGGAGCCATCAAAGACGCGCACCTTCATGGAGTCGATGTTGTAGCCGGCCAGGATGCCGTTGTCCATCATCGCTTTGAAGCCGTCCGTGATCGGTTTCATGTAGTTTTTGTCGATGGAACCGCCGACGATGCCCCAGACGAACTGGAGTTTCGTCTTGCCGTTCTTGTAATCCTCGCTCTCGAGGAATTCCTGGTCGGCCGGGCCGAGTTCGAATTCCATATCGGCGAACAAGCCGGCGCCGCCGGTTTGTTTCTTGAGGCGTTCGCGGTGGGAAACCTTCGTTGTGAGGGCTTCCTTGTAGTTCACCTGCGGCTGGCCCTGGTTGCATTCCACCTTGAACTCGCGGCGCAGGCGGTCGACGATGATTTCCAGGTGAAGCTCGCCCATACCGCTGATGACGGTCTGGTTGGTGTCTTCGTCGTACTTCACGCGGAAGGTCGGGTCTTCCTCCGCCAGTTTGGCCAGCGCCATGCCGAGTTTGTCGAGGTCTTTCTGGGACTTCGGCTCGACGGCGATGCCGATCACCGGCTCGGGGAACACCATGCTTTCCAGCACGATGGGCTTGTTCAGGTCGCAGAGCGTGTCGCCCGTGCGGATATCCTTGAAACCGACGGCGGCGGCGATATCGCCTGCTTCAACGCGCTCGATCGGGTTTTGTTTATTGGCGTGCATCTGGTAGATGCGGGAGATGCGCTCCTTGTTGCCCGAGCGGGTGTTGAGGATGTAGGAGCCGGCATCGAGGGCGCCGGAATACACCCGCATGAAAGCCAGGCGGCCGACGTAAGGGTCGGTGGCGATCTTGAAGGCCAGGGCGGCGAAGGGTTCATCCACGGAGGGCTTGCGCACTTCTTCCTTGTCCGAATCCGGGTTGATGCCGGTAATGGCTTCAACGTCAACCGGGGAGGGCAGGAAGGCGCAAACCGCGTCGAGAACGGCCTGGACGCCTTTGTTTTTGAAGGACGAGCCGCACATCATCGGGACGAATTTGCGGTCCATCACGGCTTTGCGGATTGCAGCGCGGATTTCATCTACGGAGATGGAGTCCGGGTCTTCGAAGAACTTCTCCAGCAGGGAGTCGTCGTATTCGGCCACCTGCTCGAGCAGTTTTTCGCGGTATTCGGCGACCGTGTCCGCCAGGTCGGCCGGAACGGGAACGACCTCATAGGTCATGCCCATGTCGTGTTCATTCCAGATGCGGGCTTCGCCGCTGATGAGGTCGACCACGCCGCGGAAGGTTTCTTCCTCGCCGATGGGAACCTGGAGGGGGATGGCGTTGGAGCCCAGTTTTTCGCGCACGTCATTGACCACGCTGAAGAAGTCGGCGCCCGAGCGGTCCATCTTGTTGACGAAGCCGATGCGGGGCACTTTATAGTTGTCGGCCAGGCGCCAGTTGGTTTCCGACTGGGGTTCGACGCCGCTGACGGCGCAGAAGAGGAAAACCAGGCCATCGAGTACGCGCAGCGAGCGGTTCACTTCGACGGTGAAGTCGACGTGGCCCGGGGTGTCGATGATGTTGATGGCGTATTCCTGGTTTTTCCAGTTCCAGCTGGTTTTGGTGGCGGCGGAGGTGATGGTGATGCCGCGCTCCTGCTCCTGCTCCATCCAGTCCATGGTAGCAGCCCCATCGTGCACTTCGCCGATCTTGTGGCTGATACCGGTATAGTACAGAACGCGCTCCGTCGTCGTCGTTTTGCCGGCGTCGATGTGTGCTGCAATACCAATATTTCTGGTGAACTTCAGGTCTTTTTGTGCCATGGCTACTCCTCGGGGAGGAATTTTAAATGATTATAGAGTTTGAAACAAAAAAGCAAACCGGAACAGGGTTACACGCGGAAGTGAGCGAAAGCCCGGTTGGCCTCGGCCATCTTGTGGGTATCTTCCTTCCGTTTTACGGCGGCGCCTTCGCCTTTTGCTGCGGCCATCACTTCGGCGGCCAGCTTTTCAGCCATGCCTTTGCCGCTGCGCTGGCGGGAGAACTTGATCATCCACTTCATGCCGATGGACACCCGGCGCTTAGCGCGGATTTCCGTCGGAATCTGGAAGGTGGCGCCCCCGATGCGGCGGCTGCGCACTTCCACCTGCGGCATGACGTTGTTGAGCGCCTTTTTCCACAAGGCGTGTTCGTCCTGCTTGGTGCGGTCTTTCACGATGTCCATCGCATCGTAAAATATTTTGAAGGCCGTACCCTTCTTCCCCTGCCACATCATGTTGTTGACGAACTGCGTGACCATGGGGTCGGCATATCGGGGATCCGGCTGGATTATCCTTAATTTGGGCTTTCTTTTTCTCATTACGCTATTCTCAATTAGAGGTTTCCCGAATATATTGAAACATAATTTAGCTGCACATTAGCTCTTGGGGCGCTTGGCGCCGTAACGCGAGCGGGACTGCAGGCGGCCTTCCACGCCGGCGGTGTCGAGTGCGCCGCGGACGATGGTGTAGCGCACGCCCGGCAGGTCTTTTACCCTGCCGCCGCGAACCAGCACGATGGAGTGTTCCTGCAGGTTGTGGCCCTCGCCCGGAATGTAGGCGATCACCTCGATCCCGTTGGTCAGGCGCACCTTGGCAACCTTGCGCAGCGCAGAGTTCGGCTTCTTGGGCGTGGTCGTATAAACGCGCGTACAAACGCCGCGTTTCTGCGGGCACGCATCCAGGGCGCGGGATTTGCTCTTCGTTTCCACTTTTACTCTGCCCTTGCGCACAAGCTGATTGATCGTAGGCATATTATTATTTGCGTTTTATCGGTACTAACAACCTATGTTTTAACTGAATAGAGATACCTTGTTCAAAAAGCGATTGCAAAGGTATAGCTTTTTTGGAGAAATACAAAAAGAGGATTTTAAATTTTCTTTCGGGCTTTTTCAACTTTTCCGGGGCTTTGCGCAGGCGGCCCCTGGCGTGAAGTGTTTCCGTCAAATTATGTACGCCTCTTTGGCCCCTGCGCCAAATTTGGGCCGGCGGCAGGCCCGGATTTCAAATTTAGCGCAATCGCTTGCTTTTTAGCCCGCTGTTCCAGCCCTGCCCTGGCCGCCGGCAGCGGCAGGAGCCCCAGCCCTATTTGCCCCGCTTGGAATTAATGCCTACCTTAGAAAAGTCAAAATATTAAACCGCAAAATTTAAAATGTAAAATGCCCTTCCCTAACTCCGAGATCGGATATCAGCGGCGCTATGAAGTGCGCACCTACGAGATCGACAGCCGAAAGCGGATGACGGCGCCGGCCCTGGCCAGGCTGATGCAGGAAGCTGCCATGCAACACGTGATCCGGATGGGGCTCTCCGTATGGGACCTCGAGCCGCACCAAATCTCCTGGGTTTTGATGCGCAAACAGATCAGGGTTGAACGGATGCCGAAGCTCGGAGACCACATCGTCGTGGCCACTTACCCTTCAGGCTTCGAGCGCCTGTTCACCTACCGCGATTACAAGGTGCTCGATGAGTCCGGGCAACTCCTGGCGGCATCCTCCTCAACCTGGCTGCTGATGGATACCCAATCTCGCCGCATGGCCCCGATGCCGGATTTCATCCTGGCATACCGCAGCCAGATGCCGCCGCAGGAAGCCTGCCTGCCCCGGCCCGATGTAAAACTCCCGCCTTTCGAAAGCCCACACTACGCCCGGCAGTTCGAAGTGAACTGGCACGACCTGGACTTCAACGAGCACCTCAACAACACCTTATATATTAAGTGGATGCTGGAGCCCCTGCCCGTGGAGGTGCTCACCCAACGCCAGTTGAAACAACTCGACATCAACTACCGGGCCGAAAGCCAGTACGGAGACGCGGTGCAGGCTCAGGTTCAAACCCTCGAAGACGGCGTTTTCCTGCACCGGCTGCTGCGGGAGAGCGATGGTAAGGAACTGGCGGTGGGGAGGACAGCCTGGGAGTGAACGGGGGTGTCATATTGTTCTATTGTCATATTGTTCTATTGTTCTATTGTTCAATTGCGGTATTGCGGTATTGCTAAGTGAGTCTTCAAAAAAGTGTGTCATTCCTGGATAGTTCAGTTGCTCCAGGCAATAGCCTATCACCCCTCCGTGTTGCGCAAGCACCTACCCCTGGATTCACATAGCAATATGACAATATAACAATATGACAATATGGCAATATGGCAATATGGCAATATAACAATATAGCAATAACCCCCTCGAGCTACCTACAAGCCATCACCCCGCCATCAATCGTTACCGAGGCGCCCGTGATCCAGGCCGCTTCATCGGAAGCGAGGAAGAGGGCCAGGGCGGCGATGTCTTCCGGGCGGCCCAGGCGTTTGAGGGCGGTGGTTTGGGCGGCATTGTCCACGGCCTTGTCGGGGTCGGGGAAGGCGCGGGCGGAATCCCAGATCAGGGGAGTATCAACCGGGCCGGGGCAAATGGCGTTGACGCGGATGGCGGGGCCGTAGTCGAGGGCCATCTGTCGCACCAGGGCAACGAGGCCGGCCTTGGCGGCGCAGTAAGCCGGGTGGTTGGGGAAGGACTTAAAGGCCGCGATGGAGGCCGTAGCGATGATCACTCCCCTGCCCTGCCGGCGCAGATGCGGGATGGCGTAATGGCTGAGGTAATACACCGAGTGCAGGTTGGCGGCAAAAGTGTAATGCCATTCCTCCGGCTGTATATCGGTTACCGCACCCAGCCCCAGGTGGCCGGCGTTGGTGACGATGCCATCGAGGCGGCCGAAAGCTGCCAGGGCGTTTTCCACCAATTGCCGGTTGGTTTCAGGCTGGCTGATATCGCCGGGCAGGAAAACGGCGCGGCCGCCCTGCTGCTGAATGAGGGCCGCCACTTCCCTGCCCCGCTCTTCGCTGCGCCCGCTCAACACGAGGCGCGCTCCTTCCCGGGCGAATCGTTCGGCGATGCCGCGCCCCATGCCGCTGGTGGCGCCGGTGATGATGAAGGTTTGGCTTGGAAGTTGCATGTGAGTTAAAGGTTAAAGGTTCAAGGAAGGACAAGCGTACATCGTTTAGGCTTTAGACATTCCCGGTGATGAAGCCGGAAAGCGGAAGTGGGCCCGTCCTCTCCCGACATCTGTTGGGATCGGCTGGGTAAAAAGTGGGAAAGAGCCAGGAAATCCGTGGAATCGCCAGGTTTTTCCGACTTCCGATTTCCGGCTTCCCACTTTAAGCAGGGAAATCCAAAGCACTTTCCCAGACGTCTAAAGTCCAAACACCGCACACCGTACACTTTCCGCTCACTCCTGCAATACCAGCAGCCCAAAAGAAGACGGGATATGGAAATCCGGTTTCTCCGAATCGGGCCGTATCCAGCTGATCCAGCGGGTTTCGGTAGAGCCGTCGGCTTTTGGCAGGTATTCGCCGCGGTACAGCCCGGCCTGCAGGCGGTTGCCCTGCAGCATGCCAAGTTGTTGAAGGGACGCCATACTGATGGCTCCTTCCACTGTATAGCCCTTTTCGTCCTGGCTGGCGCGCACCACGATTTGCCCTTCGGGCCAGGACCAGCCGGCATCAACCTGGCGGTAGAAGCGGCATTCGGCGTCGAAGATGCGGCCCAGGGCGTCGAGCTCGAGGGTATAGTAAGGATTCATCTCATCATCCGCCTTGAAGAAAATCTCCACCCGGTCGGAGCCCAGCACGTCCTTTTTCGGTTCGCCGCTTTGCGGGGTGATGATCACCGGGTCGGTGGCGCGGTAGAGGAAGAATAGGTAGATACCGTCCCACAGTGCACGAAAGGCAGTAGGCGGGGGGCTGTCTTCCCGCCAGGGGTAAGTGAAATCGGTAAGCACGGCCGCCCCTTCCCAGGCGGGGCTGTCGCCGCGGCCGGTAATCTGCAAATCACCGGCGGGAATTTTTCTGACTTCGTACCGGCCGGCCGATTCAGGCGCGCTGCTCATGAGAAAAAGGATTGTAATGAAGAAATACAGATTCATAGATCAGGCTCAATGAAAAAACAAAATAACCATATAGCCATACAGCAATATAGCCATACAGCAATATAGCCATACAGCAATACAGCAATACAGCAATACAGCAATATAGCAATATAGCAATACAGCAATACAGCAATACAGCAATATAGCCATTTCCTCCAGCGGCAGGCCTTCTCCTGTTCCATTTTCGAAGCAAAAATACCTATACTGCCTTTGTTCCGTTTCCCCCTACTCCAGCTCACAGCTTTCCTCCTCCAGTTCCGTCTCGATCGTATAATGAGAAAAGGGGTATTCCTTCAGGATGGCCTTGATCTGCGTTTTCACCTCCACCACCTGACTAAAGGTTTGGATATCGTGCAGGCGGACGTGAGAGGTAAAAACGTGGTGCTCCCCTTCCAGCGACCAGACATGGGTATGGTGCAGCGACCGCACGTGCGGAACGGCCAGGATGCGCCTGCAGACTTCCCCGGCCTGGATGCCTTCGGGCACGCCCTGCAGGAAGAGGTGCAGGGTTTCGCGCAGGCGTTTCACGACATTGTACAAAATATATAAGGTGATGAGAATAGACAGGGCCGGGTCGAGGTAGGGAATATCCCGGAACAACAGTACGATAGCGACGATCAGCACGGCCACCCAGCCAAGCACATCTTCCACCAGGTGCCAGGAGACGACGCGCTCGTTGAGGCTCTTGCCTTTGCTCAACATCCAGGCAGCGTAGCCGTTGGCCGCCACGCCGATGATAGCGAAGAGCACCATCCCCTGGGCGTTCGGGCTTTGCGGCTCGAGGATGCGGCCCACGGCTTCGCAGATGATGAAAACAGATCCCCCGATCAGCACCAGGCTGTTGAGCAGGGCGCCCAGCAGGGAGAAGCGCCGGTAGCCGAAGGTGTACTGGCCTGAAGGCCCTGCCTTTGATTTGCGGTCCAGGTACCAGGCCATGCCCAGGGCCAAGCTGTCGCCCAGGTCGTGCAAGGCATCGGAAAGGATGGCCACGCTGTTCGTCCACAACCCGCCGATGGCTTCCAGGATGGTGAAGGCCAGGTTGAGGAAAAAGGCGATGGCGAGGTTACGTCCGGAGTGGTGGTGATGGGGCATCAGTGGCCTAAGTTGAAGGTTGAAGGTTTCATGGTTACAAGTTACAGGTTTTCGTGATGGCCAGCTCATCAGAGGACACTCCCGAGGCAACTTTAAACATTAAACTTGGAACTTTGAACAGCTCCTCCCGGGCCTTCACACCCACCGCCTCACCCGCTCGCAATACTGCTCATACGCCGCCCCGTGCTGCGCCCGCAGAAAAGGCTCCTCCAGCCGAACTTGTATCTGTATGGAGGTGTAGGACAGCCCAAGCAGTAGCAGGGTAAAGGCATTAGGCGCCACCAGGAAAAAACCCAGCAGGGCTGCCAGCATGCCGAGAAAAACGGGATTGCGCGACCAATTGAACAGGCCGTGGGTGACCAGGGGCGTATGCTGCTTTTCATCGATGCCCACCCGCCAGGAATCGGCCATTTGCATCTGGGCAATGAAAATAAAGGGCAGGGCAAGCAGCATCAACGTCCAGCCCGTCCAATGCAGGGCCGGGGTTTCCAGGTACGAAATCGGAACCAGATAGGCGTACCAAATGCCATTGAAAGCGAAAATCGCCGCTATCCCAACAATGGCCAGGCTGATGAAAGTGAACAGTTTCCCGTTCCAGTCGTGGGCGTCGTCCTTGTTCTGAAAGGTGAAAGCCCGAACCCCGATCCGCTCCCAGAGCAGAAAAGACCGAAGGCCAAAGAGCAGGAAATGGAACAGCAGGATGTAAACGAAAAGCCAGATTTCAGGGACTGTCATGGTCTTTTTCAGGCAAAGGTCGGGAGGGGGGGGATGCAATGCAATTGCAAATGGAGGTCAGAAGGCCAGAAGGTCGAACGTCCAATGCCTGGAACACCTAAGACACCTGCTGTCATGCGACGTGCTGACGTGCCGAGGTGCACGCCCCTACCCGCATTCCGGGCAAACCCCCTTGAGCTGCACCTCCATATCCAGCAGTTGGAAGCCGCCGGGCAGGGAAGCTGGGGGCTGGGTGGTTATATCCAGGCACAGCGTTCTTCCACAGCGAATGCAGTGGAAGTGGGGGTGGAACTCGCGATGGTGTTCCGGCTCGCAGGCGTCGGGACATAGGGCGTAGTGGGTGGCGCCGGAGCCGTCGGTGATGGCGTGCAGGATGCCTTTTTCTTCAAAGGTTCGGAGCGTGCGATAGATAGTGATGCGGTCGGCGCGGGGCATGGCCGCTTCCAGTTCGCCGAGGCTGCGGGCGGTGCGGTTTTGGAGAAACTGCTCCAGCACCAGCATCCGCATGGGCGTGGGGCGCACATTCTTATTTTCGAGGGTGTGGAGGATTTGGTGGTTCATGGTTTTAGCAAGCATTTCCCCCTTCCGCCTTATTTTCCAATTCAGCGATGATTTCCTTCACATGCTCTACCGGCATATCCGCCAGCTCAGCGATTTCTTCGGGCGGCAGTCCTTTTTTCCAGGCGCGGGTTACGACGATGCGCTCTTTATTTTCTACGCCTTCTTCCCGGCCTTTCTCCAAGCCTTTCTCCAAGCCTTCCTCCAGGCCTTTTTCTTTCCCTTTCTTAAACAGAAAATCAGTCTCAATATCATAAGTAATTGGCATAGCTTCGATGGTTTTGACCGTTAGTTCATGCAATTTACGCAATCCCGATAAGACATTCAATTGGCGGAGGTACTTCTCCAGGGAAAGCTCCCCTCTAGCTACTTGTTGTAAGCGTTCAAGGATAGAACGCAGTACTTCCTCCGGTGGTTCCTCATTAAAATTGCCCAGAATAGCCAGTACTATTGCCTCCGGCACCTGGCTGCTCAGCATCTGCCGGTAGTCCAGGCGCCCCAGGTCAATTAACTCAAAACCGGTGAATACCTCTTCCGGCTTCAACTGTGTAGGGATGTTCGGGCGGCGCTCTCCCAGGTAAACTACCACATGATATATGGGCAGGCGATATTTTTTTAGAAGAAAACCATGATATTCAGACTGCCGGTAAATCAGGTTCTTCCTGGCTTCTGATTCGAACTCCAAATGTAGTATTCCTTTCTGGCCATCCCCCATGAGAATTTTGCATAAAAAGTCCACCTCCCGCTCCAGGGTACTTTGCATCTTCCCTGGCAAACGCTCGGAAGCCAGGATGCGGATATTCAGCAGTTGCTCGAGGAACGGGAGAAAGAGCGCTTCCAGGTTCTCCTTGAGGATTTTGTCGTATTTGTTGGCATCTTTTTTGGGGTGCATGTTGCAAGATAAAACAAATAAATTTATCATGCAATTTTTTGTTTTTAAAAAATAAACCCTACCTTGAACCCCAAAACAAAAGATCAAAAGTATCAACATGCCGCAAGGCTGCAGCATCCTTATGGCCCGTTCGGGCCATAAGGAGCATCAACAGTATCCTACAGTTTAACAAACTTCCCGGTGTACACTACCCCATTGGCCACCGCCTTGGCCCAGTACATGCCCGGGGGCAGGGTTTCCACGGCTATTTGTTCCCCGCTTTGCATCATTTGCTGGAGGGCCACTTTTCCTTGTGCGTCAAACACCTGGAAGTGGAAAGCTTGGGAAGATGCATCCGGCAGGCCCACTTTCAGGAAGTGGGTGGCGGGGTTGGGGGAAAGGGCGCACTGGCCGGCGGTGGGTTCGCGGAGGGCCGTAAAAACATCCCATCTCCACCCGTACATTCCGCCTGAACTATAGCTGTTTACGCCACCTCCGCCGAAGCCGAGCGTAGGAGAAAGGAACTCAAAACAATCCAGGTTGACGTTGGATGTAAAATATTCCCAGGTTTCACCAGAGTCATGGGTGTACAGCATAATACTGTTATCCATCTCAGTCCACCAGGCCGCTCCGTTATGTACTATATAGGAGGCTTCCGTTCCAGGGATAAAATCAATCTGTGCAGACCAGATGATGGAAGGGATGCTGATCGGAGTCCAGGTAACACCCCCATCTTTGGTACGGGCTGCACCATTCGGGAAAGCGGCAATGACAATGCCGTTTAATTCATCTTTGAAAGCGATGGAAGCTGCCCGCCCTGATCCAACCATAATATCGCCTGAGGCTTCCCAACTCAGGCCTCTGTCCGTCGAACGAAAAACCCTGTTCTTCGAAGTCGGAAACCAGATATTATCGCCCATTACCTGATAGTAGCCATTGCCTGAGAAAAAAATCAAACCTTCCCCCTCCAATTGCGCCGGTATTTCGGCTCCGATGACTTTTGTCCATTTCACGCCGCCGTCATCGGTAGTGTAAATGACAATATTGTCCGAACAGGAGGGGCAGCGTTTTGTGCCAAAAGCCACTCCGTCATCCGCATCCCAGAAATGAATGAAGAAAGGCGCTTCGCTGCCGACAAAGGCGGTACTCTGTTCCACCCAGCTCAGCCCGCCGTCCGTTGTGTGGTAAACGGCTCCGGAATGGGGGGCTGCTTCCGTAGCTGCAGCCAGCCAGGCGTTCGTTTCATCCAGCACGGCAAGCTGAAAGGAGTAATGCCCCGGAGCAATATCAATTGGAACCGCCGTCCAGGTAAGGCCGCCATCGTTCGTTTTGACGAGATACTCATCCGGGAAGGGAGCCGTGTAATCCCAGGAAATTGCCCAGATTATTTCGGGGCTGGCAAGGGAGAAGCCCCAGATCCGTTGGTTGGGCGCGGAAACCCCGTTGCCCAGGTTTGTCCATTGGGCCTTTGCTGAAAAAACATTCAGCCCGGCCAAAAACAGCATGGGTAATAAGTGCTTGATTTGCATAGTGGTAGTTTTTTGAGGTAAACAATACGGCAGGAAAATTACAGGCAAAAGGCAGCCTTCCGTTAGCACAAATCTTTCAGGTATTTGCAGGATTCTTCCAAAATGCAGTAAAAACCAGGGTTGAAGTGGATTCGCTTCAAATAGCGGCACTTTCCGTATATTGCAGGAGCTAAAACCCAGACGGCAAATGACAACCCGGGGCCTGTTCCGCTTCCTTCCATGGCTTTTCCTGATTGGCCTTATGGCCAGGCCAAAGATTGCCAATGCTCAGGAGCCGCCCTACCCCACCGGCGTGCCCATACCGGCGAAAGGTAAATGGATCAACCCCGATTCAGTCGCCCCGCCCAAAGTGGTAAAGGCGGGCATACTCCAAACCGTCCCCGCCCACCCCAACGTCCGTCCGGCGGGCGAGCCGATAGTCGTTCCCATTCCACAGGAGCTTCCCGTTTTCACTCCGGGACAAGGCAGTACGCGATTGCCCGAAGCGGCCAAAGTGGAAAGTAAAATTGTGCCTGCGCTGCAACCACCTTCCCTACCAGTCCTTCCCCCAACAATGAGGGAAGCGGCCAGATATGATATCCAATGCATGAATGAAGATCAAGGCCTGCCCTCGAATTTCATAAGCGCCATGATTGAAGATAGCCGGGGCTATTTGTGGATCGGGTTTTCCTATGATGGTATAGGCCGCTATGATGGCAGGAATTTCACCCACTACACTGAAAAGGAAGGCCTGAATGGCAATTATGTCACCTCCATGATGGAAGACAGCCGGGGGAACATCTGGATCGGGGGCTTCAATGGCGCACTTAGCCGATTCGACGGCCAGTATTTTACCCATTATAACTTCCATATCATTGATGAAAACGGCATTAATATTGCCATCTTCTGCATGTTGGAAGACAGGCATGGGAACCTCTGGTTCGGGACCAGCGGGGGAGCTTTTCGCTTCGACGGAGCCCGTTTTTTACATTATACCACAAAAACAGGCCTAAGCCATGACAACGTGCAGGCCATCTTTGAAGACAGCCGGGGCGATATCTGGTTCGGAACCCCCAACGGCCTGAACCGCTTTGACGGCCGCAGTTTTACCCGGTATGCTCAGAAGGATGGGCTCTTTAAAGCCGGGGCCATAGTCGAAGATAATCAGGGGAATCTCTGGTTTGGCTCCAGGATTGGGGCATTACGCTTCGACGGAAAAAATTTTGCCCGATATACGACGCAGGAAGGCTTAGGGGACAACTCCGTGCAGAGCATCCTGAAAGACAGCCGGGGAAACCTCTGGTTTACCTCGCTCAGGGGCGGCGTATGCCGGTTCGACGGCGCCACCTTCACCCACTTCACCACCGATGAAGGCTTAAGTGGCAATTCCGTTATTGCCATCCTGGAAGACAGGGCGGGAAACTTGTGGTTTGGAACCAGCGAAAACGGCCTGTGCCGGTTGGCCCCGAATAGTTTTAACCACTTTCCGGGACAGGAAGGCTTGCCATTTAATTACATTCTGGCCATAACAGAAGACAGGCATGGCAATCTGTGGTTCTCGTCAGGAGTCAGCGGAATCATTCGGTATGACGGCCGGGATTTTGTTCAGCTCACCAATCCGGAAGGATTGAGGCTGGGCTCAACCAAAGCTATTGCGGAAGACAAGCAGGGGCATTTGTGGTTCGGGGGCATGAGGCTCACCAGGTATGACGGCGAAAATTACGTACATTACAATGAGGAAGCAGGCCTTAGTCACTGGAACATTACGAGCATGCTGGCAGACAGCAAGGGGCAACTCTGGGCCGGAACACTAGGGGGGGGCGTAAACCGCTTTGACGGGAAAGCTTTTACCCATTTCACGGAGCAGGAAGGCCTGATTAACAATAGAGTATTTTGCATAACTGAAGACAGGCAGGGAACACTGTGGTTCAGCACCTGCTGCGGCGGGATCAGCCGGTTCGACGGCAGCCATTTTACGCACATCACTGAAAAAGAAGGCCTGGATGGATGCTGTATCCCTTCAATGGCGGTGGATAGCCGGGGGGGGATTTTAATGGGAGCTGAGCGCGGCGGCCTGCAGCGTTATGATGGCAATGGGTTTTCCTTTCACATCAAGGAAGGCGGTTTGGACTATAACAACAACATCAATACCATTGTTGAGGATTGCAATCAACACCTCTGGCTTAGTACTGCAAAAGGGATCGATTTACTGATACCGGCGCCGAAAGGCTCCGATAAAGCAGGGAGTGATCAAAAGTTTCTATTTCATACCTTCACCAAAGCGGATGGCTTAAAGGAATTAATCATTCGCGATTTACCGGGCGCCGCTCTTCTGGACAGCCAGAACCGGATCTGGTGGGGAAGCCGCCAGGGGCTTACTATGCTCGACCTCAACACCTTTGAACTGGCCTCCGCCCCTCCGCACACCATGCTGGACCACATCGAAGTAGAGCAACAATTTGTAGACTTTCGCCGGCTGGCCGATACCGCCTATTTAAACACCTTCTCCTTTGGGGAAGCCCTGGCCTGCTCCTTCGACAGCATTGTCCCCTTTTTCAACTATCCGGCTGATTTGAAGCTGCCCCATTATCTGAACAACCTGGCCCTCTATTTTACAGGGATCGACTGGGCCGCACCGCATAAGATACAGTACCGTTTCCTATTGAGCGGGCTGGAAGAAGAATGGAGCCCCCCAACCAAAGAGAACAAAGTAGAATACCGCAACCTGCCCTTCGGCACATTCACCTTCAAAGTCCAGGCCATGGGTGAATCCCAGGAGTGGAGCGCTCCATTTGAATATACTTTCACCATCCTTCCCCCCTGGTATCGCAGCTGGTGGGCCTATGCCCTCTGGGCGGCCCTGCTGCTGGGCATGCTCTACGGCATCTATCGTTTCCTGCTCAGCCGGCAACTGGCGCA
>CAUJDW010000144.1 GCA_963169455.1 Bacteroidota bacterium | reverse complement strand
CAGCGGCAGGGATCTGCCGGGGTTTTTCAGGACGCCCGACAGCCCTACCCCGGCGGTCATGCCGGTAAAGGCTGGGAAAATGATGGCGAAAACCGCAAAGAAACCAAAGTGTTCCAATGGAGAGGGTTCCTCCTCTGCCTGCAGGCCTGCCCGGGCAGGCTGCAGCTGTGGCGTGTTGGGGTTGGGATAATCGTCAGGCAGGGTATCCCCCGATATCGAAAGCGCGGCAGTATCCGGCGCCGGAAGCGCCGGCCGGCTTTCAAGCTGGCGTTCCGAGATGTTTGCGAACCAGTCCAGCCGGTGTTGCCGGCTGTAGTCCGTTTCGCCGGCAAAAAAAGCCGCCAGAGACAGGAAGAGGGTGCCCACCACCACATACAGCATCTTTACACCCAGGCTGGCGCCTTTGGACAATACGGCAGCCGTCAGGATGAAAAGGGCGGGAATGCTGACTGTTTGTTTCAGGGTGAGCAGCCAGTCGATAGCGGGCGGCAAATCGAAATTGGCGCGCAGGTATTCAAACAGGGAGGTGAAGGCTTCCGCAAAGGCAATGATGTAAAAGGCTACACTGATGGCCTGCGAGAAATAGAGCGCCGTGCCGATGGCGGAGCCGATCACCAACCCGAAAGAGCGGGACATGATGTAGTATTCGCCGCCCCCTTCCACCTTCTGGTTGGTCGCTATCTCCCCGATGGCCATGGCCGTAGGGATGGTCACCGCGTGGCCGATGAGAATGAGGATAAAGGCGCCCATCAGGCCCACCTGCCCTACGGCAAAACCGAAACGCAGGAACATGATGGCCCCGAGTATGGTGGAAATGGCCGTAAAAAACACCGGCGCCGTGCCGAACTTACGCACTCTCTGGCCTGGAAGGCTCATGCAGCATCCGTGTTGGTGAACAAGGGAGGTAATTTAAAAAAAAATTCCGGATGCGCCGCCGAACCTCCGGCCCCCCGGGTCAGGAAATGCCGAGAAAAAACACTGTGCCGGCCAGCCTGTAGGCCGTCATCCCCTCCGGAATCTTCTCGTCAACTCTTATCTTCTGGCGGATGAGGCGGTAGATCCCCCGGTAGGTTTGCCCGTTGATGGTGTAGGATCCCTGCTTGCCCCCCACCGTATCGTTGACGCAAAAGATGAGGATGAAACCCGTCAGCCCATAATCGGGCCGTTCGACGAAGGCTCCGGCCTGTATGGCGTCAACCATGCCCAGGGGGCGGATGGGGTCCTGGAACCTGCCGTTGCCCGGCGGGCGCTGGGGGCTGTGCCTGGCATCCATCGTGCCGTCGGTGACGATGACGGTCAAGCCTTTCGGGGTAGGGCTGCCGGAAAACTGAGCGCCGGCCAGAACCGGCAAAAAGAGGGCTAATGTGATGATCAACTGCTTCATGTGCACTTTGTTTTTCGCTAAATTGCTCGCCCGGCAAAATGCCCGGCGGCTCTGCTACATCTCAGGATGGAGTGTCATACCGGCCGGTAGTCGGTTTTGAGCAAACCTGGCTGCCGGTGCGGCATATACTTCGCCGCGCCACAAAGTTTTGTGCAAAACCTTCCACAGCGAGGTATTAAATGTTTTGTTACGGGCATTCAGAGCGGGGGTTTCAAAAAAGTAAAAAATCAGGATTTGTTTTTTGAGCAGCACTAAGTAGTTGGACATATTTAGCAGAACAATATAGCAATATAACAATATAGCAATATAACAATATAACAATATAACAATATAGCAATATAGCAATATAACCCTAGCCCCAGGAACAACGCTATTGACGCCGTATTTCCGAAGTAGTATGAGTTACAATAAATGTGTCCAACTACTTACTCCTGCATCTGCAGGAATTTGCCCTTGTTCACCAGATAGCGGTAAGCGCCGATGGTGATGGCCTCGCCATCGGCCAGGTTGGAAAGTTCGGAAATATCTTCGCTCAGTGTGTGTATGGAGCCGCCGGTTCGATAGGCGATCTCGAGGTAGTCTTCGTTGACGCCCTCTTCGGCGCCGGCCAGTACGATGCGCACCGGGGCTTTGAGATGGCTCAACAATTCGATATCGCGCACATCGCTGTAATTATCGGCAATGAGGATGAGTTCATCCATTTCGCCCATCAGGCGGACGCCTTCCAGCAGGGCCTCCAGGTCGTTTTCGGGGTCGGCCCCACCGTAGCCGGCTTCCATGGTTGTCCTCATGGTGGCCAGCAGATTGTCCATATCCATTTTTTCCGTCAGGTAAATTCCCCCTGCAGCGCCGATTTTTTTATCCGATTCCGGCTGCATATCCCCGTCGTTGAAGAAGATATAGCGGTTTTGCTCGCCGGGGATGAGCGCCAGGGCGTGCCAGAGCAGTATCTGGTCCATATAGGGGTACATGCTCCCGGTCAGGTCGGTGACGATGACTTTGTTGGACCACTCGTCTCGTTTGCGGTAGAGGGCGGCTTTGATCTCGTCGCCGGCCTTTTCGAAGTAGCGCCCGTCTTTGGCGAGCATGTCTTTTTCATGGGCAGCGCGTTCGGCGATCTGTCGCTTTACCGTTTCCGGCGACAGGCCGAACCCCAGCATGTGGAGGAAATCACCCTTGCCGGACAGCAGCCGAAGGGAGTCGCGCAGGAAAACCAGGGAATCGCGCATGCGCTCCAGGCGGTACAGCGAATCGCGAATGGCCAGTTGGCGGGCCCTTTCCGCCTCGCGGGCCAGGATGGCCTTCGTGCCGATGGTGTGGTAAGTCAGCGTCAGCTTCTCGTTGTAATCGCTCGGGCGCAGGAAGAAATCCGACAGCCCGGCCACGAAACGGGTGCTGAGGGAAACGCTGTCGCCTTTGGGCAGCATCAGGGCCGCCCTGCCCGATTCATCCGTCATGGCGGCATAAACCAGCCCGCTTTCCTTCATCCGGAAAAACAATTCCTCTCCGGCCAGGGGCTTCTCGTCGAAATCGAGCACCTGCAGCAGGGTGAGCACCCGGCTGCGGGTTGGCGCCTGCGCGGGCGAGACCTTCTGGAAAACGGTGTCATTGCGCTGCTCTTCGGTGAATTCCCGGGGAATGTACTCCACGGAAATGACGCTTTTTACAAACTTGTCGTTTATGGTGCGAAAGCTCCGGAGATCCCGCTCATCGGCGGCGTCGATTCGAAAATCCTCGCCCCGGGGAAGGAGAAAATACACTTCGCCATTCTCGTCGGTACGCCCGTACCAGGCCCGGCCGGTTTTGCTGTGGACTACCCACAGATCCAGGTTGGGAACCAGGCGGCTATGCGCATTCAGCACTTTCACCTTCAGCAACACCTCATCTTTTGTCGGTTCCTTGCGGTCTTGCCGATGCCAGTTCTGCATGATGGTGTCGGCCGGCTGCGCAATTGCCGGAGGGGAGGCCAGCAGAGAAAAAAGAAAAAAGCAAAGGAGGATTGAGTAAGCGGTTTTCATAGGATTATTCATCAGGCGTTTATGAGGGATAAACGGCAGAGGGGGCCGTTGTGGTATGCCTGGCGGCAGGGGCGAAGTTCTTTGCAGCGGGGGCGCGCCTGCCTTTTTCTCCGGTGGGTTAAAAGATTACAGGTTTCAGGGTTACTTCCGTCACTGCGAGCCGGATAAAGATTTTTACCCGGCTGAGCGCAGCGAGGACGGGCAGGCCAGTCACGGGGTGGCTTGCCTTGATTTTGCTGAAGTTCAGCCACCCCGTGACTTATCCGCGGCCATGGTTTCGCCTCAGCCCGGGGCTCACCCTATTATAAAGTCAACAAGTCATAAAGTCACCAAGGGGTTGCAGGTCAGCGCAGCCTGACCTTGGCGCCGAAGAAGACGGACAGGGAATTGATCCGGTCGTTGTTGGGCCCCAGGCCCTGGCCGAAATAGTGCAGGGAGTACTGCAGGGTTGGTTGGGCGAAGATGCTCCAGCGGGTGTCGATATAGCGTTCCAGGCCGACACCCAGGTTACCGGTCAGGTAGGCATTTTCCCCGAAGGCGCCGCCTTCGAACCAGCCGCGCCCGTTTTTGCGCACCAGTTCGAGGAGCCCCTCATCGCCCGGCGCGGGGTCGGGGGGAGCGGTGATGGGGCGGTAGGAGTACTCAGGCGCGTCGGCCGTGTAGAAATTGGACTGGAAAGCCACCTGCAGCGCACCGCCTGCAAGGGCGTAGGCGCGCCAGTTTCCGCGATGCAGGACGTTGTACCTCAGGTGCAGGGGCACGTTCAGGATATTGAGTTCCGAATTGCGCAGTTCGCTCCCCTCCAGGCCGTCGGCCAGGCTGCCGTTGACGTAAACCAGCCCCACGGGATAAAGTCGTGCGGCGTAGATAGCGCCTGATTCCAATTCCCAGCGCCCCAGTTCCAGGCCGAGTGAGAGGCCGCCGCCGTAGCCCATGGCGTAGCGGTCGAAGCCCTGGCTGATCCTTTTCTCTTCGCTTGGCGGCACCATGACATGGTTATAATCGCCGCTGCCGAACATGCCAACGCGCAGGACGGGGCTGAGGCGGTGGCGGCGGATGGAGGCTTCTTCCAGAACCCGGGCCGGCTCATAAGCCAGCAAGCCGGGGGCAGGGGCCTCGAGAAATTCCATATCCATGGGCGCAGGCCGGTAGATGCCCGCGGGAGGGTTGCTACCCGGAGCAGGCGGTATTGCGGGCAGGAAAAACTTTTTCCCCGGCAATTCCGGAAGCTGCCTCCAGCGCAATCGCCCCTGAAGGCCAGCCGCAGAAAGGGAAATATTTTTAAGGGGCGCAGCATTTGCGGCCGTCTCCGCTGCCTGCGGGGAAGCAGGGCCGCCGCCCATAGTTTGCTGGTCAAATCGGCTGGCGCCGGCCGCTGCCGCTGAGGCCTGAGCAGCTGATGGAGCAGGAGCGGTTTCCGCCTTAGAAGCCGGGGCAGGGGCAACAGGCTCCTCGCCCGCACCGGGCCCCCAGGCCTGAGGGCCTTTGCCGAAGGGCGCGCCCCCGGGTGTGTTTTGCCAGAAGGCCAGCACCAACAAAGCCATCAGGGCCAGTTCGGCGAGTTTGTAGCGCAGGACGGAACGCGGCCAGGTGAAGGTTTCCTCCAGCAGGGCCTCCATTTTATGCCAGTGCCCTGCCCGGTAAGGAGCTTCGTACCGGTGCAGTTTTTCGAACAGAATTTCGTCGAGCCCACGGGAGTCCGCCAGTGGAGCCCCCCTTTCGGCGGCGCCCACGCCATCCTCCTCCAGCCGCTGTTCCAGCAACTGCCAGCTATCGGGGTCGAAGGGCGCCTGCAGCTTGCCCAGCTTCTCCCGCACTACCCGGTCGAACTGCTCATTCTTTTTCTCCATATCCGTACATTCTCGAACTCAGTAATTCCTGTAATTTAAAACGCGCCTTTACCAGGTTGGAACGGGAGGTGCTTTCCGTGATCTCCAGCATATCGGCAATTTCCCGGTGCGAATAGCCTTCGATGACGTAGAGGTTGAATACCGCCCGGTATGCCGGCGACAGCTGCTGTACCGCTTCCAGGATCTCTTTTTCCGTAAACTGGCTCACGGCGTCGGCTTCGCCGGTGCTGATCCCGGAGGCCTGCTCCAGGCCTTCGGTGCGCCGGCGGATGGCCTTGCGGTAATAGTCGATGGCCGTATTGACCATTATACGGCGTATCCAGGCAGAAAGTGACGTTCCCGGCTGATATTTTCCGACATTTTTGAAAACCTTGATAAAGCCTTCGTGCAAAATATCCAGGGCGTCTTCTTCATCCGTGGCATAGCGCAGGCATACGCCCATCATCGTGCTGTAGTACTCCTCATACAACACCTTCTGGGCCCAACGCTCCTGGCGCTCGCAGGCCTGAATCAAGCCTCTCTCATCATACTCAATGGGCAAAGCGATACTCATGTACGTTTCAGTTGGCCCAAGTTAGCCCTATTGCTAAAGATATACAACCTGGATTATCGCTTTTGGCAACATTCAGACAACGAACAAAGGCCCCGGAGTGCTGCCTGGGGGCGCCCGCGCATGTCCTGGGAAATTTCCAAAGTTTATCCTGAAAACAGCCGGGCTATGCTTCGGAAGTTAGCCCGGTGATCTGCCTGAAATTGACTTTTAAAACAAAAGTTTTTATTTTATAAAACGTGCAAATTATTTGTTTCCGGGAATGAAGCTATTTTTGTAGCTTTGCCTGGAAGCATAAACGCCCTTCAGGGAATCAATATGAGCGAAGTGGTAAACGGCCAAAACAACGGGCAGGAGAAAGTCATCACCCTAAAAGGCATGTACCAGGACTATTTTCTGGACTACGCCTCCTATGTCATTCTCGAACGCGCAGTGCCGGCCATTGAGGACGGGTTAAAGCCCGTGCAGCGCCGCATCCTGCACGCCATGCGTGAGATGCACGACGGGCGGTACCACAAGGTGGCCAACATCATCGGGCAGACGATGCAGTACCACCCCCACGGCGACGCTGCCATCGGCGACGCCCTGGTCGGCCTGGGCCAGAAGGGGCTGCTCATTGACACCCAGGGCAACTGGGGAGACGTGCGCACCGGCGACGCCGCCGCCGCCCCCCGCTACATCGAAGCCCGGCTCACCAGGTTCGCCCTCGACGTGGCCTTCAACGCCCAGACGACGAACTGGCAGCTCAGCTATGACGGGCGCAAGCGGGAGCCCATCGCCCTGCCCATGAAATTCCCGCTCCTGCTGGCCCAGGGCGCCGACGGCATCGCCGTAGGCCTGTCCACAAAAATACTGCCGCACAACTTCGTCGAGCTCATCAAGGCTTCCATCAAACTGCTGCAGGGCAAAAAGGTGAAGATCTATCCCGATTTCGAAACGGGCGGCCAGATCGACGTATCCGATTACAACGGCGGCAAACGCGGCGGCAAAGTGAAAATCCGCGCCCGGATCGAAAAAGTGGACAAGAGCCTGCTGGCAATCCGGGAACTGCCCTTCGGCGTCACCACCGGCAGCCTCATCGAGAGCATCCTCAAAGCCAACGAGAAGGGCAAAATAAAGGTCAAAAAGGTGACCGACAACACCGCCCAGGAGGTGGAAATCCTCGTGGAACTGGCGCCGGGCGTCTCCCCCGACCTCACTATCGACGCCCTCTATGCCTTCACGCTCTGCGAAACGCCGGTATCGCCCAATGCCTGCATCATCATCGAAGACAAACCGCACTTCCTCACCGTAGAGGAAATCCTGGAAATATCCACCGGGAACACCAAGGAACTGCTGAGGCAGGAACTGGAGATCAAAAAACACGAACTCCAGGAAAAACTGCACTTCGCCAGCCTCGAAAAGATTTTCATCGAAAAGCGCATCTACCGCGACATCGAGGAGTGCGAAACCTGGGAAGCCGTGCTGGAAGCCGTCGAAGCGGGCCTGCGCCGCTACGTGCGCGCCCCGGGGGAAAAAGTGGAGAAAGGCGACAAACGCCTGCTCCTGCTGCGGGATATCACTGAGGAAGACCTTATACGCCTCACCGAAATCAGGATCAAACGCATCTCGAAGTACAATTCCTTCAAAGCGGACGAGCAGATCGCCAAACTGGAGGAAGAACTCCGGGAGGTGCAGCACCACCTGGACAACCTGGTCGATTTTGCCATCGCTTACTTCGAGGAACTGCTCGAAAAGTACGGCAAGGGAAAGGAACGCCGCACCAGGATCGTCACCTTCGACTCCATCGAAGCGACCGAAGTGGTGGCCAACAACGCCAAACTCTATGTCAACCGCGCGGAAGGATTCATCGGCTGGGGGCTCAAGAAAGACGAGTTCGTCTGCGATTGCTCCGACATCGACGACGTCATCGTCTTCCGCCGGGATGGGAAATTCCTGGTTTCCCGCATCAGCGACAAGGTATTTGCCGGCAAGGACATCATCCACGTCGATGTCTGGAAAAAAGGGGATGACCGCACGACCTACAACCTGGCCTATTCCGATTTGAAGGCCGGGCGCAGTTTTGTCAAGCGCTTCCACGTGCAGGCCATCACGCGCGACCGGGAGTACGATCTCGGCGGCGGCGAAGGGGAGTCCAAGGTGCTCTACTTCAGCGCCAACCCCAACGGCGAGGCGGAAGTGGTCACCGTGCAACTGTCACAGGGCAGCCGCGCCCGCAACAAGCTCTTCGACTTCGACTTCGGCGAACTGGAGATCAAGGGGCGCAACGCCAAGGGGAACCTGCTCACCAAATACCCGGTGCGCAAGATAACCCTCAAGGAGGTGGGCCGGTCCACCCTGGGCGCCCTTCAGGTCTGGATAGACGAAGTCAGCGGCAGGCTCAATGCCGACGGGCGGGGAAAACTGCTCGGCGCATTCGACACGGGCGACGCGCTGCTGGCCATATACAAGGATGGTTCCTACGAGGTAACGGAAATGGACCTGAACAAACGGTTCGAACCTCAGGAACTCGTGCACATCGGAAAGTTCGACCCGAATGCCGTCGTCAACGTCGTGTACTTTGAAGGAGAACGGGGTTGGACCATGGTCAAGCGGTTCCAGGTCGAAACCAGCAGCCTCAACCAGCGCTTCCCCTTCCTGACCGAAAATAAAAAGACAAAGCTCCTGCTTGCTTCTCTCGATCCGGAACCTGTCGTCCAGTACAGCATGAAAGTCAACTCCAAAAAAGTGGAGGGCACGCTCAGGGTGGCTGAATTCGTGGACGTAAAGGGCTGGAAGGCCATCGGCAACAAGCTCAGCGACCTGAAGCCGCTGAGCATCAGGCTAATGGCTGATGGAGAGGGGGAGGAAAAAGCGGAAAGCCCGCATGAAGAAGCAGCGCCCGAAAATGAACCGCCCCGTTCCTACCACGCAGGCGACACCATAGAGTTTGACGTGGAGGAAAACGGGCAGACGAAGATGTTCTGAGCCCCGCCTCAGGGCCGGGACGGATATTCCACATAATTCCGCGGCGTTTCATAGAGGCGCACCCCCAGCTCGTAACGATCGTCCAGCACCCGGCGGAGGATCTGCCAGATGGTGATGCAAATGTTTTCCGCGGTGGGGTTAAGGTTGCGGAACTCCTCTGTGTCGAGGTTCAGGTTCTTGTGGTCGAAGCGCTGCTCTATCTGTTCTTCGATAATTTCCTTCAGGTATTTCAGGTCGATGAGGTAACCCGTTTCCGGGTCGACCTCTCCGGTGACTTTCACGACCAGCTCGTAGTTGTGCCCATGGTAGTTGGGGTTGTTGCACAGCCCGAATACCTCGCGGTTTTTTTCTTCGCTCCAGTTGGGGTTGTTCAGGCGGTGGGCGGCGTTGAAGTGAGCCCTGCGGTAAGCGGAAATCCTCATATCCTCTCTTTATTTTGGTCTGCAAAGCAAACAAATCCGGGGCGCAGAAGTTGGCCGGTTTCCGCCGGTGGAGGAAACATTGGGTTATAACGAATAAAAACACTATTTTTACCCGCGTACTATTTTTACGGATAGCTGAATCGCAAGGAGTGCATTCTATCCATAAATTCAAAGCAGAAGGAATCAGAGGCGAAGGGATTGATCATGCTGAAGAACTCAGGCCATAGTGGCAAAAGCGGCGCCACCCGCGCTGCCGAACGCCACAGCATCAACAATTACAGGGGCTCTGAAGAGAGCTTGCCGACAAATTGGGGATCGCCAGGTTCCGTTTCGCGAACCAGGCACAAATGAGGAGCCTTTGTCATGCTGCGCCGGTTTTGCCGGAGCATGCGGCAGAGTAGCCGGGCGGCAGGCCGGGAAAGTGGATTTTCCGCGCTGCGCCGGGCCCTTTCCCTCTTTCAGCTACCAACGCGGTTCAGCCTTCCGTAGCTCGTTGCAACCACCACAGGAGCTATGGCATTCAGTGACGTCATTGGACAGGAAGCCGAGAAAGGGCAGCTGAGGCGAATGGCCTCTGCGGGCAGGCTCCCGCATGCGCTCTTGTTCCTCGGCCCCCAGGGCAGCGGAAAGCTGTCCCTTGCCCTGGCCTTCGCCCAATACGTGCTGTGCGAAAACAAAACGAATGAAGATGCCTGCGGCCACTGCAGCCATTGCCTGAAGGCCGGCAAGCTCATCCATCCCGACATTCATTTCTCCTATCCCACCATCGGCCCCAGGGCAGTCAGCACCCAATTCGCCAGGCAATGGCGGGAGGCCGTGCTGAACAACCCCTACATGGAAATCAACCAATGGCTTCGGAGCATCGGCGCCGAAAACCAGCAGGGGAATATCACCCGGGATGAATGCGTCGACATCGTCCGCAAGCTGAGCCTCAAAACCTTCGAAAGCAGCCATAAGATACTCATCATGTGGCTGCCCGAATTCCTCGGCAAGGAAGGCAACCGGCTGCTTAAGATCATCGAGGAGCCGCCGGAAAACACCATCTTCATCCTGGTGGCGGAAAACCAGGAGCTCATTCTCAACACCATTTTATCCCGTTGCCAGATCATCAGCATCAGGGCGCTGAGCGACGCCGAAGTCTCGGCGGGCCTTGCCCTGCGCAAAGGGCTTGGCCCCAGGGAGGCCCAATCGGCCGCCTTCCTCGCCAACGGGGATTTCAACGAGGCTCTGCAGATCGCAGAACAGCACAGCAACGACAACACCGGGCTGTTCCTCAACTGGATGCGGCAGTGTTACCGCGGCAACGGCATCAGCCTGGTGGAGTGGTCGGAAAAAGTGGCCTCGCTCGGGCGGGAAAATCAAAAGCATTTCCTGCGCTATGCCCTGCATTTCCTGCGCGAATTGGCCGTGCTGAAAGCGGCCGGCGAAAGCGTATCGGTGCGGCTGCAGGCCGAAGAACTGGAAACGGCGCGGAACATGGCGCCCCTCCTGGAACTGGGCCAGATGGATCAACTGGCGAAGCTGTTCTCGGATTGCTCCTTCGCCGTGGAGCGCAACGCCAACCCGAAGGTGTTGTTCCTCGACGCTTCGATCAGCATGAACAAGATTATGAAAGGAAAACTGGCGGAAGCATACTCCGGCCTGCCGGTTCAGAACGTACTCTGAACCGCGCGCCGGCTGCTGCCGCTTTCACATATAAATACAGATCAATAATATGGGATGCACAGGATGTTCCGTATGTAGCAGCAATGGCTCGGCAAAGGGTTGCGGAAGCAACAATGGCTGCGCCAGCGGCGGGTGTAACCGCCTGAACACCTTCGACTGGTTATCCAGCATGGATATCAACGATACCGATCCGTTCGAAATAGTGGAAGTCAGCTTCAAGAACGGCGCCCGAAAAGGATTTTTCAAAAACCCGCCCTTCACCCGCGCCTATACGGGTGATATGGTGGTAGTCGAAACGGGCAACGGGCTCGACGTGGGGCGAATCTCCCTGTCCGGCGAGCTGGTCAGGCTACAGATGCGCAAAAAAGGCGCCCGGGAGGACGAGGTGCTCCACGGCATCATCAGGCCGGCCAATGAGCGCGACCTGGAGCGCCTGGCCGAAGCCCGGGAACTGGAGTTGCCGACTATGGTGCGCGCCCGCGTCATTGCGCGCACCCTGGGCCTGGACATGAAAATCGGCGACGTGGAATACCAGGGCGACAAGCGCAAAGCGACCTTTTACTACACGGCCGACGGCAGGGTCGACTTCCGCGAACTCATCCGGCATTACGCCAAGGAATTCCGGGTGAAGATCGAGATGCGGCAGATCGGCGCGCGCCAGGAATCGGCCCGCATCGGGGGGCTGGGGTCTTGTGGCCGCGAATTGTGTTGTTCCACCTGGCTGACGGATTTCCGCTCGGTCACCACTGCCGCCGCCCGCTACCAAAACCTGGCCATCAACCAGTCCAAACTGTCCGGTATGTGCGGCCGCCTCAAGTGCTGCCTGAATTACGAACTCGACACTTACCTCGACGCGCTGGAACATTTCCCCAAAAATGCGGACAAACTCCAGACCGAGGCCGGAGACGCCATCCTGCTGAAGACCGACATCTTCAAACGCCAGATGTTCTACGCTTACGAAAGGGACAATGGGCGGGGCAAGATATTCACCCTGGACCCCCTGCAGGCGCGCCAGATACTGGACATGAACAAAAGAGGTGAAAAACCCGCCGACCTGATGAGCCTTGCCATCAAAGTTGAAACGGTGGAAAAAGATGTCGATTACGAAGACGTGACCGGCGCAGTGGAGCTTCCCGAAGAGGAAAGGCGCAGGAAAAAGCGGAAGAAGAAGAGCAAGGGTAAGGACAAAAAAGCCTTTAGCAACACGCCCCGAAGCGGCGGGGAGGGCAGTGCGCCAAAACCGGCGAGAAAACCTGGTGAAAACCAGCCCAAAGCGGAAGGCAAAGGGCCTGGCCAGGAACAGGGCCCCGCGCGGGAAGGCGGCCGCCGGCGCAACAACCGCAACAGGAAAAAGCGCAAGTGAAAGCACCCCTCTCAGATGGGGCGGGAAATTTTGCATTAAAATACCAACCACCTTCACATGAAATACGACCTCATTGTCATTGGCTCCGGCCCCGGCGGTTATGTCGCCGCCATTCGCGCCTCCCAACTAGGCATGAAAACAGCCCTCGTCGAACGGTACAACACCCTGGGCGGCACCTGCCTCAACGTGGGCTGCATCCCCTCCAAGGCCTTACTCGATTCATCGGAGCACTACCACAATGCCAAAGAGAAATTCGGGCTGTTCGGCATCAAACTATCCGGGCTCGAAGTGGATATGCCGCAAATGATCCGGCGGAAAAATGAGGCCGTCGAGCAAACCGTCAGCGGGCTGAGTTTCCTCATGAAGAAGAATAAGATCGACGTTTTTAACGGACACGCTTCCTTCCTCAGCCCTCACCGCATCAGCCTCGCCAAAAGCGACGGCTCCTCCGAAGAACTCGAAGCGGAAAAATTCATCATCGCCACCGGCTCCAAACCCATTGTGCCGGCCGCTTTCCATTACGACAAAAAGCGGGTCATCACCTCCACCGAGGCCCTCAACATCGAAAAAGTACCCGGGCGGATGGTCGTCGTCGGCGGAGGCGTCATCGGCCTGGAACTCGGTTCGGTCTTTGCCCGCCTCGGCACGGAAGTGGAGGTGGTGGAATTCCTCGACCGCATCATCCCCGGCATGGATGGAGACTGCAGCAAGGAGCTGATGCGCGCCCTGAAAAAGCTGGGCATGAAGTTTCACCTGCGCCACTCGGTAACGGAAGTGAAACCGACGAAAAAGGGGCTGGAGATCGGGGTGCAAAAGCGCGACTCGGATGAAAGCTTTACCATCAGCGCCGACTACTGCCTCGTGGCCATCGGCCGCCGCCCCTACACCGACAACCTGGGGCTGGACAAGGCGGGCGTAGCCACTGATGACAAGGGGCGCATCGTGGTGGACGAGCACCTGCGCACCAATGTGGCGCACATCTACGCCATCGGCGACGTCATCCGGGGCGCCATGCTGGCCCACAAAGCCGAAGAGGAAGGCGTCTTCGCCGCCGAAGTGATCGCCGGACAGCGGCCGCATATCAACTACAACCTCATTCCCGGCGTGGTCTATACCTGGCCCGAAGTGGCCGGCGTCGGCAAAACGGAGGAGCAACTCAAGGAAGAGGGCCTGCCCTACAAGGTGGGGAAATTCCCCATGAAAGCCCTGGGCCGCGCCCGCGCCAGCACCGATACGGACGGCATGGTCAAGGTGCTCGCCCACAAGGACACCGATGAGATACTTGGCGTGCATATAGTCGGAGCCCGCGCCGCCGATATGATCGCGGAGGCCGTCGCCCTCATGGAGTTCCGCGCTTCCGCAGAAGACGCCGCGCGCATGAGCCATCCCCACCCGACCTATACCGAGGCCATGAAAGAAGCCGCCCTGGCCGCCACCGACGGCCGGGCGATCCATATCTGAGGCTGAAGAGCATGCCGGCCGATGCCCTTACCCTAAACGGCTACGCCGTATTCCCTCAGCGCTGCATTGAGCGACACCTTCTTGTCGGTGCTCTCCTGGCGTTTGCCGATTATCAGGGCGCAGGAAACCTGGTATGCTCCGGCGGGAAATGTCTTGGAATAGGAACCGGGAATGACGACGGAGCGGGCCGGAACGCGGCCTTTGTGCACCACGGGTTCGGGCCCCGACACATCGATGATGTGGGTGGATTGCGTCAGCACCACATTGGCGCCGAGTACGGCTTCCCGTTCCACCCGTACACCTTCCACAACGATGCAGCGGGAGCCTATAAAGCATTCATCTTCGATGATACAGGGCGCCGCCTGCGGAGGTTCGAGCACCCCCCCGATGCCTACGCCGCCGCTGAGGTGTACGTTGCGGCCGATCTGTGCGCAGGAACCCACCGTGGCCCAGGTGTCCACCATGGCGCCGCTGCCCACCCAGGCGCCGATATTGACATAACTCGGCATCATGATAACCCCACGTTCCAGGAAGGATCCGTAGCGCGCGATGGCGTGGGGAACGACCCGTACGCCCTGCGCCGCGTAGTTCTTTTTCAGGGGTATTTTGTCATGAAACTCGAAAGGCCCCACTTCTATCGTCTGCATCTGTTGCAGTGGGAAATACAGCACCACCGCCTTTTTCACCCATTCGTTCACTATCCATTCTCCGTTTTCCATGGGTTCCGCCACCCGCACCCTGCCGCTGTCGAGCAGCCCGATGATGTGGTGGATTGCCTCCTGAGTGGGCTTCTCCAATAATTTGCTGCGGTCTTCCCATGCCGCTTCTATGATCTGCCGGAGGTCATTCATGCCGTGTTTTCGCTTTTGTTCGGAAACAAAGATAAGCAAGATGGCCCGGGAAAAGGGAGGGCTTTCCTGCAAGTTTGAAATATCCCTATCTTGCGCCCAAAGGATAACAGGTATGACAGCCGCCGAATATCTCACCTACGTCAAGTCCTGCCTCCGGCAAAAGGGCGATCCTGCGCGCGCGCAGGGCCAGATGGCCTACATGCGGAATCAATACGAATACTACGGGCTCAGGGCCCCCGAATGGGTGGCGCTTTTCAAACAGATCTTTGCCGAGAAAGGCCTTTTCCAGGGGGAAGCGCTCCGGGAACTGGCCCGCCTGTGCTTTGAGGATGAATACAGGGAAGTGCACTATTTCGCTCTGGAAATGGTGCAGAAGGTTCTCAAAAAAGAACCCGAAGAATTCATTCACTTCCTGGAGGAGCTGATCAGCACCAAATCCTGGTGGGACACCGTGGACTGGATTTCCAAAATGGTGGGCGTCCACTTCGGCCGCCACCCCCACCTCATCCGGCCCGTTACGGAGCGCTGGATGGGCTCCGGAAACATCTGGCTGCAGCGGGTGTGCCTCATTTTTCAGTTGATGTACAAAGAAAAGACGGATGCCGCCCTGCTCTTTGACTACATTCTCCGCCTGCAGGATTCCAGGGAATTTTTCATCCGCAAAGGCGCAGGCTGGGCGCTGAGGCAGTATTCCAAAACAGCCCCCGAAGCCGTCAGCGCTTTCATAGAATCCAACCCCGGCCTGCCGGCGCTGACCAGGCGGGAGGGCATGAAGTGGCTGAACCGGGGCAGGTAGCCCCGCCATGCCTTTACTCCCGCATCATTTGTTTTTCCAGGTCCTCCAGTGAAACGCCCTTGGTTTCGGGCATCATTTTCCAGACGAACAGCAGTTGGAGCACCATCATCAGGGCGAAGAATGCGAAGATGGGGCCGCCCCCGAATTTTCCTGCGAAGAAGGGGAAGGCGCCGGCGATGAGCGCCGCAAACACCCAGTGTGTGCCGCTGCCCAGCGAGTTGCCGAAGGAGCGCACTTCGTTGGGGAATATTTCCGATATAAAGACCCAGATCACTGCCCCCTGCCCGATGGCGTGCGCTGCGATGAACACGAACAGCAACACGGGCACCAGCAGGCTGCCCGATGCCGCTCCGCTGTAAAAGGCCAGGGAAACCAGCGACAGCGATACGATATAGCCGAACGAGCCGATGTACATCAGGAAGCGCCGCCCCATGCGGTCGATCAGCGCCAGGCCCAGCATGGTGAATACCAGGTTGGCCAGCCCGATGCCGACCGACGACAGCAGTGCGGAGCTCTGGCCCATGCCTGTTTCCGAAAAAATGCGTGGCGCGTAGTAGATTACTGCGTTGATGCCCGACACCTGGTTGAACAAGGCGAACAGAAAGGCCAGCACGATGGGCCGGTTGAAGCGGCCGGAGAAGAACCCCTTCAGGCCCGAGCTCGTCGTTCTGGAATGGCTGGCGTGGATGGCCGCCAGGTGCTCCTCCACGGTGGCCGGGTTGATGATCTCCAGCACGCGGCGGGCTTCATCCACCAGCCCCCGTTTGACGATGAGCCAGCGGGGGCTGCGGGGCACGAAGAGGATCATAACGACGAAGGCTGCCGCCGGAAAGGCCTCCACGCCCAGCATCCAGCGCCAGTTGCCGTTGCCGCCGCCGCCGATGAGCCAGTTGGAAAAGTAGGCCACCAGGATGCCCAGCACGATGTTGAACTGGAACATGGCCGTAAGCTGGCCCCGCTTCTCGCGCGGTGCGATCTCGGAGATGTACATCGGCGCTGCGACGGAGGAAGCCCCCACGCCCAGCCCGCCGATGAAGCGGAAGAACATCAGGGAGTAAATTCCCGGCGCAAGGGCAGAGCCCAATGCCGAGATGAAGTATAAAACGGCGATCCAGAAGAGCGTCGTTTTCCGGCCCCAGCGGTCGGCCGGGATGCCGCCCAGCAGGGCGCCGATGATGGTGCCGTACAACGCCATGGCCACCATCTGGCCGATCATGGCGTCGCTCAGGCCCCAGAGTTCCTGGATGGCCTGCTCGCCGCCGGAGATGACGGCCGTATCGAAGCCGAAAAGGAAGCCGCCCAGGGCGACCGTGATGGACCAGAAGAGTACTTTTCCGTGATTCATGATGAAAGCTGGTTTTTGCTTTGCTCACCCGGAAGATTTGGGCATTCGGCTCTAAAGGTAGTCAATGCCGGGAAAGTGGCCAAGGATAAGAATAGAAAAAGAACTCCTTTCGGGCAAAGGCATGGAAAGCACCATTCGTCCGTCCTCATTGGAAAAAACTTCAGGAAAACAGGCGGCGCCCTACGCCGTCTTGATCTTTGCCGCCTTTTCCAGCCCCAGCTCGCGGATGCTGATGTCCCGCATTTCCACCTTCCGGATCTTGCCGGTAACGGTCATGGGGAAACTTTCCGTGAACTTGATGTAGCGTGGTATTTTGTAGTGGGCGATATTCCCTTTGCAATAGGCTTTTACCTCCTCTTCCGTCGCAAATTCCCCGGGCTTCAGTTTTATCCAGGCCATTACCTCCTCGCCGTACTTTTCGTCGGGCACGCCGATTACCTGCACGTCGCTGATTTTGGGGTGGGTAAAGAGGAACTCCTCGATCTCGCGCGGGTAGATGTTCTCGCCACCGCGGATGATCATGTCCTTGATGCGGCCCACGATATTGATATAGCCTTCTTCGTCCATGGTGGCGAGGTCGCCGCTGTGCATCCAGCCGTGGCTGTCGATCGCTTTACTGGTCTTTTCCTTGTCCTTCCAGTATCCCAGCATTACGCTGTACCCCCGGGTGCAGAGCTCGCCCCTTTCCCCTCTGGCAGCGATCCTGCCGTTTTCGGGCGACACGATCTTGATCTCGAGGTGTGGGTGCACCTGGCCAACGGTTCCGACCTGCTTTTCAAGCGGTGTGCCGTTTCGGGTCTGGGTGCTCACCGGGCTGGTTTCGGTCATGCCGTACCCTATCTGCATCTGGCTGGCGTGCATGAGGGTTTTCACTTTCGACATGACTTCCACCGGGCAGGAAGCGCCGGCCATGACGCCGGTGCGCAGGCTGGAAAGATCGAAGTCAAAGAATCCGGGCTGGTCCAGTTCGGCGATGAACATGGTGGGCACGCCATAGATGGCCGTAGCCTTTTCCACTTCCACTGCCCGCAATACCGCTTCGGCGTCGAAGCCTTCGCAGGGGTAGATCATGGTGGCGCCGTGGGTGATGCAGCCCAGGTTGCCCAGCACCATGCCGAAGCAGTGGTAAAGCGGCACGGGTATTACCAGCCGGTCCTCATGCGTAAACTCCTGTATCTCCGCCACGAAAAAGCCGTTGTTCAGGATGTTGTGGTGGCTGAGGGTGGCGCCTTTGGGAAAACCCGTGGTGCCGCTGGTGTACTGGATATTGATGGGGTCGTCGAAATCGAGGGAGGCCTGGCGAACGGCGAGTTGTTCTTCCGAAACCTTGCCGGCGAAGGAGCGGAACTCATCCCACGTCCACATTCCCGGAACGGGCTCGGGGTTGAGCCGCACTACCGAATGCAGGCCGGGCAGCCGCTGGGCAACCAGGCGCCCGGGCTGGCATTTTTCCAGCTCGGGGGCAAGGCTGTACAGCATCTCGGTATAGTTGGAATACTTGAACTCATCGGCGGTGACGAGCAGGCTGCAGCCCGACTGGTTGAGGGCGTATTCCAGCTCGTGCAGGCGGTAAGAGGGGTTGATGTTGACCAGGATGGCGCCGATTTTGGCGGTGGCCAGTTGCACCACCGTCCACTCCGCCCGGTTGGGCGACCAGATGCCGACGCGCTCCCCTTTTTCCATGCCGGCCGCCATGAGGGCCCGGGCGCAGCGGTTCACTTCGCCCTTCAATTCGCGGTATGTCCAGCGAATACCCTGATGGCAGGATACCAGGGCTTCGTTATCCGGATATCGTTCCACGATCTCGTCGAAATACTGGCCGATGGTTTTGCCGATCAGCGGCTTGTCACTCGCGCCGCTGGTGTAGCTCAATGATTTCATCCTGTTTGGTTTTAATATGGTTAGGGCCGTGCAGGCCAAGAAATTTCCGGATTTGCAACAGCAGGGTTTCCTCCGCCTCCCGGTGGGGAACGTGGCCGCAGCCGGGGATAAGCAGGGGGGTCGCCAGCGCTCCCATGGCATCGTGGATGGCTTGCACCTGGGCTTCACTGCCGTAAGCATCCTCCTCGCCCTGGACGATAAGCGCGGGGCAGGTGATGGCCGGCAGCAGCGGCCGGATATCCCAGCCCCGGAAGGCGGGATCCAGCCAGGTAAGCGCCCAGGCGTCAAACAAAGCTTCCGTTTTTTCGCCATGGTATTTGTGAAGCTTGCCAATGATCTTCTTCCGCTCGGCCAAAGCCTGCCGGATGCCCTCCAAAGCCGCTGATTCCACAAAGCAATGGGCAGCTTCGGTGACAACGGCCGAAGCCGGAAAACGGGCCGCGTAAAGCAGGGCAATTGTGCCGCCGTCGCTGTGCCCGATGAGCACGGGATATTCAATGGAAAGCGCCTGCAACAAAGCGGGAAGCACTTCCCAGGCTTCCCTGTGCAGATAATCCGCCTCCCTTTTCCCCGGCAAAGGCGAGGAGTGCCCGTGCCCCGCGCGGCTGTATGCGATGGCGCGCCGGCCGGACAGCATGGCCAGGGTGTGCGGGAAAGCCCGCCACTGGGCCACGGAACCCAGGGCGTCGTGCAGAAAAACGAGGGGTGGTGCTTCGGAAGGCCCCGGAACGATTTCCAGGACGTTAATGCGGCAGGTGTTGATATCGATGTCGAAACGGCTCTCTTGCATAACTTGAATCATGGCTCTGTCGCCCGGGCATCCGGCTTTCCCGTTTCCGGCCCGGCCCTGGCATTTCAGGAACCCGGGAACCAAGCGGGATGCCCCGGTAGTGTGCGGTGTACGAGGCGGCCAGAAACCTCAATATACCTCACCCTGCCCCTCCCCGCCATGAGCATCATCAGTGGGGGCATTGATTTTGGTCAGCCCCGGAAGCCGCTGAAAACCAAATAATTATTGTCTTTTTTCAAAAAACAAATGTTATCTTTTCGGAGAGAAATCCATTTTTAACTAAAACCCATTTTGCGAAATGAAAAATCAAATTTTCCTTCTGGCCTTCCTTGGAATGGCCCTCCTTCCCGCATGCAAACAAAACCCACCGGAACAACAGGAAGAAGCCTTCACCAACCCCCTGCCCGGCGCCTGGAAAATGACGGCCTGGCTGCCGGCAGATTCAAGCGGGATGCAGGCTCCGGATTTTGTGCAGTACAAGTTCTACACCGGCCAGCACTTCTTCTTCGTCACATACAACGACGAAGCAGATACGCTGCACCAGGCAGGGTGCGGCGCTTACACGGCAGTAAAAGACACCCTGACGGAAAACCTGATGTTCACCACCTGGGACTCTACCAATGTTAATGTGTCCTACACTTTCAACTATCAGGTGAAGGATGGCAAATTTGAGCAGCGGGGCGTCATGGTTTCCACGACGCCGGGTGAGCCCGACTTCCGGTTGGCCGAAGACTACGAGTATGCGGGGCTTTCCATCGATACGGCGGCGGCGGCAGGCTCGCCCAGCGGGCTGTGGCGCTCCAACATGGCTGCCTACGGCGATGCGGAAGAACCGGCAACCCTTGAAAACGGGGATGTGATCTACAAACTCATCACACCTACCCATTTTTTCGTCGCGACTTTCCAGCCGGACGAGGGCCGCTTCCGGGGCGGCGTCTTCGGAACCTGGGAGATCAAGGACGGCAAATACACGGAAACGATCATCGTATCCACATGGAACAAAGAAATGGCGGGCATGGTAATCCCATTTGACTACTCGGTAACCGACAGCAAGTTCGAGCAAAAGGCCGTGGTGACGGTTGGAGGGCAAACCGGCAAGATCGAGGAATACTTCGAGCGCCTGGAATAAGTTGCAAGCCGGGGGGCGGCCCGCCTGCCCCCCGGCCCATTCCGGGCCCTGAAAACACGTTTTGGATACCCCACCCCGCACAAAAAAACTGACCCCGTTTTTTCCCCTCAGCGCTTCTTCCCATATCTTTGTCTTTTCTGAAATGCCACTGACACGAAGCGGCAAGGCGGCATCGGATAAATCCCGCGCTCCGGCTTTTTTGAGGCGTTTTCAATGCCCCTTCAACTCAGATGGCTATAACAACACCTGGCAAATTCAAAAATGCCCCCACTCAGGCCATGAAGCACTATCACCTCCTCCTCAGCTTTCTGCTGCTGTACTTTTCGCCCGGCGCCCCTGCGCAATCGGGGCAGCCCATTTTACCCGGCCTGCAGGGCCAGGAACTGCGGCAGGCCCTCCGCCAGGCCTATAAGCCGCGGCAGGTGCTCGGCTACGGCCCGGCGCGGGATGTGATGTACCGGGAAATTGACAAAGTGAACGACAGCGTGTACTGCGTGTACTCCAGCCACGGCCTCTACCTCGACCCTGAGGCCGACCCTTCTCAGCACCTCTACCAGAACGGCCATTCTGACGGCATCAACTGCGAGCACGCCTGGCCGCAGAGTAAAGGAGCCCGGGAAGGAAATGCGAAAAGCGACCTTCACCATCTTTTTCCCACCCGCATTGCCGTCAATGATGCGCGGGGAAATTACCCTTTCGGGGAAATCGGGGACAGGGAAACGCGGCAATGGTTCTACCAGGCTTTTGCGCGCAATACCATACCCCCGCCCTCCAGCATCGATTGGTACAGTGAGGCCCGGCCGGGATTGTTCGAACCCAGGGAGGGTTTTAAAGGAGATATTGCCCGGGCCATGATTTATTTCTACACCATGTACCAGGCCGAAGCGGATGCCGCCGACCCCGCCTTTTTCCGCCAGCAACTGGAAACATTTTGCCTATGGCACCAGCAGGACCCACCCGACGGGCGCGAACTGGCCCGAACCCATGCCATCGCCCGCTACCAGGACGGCAAGCCGAATCCTTACATTCTGGACCCCAGCCTGGTGGCCAGGGCTTTTTGTGAATGACCCCTGATTTTCCGGAGCAGCCTCACAGCGGAACCAGGAGACAATGCCCCTGCTATACCTCCAGCACGATAGCCTGGTTGGGGTTGCGGAACCTGCCCCGGACAAAGCTGCCATTGATAAAGGAGGTGCTTCCTACCTCTTTGCGGCCATAGGCCTCGTGGATGTGGCCGAAGAGGTGGAATCGGGGTTTCACCCTTTCAACCCGGGCCCGCAGGCCGGCGCAGCCGACGGACAGCCCGAGCGAAGTGCGGTCCAGGATGCCGGCGGGAGGCGTATGGGTCAGCAGAATATCGAGGCCTTCGGGAATCTGCGCCCAGTAGGCGTCCAGTTCGGCGCCGCGGCTTCGGTTGAAGGCCCCGACGAAATTGGGGATCATGGGAGAGCCCCATATTTTCAGCCCTTCAATTTCCAGGCCTTCATTTTCCAGGTACCAGGCCCCGGCCGGCAGCATGGCCCGGTACTTTTCCGGCTCTGTTTCCAGCATGCGGTCCATATTGCCGCCGATGAAAACCTTATACGGGTGGGGAAGGGCCAGGAACCAATCCAGGAAATCGAGCATTTGATCTTCCCTGCCGCTGGTTACGTCGCCGCCGTGGAGGAATATATCGCCATCGGGAATGTCCGCTTTGCGGTGCTGAGCATGAGTATCGGAGAGAAAGACGATTTTCATAAAAGCGTTTGTTTATACGGAGCGTGGGCCTCGCCATCAACCAAATTAGGATATTTTTTTAAATTGCCCGGTATGAAAAACTGTTTCGCGCCCGCCCGGCATTTTCTGGCTGCAGCATTGTAAACACTTATTTGATCAATGCCTCCACCTTCCGCCTCAAGGCATCGGTAGTCCATACCCGAAACCCCTCTTCTTCAAACATCAGGCGCCCGTCCCGGCTGATGAGCAGGGTAGTTGGAAGTTTAATTATAAAGGCGTCGATATAATCGCCTTCCAGTTGGGCGAAAGGGAAAGGAAAGCCGTGTTTTTCCTTAAACTGCCGAATGGTGGAAAGATCGTCCGTACTGACAGCCAGGAAAGTTATATCCGCGCCATATTGGCTGAATATCTCGGCGACAGAACCCATTTCACTGATGCATGGCGCGCACCAACTGGCCCAGAAATTGAGAAAGACGGGGCGCCCGGCATAGGCTCCCAGCGTAAAAGGCTCCCCTTCCATGCTCTTCATGCGAATGCGCTCCAGGCGTTCATCCAGCTGAAAACCGGAAGCCTCCTCCGCCCTGGGTGGCAATTGCTGCCCTGCGCCACAGGAGGAGAGCAACAGGCATAGCCCGGCCGTAGCCAAAAAACATTTATGGACAATCCTTTTGAAGCACATAATATTATTAGGATAATTTTTTAATTTTCCCAAGCCGAAATCCTTGAAACATATCACTCCTCATCTGAAAGAACGGGAATTTTAACGGCATTCCGGGAAGAATTTCCATTTTCCAATAAATCTGTCCAATTGCAGAAACTACCTAAAACGATCACTATGAGAACCCTAATGTACAGCTTGTTTTTTGGTTTGCTCGGCCCGGCCTTGTTTGCCCAGGGGCTGCCGGAAAACCCGGAGGAAGGCAAATGTTACGTGCGTTGCGTGACTCCTGATGTCTGGGAAGATGAAGAGGTAAAGGTGCTGGAAAAACCAGCTCACAAAAAACTGGTAGCTGTTCCGGCCGTGTATAAGGACGAAGAGGTGGAGGTGCTGGCCAAGCCCGGCACGAAAAAGTTCGTTTATGTTCCCGCCCAGTACAAAACCGTGGTGGAAGAGTTCCTCATCGAGGAGCCATACAGCGAACTGGAGGTGAAGGAAGCCCAGTTTGCAGTATCCACTGCCGAGGTGGAAGTCCGCCCGGCTTATGCCCGTTACGAGTACCAGGTTTCTACCGAAAACTGCAAATCGCCCGACCTGCGCGATTGCATGGTGCTCTGTTATGTGAAATATCCCGCCGAGAAAAAATCGGTCATCGTAGATACTCTGCTGCGCGACGCCACCGTCGAAACCCGGCAGGAAAAAGGCCGCACCATCAGCATTACCAAACAGGTGATAACGAGTGAAGCCCGGGTGGACACCATCGAAATCCCGCCCGTTTATGAAACCTATACCCGCCGGGTGCTGGTTCAGGACGCCACCGTAAAGGAAATCGAAGTGCCCGCCGTTTACCGCACCGAAACCGTGCGCCGGCTGAAGGAAAAGGGGGGGCTCACGGTTTGGGAAGAGATCGAATGCGAGCTGGCCGACTACAACGTGCTGCCCATCTATTACGAATTCAACAGCGCCCGGCTTACCGAAGACTCCAAGCGCGTGGTCGAGGAAAAGATATTCAAACTGATGAAAGCCAAGCCGCTGATCAGCGTGGAGATCAGCTCACATACCGACTCGCGGGCCACCGACGAGTACAACCTGGACCTCTCGCAGCGCCGCGCCCAATCGGTTGTGGACTACCTGGCTTCCAAAGGGATCGAACGCCGCCGACTCGTGGCCAGGGGCTTCGGCGAATCGCAGCCGGTGAACACCTGTATCGACGGGACGCCTTGTTCGGAAGAAGAACATGCCAAGAACCGGCGGACGGAATTCCGGGTGATCAGTAATTAAAGTTCTAATGAAAAACAAACTGTTTTTTTCCCTTCTCCTGTTTTTTGCACTTTTCTCCGGCTGCCATACCAGCAAGCTGCCCTCGCAGGCCAGTAAGGAAGAATGGCAACCGCTCTTCAACGGCAAAAACCTGGACGGCTGGACGCCCAAGATCAAAGGGCATGCTCTGGGCGAAAACTTCGCCAACACCTTCCGGGTGGAAAACGGCATCCTCAAAGCATCCTACGACGGCTACACCGCTTTCGACAACCAATTCGGGCACCTCTTCTACGAACGGACTTTTTCCTATTACCGCCTTCGCGCTACCTACCGCTTTACCGGCGAACAGGCGCCCGGCGGCGCCGACTGGGCCCTGCGCAACAGCGGCCTCATGATCCACGGCCAAAGCGCCGAATCGATGGGCCTGGATCAGGATTTCCCCATTTCCATCGAAGTTCAGCTTCTGGGCGGCACGGGCGAAGGCGAGCGCCCGACGGCCAACCTCTGTACGCCCGGCACCCATGTGGAGATGAACGGGCAGTTATTCACCGGCCATTGCGTGAACTCCAGCTCCAAAACCTATGAGGGCGATCAATGGGTAACGGTGGAAGTGCTGGCGCTTGGAGATTCGCTCATCCAGCATTTCGTGAACGGAGAGCTGGTGCTGAGCTATTCCAAACCCCGGATCGGAGGCGGCGTTGTCAATGGTTTCGACCCGGCCGCCAAACCGGATGGGGCGATGCTAACGGGTGGAACGATCTCCCTGCAAAGCGAAAGCCACCCCGTGGAGTTCCAAAACGTAGAACTGCTCAAGCTGGAAGGATGCATGGACCCGAAGGCGAAGAACTTCAAAAGCTATTATGTGAAACACCGGGCGGCGGATTGCCGCTACTGAGTAAGTCAAACCCGGTTATTATCCCCGATGATGTCCATGATCTGCTCCGCCAGGTCCGGGCTGTGGATGGTCACGCTGTCGCCGTCCACCACGATCAGGCCCGACTTGAGGTGGCCGCGGTTGAAATAGAGGTATATCTTCTCGGAGGATACTTTGTAGTTGTAGAACTCCCGCAGCGCTTTGCGGTCGAAGCGGAATTCCTCATCGAGAGCCAGGCCATTGTCTTCGAGGTATTGCTGTACGGGTTTTGCCTCTCCGTAAAACTCCTTTTCAAAATGCCCTACATGGATCGTTTTCTGCGGGCTGTTCATGGCGAACTGCAGCACCTTTTCGCGAAAGCGGCTCTCTTCCATGGGGCGGCCCGTTTCTGCTTCTGCCGGCAGGGGCAGTTCGCTGGCCATCTGCAGGAAAGTGGCGGTCATTTCACGGCTGCTCTCGGGCCGGTCCAGCCCGATCCAGTGGATGAAGTATTCCGAAATTTCCTTCTGGCTTTTGGCGTGTTTGATCAGTTCCACGCAGCGCCCCTGGCCGCCGTCGTAGCGGCCGATCCGGATGCGGCAGGCCATGGCCAGTTTGTCGGTGTTGAGGTAGGTGATGGTGTTGAGTTCGAAAACGCCATCGGCTTCATTTTTCCGAAAAACGACACCTTCGGTGTCCCGCACCAGAAAAATCCCCAGCATACGCTGATCGAATTCGGAGTAGTCGGCATACACCAGGTAGCCCCCTTTGGCGCCCACCACGCCCTGCAGGGCCAGTTGCAGCGCATTCATCGTTTCCCGGGAGAAAGCCAAGAAAGCTTCTGGGGAAATCCGGTCATCGAGTAAATGCTGGAAATAGCCAGGGAAAAGGGCGTCCTCCGGCGGGCTCAGATAGCCGCTCAGTACCTCCTCTTTCTGGACAAAAGTATGGTTGAGCTTTTCCACCAGCTGCTCCGCCCGTTCGGAAGCCGGCACGGCAGCATCTGTCAGGAACAGCCGGGCTTCGCCCGAGTCGGGCTCCTTTTCCAGCTCGTGGATGATGAGTTGGTGCAGTTCGAGGGTCATAATGCTTTCGGTTTTCCAGGGATGAAGGTAGGGTTTTTCCGGGGAATGAAGTCATGAGGTCAGAAGGTTGGAAGGTCGTTAGGCCGGAAGGCTATGAGTTCCTTGACCTTTAGACCTTACGACCTTTAGCCCTTACGGCCTTCCTCTCCCACCGGCTCGAACCGCGCGGTAAAATGCCGCAGGAAAGGCGGCTCGTAGGTGATCCGGTAGCCGTGGGCCCGTTCGCGTTCCTGTTCCAGTTCGCGGAAGGTTTCCACCACGTAGTCGATATGGCTTTGGGTGTAAACGCGGCGCGGGATGGCCAGGCGCACCAGCTCCATCTGGGCGGGGATGAGGCGGCCCTGCTCATCGTATTTTCCGAACATAACCGAACCGATTTCACAGCTTCGGATGCCCGCTTTGAGGTATAGCTCACAGGCCAGCGCCTGTCCGGGGAATTCTTCCGCGGGGATATGGGGATAAAATGCCTTGGCGTCGATGTAGATGGCGTGGCCGCCCGGAGGCCAGATGATGGGCACGCCGATGTCGCGCAGGTGCTTCCCCAGGTAGGCGGTGCTCTTGATGCGGTATTCCAGGTAATCCGGTTCAAAAACCTCCCGCAGCCCGATGGCGATGGCCTCCATATCGCGGCCCGACAGCCCGCCGTAAGTGGCGTAACCTTCGGTAATGATGAGCACCGTGCGGCACTGCACCGCCAGCTCGTGGTCGTTGAGGGCAAGGAAACCGCCCATATTGACCAGCCCGTCCTTTTTCGCGCTCATGATGCAGCCGTCGGCCAGGGCGAACATCTCCTGAGCGATCTCGCGGTAGCTCTTCTCCCCGTAGCCAGCTTCCCGCTCCCGGATGAAGTAGGCGTTTTCGGCGATCCGGCAGGCGTCGAGTATAAAGCGGATGCCATGCGCTTTGCAGATTTCCGATACGGCGCGCGTGTTGGCCATGCTAACCGGCTGCCCGCCGCCGGTATTGTTGGTGACGGTAAGAATGACGGCCCCGATATTGCCGGCTCCGTGCAGCCGGATGAGTTCCTCCAGTTTACTGGTATCGAGATTGCCTTTGAAAGGGTGGTATTCCTCCGGATGGTGCGCGGCTTCGAGGGGGATGTCCAGCGCGGTGGCTCCTGAGAACTCGATGTTGGCGCGGGTGGTGTCGAAATGGGTGTTGCTGATGAACACTTTGCCCGGGCCGCCGATGCGGGAGTAGAGCAGGTGTTCGGCCGCCCGGCCCTGGTGGGTAGGCAGAATATAAGGGCAGCCTGTGAGGCTCCTGATCTCCGCTTCCATGCGCAACCAGCTTCGCGCCCCGGCGTAGCTCTCGTCGCCCCGCATGATGCCGCCCCATTGTTCGGCGCTCATGGCCGAGGTGCCGCTGTCGGTCAGCAGGTCGATGATCACCTCATCGGAATGCAGCAGGAAGAGGTTGTAATGCGCTTTTTTCAAAAATTCCCGGCGTTCGTCATCCGACGCCAGCCTGATTTGTTCTACTACTTTGATGCGGAAGGGTTCGATCGTGATTTTCTGGTGCATCAGTTCAATTTGGTTAGGATGAAAATAAAGGATTGGGCGGCAAAATATAGAAGGCCCGGGCGTTTTCCGATGAAATTTGTCACCCCTTCGGGAATTCCAGTTATTTTTGGAATATCGGAACAGCAAGCCATGAACCAGCTCCCCAAGGAGTCCGTCACATTTTTCTTCGCCGACATCGAAGATTCTACCCAGCTCATCAAGCGGCTGGGCGAGGGTTATCCCTATGTGCTGGAAAAATACCATCAGACGATCCGCCACTCGCTGGAAAAGCTGCATGGCAGGGAAGTGGATACGGCAGGCGACGGCTTTTTTGCCGTTTTTTCCAGCCCCGCCATGGCTGTTCACAGCGCAGTGATGGCGCAGTGGGCGTTTTATTCGCAGCCCTGGGCCAGGAAAGCCGGCCTGAAGGTGCGCATCGGCATCCACACCGGCGAGGCAGTGGCCACCCCTGCCGGTTATATCGGACTGGAAGTGCATCGCGCATCCCGCGTCTGCAACGCCGCCCATGGCGGCCAGGTGTTGCTGTCGCAGGCCACCATCCAGCGCCTGAAAGTAAGCTTCAACGAAGGGAGCCTCACCTTTGAAGACCTCGGAGAGTTTCTGCTTCGCGGCTTCGAGCAGCCCGAGCGCTTGTACCAGCTGGCCATTCCCGGCATACCTTCCAATTTCCCGCCCCCACGGACGGAGACGCCTTCTCCGGCCGTAGCGGTGCTCCCCTTCACCAACCTGAGTGGAAGCCCGGAACAGGACTATTTCGGCGACGGCATGGCGGAAGAGATAATCATCGCCCTGAACAAAGTGCCGGGGCTGCGGGTCGTTGCCCGTTCTGCTTCCTTTGCGCTCAAAGGGCAGCCGCTGAGCATCCGGGAGATTGGCAAACAGCTGGGCGCCAGGGCCATCCTGGCAGGTTCCGTGAATAAGTCGAACGGGCAGATCCGGGTTTTGGCCGAACTGGTGGACAGTGAAACCGGCTACAACCTCTGGGCCGGCAAGTTCGAGCGGGAGATGTCAGGCCTGTTTGCCGTTCAGGACGAAATTGCCCAGAACATCGCCACCGCTCTGAAGATCAAGCTCATCTCCAAACGGGTGCGCGACATCAAAAGCCGCCATTCCAGCGACCTGCAGGCTTACGACCGCTATCTGAAAGGGCGCCAGTATTTCTACCAGTTCAGCCCCGAAAGCATTCAGAACGCCCTGCGCCTTTTCCGGGAGGCCGTCGAACAGGACGACACATACGCCCTGGCCCATTGCGGCATGGCCAACTGCTACGCCTACCTGTACATGTACGTGGACAACAAAGAAGAATACCTGCTGGCTGCCGGGCGGGCCAGCCGCCGGGCCATCGAGCTCGACCCCCTGCTGGCGGAGGCCTTTGTCGCCTACGGCCATTCGCTGTCTCTCGAAAACAGGTTCGAAGAAGCCGAAATGGCTTTCGAACAGGCGCTGGAGCTGGACCCCAAACTGTTCGAGGCCCGCTATCTCTTCGCCCGCCTTTATTACGCTCAGGGCAAGCTGGAAAAGGCGGCCTACTGGTTTGAAGAGGCCAACCGCGTGCGCCCCGAAGACTACCAGTCGCTCCTGCTGGCCGGGCAGGTTTACGCCGGGCTGGGCAAAAGGGAAAAAGCCATCGCCGCACAACACCGCGGCCTCGAAGTAGCCGAAGGCAACCTGCTGCTCGACCCCACCGACCTGCGCGCCCTCTACCTCGGGGCCAACGGGCTGGCCAGCCTGGGTGAAAAAGAAAAAGCCCTCGCATGGCTGGAACGGGCCCTCTCCATCAACCCTTCCGACCCGATGCTGCTGTACAACGCAGGCTGCGTTTACGCCATACTCGGCATGAACGAAGAAGCGCTCTCCTGCCTCGAACACGCCTACGAAGAGGGCATCACCCAATGGGGTTGGTACGCCAACGACAGCAACCTCAACGGGCTGCGGAAACACCCCCGCTTCCAGGCCTTGCTCGGAAAAATGTCTCCTCATTAATCCCGCCACTGACCAAAATCAATCCCCCGCGGTGATGATCCTCATAGAGGGAATGGAATGCGGCCGCTAACTTATAGGCTGGCGCCAACGTGCTGACATATTGGCATGTTGGCATGCCTTTCCAATCCTTTAACCATTCAAAACCAAACCTCTATGCTGATCGCAGATAAAAAAGCAGACCTGGCAGGGCCGGGTATTGGCAGTTACGAAGAAATTGAGCAAGTATTACCCAGGGATTACAAGTCCCTGCTCAACCGTAAGGACACGCAGCGCGCCATCAGGGCCGCCAGGCGCTACATCGAAGACCACCTCTGCGAAGCCCTCAACCTGATGATGGTGGAAGTCCCCCTCATCGTCGATAAACACAGCGGCGTCAATGACTATCTCGACCGCGATGGCTCGCGCACGCCTGTCGAATTTTACATCTCCAATGACCGGGGCAAAAACCCCATCGAAGCTCAGGTCGTTCAGGCCGCCACCAAATGGAAGCGCGTCGCACTGAAACAATTCGACATGCAGCCCGGCGAAGGCCTGCTCACCGATATGCGGGCCATACGCAAAGATTACTTCCTCGACCACGACCACAGCGCATACGTCGATCAATGGGACTGGGAACGGGCTATCACCGCCAAAGAGCGCAACCTGGAATTCCTGACCGATGTGGTGGCCAGGATATGGAAAGTGATCAAAGGTGCGGAAACCTTCCTGCTCCGGGAATTTCCGGCTTTAAGGGACAGCCGTTACCCCGAACTGCCTGAGGAACTCACTTTCATCCATGCCGAAGACCTGCTGGCCCGCTACCCCGACCTGCCGCGCAAGCAACGCGAAACACAGATTGTGCAGGAATACCCCGCCGTGTTTATCTATGGCATCGGCTGGACACTCGACGACGGCTTCCCCCACGAAATGCGCGCGCCCGACTACGACGACTGGGTGACGGAAACCGTTTCCAAAGAGGGGCGCCCCATGCACGGCCTCAATGGCGATATTCTCGTCTGGAACCCGGTCACAAAGCGCCGGCACGAACTTTCTTCCATGGGCGTGCGGGTAAACGCCCAGACCCTGCGCAGGCAACTGGAAATCACCGGGCAGCTCGACTTCCTGCAACTGCCCTATCACAAGGCAATTATCAACAACGAACTGCCGCTGAGCATCGGCGGCGGCATCGGGCAGTCGCGTGTCCTCATGCTGCTGTTGCGAAAAGCCCATATCGGAGAAGTCAGCGTAACGGTCTGGCCGGAAAAGCTCAAGCAGATTTGCAGGGAGAAGAATATTTTCGTTCTGGAATAGGAGCGATTGCCTGTCTATAAACCGCATAGCCGCAGAGGATGCAGCCTCTTTGCATCTCTGCGGCTCTATTTTGAGCGGCAATTCAGGCAGCTCGTCATTCAACTGCCCGGGCAAACACTTCGGAGGGGGGCTACAATCTGGGAGGCCCGGCCACGAGAGGTAGGCCTTTTTCCTTGGTGAGGGCATGTTGCGCCCGTTCGTACAGCTTGGCAAAGCGGGCCGCCACGGCGATCAGGTCCTTGAATTCGAGCAACAGGCTGAAGTAAAGCATGCTGTTGCGCCGGCCGTATAGTTCCTTCTTGATTCCTTCCACCTGCTGGTGGATCAGCCGCTCCAACTGGATAAAGAGCTTCCGCTTGTTGTCCAGCAGCTTGTCCAGCCCTCTGAAATCCGATTTGGCGACCATGTCGGACACTTCCTGGAAGAAGGCGCTGATGTCCTTCTGGATTTTATAGAGATTTTCACCCTGCTCCGGGCTCAGGGGCTTGTGGACGTTCGCGACATGCTCGCGGCAGGCTTCCACGATAAAGGAGATGGATTGAAGGATATCCTGTTCCAGGTCGTATACCAGCAGGTAAACGCGGCTGCTTTCGCTGTAGTCTTCCGAAATGCTCCGGATAGAGCTGTAGAGTTGTTTCTTCAGCGCCTTTTTGCCCTTGCCCAGTTCCTTCACATCCTTTTCCGCCCGCCCGATTAGGAGCATATCTTCCTGCAGCAGGCCGAAGACCGAGTCGTGCAGGGCGGAGCGGATGTTGGACAGGGTAGTGACTACACTGGCATAGGTTTCCTGCAAAACGACGTTGGCGGGAATGGCTCTGCCCTTCCGGTCCAGTGCTTCTTCCGCCGCCTTTTCCTTTTCCCGCCGGCGGTGCAGGACGAAAGTGTGCGTCATCATGGCGGCGGCCAGCAGGATGATGCCGCCGACAGCCCACAAGTTGAAATTCAGGATCAGCCAGGCGAAGGTGGCCGATACCGAAAAGGCGATGAATGCCGTAAGGAACCAGCCGCCGATCACGTTGAGTACGCCGGCTACGCGGTACACCGCACTGTCGCGGCCCCAGGCGCGGTCGGCCAGGGAGGTGCCCATCGCCACCATAAAGGATACATAAGTGGTGGAGAGCGGCAGCTTCAGGGATGTGGCGAATGCGATGAGCGTGCTGGCCACCGTGAGGTTGACGGCGGCGCGGACCAGGTCGAAATCAGGCGGGTCGAATTCTTTGCCGTTGACGGTGAGCATGCTCACCGGGCGGAAGCTTCGCTCCGCCTTATTCAGCCAGGACTCGGGCAGCACCCAGGCCACCCCTCTGCCCAGCAGGCGGGTGAACCGCACGATGGAGCGCGACAGGGCATTCGGGGAAAAACGCTCCAGGCCCTCCTCCTGGCGCCCCAGCTTGACCTCGGTGTCTGTTACGGTGCGGGCCTTGCGCGAAAGCCACAGGGTGACGATCATGATAAAGCCGGCGCCCAGTAGCAGGTAGGTATTGGTCCGAACCGGTTCGGCCAATACCTTCATGTTGTAATCCATAGCCATCACCCCCGATTTGGACCAGGCGGCATAGGATTCAAGGGCAGCGATCGGCACTCCGATAAAATTGACCAGGTCGTTGCCCGCAAAGGCCATGGCGAGCGAAAAGGTGCCGAACAATACGATGATGCGCAGGATGTTGACCTTGAAAACCGAGATCAGCACCTGCATGGCCACGCTCCAGAACAGGAAAGCCAGGCCCATCAGCAACAGGGTGTTGGCCGAAATCCACTTGAGAAGGTCCGCCGAAACGAATGAAGCCCCTTTTAAGCCTTTGAACACCAGAAAAAAGGTCATCAGTGACAGAGCCAGCCCACCATAAATCCCTCCTACCCAGTTCATGCGCCGCTCGTAGTGAAATGAGAACAGCAACCTCGACAAATACTGCACGATCGTTCCCACGGTGAAGGCTATCCCCACGGATATGAATATCGCTGAAATGATGGCCAGCGCACTGGAGGTATTGATATATTCAGCCATTGCCCCAAAGCCGTCTCCATTTGTCGCCACCTTGAACAGGGCGACAGCAACCGAAGCGCCCAGCAGTTCGAAAACCAGTGACACGGTGGTGGACGTCGGCATGCCGAATGTATTGAACAGGTCGAGCAGTATGACATCCGTCAGCATGACGGCCAGGAAAATGACGATCACCTCGGAGAAATAGAAAAGCTCGGGGTTGAAGATACCCTTGCGGGCCACCTCCATCATGCCGCTGGAGAAGGTGGCGCCAATGAATATGCCCAGGCTGGCCACGATCATGATGATGTGCCGCGGCGCAACTTTGGACCCCACTGCCGAGTTCAGAAAATTCACCGCGTCGTTACTCACCCCCACGACCAGGTCGAATATGGCCAGCCAGAAGAGCAGTACTATGGCGATGAGATAGAAATCGGGCATAACTTGGGCCTTATAAATAAGGAGATAAAGCTACGGCCTGAAGGTTAAACCATTGTAAAGGTAAGGTTAATTTTTTCGCCTCGCCTCTTTCGGAAACGAAACAGCCCTGTCCCGGCGCATTTTCCGGGGCAGGGCTGAATAAGCCGGGTGATTCCTTCGGCTTTAGTCCTGTTGGAGCCGCACCTGGACCGGCACCGGGTTCGATACGATGTCGAACACCGGCGAACGCTGCGTGGCAATCTTCACCAACTCCTCCTTCTGCTCCTCCGTCAGGTCGCCTTCGATCCGGAAAGTGACGCGGATGCCCTCGTAACCGTTGCGCACCGAGTCATCCAGCCCCAGCAGGCCCTGCACGTCGAGGTCGCCTTCCAGGGTGGATTCCACCTTTTTGACCGGGATGCCCAGAGCAGCGGCGTGCAGCACCATGGAGGTCGTCAGGCAGCCGGCCAGGCCGTGCAGGATGAATTCCACCGGGTTGGCGCCTTTGTTTTCACCCAGCAGAATGGGCGGCTCGTCATTGTCGAACACGAAGGGGGCCGTCCGGGAAGTATCCTCCTGGCATCCGCCATAGAATTCCTTGATCGTGGTGCGGTTGTGGCTGCCGTCGATCCACTGGTTGCGGGCGCGGAACTGGAACGCGGCAATTTCCGGCTTTTCCCTGATCACTTCGATCGTACCGAATAAACCATCGAGGTTTACACCGTTCAATTTCTTCTGAATTGCTTCCATGATTGAAAATTTTTTAGGTGATGTAATTTCCAATCACTATGCATGCCGCGTGCCAATTTCATAAAACACTAAAAATCAATATTTTGAAAAAAAACAACCCCGTACTTCAGTGGCGACATTTCGCAGATTGACGAGATTTCGCCACGAAATATCGCGGCCCGCCGCGTTCAGCGGGGAATGTCAAGGGCCTTGATCCTTGAATTGAGGGTGGTGGGTTTCAGCCCCAGGAGCCTTGCCGCGCCCTGTTCGCCGGCAATCCGCCCCTCACAGGCTTCCAGGGCGCGGATGATGTTTGCCCGTTCCAGTCCGCGCAGTTCGGCTTCGGTATATATCCGGCTGGCGCCTTCCGGAGCGGAACCGGGGCCGGGGCCGGGCTGTGGCATGGCAAAATCCAGGTTGAGCACCCCTTCCCGGGAGGTAATCACGGCTCTTTCGATGACGTTCTGCAGTTCCCGCACATTTCCGGGCCAGGGGTAAGCCTGCAGGGCTTTTTGCTGGCTCCCGGAAAGGGGGGCCAGTTTTTTACCCATTCTCCGGCCATAGTCGTCGGCAAAGGCCTGGGCCAGTTTACCGATGTCGTCACCTCTTTCGCGCAGCGGGGGAATGGGGATAGGGAAAACGCTCAGGCGGTAGTACAGGTCGGCCCGGAACCGGCCGTCCCATACCTCTTTGAGCAGGTTGCGGTTGGTGGCGGCAACCACCCGCACGTCCACCCGGCGGGTTTCGGAGCTGCCCAGCGGTTCGAATTCGCCTTCCTGCAGGACGCGCAGCAGTTTGGCCTGCAATTCCAGGGGCAGTTCGCCGATTTCATCCAGGAAGATCGTGCCGCCGTCGGCCAGGGCAAAACGCCCTTCCCTTTTGGCGGTGGCGCCGGTGAAGGCTCCTTTCTCATGCCCGAACAACTCACTCTCGATCAGAGAAGCCGGCAGGGCCGCGCAGTTCAGTTTCACCAACTGCCTGCAGGCCCGAGGGCTTTGCCGGTGGATGGCCCGGGCAAAAAGCTCCTTGCCCACTCCGCTTTCTCCCAGTAGCAGAACGCCGGCATCCGTGCCTGCCACCTGCCGAACCTGTCGCAGCGCCGACCGGATGGCCGGGCTGTCTCCCAGTATCTCTCCCTGCTCTTCCAGGGCAGCGACTTCCCGGCGCAGGTATTCGCGTTCTTCGGCCAGCGACTGTATCTGCGCCTCTGCAGCGAACCGCTCCCGGCTGTCGCGGATGACGAGGATGTAGTACGGGCAATCTTCGGCCAGATACTTCGACAGGCTGGCTTCGGCAGGGAAGGATTGCCCGTCCAGGCTGTTGCAGGCAAAACCTCCGGGCAGCCAGCGGTAGGGCCGCCCTTCGCTTTCTTCCGCCAACTCCCTGATCGCTCCGGCCAGCATTTCCGACCGCTCCGGGCTTATGAAGGCCCGAAAGTCCATTCCGGCAAGAGTTGCCGTTTCGGCTCCCCCCAGCAGGCGGCAGGCTTCCGGATTGGCCTGAGTGATCCGCCAGCTGCTGTCCAGTTCCACGATGCCGTCCATAGTGCCCCTGAACAGGCGGCTGAGCCTGGCTTCCTGCTGCTCGAGTTGCCGCGTGGCCCGCATGCGCCGCAGCTCGGTTGCGGCGCGGGCGGCAAAAATGTGGAAAATAGCCGTCAGCCTCGGCTGGGGCGGCATGGGCTTGTCGTCCAGAACAGCCAGGTGGCCCAGCACCCGCCGGTCCACATCCTTTAGCGGAACACCCATGTAGCTCACTGCTCCCATGCCCGGCAGGTCGGGGTCTTTGGGAAAAAGCCGGATTACTTCACTGGGGATATGGATCAACGACTGGCATTCGATGACGGGCTCACAAGGCGTGCCGGCGATGTCGTATTCGTATTCCTCCACCCAACCGCCGTCCAGCCAGAAGGCCAGGGCGCGCAGGCGCCCCTGCTCTTCCATGTATTCCGTCACCCAGGCGCCGTGGACACCCAGGGCCTGGGCAAGGTTTTTGGCCAGCGCCTTGAAAAATGCTTCGCCGGTGGACAGGGCCGTGCCTTCCATCAGGCGGCGCAGGGTAGCGTTTTCATCGATATCTGCTGAAGGGATGAGATGGCGCATATCGGGGCTCATGTGTTCATAAATATTCTTCTTGCAAGATAGAATACATGAACCCGCCACGCATCCTTATTGAGTACAGGGTGGCATTTGATTAGCCGCTGGCGCCAGAGGGATGGCATCCCTTAAGGGATGCCCTCCCTCAGGCGCACCTCCACCTCCACCGCCACCACCTTGTACTCCGGGCAATCCGCCTCGCTGTCCAGCACATCGCTCGTGATCTGGTTGACGAGTATCTCCGGGAAGTGGAAGGTCGTGCTTAGCACCCCCGGCCTGACCACATCTGTTATCTTAGCCCGGATGGAAACCGCTCCACGGGCAGAGCTAAGGGTGACCTTATCGCCATCCTCTATACCCCGGCTGCGGGCATCTTCCGGATTGATGAGCAGCAGGTCTTCGCCCACAATGTCCGTATCCTGCGTCCGCCGGGTCATGGAGCCGCTGTTATAGTGCTCCAGGCCGCGGTTGGTAGTGAGAATGAGGGGGTACTCCTCGCCGTATTTTTCGAGTTCGCGGCTCTCCTGGTAATCGATATAAAACAGGCGGCCTTTGCCAAGTTTGAAGGTTTCGGTGTGTAATATCTGAGTATCGGTACCGTCTTCCGCAACGGGCCATTGCAGCCCGTTGCGGCCCAGGCGTTCCCAGCGGACCCCCCGGAAGGCGGGCGCCACCTGTGAAATCTCCTCCAGCAGGGTGGCAGGGTCGTAGGTAAGCTGGGGGTAGCCCATCCGGTTCATGATGTCGGTAATGATCTCGCCGTCGGCTTTGGTTCCCGGCAGGGGAGGCGCCACCCGGTTGACGCGCTGTATGCGGCGCTCGCCATTGGTAAAGGTGCCCGACTTCTCAAAAAAGGAAGCGGCCGGCAGAATGACGTCGGCATAGCTGGCCGTTTCGGAGTAGAATAACTCCTGCAGGATGAACAGATCGAGCTGTTGCAAGGCATGCCGCACTTTGTCGGTATTGGGCTCCGTCTGCACCACATCTTCGCCCATGATCCAGAGGGCTTTCAGTTTCCCTTCCGCCGCAGCTTCAAACATTCCGGGGATAGTGTAGCCCGGCTCCGACGGCAGGCTTACGCCATACACCGCTTCGTATGTCTGGCGCATTTCCGGGTTGCGTATGTCCAGGTAGCCGGGGCCCAGATTGGGCTGCACACCCATATCGGCGGCGCCCTGCACGTTGTTCTGCCCGCGCAGCGGGTTGACGCCCACGCCGCGCCGGCCGATATTGCCGGTGAGCATGGCCAGGGCGGCGATCTGCATGACTGCGAAGGTGCCCTGATAGTGCTCCGTTACGCCCAGGCCGTGGAAACTCATGGCGTTGGGGGCGGTAGCGTAAGCTACGGCGGCCTCCCGCACCAGCTCCCGGCCCACGCCGCAGACGGCCTCCATGGCATCCAGGTCCAGGGCCATGATGTTGCGGCGCAACTCCTCAAAACCTTCCGTTCTCTCTTCGATGAAGCCCCTGTCTTCCAGCTTCTCTTTCAGGATGTAGTAGATCATCATGTTCAGCAGAGCCACGTTGGTTCCTGGCCGGAGCTGCAGGTGGTAGGTGGCGTGCCGGGCAAGTTCCGTACGCCGGGGATCCACTACGATGAGCGTTTTGCCCTTCATGGCCTGCTGTTTGATCTTCGCTCCCGTTACCGGGTGCCCCGTGGTGGGGTTGGCGCCGATCACCAGGATGCAGTCGGTAAACTGCAGATCACCGATGGAGTTGGTGGCGGCGCCGGTGCCGAAGGTGCGCTGCATACCCAGTGCTGTCGGCGCATGGCAGACGCGGGCGCAGCCATCTATGTTGTTCGTGCCGATGACGGCGCGCATGAATTTCTGCATCAGGTAGTTCTCCTCGTTGGTGCAACGGGAGGAAGAAATGCCAGCAATGGCCCCGGGGCCGTATTCCGCCCTGATGGCTGTCAGCCGCTCGGCGATGTAGTCATAAGCCTCGTCCCAGCTCACCGCTTCGAGCTGTCCGTTGCGCCGGATCATGGGAGACCGGAGCCGGTCGGGGTGGTTGTAGAAGCGGAAAGCGTAGCGGCCTTTCACGCAGGTATGGCCGTGGTTCACTTCCGCATCTTCGGGGGCGGAAATGCTCAGAATGGTGTTGTCGTGTTTGGCCACTTCCAGGTTGCAACCCACGCCGCAATAGGTGCAGACGGTGCGCACTGTTTCCGTGGCGCTCCGGGCGGCAGGCTGGAAAATATCCGAGATGGCCGCCGTCGGGCAGGCCTGGGCGCAGGCGCCGCAGGATACGCAGTAGGAATTGGCAAAGGAGGTGTCCAAGCCCTTGATGATGTGGTTGTCGAAGCCCCGCCCGGCCATGCTGAGGACGAATTCGCCCTGCACTTCATCACAGGCGCGCACGCATTGGTAACAGTTGATACATTTGGAGAGGTCGCTGCGCAGGTAAGGGTGGCTTTCGTCTTTTGGGCGGCCGAGGTGGTTGCGCCCCGCCGGATAACGCACTTCGCGAATGCCCACGCGGGCCGCCACCTGCTGAAGTTCACAGCGGCCGTTGGCCTCGCAGGTCAGGCAGTCGAGGGGGTGGTCGGTCAGGATCAGTTCTACGATATTGTGGCGCAGGCGCCTGATGGCCTCCGTATCCGTAAAAATGTGCATGCCCTCCGCAACAGGAGTATGGCAGGCCGCCACCGTTTTCAACGCGCCGTTCCCGGGACGGGCCACTTCCACGCTGCACAACCGGCAGGAGCCGAAAGGTTCCAGCAGCGGGTTATCGCAAAGCGTGGGCACATAACCCTCGCCATGATGGCGGCGAATGAAGGACAGAATGGTTTCTCCTTCCCGCATCTCATGGGCTTTGTCGTTGATGAAGGCTACCTGATGCTGATTCATTGGACGGCAATTTGCGTTTGGGAAAAATAAGGCTTCAATTCTTCCTGAAAGTACTGCAGAGCATTGCGCACCGGCAAGGGCAGCCCGCCGCCCAGCCCGCAAAGCGAACCTTTTTCCAGGGTGTCGAGCAGGTCCTCAAAGAGGGCCTCACTGATGGCGCATTCCCCGGCCCGGGCCTTCTGCAGGAGTTCCTTCCCCCGCACCGACCCCAGCCGGCAGGGGAAACACTTGCCACAGCTCTCGTGGGCCGCAAATTCAAAAAGGTGCTCCAGGTAGGCGATCATGGGATAGCCCTCCGGAATGCCGACGACGGAAGCATGGCCCAGGAGGAAGCCGTGCCGCGCGAAGGATTCAAAGTCTATCGTCAGTTCGGGTATCATGCCGACGGGAACCAGCCCACCCAGCGGCCCGCCGATGTGCAGCGCTTTCACGGGATGGCGAAAGCCGCCGCCCAGCTCGTCCACGAGGGTTGCCAGGGGCGTGCCCATCTCCACTTCGCAAACCCCCGGCCGGGCAAAGGAACTATCGAGCGACAGGAGTTTGGTCCCGGCCGATGGTTTGGCGCCGATCTTCGCAAAAGCGGCGCCGCCGTCGCGAAGGATGTGGTAAAGGCAGGCCAGGGTTTCCACATTACTCACCAGGGTGGGTTTGCCAAAGAGCCCTTCCTGTGTTGGATAGGGCGGCCGCACCCGCACCTCGGGGCGCTGCCCTTCGATAGAGGCCAGCAAGGCGGTCTCTTCGCCACAGATGTATGCGCCCCGCGCCTTGATGGCCTTGAAGCGGAAACTGAACCCCGACCCCAGAATGTCCGCTCCGGCCATGCCCTGCCACTCCAGCTCCGCTATGGCCTGGCCGATCCGTACGATGGCTTCCGGGTATTCCGCCCGGATGTACAATACCCCGCTTTCGGCGCCGGTGATATATCCTGCCAGCAACATACCCATCAGTACGGAATAGGGCTGCTGCTCCAGCAGGTATCGGTCGGAGAAAGCTCCCGGGTCGCCTTCGTCGGCATTGCAGACGACGAATTTTTCCGCTCCGGGCGCTTCCCGGCAGCTTTTCATTTTTACGGCCATGGGAAAGCCGGCTCCGCCCCGCCCCCGCAACCCGGAAAGGATCGCCTCCGACAAGGCCGCTTCGGGGCCCCGGGCCAGAATGCCCGCCAGGGTATGGCGGCAGTTGTCCAGAGATGGGAAATCCCGGGTAAGCAATGACCGGCCGTGCGCCCTGGCTTCGTATTGATCCTGGCCGCCGGTGTGGCGGCCATCGACGATGTCCTGCAGTTTGCCGGCATCCTGCCCGGAATAGTTGCGCCCCTGATAATGAAAAGCCGCATTTTCATGGCAGCGGCCCAGGCAACACACCTGGCCGATCTCTTCCTCCCGGAAAAAGGCGCCCAGCCTTGCTTTCAGCGCGGGTTGAGTGCCGGCCAGCAGGCAGGCCGAGCCGCTGCAGGCATACACCTTGATATCCTTGTTTTCGGGCCGCGTAAAGTCATAAAAAGAAGCAGCGCCGTAGAGGTTGGCGGGCCCCATGAGGAATTCTTCAGCCAGTTGCCGCAGGCCTTCCTCAGAGGGGGCGCCCTCTTTTTCGGACAGCTCGCCGATGCGTTCGAAAAGGTTTTCGGAAAGGCCCTTGCGGGCAGACAGGGAAGTCAGGTTTCTGGACATGCCTTCGGTGATTTGGACTGGATAATACGAAAAGTTAAGGTCTGGCCTTTTTTCCGGCATTTCACTGATTTTTGTCATTGCCGCACTGTTGAGCCGCCCGGGAGAGCCGGCACAGGGCCTGCCAGAACCATACGCCGTTCCGATCTGTTAGTGGAAAAGCACCTCCTGCAATGGAGCCTGCCCTCTTAAAGCTGAATTCCAAAATAAAAGCCCATGTTGAACTGGTTAGACATCATCAAATTCGCCAAAAACGGGAACCCCAGGCCGGGGCGCAGGGTGGAGAAAACAGAAGAGGAGTGGAAAGCCCTGCTGACGCCCGAGCAGTTTCGCATCGCCCGGCAGAAGGGCACCGAAAGAGCTTTTACCGGAGCGCATTGCTCCGTTTTCGAGCCTGCCCTGTATGGCTGCGTATGCTGCGGCAACTGGCTGTTCGACTCCCGCGAGAAATTCGAATCCGGCACCGGCTGGCCGAGCTTTACCCAGCCGGTCACGGAAAACGCCATTAAGTACGAAATGGATTTCAGTTACGGCATGCGCCGGGTAGAAGTGATGTGTAATGTGTGCGACGCCCACCTGGGCCACATCTTCCCCGACGGGCCCATGCCCAGCGGCCTGCGTTACTGCATCAACTCCGCCTCCCTGAAAAAAGTGAGCACCACCGGCCTGCGCACCGCCACCTTCGCAGGGGGCTGCTTCTGGTGCACCGAAGCCATCTTCAGCGGGCTGAGGGGCGTAGAGAACGTAATTTCCGGCTACTGCGGCGGCACGCCCGAAACCGCTACCTATGAACAAGTATCCTCCGGAACCACCGGCCATGCGGAGGCAGTCCAGGCCGTTTTCAACCAGGACGTCATCAGCTACGAAGATCTTTTGCGCCTCCACATGCTCACCCACGACCCTACCACCCTGAACCGCCAGGGGGCAGACCGGGGCCCCCAGTACCGCTCCGCCGTTTTTTACCACGACGAGCAGCAGAAGGCCGCGGCCGAAAAGGTGATTGCCGAACTGGACGCTCATTTTGACGATCCCATTGTCACCGAACTGGCGCCTTTTGAAGCTTTCTACCGGGCCGAAGATTACCACCAGGAGTTCTATCGCCGAAACCCGGCCAACCGCTATTGCCTCGCCGTGATCACGCCCAAACTTCAAAAGCTGCGGGAAAAGCATTCGGATAAACTGAAGGAGCTGTAAAACTGCTCCAGGCGGCATGATCCCGGAACCGGTGAGCCCGGCAGGAGCCCGCTTTGCCGGCCTGCTTAATTTGTCGCACAAAAACATATTCTTTATCTAAAAAAACCGTACATTTGTACAGTTCACTAATAAAGATGCTGCACAAGAGTACGAATGGACAACCTGCCCCTTAAAAAACAGATCATCCGGAAAGCCATCGAACTGTTCAACCAACGGGGTTTTTTCGACATCCGCATTCGGGATATCTCCACAGCCCTGGATGTCAGCGTCGGTAGTGTCACCTATCACTTCAGGAGCAAGGAATCGCTCATGGATTCCATTTACCGCTACATGCTCAAGACCCTGGAAGAACTGGACATCAGCGGGCGGCTTTTCCAGAAAAGGGGAGAGGAACTGGAAGTGGCGAGGGTTTACCTGGGCTACATGCAGCAATTTCGTTTTTTTTTCCAGGACACGCTCGACATTATCCGCACCTACCCTGAGATCGGGCGGCGCCACAGGCAGCAGGTACTGGAAGAGGTCAACATCATAAAGAACATCCTGTACCTGCATGCCGGAAAGGGCACGCTGGTACAGGAACCCCTGGGTGGCGTATATGACAGCCTGGCGGAAATGATCTGGCAAACCCTGCATTTCTGGTTTGCCCGGCAAACGATACTCGGGGAAACCGATCCGGGCTGGGGTGACGCGCTCCGCGCCATCGGGCATCTGGTATATCCCTATTTGTCAGAAGAGCGAAAAGCCGAAAACCTGGAGATCATGCCCGGAATCCGGCTGGCCGGGCAACAGGCGCCAAATCTGTCCAACAATTCATAGCTGCTTATGCAACAAGCGATATTTGAGCCGGCGGAAGCCCGGAAACCAAAAGCAACGGCTGCCGAGCCGAACCCACGGGTAAAAGGGGGTTATTTTATTGCGGGCGACACGCCGCCGGAGGAAATTTTCATCACTGAAGAATGGAGCGAGGAGGAACTGATGATTGCCGACATGGTGACGGAGTTCTGCATCCGCGAGATACAGGAGCCCTTTTTCCGCCGCGGCCGCGAATTACAGGTGACGGACAAAGCGGACCGGGAAGAAGTGCTGGCCCTGCTGAAAAAGGCAGGTGAACTGGGCCTGTGCGGCGCCGGCATCCCCGAAGCATACGGCGGCATGGGCCTGAATTTCAGGGCCACCACCCTCTTTTCCAAAACCATGGCCAACGGTTTTTCCTTCGCTACGACCATCGGCGCACAGACTTCGATCGGCTGCCTGCCCATCGTGTATTACGGCAACGACGCCCAGAAGGAAAAATACCTGCCCGGCATCGCCTCAGGAGAACTCGTCGCCGCCTACGCCCTGACCGAACCCGGCGCAGGCTCCGACGCCAACGCCGGCAAAACCACCGCCACTCCTGGCCCCGACGGCAGCTACTACCTGCTGAACGGCCAGAAAATATGGATCACCAACGGCGGCTTCGCCGACGTCTTCATCGTCTTCGCCAAGATCGAAAATGACGAGAACCTCTCGGCCTTCATCGTCGAGCGGGGGTTCGAAGGCCTTTCAACAGGCCCCGAGGAAAAGAAAATGGGCATCAAAGGGTCTTCCACCGTGCAGGTCTATTTTGACAACTGCAAGGTGCCCGCCGAAAACCTGCTGGGCGAACGGCAGGGCGGCTTCAGGATGGCGCTCAACATCCTCAACGGCGGCCGCATCAAAGCGGGCGCCGGCGGCGTGGGCGGCGCACAGTTCAGCCTCACCAAAGCCGTCCGCTATGCCCTCGGGCGGCAGCAATTCGGCCGTCCCATCGCCGGGTTCGGCGCTATACAATACAAGATCGGCGACATCGCCACCCGCGCTTTCGCCTGCGAGGCCGCCGTATTCCGCACCGCAGCACTCATCGACCGGAAAGAAGCGGAACTGCGCGCGGGCGGCATGCCCGAAAACGAGGCCAAGGCCAAAGCGGTCCGCGAGTTCGCCATCGAAGCGGCCATCGTGAAAGTGAAAGGCTCGGAACTGGTTTGTTACGCCACTGATGAAACCATCCAGATCCACGGCGGCATGGGTTATGCCGTGGAAACGGGCCTGGAAATGGCCTACCGCGACGCCCGCATCACTAAAATTTACGAAGGCGCCAACGAGATCAACCGCCTGCTTTCGGTAGGGGAGCTGACCAAACGCGCCCTGAAAACCGGGGAACTGGACCTCAGGAGCGCCGGCAAAAAAATCCCTGCCTTCCTGCTGCGGCAGATCGCGCCTTTTTACCCCGGCGCCAAATATGCCGATGAAGCGCGCTGCGTACAGGGCCTGAAAAATGCCTTCCTCTTCCTTTCCGGAATGGCAGGCAAACAACTGGGCAAAAAAATGATTGACGAGCAGGAACTGGTGCTGCTCCTGGCGGACATCCTGGCGGAGGCTTTTGTGGCCGAAAGCATTCTGCTCAAAATAAAAAAACTGGACGGCATGCCCAATGCAGACCCGGCAAAGCTGGACATCCAGCGCCAGATGATGCAGCTTTACCTGTACGAAGCACGGGCCATGGCGAAAAAGGCGGCCATCGAAGCCGTCGACAGCTTCGCCTCCGGCCGGCGGAAGCTTTTTTTCCGGCTCGTTATCAATACACTGCTCCGCCCTTTCGAGGTCAATCCCAGGCAGTTGCGGAGAAACATCGCCGGTTTTGTTCTCGAAAACAAGGGCTATTGCTTTTAGGCATCCGCCAATGCAGTAATCCACCAACCCTACCCCTATGCAGAAAGTAGTTATCATCGACGGTTGCCGCACGCCCTTCCTGCGATCCGGAACCGATTATATGGACCTGATGTCCTATCAACTGGGGGCTTACGCCATCAAGGGCCTGCTCGCGAAAACCGGCCTCAGCCCCGGTCTGGTGGACAAGGTGATCATGGGCAATGTGATCTCGAACATCAGGACGCCCAACGTGGCCCGCGAATCGGCCCTGCTGGCGGGCATACCGGCCAGCACGCCCTGCCACACCGTCTCCCTGGCCTGCATTTCAGCCAACCGCGCCATCGCCGACGGCTGTTTGGAGATCATGGCCGGGCATGCCGGCATCATCGTCGCCGGCGGGGTGGATCACACCTCCGACACGCCCATACAGTTTCCGCGCAAAATGCGCAAAAAGCTGTTCCATGCCCAGCGCCTGAAAACCCTGGGCGATCAACTGAAGTTCCTCACATCCCTGCGCCTTTCCGACTTCGTCCCGGAGCGGCCTCAGGTGGCCGAGTTCACCACCCGGCGCGTCATGGGGCAGGACTGCGACATCATGGCGGCGCGTTTCCAGGTGAGCCGCGGGGAGCAGGACGAATTCGCCGTCCGCTCGCATCAGCTGGCAGCCCGGGCCCACGATGCGGGATATCTGGCACAGGAAATGGTGGAAGTCAGCCTGCCGCCGAAATTCAGGCCTATCAACCGCGACAACGGCATCCGCGGCGACAGCACGGTGGAATCAGTCAGCAAACTACGCCCGGCCTTCGACAAGAAATTCGGCACCCTGACCGCCGCCAACTCTTCCTTCCTGACCGACGGAGCGGCAGCCGTCCTGCTCATGTCGGAAGACAAGGCGAAGGAACTGGGATTCATCCCCAAAGCAGAAGTAGTGGATTTTGTATTCACCGGCCAAAGCCTGGAAGACGAGCTCCTGCTGGGGCCTGCTTACGCCGTTTCAAAACTGCTGCAACGCCAGCAGATGGAATTGAGTGAAATAGACGTCATTGAATTCCACGAAGCCTTCGCCGGCCAAATCCTGTCCAACCTCAAAGCCCTGGCTTCCGACGAATTCGCGCAGCAAAAACTGGGCAGGGAAAAAGCAGTAGGGCAGATCGATCTGGCCAAATTCAACCTCTGGGGGGGCTCGCTATCCATCGGGCACCCCTTCGGCGCCACCGGGGCCCGCATCGCCACCACCACCGCCAACCGCCTGCAAAAAGAGGACGGCGCCTTCGGGCTCCTGGCTGCCTGCGCCGCCGGCGCACACGGCCATGCCATGCTCCTGAAGCGCCTGTAAAACCGGCCCCACCCGGGGTGGGTGGGGATGATAAACGACAATAAAACCAACCCTCAGCATGTTACTCGAAGAATTCCTGGCCATAGAAAAAAAGGACGGCGTCGCCACCGTCTGGCTCGACAACAAGAGAGAGAAAATGAACGTCGTTTCTCCGGCCGTCATCGAGCTGTTCGGCGAATTGATGGACCGGATCGAAACCGATGAAGAGATCCAGGCCATCGTCCTCATCAGCCGCAAGCCGGATTTCATGGCCGGGGCGGACATCAAGTCGTTCGCTATTGAAAAGGAAGGGGAATTCCGTCCATTCCAGGCCGCGGGGCACCGCACGCTCGAACGGATAGAAAAAAGCAAAAAGCCGGTCGTTTCCGCCATCAACGGCGCCTGCGTAGGGCTGGGCACCGAGTTGTCGCTGGCCTGCCATGCCCGCATCGCCACCAACTCCCCGCGCACCAAAATGGCCCTGCCGGAAGTCAGGATCGGGCTGCTTCCCGGCGGCGGCGGCACCCAGCGCCTGCCCCGCCTCATCGGCATCCAAAAATCCCTGGACATGATGCTGACGGGCAAAAACATCTTTGCCTACCGGGCCAAAAAATGGGGCCTGGTGGACGAACTGACCGATGAAGGCAAACTGCATCAGGCCGCGGTTATGCTGGCAAAAAAACTGTTGAAAAAACCCATAGAGAGAAAGCCCCGCCTTTCCTTTACGGAAAAACTGCTGGAGGGCAATCCGCTGGGGCGTAAAATCCTCTTCAGCCAGGCCCGAAAAATGGCCCTCAGGCAATCGCAGGGCAATTACCCCGCTATCCCGGCTATTATCGACTGCGTGGAAACAGGCATCGAAAAGGGGCTGAAAGCCGGCTACGAAAAAGAGCTGGAGCTTTTTGAAAAGCTGATGCTCACCCCCGAAAGCGCCGCGCTGCGCTACCTGTTTTTCGCCGTATCCGACAACAAGAAGAACCCCTTCGGCAACCATGCAAAACCCCTGAACACCCTGGGGCTGATCGGCGCGGGCTTCATGGGCGCGGGCATCGCCGAACTCAGTGCGGAAAAAGGCATCGAAGTGATGCTGAAGGACATCAAAGCGGAAGTGGTGAGCAAGGCCCAGCAGGACATCTGGAAAAACATTCAGAAAAAAGTCAAACAAAAAGCCCTCACGCCCCTGGAAGCGGAAATGCAGATGGGCAGGTTGCGCGGCCAGCTCACCTACGCCAACTTCGACAAGGCCGATATCGTCATCGAAGCGGTGCTGGAGGAGATGCCGCTGAAAAAGCGGATCATCGGGGATATCGAAGAACACGGCAGCCCGGATGTCATCATTGCTTCCAACACTTCTTCTCTTTCGCTTACCGAAATGGCGGAACATTCCACCAAACCGGAACAGGTGATCGGCTTGCATTACTTTTCGCCGGTTACGAAAATGCCTTTGCTGGAGATCGTGCGCACGGAAAAAACGGCCGAATGGGTGCTCGCCGCCTGTTACGAATTCGGCCTCCGCCAGGGCAAAACCTGCATCGTCGTCAAAGACGGCCCCAGTTTTTACGTCAACCGCATCCTGGCGCCATACATCAACGAATGCCTGCTGATGGCTGATGAAGGCGTCTCCCTGGAGGCCATCGACAAAGCCCTGCTGAAAAAGGGCTTCCCCGTAGGGCCCATTACCCTGCTCGACCAGGTTGGGCTCGACATCGCCGCACACGTGACGGAAACTTCCCGCAGGATCGTGGCCGGCCGGCCTGGCTTCGAAATATGCGAAGCCGTCGTGAAAATGGCTGCTGCCGGGCGCCTGGGGAAAAAGAATAAAAAAGGTTTTTACCGATACAACCAAAAAGGCCGGCGCCAGGGCATCGACCCCTCTGCCTACCAGTTCTTCCGGGGCGACGGCAAAAGGGCGATCCCTGTTGAAGACATCCAGAACCGGGCCCTTATGCTGATGCTCAATGAGGCTGTTTTGTGCCTGGAAGAAGGCATCATCGCCAACCCCAAAGATGGCGACCTGGGCGCCGTGTTCGGCATCGGTTTCCCGCCCTTCACCGGCGGCCCCTTCCGCGCAATAGACAGCTGGGGCGCCGATGCGGTGGCCAAAACCATGTACGAGCTGAAACGGAAGTATGGCGAACGCTTCGCGCCGGCAGCTTCGCTGGAGAGCATGGCGCAGGCCTCCGAGCGGTTTCATTGAAGTTTGCCGCCGGGCGTGCCGGAAAAATCCTATCTTTAGTCAAAAAGAATATGGAACAACTCGACCGCAGGCAATGGTTGCGCACGGCCGGACTGGCCGGGGCCTTTTCACTCCTCGGCGGCTGGCAGGGGCTGGCCGAAGCGGCAACTCCAGCTCATTCCCGCCTTTTCAGGGCCCACAATGCCCCACCCGTGCGGCTCAGCTCCAACGAAAACCCCTACGGGCCATCCCCTCAGGTGCGCGAGGCGCTCACGGCGGCTTTCGATGAAGCCTGCCGCTACCCCTACGGCGCCCTTCGCGAACTGACACAACTCCTGGCCGAAAAAGAAGGCCTGAGCCCCGATCACATCGTGGTTACGGCCGGCTCCATCGAAGGGCTGCGCATCAGCGGGCTGGCCTACAGCTGGCAGGGCGGGGATATCGTAGCCGCCGACCCTACCTTTTCCGCCCTGCTGACGTATGCGGAAAACTTCGGGGCCTACGTGCACCGCGTGCCTCTCGATGAAAACCTGGCGCACGACCTGGACGCCATGGAAAAGCGCATTACCGCCAATACCCGCCTGGTGTTTATCTGCAACCCCAACAACCCCACCGGCGCCCTCCTTCCCGCAGGGCGGCTTCGCGATTTCTGCGCTTCCGTTTCACGCCGCACCGTCGTCTTCAGCGATGAAGCTTATTACGATTACGTGGAGGAGCCGGGCTATCCTTCTATGGTGGAACTGGTGAAAGAAGGCCTCAGCGTAATCGTCAGCCGTACCTTTTCAAAGGTTTACGGGCTGGCAGGCCTGCGCATCGGCTACCTCATCGCCCGCCCCGACATCGCTGCGCGGCTATCGCAGGCCCGGGCGGCCGTCAACAACATCATGGGGCTTCGGGCGGCCAAAGCTGCTTTAAAAGACCAGGAGTTCTACCGTTTCAGCCTCCGCAAGAACGCGGAATCCCGGCAACTGATCTATTCCGCCCTCGATGAGCTGAAGCTGCGCTATGTGCGCTCCCACGCCAATTTTGTGTTCTTCGAAAGCGGGCGCGACATCTCCGGGCTGATCGGTGATATGAAAAAGGAAGGCGTGCTCATCGGGCGGCCTTTCCCGCCGTTGCGGCAGTGGTGCCGCATCAGCACAGGCACGATGGAGGAAACGGAACAGTTCTGCCGCGCCCTGAAAAAGGTGATGAACGGATAAGCCTGCCGGCGGGGCCTATTCCTCGCGCAGGGCCACCACCGGGTTCACGGCCGCCGCCCGCATGCCGGGAATGAAACCGGCTATCAGGCCCGAGAGGGTCAGCACGGCGATAGCTGCGAGAGCCGTCCGGAGGTTGATCTCCGGATTGTAGAAAAACTCGGACTCCAGCCCGAAGTTGGTGACGGCGTAGTCGATGCCGGCCACCACTGCACAGCCCACGGCCAGCCCGGCGTAACCCGCCAGCCCGGAGATGACCAGCGCTTCCTGCAGGATCATGCTGATGATCGACCAGGGCGTGGCGCCCAGCGATTTGCGGATGCCGATCTCCCTGGTGCGTTCCTTGACGATGATCATCATGATGTTGCCCACGCCCACCATGCCTGCAATAATGGTGCCGATGGCTACCAGCCAGCTGAAGCCTCGGATGCCGAGAAAGAGGTTCTGAACTTCCTTGTATTCCTGTTCGACATTGGCCGTGCCGAGAGCCCGCTCGTCCTCCGGGGCAATGGTATGGCGTTGCTTAAGCAGCGTGGCCACCTTTCCCTCCACGACGGCCGCCGGCACGCCGGCTTTGGGCGTACAGGCAAAAAAGTCGACCTCCCCAATGCGGTTGAAAGCCTGCTGGGCTGCCGTTGCGGGAATGTAGATGGACTGCAGGTCCTGCGTGGCCTGCTCCCCGCGCAGGCGGCTGCGGAAAGCCCCTACCACCCGAAAAGGCACGCCCTTGATTTCGATGTACTCCCCGATGGGGTTTATGCCGTTTTTGAACAAGACCTCCTGCACCCGCAGGCCGATCACAGCCACCTTCCGCTTGTCCCGGATATCGCTGTCATTGATAAAGCGGCCCTGCTCGAGAAGCAGCGGCTTGACGGCCAGAAACTCCGGAAAGCAGCCATTCACCGGAAAGCTGGCGCTCTCACCGCCGTATTCGATGGCGAAACTACCGGGCACCTGCACCATGGGAGATATCACTTCCATCTCGGGCACCTGTTGCCTGAGGGCGTCGATATCGCTGTTTTTCAGCTGTATGTAGCGGCCCGGCTGCAACCCCTGGTAGGGGACGCTGGTGCGCTGCGTCCATACGAAAACGGCATTTTTTGCGATGTCAAAGTTGGCGAAAACGGCATTTTCCAGTCCGCTGCCGGCGCCCATGAGGATGGCCAGCATGAAGATGCCCCAGAAGACGCCGAAAGCCGTCAGCAACGCCCGCAGGCGGTGCTGGCGGATGCTGTGAAATATTTCCTGCCAGCGATCGAAGTCGAACATGCTTTCTGGTTTTTATCCGGAGTAGCGCAATGCTTCTACCGGTGTGATGCGCGCCGCCCTGCGCGCCGGCACCAGCCCCGCCAGGACGCCGGCGATAACGAGCAGCAACATGGCGGAAAAAGCCACCGTGAGGTTGACGCCGGGGTTGGAAAAATACTCCGACTCGGCCCCGGCAATGGCCATGATGTTGTTGAGCCCGTAGAGCAACCCCACCCCGGCCAGCAGCCCGAGATAACCCGCCACGCCGGTGATGAGAATGGCCTCGGTAATGATCATGCTCACGATTGACCAGGGCGTGGCGCCCAGCGCCTTCCGGATGCCTATCTCGCGCGTGCGGTCCCGCACCACGATGATCATGATATTGCTGACGCCGACGATGCCGGCGATGAGCGTGCCGATTCCTACCAGCCAGACGAAGGCCTTGATGCCGAAAAAGAGGCCCATCACCGAGCGGTAGTTCTCTTCCTGGTTGTGCGCCCAGAATGCCTGGTTGTCATCGGGGTGCACCATGTGGCGCTGCTTCAGGACTGCAATGATGTTCTGTTCCAGTTCTTTCCCGGAGTAGCCTGCTTTGGTGGTCACCGCAAACAGGCGCACGCTGCGCGTAGGGTTGAAAGTGCGCTGAAAGGTGCTGAAAGGTATGTAAATGCGCTCGGAAAACTGGCCGCCCCAGCCTTCATCGTGAAACAGGCCGACCACCGTAAACACGCTGCCCTTGATCTGTATCTCCTTGCCGATGGGGCTTTCCCCAGCTTCGAACAGGACGTCGGCCACCCGGTCGCCGATAACGCACACCTTGCGGGCCTCCATGTTGTCGCTGAGGTTGAGCCGGCGCCCCGCCAGGTATTCCTGATATATCTTGATGCTGAAGTAATCCTTGCCCGTGCCCATCACCTGATAGGGAGCCGACTTTTGGCCGTGAATGACGTTGAAATTGCCCATCAGCCAGTTCTCGGCGGCGATGTATTCAATGCCCTCCACATTGTCCTTGACATACTCGAGGTCGGATTCCCGGAACTCCAGTTGCCGCCCCGGGGGCAGGCCTTTGTAGGGGAGAGCGGTGCGGTCGGTAAAAAACCAGATGCTGTTGGTGGCGTCCAGGATCATATTGCTGACGACCCCGTTCTGCAGGCCCTGTCCGGCGCCCATCAGCAGCACCAGCATGAGAATGCCCCAGAAGACCCCGAAGGCCGTCGCCAGGGTGCGCCATTTGTTCTTGCGGATGGTATCAAATATCTCCTGCCATTTGTCGCGGTCAAACATCGCCGGGTGGTTTTAAATAGAGATGGAGGAAACCCGCCATGGGGCCTCCTCCATCAAGTTACAAAATTGTCGGCTAAATTGCAAAGGGCAGGTTTAACCACCTCCGGCCCTGCGTTCCGGCTATTCTGATACTTTCAAATGGCAGGGCATCAGGCTGACTCGTTCACCAGGTCGATGATATCGTGGGTGGTGACGATGCCCACGATCTTTTTCCCCGCATTGATTACCGGCAGGCAGCGGAAGCGGTTTTGCGCCAGTATTTCCACTGCCTTTTTGACCGGTTCGGTATCTTCTATCGTCTCCACCTGTTTAACCATGATCTCCTTCACTTTGAAAGCCCGCAGTTTGGCCTCCTCGCGGAAGCGGTCGGTTTCGTGCACGGTGAATCCGCGCAGCAGGTAGAGGAAATCCGATTTGCTGACGATGCCGATCACTGCCCCTTCTTCTTCAATAACCGGAACATGGTGAATTCGGTATTTTTTGAATATTTCGTCGAGGACGGCCACCGGGTCATCCGGCCCGGCTGTCTTCAGGTCGGTTGACATGATCGTCGAAACGGGAGCTTGCAGATTCATAAAGGGCCTGTTTTGTTGCCAACAATTTGGAGCTGGAGGTTTCTCCGTGCCTGAAGAAGCATGGCCTCCTTGATGGGAGTAAAAATAAGATTAATTATCGGCAGGGCAAGGACACTTAGTGTAAAATATTCACTAAGCGCGCGTAAGCAAGGGGCTCACAACTCATCCAGCCGGTACGTTTCGATCAGCCGGATCAGCTTCTGAGCATATTCCGGGTCAGTGGCGTAGCCGCTTTTCTGCAGGCTCGCGGCCCAGCGGTAATAATTCCATGCCGGCTGCCGGAACATATCCCGATAGTGTTCCCTGTTTTGCAGGAAGCGCCCGAAATCCTGATAACTCTGCCGGATGAGGGGGTATTTGCGGAAACATTCGAAGGATTGGTAGGAGAAGCCGTTGGCGAACTCTTCGGTGACAATGCAATATTCCTGCCCCTCCCAGTCCTCCTTGATCTTCAGCCCAAAGTGATTGTTGGCCTGCTGCGCCAGTTCGCTGCTTCCCCAGTTGCTCTCCAGCCCGGCCACCGCCAGGATGATGGGCAGCGGAATGCCGGTTTGCTGATTGAGTTCGACCGATAAATACCTGTACTTGTTGAGATAATGCTGAACGTTTTCCGGGCGGGCCACTACAGAGGAAGGGGCATCCCTGCGGACAAAGCCGTAAATGGCCGCAAAGGCCGCCAGGAATATCCAGAATTTACCGAAAATCCGGGTCATCGCATATTTGTTTGGATCAAAGCCAAGGGGCTGCGGTAAATTTAAGGCCTTTTCCTGAAAACCCAAGGGAAGGGGTGCGCTGCCTCAGGGCAATCGCATTTAGATCAAGCCTTTAACCGGATTATTAACGGTGGGCGCATCCTGGCAAGGCGCCTGACGACTTAACCCGGCTTCCCGGCATGATGCGCATACCGGTATTTGATTCAAAAAAAGTTAAATGCGATTGCCCTTTGCGCTGTATGGCGCCTGCCCGGCTGCGGCAGAAATCCGGCTCAACATGACGGGGCCGATACTGCACACCACCAAAGATAAAAACTGCCATCGGGAAGCAGGCCGCAACGGTTTTCGGTTTGAACCGCTGAACGGGGAAACTGCCCTCTCCGGGCCGCATCCTGCAAGGCGCACCTTCGCCCCTGGGGTTTGTCGGGCGCCAGGGGTTCAGCGGCTTCTCCTGCCGTTAGGGAAAAGGGGGAAGAGGGTGTTCAGCGCCGCTTTGGCCGGCCCAATCCCGGATATCGCCGTTTTGCGCTCCGGAGCCAGGGGGGAAGCCCCGGCAGCTTCGGGGGCGCCGCCTTCAGTGGGCGCAAAGCCCTGAGAAGCCTCCTTTGCCTTACGCGAAAGGGCCGCTGAAACTTTGAACAGCCCCCGTTTGCTGCCTGTGGGCGTCGCCGGGC
>CAUJDW010000143.1 GCA_963169455.1 Bacteroidota bacterium | reverse complement strand
CAGCCGTAGCCGCCGACAGGCCTTCTATACCCGTTTCGATGTAATACAGTTCCCGCCCCACAGCTCCGTCGAGCGCGCTGGCAAAGTATAAGCGGCCATTTTGTACGCCTACCGGCTGTACACTTTTGTAGCCTCCCGTATTGTCAGGGTATTCGTAAATGGTATGGAAGGTTCCTGCTTCGGTATCGACATAATAAATCTTTGCATCAAAATTATTCTGGATGCCGGCAGCGAAGAATACATATTGGCCAAATGTGGCCATGCTGGATAAATAAGGAGCTCCTGAAGTAACCCACTGGGAGGTGCTCCCAGCCGTCCCTCCTGTTAAAGCGACGGACTCGCTGAAACTGCCGAAAGGAGAATCGGCATGAAAAACCGTTTTTCCGTCAACGGTGGCATGCTGGATCGGCTCGAAACTGTTAACGGGAGGATCAACGCCGCTCAGCAAAACGGCCGACTGGCCGGGGTTGGCGCTCAAACTGTAAAACTTATCCCCAATTAAGGCGATACGCCGCTCATTACTCAGGCTTAGAAAACGACTTGCCATGCCCTGGGGCAATTTGATGATCGTATCCTGAGCGGCCTGATAAACAAAAGTCCCGCTCAATTCCTCCTGGGAAAAGCCAGCGTCATGGGCGAAAACCAGGCCCCCTTCCACTTCGCCTAAGCCGTAGGCTCTCGCTGAGAAAGAAGACATCAGCCCCTGGCCCAGGCTAAAAAGGGAATCCTGATAAGCGTACAACTGAAGCGCATTACTGCCCGCTTTGCGCAAAAAGGCGATTCCCTCTCCATAGGGGGCATAGTTGGCAGAGCTTTTGCCGTCCCTCTCAAGAAATTCCACCCCATCCAGAATGACATCCACGGTTTCGCCGTCAGAAGTTTTATACAGAGCGCCTCCGTATGTAAAAAACAGCTCACCAGCAGCGGAAACAATCAGCCCGCTGGCCTGCACCGGCCCGGCATCATTGAGGGCGATAGCCAGGAAAGTACCTTCTTCAGTACCATCGGTAGCCCAGATAGAACTGCCGTTCTGGCCGTCATTGGCCACGAAATAGAGCAATCCGTTGAACAACACAAAGCTGCCCGGGTCAGAACCCGCAACTCCGGGATTGATATCCTTGAGCAGGCGCATCTCCCCTTCTTCGAGCACGGCAAGCTCCAGGCCTGCATTGGCGTCCACAACCGGGAAGATCAATAAATCACCCAGGTAATGCCCCTCGTAATTAAACTCATTTATGCCTGAGGCGCTTCCTGGGTTGAAATCCTCTACTAGTACAGGCTGGGCGTGAGATATGAAGCTCACAACGAAAAAAAAAGCTGTTAGTGAAGCATTTTTCATAGGTGTCCAATTTTATTTCGTTCAAAATCCAAAGTAATGCCTGGCATTGGTTTCCAGCACCTATTTGCAGAAAATCCAAATAAATGTGGCTTTTAAAACGGAGCTGCAAAGTGCCATGGAAGTTTAAAAAGCAAGGTGACTGTCCGGGCTGCCTGAAATTTTTCGCAAATGTAATAAACATCCCAGAACGCGGCAAAGATTCTGAAAGCCAAAAAGCACATTCCAGATGGCCTCAGCCGTTTTTGCTCAGATCAAGCAGGGAAAACGCCCTCAACCAGGCTGGATGGGCTCCGGCAAGAGGGTAAAAGGAATGCCAGGCGATTTCCAGGGCTCAATCTTCCGAGGCCAACATCTGGCTTCCCAGAAAAACTTCGGAATTTTTCCCCGATTTTTACGATCAAAACCACCCTTATGCAAAAGAAGTACTTCCTCTTCCTGGCCATCCTCCTGTCCGGCTTTCAGTCCCCGGCCCAGGAAACCTTCTCCTTCGAATTCGGAGGCCAATCCCGCAATTACATCGTTTATGAGCCTGCCGCTGCGCCCGGCCAGCCCATGCCGGTAGTGCTGGTGCTGCACGCCTTCACGCAGACGGCGCAGGTGATCATGCAGTACAGCGGATTCAACGCCATTGCAGAAGAAGAGGGCTTCCTGGCCGTTTACCCCAACGGCATCAATTTTTCCTGGAATGTCGGCTTCGGCATGGGCGGCTCCACGGCTGACGACCTGGGCTTCCTGAATGCGCTGATCGACACCCTGGCCGGGCACTACCCCATCGACCCTGGCCGCATCTATGCCTGCGGCATGTCCAACGGAGGCTTCATGAGCTACCGGCTGGCCTGCGAACTCAGCGGCAGAATAGCGGCCATAGCAGGCGTGGCCGGAACGATGACGGATGCGACACTTGGCGGCTGCTCACCGGAACGGCCCGTGCCGGTAATGCACATTCATGGAACTGCTGATTTTGTCGTGCCCTACGGCGGCTCTGCAGGCATTACAGGCGTGGAGGAAAGCCTGGCGTTCTGGAACAGCCATAACCATTGCCCCGGCAGCGCCGCCTACGAGGCCCTGCCTGATGTAGTAAGCGAAGGCTCCACGGTTGAACGTTACACCTGGAGCCCCTGTGAAGGCGGTTCCGAAATCGAACTGCTGAAAGTGGCCAACGGCGGGCATACCTGGCCGGGCAGCACCGGTTCCGGCATCGGCAACACCAACCGCGATATAGACGCCAGCCGGGAGATATGGAACTTCTTCAGCCGCCACAGGCTGGCCGGGCCCAATGGCCTTCAGGCCCCGGAAGCCACGCCCTTCAGCCCGCCCTACCCCAACCCCTTCGACAGCTTCATCCTGGCCGGCAGGCCCGGCGCAGCCCGGATACTGCTGTTCAACGGCCTGGGCCAGCTCGTCCGGCAGGGCGGCCCGGAACGCCATAGCCTCGACACCCGGGGGCTGCCTGGCGGAAGGTACATCCTGAAACTGGTGTTTGAAAATGGCGAAAGCCTGAGCTGGGCCGTCATAAAGATCTGAAAACAAGGAGGATAAAGGCAGGCAAAAAAAAAGGTCGCACCAAGATGTGCGACCTTTTCAATTATAATCCCATGAACATATCCAAAATAAATCTTTTAATCTCTTTAAAAATGTCTGCCGATTTTTTGAATATGACAAACATTTGAACTAACTTCGCCTCTGCGAAAAAAGAGAATACTACTCCACGTTAATAACAAATTGTGATCTCTGGAAATTTTTTTGGATTACTTACATAATCCCATGAACATGACCTAATTCGGAGGCGGACTTCTTTAAGTTCGCCTTTTTTTATTTTTCGCGGGATGGATAGTGTTGATGCGTCCCGAAACGGGATTTCGGGACGGCACATACACTAAAATTATAATCCCATGAACATATTCAATCCTTATTTAAATCCGATCAGCTTTCTGATCTCCTCCTCTGTTGCTCACCTTTCACGATACAAATATGCAGGCATAAGCATGGGAAAACAAAGACAAAATCCTCCTATTGTGAGGGAAATTGATATGATGTATTTAATTCAAAATACTGATTAACAGTTTTTTGTATAAAAAATAAGGTTTGATTTTGTGAAAAAAACCAGTGCAAACTCCTTTTTTTTTATCTGATTTTTTATTCCCAAAGCGCCCGGCATTTGCCGCCGCGTTTATCAGAATGGTTCCAGGCCCTCCGACAGGTAATTGCGCAGGGGCATCTCCACCAGTTTGCCGCTCACTTCGAGCAGCCCGATCCAGGCGGCCGCCACTTTCTGTAGCAATTCCAGGTGCAGGATCTGCCTTTTAAGCGCCTCCTCCTTCAGTTTGGAAACTTCCAGGGGAGGCAATTGCTGAAGCAGTGCCGGGTTGGACAGTAAACGAACGGAAAGCGCCTCTTTTTTCAGGCTGTCGAGGTATTCGCACTGGCTGATCAGCGTGCCCAGTTCATCCGCCAGTTGGCAGGTTTCCCATTCCAGTTCATATTTCAGCACGTTGTATTCCAGCTCGCTTTCCCGCTGCTCCAGCAGGGCTTTGTTCACATCGAGGCGGCCATCGCCGGCAAAAGGGAGGTTCAGGCCCAACCGCAGCGAAAAAACCTCATCGAAGCGGTTGCCGCGGTTGCCGTTGTACTCTGTCTGGAAAAAATCCAGCAGGCGCCGGTTCTGAGCTTTTTGCTTCAGATAGTTATGCCCCGCCCACTCCTGTTTGAGGCGCTCCTGCTGAAGAGCCGGGTTGGCGCTGGCCGGCACAGCGGAAACGGCAGAGATCAGCGCTTTGATCTGCCCCACTGATATCCAGCCGGCAGTATCGATGCCGGAGGCGCCCTGGCGCATAAACCCGGCCAGCGACTGTTGAAGGGCGGCTTCCCGGCCCTCCATTTCAATCAGTTCCAGTTTCAGCTTCAGCATGTCGGCTTCCGACTCGGCCAGGCCGGCCACATCGGCGTTTTGCCCGGCATTCAAAGCAGTGAGCCGGAGGCGCTGTTGTTCTTCCAGCACAGCCAGCAGGTTTTCTTTTGCCTGCCGGATCCAGGCGGTAAACGCCATTTCGGCCGCCAACCGGTAACGCTGGCTGAGGCAATCCGCCAAAGCGCCGGCCGAAGCAGCTTCCCGGATGCGTATCCGGGCCTGGTGCAGGGCGCCCTCCGCTCTGGCCTCCGCCCTTCCGTAAGGGGAAAAGCGGAGGGCATATTCCATCCCGGACAAAGCGAAGCCATTGTTGCCGGTTCGAAATTCCGTTTTATTGAGCAAAGGCAGGCTGAAGTCCGTGGTTTGCAAAAACCGGAGTTCGTCCTGATAAGCGGAATATGCCGGCGCGTCCCTGGCTGTGGCCAGAAGCTGGCCGGTTGAAACCACAGCCTGGGCCCGGCCGGAAAAAGCGGCGCCCAGAAGCCCCGTACAAAGCAGGAAACTCTTCATTTAAAACGGCTTTTTGAACATAGCTACTGCCCGGACGGATTGCCGGTTTCGATAATAACCTTTTCCATGACCGGAAAATCTGCGCTTTCCGGCAAACTGATATAGGCTTCGCGGCCCCATACCTTTATCTCGGGGTACTTTCGGATCCTCTGGGGGAATTCCACAATATTGGAGCCAATGCCGGTGACCACGCCGGTGGCATGTATTTCGGGCCTGGCAAAAGACACAACGCGCAGGCTGTCGCCGGGAGCGAGCTGAAGGGGGGCCGATTCGTGCAGGTAGCCTTTTATAAAAGTCGCTTTCAGCGGAAATATGCGCATGATCTCCGCAAAGGCCGGTACAATTTCTCCCTGGCTGAAGTGAATCTGGGAAACGATGCCTTCTGCCGGGGCATATACCGCCAGTTTTTCTTTCTCCTTTTCCAGTAGGGCCAGTTCCTCTGCCGCCTGCCGGCGGTCCAGCTCGTATTGCCGCCTCGTGGCTTCCAGTTGCCGTTCGAGGGCCTGCGCCTGGCTGTGGAGGGCCTGTTTTTCGAGTTCGAGCTGCTCCCGCAGCCCCTCGATCCGGACGGCGCGGCTGTTGGCCGCAGAGTCTGCGGCAGCTGCGCCAAGCACCTGTTCCCGGAGCACTTTCTGAAGCTCTTCTTCAGCCCCGAGTTCCCTGATCTGGCTGCCGAATTCACTGGCCAGCGTGGCGCTCTGAGCATTCACCTGCCTGATCTCTGCCTCCAGGGATTGCCTGGCGGCCAGGTTTTCCAGGCGGAGCTTTTCCAGTTGAAACTGTTTTTCCAGCAGGGCCAGGCTCAGGCTGCTGCGGGATACTTCCGCCAGCAACGCCCCTTTTTTCACGGCCTGGCCGGGCCGGACAGCCAGGCGCAGCACTTCCACGGGGTCTTCCAGGCTGACGGCAAAGCCCTCCGCTTCGGCGGTTCCGTAAAAATAATCGGCGTTCTTTACCTGAAACCAGTCGCGCTTCACATACAAGAATATCACGACGGCGATCCAGGCCAGGTATAAGAGGTTGATTCTTTTCATTGCTTTTCACCTTTGAAAAGGAGTTCATTCCTGCAGCCCGGTGGTTTCTTCCCTGGCCACCAGGCGGGTTATCTCCACGCCTTCGACTGCTTCCAGGGCCTCGTAAAGGCTCATTTCTCCTGCCCAGGGAGCCAGGATGATGTGGAATTCATAATCCATCCGCTCTCCTTTAAGCCCATCGCTCGTTTTCCGGATGCCGACCCGGTTAACGAGGCGGCAGTGCTTTTCCAGGATTTCCTCCAGCAGGGGGAGTTTGTCAAAATCCGGCGCTACCCGGAAACGCAGTTGCCACTGGGTATAGACGTTGCGGTGCAGCGGCGTGAAGCGGAGGATAAGGGCAATGGTGCAAAAGCCTGCCGTGCCGGTCAGGGCAATTGTATAACCATAAACCCCCACCCCGATGCCGGCGCCCAGCGCGGCAAACATAAAGATGATGTCCCGGGCGTCGCGGAAGGTCGTCCGGAAGCGAATGATAGCCAGAGCCGCAAGCATGCCCAGCCCGGTGGCCACGCTGTCGCCGATGGCTTGTACGATCGTTGCAGCCACGATGGAGCTCAGCACCAGCGACTGCACGAAATGCCCCCCCTGGCGGTTGCTTCCGGAAGAAAGCTCATAGGTAAAAGCTATGGCGGTGGACAGCAGAAAGGCAAAGAGCACTGTAAAAACGACCGTTTCAAAAGTCGGGTTCTCGATACTGGAATACTGGTAGAAATAATCGTACATGCTGGTATTTCCGTTTAATTCCCTGCTTCCCCGCTACAGGCGGGCTATTTTTTTCACCTGCCCCCGGCCGCCATCGGTTTCGAAGGCGAGGAAATACAATCCTGCGGGTAACTGCCCGGCAGGCAGCAGGGCGTCTTTTAGCCCTTTGCCGACCGGCATTTCCACAAGTGTTTTTCCAAGCGCATCGCGCAGCGCCAGGCGGCCATTCTCCGGGGCGCCGGCCTCGAAGCGAACCTGGAGCATTTCTCCAAATGGGTTGGGGAAAACCTGCCATGCCCAGCCCGGCGCTTCCTTTTCTTCAACGGCCGACAAGGGCTGGTTGGATGCGCCCGGGGTGGGGAACACGGCCTGGAAGGGCCCCGTCCCATTGGGCAGCCGCCCCCAGGCCTGGTCCTCCGCCAGCAGGCTGAAGGAAATGCCGTCGATCAAGGCGTGGTTGTTATCGGCATTGTCGAAGATGCCGATGAACTCCCCGTCGGCATCCAGTTTGAAATTGGTATGCAGCGGCCCCTGGTTTTCGTCGTCATCGGCCCAGACAAGCAGGAACTCGCCCGCCTGTATCCAGATTTCCGGAAACTGCCAGCGGGTGGGGTTGCCTTCATCATCCGAAAGGAAGCGGTCTCCCAGATAGACGGGGCTGCCGCCGTAGTTATAGACTTCCAGCCAGTCGTCGTACTGCCCGGCCTCATCGGCGATAACGCTGCTGTTGCTGGGCATGATCTCGTTGACGGCCAGGGGGACGGACGAACTGCCCACGAAAATGCTGTTGTCGCCGCACAGGGGGCGGCGGCTTTCCTGGCCGAGGCCATCCACGGCCGAGATGTAGTATTCCAGTACAGCCTGTTCATTGAGGGCGGGCAGAATGGCGCCGTAGCGGCCGTCGCCGGCGGCGCCGTCGGCGTGCAGCCCATCGTCAGACATGGCAAGGCATTGATAGCCGCCCTGCCCGTTAAGCCGGTAACAGGCTTCGACGGCGGCCGGCCCGCCGTCATCCTCCACTTCCGCCGTAATGGAAATGTCCTGCGCTGCACTCGGCGCGTTGTGGGCGATGGCCCGGATAATGGGGCTGATGTCGTTGATTTCCAGTTGCCCGAGGGCGCTGTTGCGGCGGGTTGTCACGAAATCCCTGAGCCCGTAGGGCGTGTGCGCCCAGGGCAGGGGGCCGTCAAAACCCGCCAGGAAATGGCTGTAGCCGAAACCATAATCCAGCGAGTGGAAAGGGTCGTTCTGGACAAACGGCGCGATGAGGCTGCGCAAGGCATTGAAGCGGGGATAGAGGTGGCCTTCATTAAAAATCTCCTCCACAAAGCGGCCCAGGTAGTAGGAGTAGCGGCTCCGGTATTCGGGCACAGCCAGGATGCGGTTATACAGCGGCCGCGGCTCGAAAGGGTGCGCCCAGGAATAAATGTCGTGCACGCCCCAGTCGACGCCGAGGTAATCCACCCCGAGGGTATTGTCCAGGTCATAAGGGATGTACTCCATCAGCCCGGTGGATTCATTGTGGTAGAGGTAGAAGTTGTTTTTGTTGTACAGCGGCCCGTCCCAGTTGCCCGAAAGCACGTCAAAGGCGATGGCCCGCAGGTAGGTATCCACGTTAAAAACCTGTTCCAGTTCGCAGGCGAAGTTATCAGCAGGCGCATTATTCAGCACGTCGATGAAGTGGGCCAGATCAGAATAATCGTCCTGCTCTTCGTTATTGGTAAGTTCGTAAACCCTGCGGCTGCCGTTGAGCATTTTGTAGAGGTTGGGGTTGTTGCCGAGGTAGGCCAGGTCGGCGGGCCAGAGGCATTTGTAGAGGTTGCCGTTTTTGTCGCCGAAGCGCAGCCCGGCGAATTCCTCATCGATGTGTTCCACATTGGCGTAGAGCCCGTAGTATTCCCCGTTGATGTACAGCCTGGCGTGATTGGCGCGGGGAGCCGGGGCCTTCATTTCGCGGAGCAAATCCCAGCAAATCCTGGCGCGGCTGATGGTGGGGTCGTTGTGTTCTCCGTTGAGGTTTATTTTTTCCAGCCCCTGCCACTTCCGGCCGGGTTCGAAGGTGTTGAAGGACACTTTGAAGGACTTTTTCCGGGCCGTCCGGCTGAATTGCCCGCCCCGGAGGCGAAAACCGATATTTTCCACCGTATCGCGCAGGCTTCCGTTATCGAAAATGAAAGTTGCGGCCCACAATTCATCACTGAAGGCGTTTTCGGGGTCCAGTATCTCGGCCAGGCTGGCAGGCGGGATGAGGATATCGACCCTGGGCACGGCATCGTCCACAAAAACAGGGCCCTTGTCCGGGAAGGGATGCTGCGCGAAAAGGAGAAAGGGGAATAAGAAGAATGCCGGAGCTAAAAAGAGCGAGGGTTTGCCGTTCATGCTGAAAAGTTGTTTAGGGAATTGCGAAACGGCAAATTAACAAAAAGATCACGATTCGTTAAAGCAACAGGCAAGCCTTAGAGGGCAATCGCATTTAACTTTTTTGCATCAACTGCGGGTATGCGTATTCTTCCGGGCGAAGGAATTTTTCTCCCGGCGAAGAAGCCAGGCATACAAAACGCCCAAACCATAAGAGGCGAGCCTCGAACATGAGTCATCCCGAATTTTCGACCTCGGAGAGGTCGTAGATTTGTAGATAATACCGAAAATTTATGTTTTTCGACCTCGGAGAGGTCGCACAAGGGCAAGATTCCGGCAATGAAGCATTTAAGGTTCGACCTCTCCG
>CAUJDW010000142.1 GCA_963169455.1 Bacteroidota bacterium | reverse complement strand
TATCGGTAAACCCCCGGAATTTCTTCGCCAAATACTTATGCAGGGGGTCTATCTTCAGCCCTTCCATCGCTTTCTCCTCCGCTGTTGCCATCTCTTTTTATCCCTAAAATAACGATTTCATATCAAATTGGGAATCGCTGCAATTAACGCCTGTCGAGTTCCGGGAAAATCACGCCCTGGCTTAAAAGTATCATTCAAAGGGCCATTTCTACCTTTTAGGGTTTTGTGTATCATAGCACTTTTGCATTGTCATTTAATATGAAAAGAATGCTATAAGACAATTGCAAGCGCGGTGGTAATCCTTGGAGATGGGAAAATCGTGGAGCATTGGGACAACCTGCAGGAAACGCCAGCCAACCCCAATCCAAGCGGACATACCATGATTGACGGTGCAACCGAAATAAAAGAAATGGATAAAACCGATGCCAATAAAGCGCTCGTTCGGAATTTTGTGGCAAGATTGCGGAACATTGGGACGTGATTGAGGCCATCCCTGCCAGGGAAAATTGGAAAAACGAAAATGGCAAATTTTAAATTGAACATCATGAAAACACACAACATTATTGCCGTCTTTATGATGGTTGCAGGCTTCGCTGCCTGCACTTCCAGCTCTACGGATAATTCGCCCCAATCACAGAGCGACAACGCAGCCATAAAAACGCTTTTGGAAAACTACAAAGCCTCCATCAACCAGGCGGACACCACCCTGGCGAAAACATTTTGGCTGACAGACAGCAGGGCTTCGTTCATTCATCCGAGGGGACACGAAAAAGGTTGGGAAAACATCAAAAAAGGCATTTATGAAATGTTCGGCAGCAGGTTCAACCAACGGGATTTAGAAAGCTCCGATGAAACCATCACGCAATATGGCGACATGGCGGTGCTCGAGTTTTACTGGGTATTCGACGCCGCTTTTGCAGATGGCGCCCCTATCCAGACAAAAGGAAGGGAAACGCAAGTATTAAAGAAAACGGGCGGCGAATGGCGGCTTGTCCATGTTCATTATTCGGGCATGCCTGCTACGGGGGAGCGGGAAGGGTTTTAAGTTTGAAATCTAATGCCTTTGGGGGAGGTAAATGCTTTATCTGCTAGGTAGAGACGGAGCTGCGCTTTGGGAAAACGCCTGAATGCGTTACCTTGAGATTGATAACCAGCCCAATTCGCCTATGCAACTCAACCCTATCCCTTGCCTGCTGGCGCTAACATTCATTTTCCTGACTCAAACTAGCTGGAGCCAACTACAGCCCTTAAAAGTCAGCGACGACGGCCGCTACCTCACCACCACCGACGGCCAACCCTTTTTCTGGCTGGGGGACACGGCATGGGAGCTGTTTCACCGCACCAACAAGCAGGAAGCAGAGGCGTATTTCAGAAAGCGGGCCGAGCAGGGCTTCAATGTCATTCAGGCCGTTGCGCTGGCCGAACTCGATGTGTTGAACGTGCCCAACCGCAACGGCGATTTACCGCTGCACAATGGCGACCCCACCCAGCCCAATGAAGCCTATTTCCGGTACATGGACACGCTTATTGACATGGCTGCAACGCACGGGCTTTACATCGCCCTGCTGCCCACCTGGGGTGATAAAGTGTTCAAGGATAGCTGGGGCGTTGGCCCGGAGATCCTCAAGCCTGAAAATGCCAGGATCTATGGACAATGGATCGGCAACCGCTACCGCAACCGCACCAACATCATTTGGGTGATCGGCGGCGACAGGAACCCACGGGAAGGCTCACAGGACGTAGCCGTCTGGCGGGCCATGGCGGCCGGCGTGCAGGAAAGCGCCGGGGGTAGCAATCAGGCCCTGATGACTTTCCACCCCCAGCCGGAGCACATCGAAGCCTCGTCTTCCAAATGGTTCCACGAGGATGATTGGCTGGATATGAACATGCTGCAGACGGGGCATTGCGACGACACGCCCGTCTGGCAGCGCATGGAAGCCGACTGGAAGCGCTTACCGGTAAAGCCTTTCCTCAACGGCGAGGCCATTTATGAGGCCATGCCCGTGTGTTTCGACGCCGACAACCTGGGCTACGCCAGCGCATGGGACGTGCGGCGGGCCGCCTACCAAAGCGTGTTTGCGGGCGCCTGCGGGCATACCTACGGCAGCGCTTCGGTCATTTTTTTCTCCGAAAAAGGCGAGCATTTCTTCAGCGATCTTTACAGCTGGCAGGAATCCCTCGATTTAACCGCCGCCAATCAAATGCGGTATCTCAAAGCGCTCCTGGAAAGCCGCCCCGCCCAGGGCCGCACGCCTGACCAATCCCTGCTGGCGGATGAAGGCAACAACGCATTTGACTATATTTCGGCAATCAGGGGTGACGGCTATGCTTTTTTCTACACGGCGCACGGGCTGCCCGTCACCGTGAACATGGGCAAGATCTCCGGCAAGAAGGTTCAGGCCACCTGGTTTGACCCCCGGACGGGGGAGGCAACTGTTATCGGGGTTTTTGACAACAAGGGCTGGCAGACATTCGCCCCGCCCTATTTTTGGTCGCCGGTGCCGGGCCATAGGACGGACCTGGTGCTGGTGCTCGATGATGTGGAAAAGAACTATAAAGCGCCAGGCTTGTAAGAGTATGTTTGAGGAGGTTTTTTAGCCCAAAGTTTACCCAGCTATTTCAAAACGGGCTTGTCCTGCTACATAGACAGGGGTGGCTTCCAGACAAGTGCTCATTCTTCTTCTCATTGCTCATGTCCTGCCGCCCACCGTCCACCGTCTACCCAAGGTGGCCGGGAATAAGTAGCCCTCAAATTTATTTGAGAGGCTGGAATAATAAAACATTAATGTTCAGTTGTTTGCATTTGAACGTCGCAAATAAATTTGCGTGTTACGGGCGTTCCCGGCCATCCTGTGCCGTCCACCGTTTGCACCCGTTCCCCATCAAGGAAAGGCTGATCATGAACGTCGCAAATGGCTCCCAAGCGGACATTCTGGGCTTTTTTACCGTTCATGACTTCCTAGAAGGAGCGCCGGTTATAGGATGTTTTGATGATCGCCATGTGCTAATTTTTTTCCTGTTGCCCCAATTTAGCAAAAATCTTGGCCATTGATTCCATATCTATTGCTTCCATATCAATCAGCCTCAATGATTTGACCATGTTTAGGGTAGTCGTTTTATAGTGTTTGAAATGCGGTGTTTGCAGATGGGATTCGTAGGCTGCTCTATTCGCATAAATTTCCAATAGCCTGATCTCGGTTGGGTTTTCTTTTTGGAACATGGGGTATATGCAAATGACGCCCGGTTCCAATCGGACAGATGCCGCCGATTCTTCTTTTAGAATGGCGATGTATTCGTCAAAGTAAGCCGAATCTATTTCGATTTCTGCCATTCTGATCATCATATCGTCCGCCTTAAATCCCTTTTTGTTTTGGTTCATTGTACTGCATGCCATGCCGGCCAGGGCAGGCAGGAGGGCTAAAAATCCTATTTTCAGGAAGTTCATATTGAGTATTCTTTATTTAAAATCATTGAGGGGTTGGCATAATTCTGGAGACGGCATCCTGCTGTGTAGAAAAAACCAGGCGCCACATGAGCCATCGTGAATTGTATGGGTTCAGCGCAGGCCCGGCTAACCCCGCTAGGGATTAAATATCGGTAGAAGGTAAGCCCAAAGCTGGTTACCGTGCCGTCAGGTACGGAATATGCTCTTGGGGCTGGTGAAAATATTCCGTACCTGACGGCACGGAGGCATGAAAATTACGTTTTGTGCTACCGATATTTTGTGCCTAACCTGCCGGCCTACCGGCCAGGTAGGCGGGCGGCACAATCCCCGTGCTAAACACATACCCCAAATTTTCAGGAGGACTCACCCTTCCACTCCACGAAAGCCCTCAATTATTATCCACACTCCTTCACTGACTAGCTTCCCTGCTTAAATACCACCACGTGACTGTATTTCAACCCTCAACTTGAAAGCCTTTTCAATCACATCCAGTCTCGCTTTCCTGGGATCGGGCTTGCCAACTGCAGAACCATCGCGCTGAAACTCCATAATCTCATTTGTTTGGGTTTGGAAAGCAGGCCATTGGGGCAGCCCCTTACCATTGGGGTCACCTGTCTTGGCGAAGTTAGCCCAATAGGTGTTCATCATCTGCGCTACCGCCTGATCTTCAGGTGTGGCCTCAGGGGCGCCCCAGCGAGCATCAAGGTTGTTAAATAAATAGGCGACTTCGGATCCGTGTCCGGCGCCAAACGGCATCCGCTCCCTCATTGGGGCGGGGACGTAAGAGAAAAGGTACAGGTAGGCCGGTTCTCCCTTTGCAACAAAAGCACTGGCGGTGGAACGGGCCGGTTCCGCCCAAACCCAGTCTGTGTTAAACTTTGTGATTACTTCAGCGAATGCTTTGTTGCCATCAGGGTCATAGGCGGCTTTGGCCTCCCGCTCCAGTTCCCCGAACAGTGAAAACAGTTCTTCCTTTGAATTGCTGGAATTGACAAAGCCTCCACCGATTTCCGCACTCGTATTCCCGATGATGAGTGGAACGCGTGCCTGTCTGCCGGCCTTGTATGCACTTTCGGCAGTCTCTACAACCAATTTACCATCGAGAATAGGCCCCGAGTAGGTACGCGGGCCTCCCTGGCCATCCGTTTCCTGTCCGCCGTCCACAATCTCCTCCACGCTCAGTGCGCGCAGTTGGGCCAGTGCTATTGCATCTGTGCCTTCGATCCCGTTTTTGCGTGCAAAGTTTATCCCGATCGCTTCCGCCGAAACAGGGTAGTACGGATCGGCATTTTCTTCACGAATCGGCCTTCCCGTCAGGACACCGTCGCGGCCACCGCCAGACTCACTGATCGCCTTATGAAAAAGCCCTTGTGCAGCCGGTATGGCCAATAGGGAATGTACGGAGACGCCACCGGCAGAGAAACCGAAAATGGTGACATTGTCCGGATCGCCTCCGAATGCGGCAATGTTCTCCTGCACCCACTTTAGGGCGGCGATCTGATCCATATAGGCGTAACTGCCCTTGGGCTCTTCCGGATGCTCCTGGCTCAAGGCAGGAAATGCAAAATGGCCGAGGCGCCCCAGCCGGTAGTTGAAGGCCATGAGGATGACGCCTTGCCTAGCAAATTCAATTCCTGAATTGGCGGGATCGGCGCCGCTTCCCCCCACGAAAGCGCCGCCGTGTATCCACACCATGACCGGTAGTTTTGCTCCCGGCTTTGTCTCGGCAGGCGTCCATAAATTGAGATAGAGACAGTCCTCCGATGAGCCTTCAACAATTGATCCGGGTGTTGCACCCCATCCTGCCTGCGCACAATTTGGGCCAAATTCGCTTGCCTCACGTACCCCATCCCATGGAGTGACAGGTTGCGGCGGCCGCCAGCGATATTCGCCAACCGGCGGAGCAGCATAGGGAATTCCTTTGAAAACAGAAACATCCCCTTCGGTTACACCTCGAACAAAACCTGATTTAATACGAACGGCCGGCCCTTCATCCTCAGAAACATTTTCCCGTGTCATTAACCTGGTGAATGATAGCGAACCTAACTTCCAGCTACCATTTTGTTTTATATACACCTCTGTAACCTCAAAGGGATTAGTGACCTCATTACCTCCAACTTCCGCCAACAATGTAATTCTGTTTAAAAGGATAGCAGTATTATCAATAATATTCACCGACACCTCATGGATATCCGCTTTTTTATACCAAATCCCTCCGCTTTTGATAATATTAATTTCTTGTTCTTTTCCCCAGGAGCCTCCCATGTGAACAAACACCGCTTCTTCATGAAAGAGGCTATCCAGGGCGTCAGTATTTTTGTCTGACATCCATTGCCATTTTTCTTTGGAGAGATCAATGATCTCCTTTTCGGCGGCAGAAGTTTGTGCGAAGGGCCATTGCACACTAAAAATGATTATAAATAGCCCGATTATTGTTGTTTTCATACCGTTGCATTTTTACAAAAATTTGCCAAAGAACTCGCTGAGTTTGCCCATTGCCTGAGCTACATATTCAGGAACATAATAAGTCTGAATATGAGTAGCCCCTTCAATCAGAAATAATTCCTTTTCATTTGTGCCAGTAGCAAGGTTGAAAGCACTATCTGTCATGTAGTAGGTATCGGCTTTGCTTCCCGCCATCATCAACAATGGCTGATTGATCAGATCCATGTTGGTGGCTGCATCAAAGGCCATCAGGTCGAGCAGGCTGCTCATGGTGTAGCGGAATGTGGAATTGGGGTGCGCATGGGTTCTGTTGTAATAGTAATGCCCTTCGCGATACAGGTCAAACGGCATTTTGTCTGCCATTTCATCGGTTATTTTCGCATCTGCAGCGTAGCGAATTTCTCCACCTGCTGCCTCCAGGGCACGGGCCTCAGATGCCATTTTTAATCGTTCCTGGATAGTGGAAAGTTGCGAATCCATGAATCCGTTGCGCCTTACCAGTCCGGAATTAAACATACTGAGGGTAGCCACGGCTTTAAAGCGTTTGTCGGTTTGTGCTGCTTTTAATGAATAGCCACCGCCACCGCAAATGCCCAGTAAGCCCAGGCGGCCAGCATCTACGCCTGCATATTGCGTGATAAAATCTGCCATCCCGCGAATGTCCTCGATACGGTTAGCCGGCTTATCTACATTACGCGGCGCTCCGCCGCTGGCGCCCTGGTAGGCCGCATCGGCCGCAATGGCGATGTAACCCGATTCTGCTAAACGCTGTGCGTACAATCCGGCTACCTGCTCCTTGACACCGCCGTTGGGGTGGGCGACCACCACGGCCGGGTATTGTTTTGACGGATCGTAGTTGGCAGGGGTGTAAATATTTGCAGCGATGTTTATGCCATTGAGTTTATAGTTTACAGGGTGAATATTCACCTCGCCTGGCGCATTTTCTGTAACGGCATCCCGGTAAACCAGGCCAAAAGGGTTGTCTACCTTGGTTTGGCCTGAAGAAATGATGCTTGTTGTCATAAACATAACCAGCGACAAATGATTTTTAAATTTTCGTTTCATTTTTAACCTCCTTTTTTACTAATGCTCAATGACATGGGTGTCCCGCACACTGCTAAACGTCAAGTCTAACAATTTCCAACCATCCTCCTGTTTTTTATAGATTTCGGTAACCGTAAATTGATTCGACACCTCATTGCCCCGAACCACAGCCAGCAGCGTAATGCGGTTCCAAAGGATAGCCGTGTCGTCAAAAATTTCTACCACCACATCGTGGACATCAGCTTTCTTATACCAAATGCTTCCGGTTTTTATGATTTCGAGCTCCCTTTCCTTGTTCCAGGTTCCACTCATGTGGACAAATTTTGACCTGTCATGGAAGAATGTAGCAAGCTTGTCCATATCCTTGTCGGCCATCCATTGCCATTTGTCTTGGGATAGCTTGATGATTTCCTGTTCAGTGGAAGAATTTTGTGCGAAGCACAAGTGAGCACTCATGATGATTAAAAACAGTGCGATAACAGATCTTTTCATTTTGATTATCATTTATGAGGTTTGAAATTTGCAGAGCCTTCTCCTGAAGGCTGGCTTCGGTTTAATCCAGCCTTTTTTCCTTTAACCACGCCGACATTAGATCGGCAATTTCCACATTGTTCAAATCTGAAAAAGGAAAATGCGTATTGCCCTTTATGCCGATTTCCGGCAAGTGCACAACCGTCACATCACCGCCATGCCGGTTTACGGCATCTCGCCAAAGCCTCGCCATTTCAAGCCGTACGCGCCAGCCATCAACTCCGGGATTAGGGTCAGGCGTATCCGGAATGTAATCTCCATAGTAGATGATGATGGGAATCTCTGTCAGCTTTAAAAATGCTTCCATTGAAACTTCAACGGCCTCTAACGGGCCAGCCGAACTCGCTATTGGCGCAGGCGCCTCCCCTTCGGGAAACAGAAAACCACTTCCCGGCTCATAAGATACAATGGCTTTTACCCCCTGATTTTTTACGGCTGTGAGCCACCCCATTCCCCCGGCATGCGAATGCGTTACGAGAACAGCAGGGCCAATTTTATCGAACAGCGCCGAAACGGCCTCCACGTTCACATCGACATCGATTGGCCCAATGTTGGGCGTCAACTGGCGAAAATATTGATTGAGGGCCTCGGGATCCTTTGAGAATTGCACACCCGGGAAATAGTCTGGCCATACACCAATTCGAAATACGTTGAACCAGAATTGCTCATCCGGCGTAGGCGTTATCGTAGCTTCCACTGTACTGCGCCCGGCGTTTCCACGTCTCGGTTGATCCATTAAATAGACGCTGTAACCTCGCCTTAAAAAAATGTTCTGGAAACCGTCTCTTCCATCGGGAGTAGTCTCCCATGATTTTGAAAACAGGCCGATACCATGCCAGAATACCAGCGGTAGTTTCCTGGCGTTTTCGGGTATCTGATAAAATACATAAGCATGGTCGCCGTGAAACGTTTGGCCTTCAGGAGTGCGCCTGATGGGGTCAAATGTGCCCGGATTGGTGATGACGGAACCGCCTACCGCAAAGCTGCCCTGATCCTGTATAGCTATTGCCTGGTTTGCCCTGTTGATGGCGCAGCCCGATACTATTGTCAGGAATACAATTGGCAGAAGCTTCGCACTTAGGTATCTCATTTTTGGCATGGTTTTGCATTTTTACTTCTTTACAGGCCCAATCACTTCCGACAATGCCCTCCTGCCATTCTCCGCTTCTTTTATTCCAGTCGTTGATTCAACAATAGCGAGCAGGTGCATAAGCTGGGCTTCGGTAAAGCCAAGGTGGAGCGCTATCCCTATATGGCCTTTCAGCATGGGGGTTACGCCGCCCAGGTTGGACAATGCCGAAATCGTGGCGATTTCCCTGTCTTCAAAACTCAGAACGTCGCGTTCGAAAATATCGGCGAACAAATGTTCTTTCAAAAACACATCTATTTCCGGGCTGAATGCGCCATAACCCGATTGGGGAGGCGTAATTTGTGGCCGCCCGGTAAGGGTTTCCAACACTTTTTTGCCCCTTTCATATTTGCTCGACGTATCGGTGATGGGCGAGGCAGTTCTGCCCATTTCGTCGGCAATGCCCTGTGCTTTTCTCGTTTCCAATACGGCGATCAGCGTATTCAGTCCCTGAATGCTTCGGGGAAAACCACAATAAGCATGCAGGTGTACCAGCACCTCTTTGATTTCATTGACGGTGAGCCCGGCGTCCAGTGCGTCGTGCAAGGCCATTCCGAGCCGATCCAAATCCCCTTTGGCGGCCAGGGACGAAATAGCCACGATATGCCTGTGCCGGGGCTCCAGGGCATTCAGCTTGAGGTGGGCTTGCGCTTCCTGGTTTTTGGCCAGGCCCATTTCATATTCTTCCTCTGCCACTTCATGGAGCCAGATCACTCTTCCGTCCGGATGCTCCGGGGTGATGGCCAGTTGCACAAACCAACTGTCATGCGATGCGCCGTGCCAATGCTCTAAATTTGGCGGGCATCTCACTACATCGCCCTTTCGCAGGATTTGCAACGGCTTTCCTTTTTCCTGGTAATAACCCTTGCCATCCAATCCTATGAGCGTTTGTCCGCCGGGGTGTTTGTGCCATTTCGAGCGGGCCCTGGGTTCGAAGATCACATTGGCTATTGGTGCGTTGAAGGTGCTGTCGGCCGGCAGAAGCGGTTTCACCCATACGGTTCCTTCAAAATTGCCGCCTTCTATTTTATCGCCTGACGGGAATATGGTGTTGAGTATGTCGGGTGGAGTCTGTGCGATGGACTGTAGACTGTATAAAGCCAGGAGCAAAAATGTTATGATTGTTGAATGGCGCATCACGGTTTTATTTTTTGAACGTACCTATTTAGGAGGGCCACCTGCCCGTATTCATTCCAGGCGTCAGGGGGTGGCTGATCGGTAGCCCATTAGGGTGAGCCACCCCCTGACTGGGCCTAGCCGCTGTTTCGCTTCCTTGCTCAGTCAGGGGGTGGCTCGCCTGAATGGAACCCCGTTCAGCCACCCCCTGACGCCAATGGCCCGTGTCCTGGGCCATACTGCAAAGAGGGCTAAACAGTTACTTTTGAACACTAATTACAATGCAAAGGTCTTGGTATTTCTCAGGCAAAGAGGTATACAGATTACGGATTTGTCTACCAATATTACTGATTTGGCGCTGCTCAGTAGTTAGGGGGCGAATAAAGCTGTAAATTTGATTAATACTACGCTGTAATAGGTTTTGTGCATTTAGGGAGGCAGTTCCCCCTTTGGGGGCCAGGGGGCCGGGATGGAGAATGCACAAAACCTACTGCCGTTGAGTATAGTAAAACAATAGTGACATGGATAACCTGCGGCGATTCGAGACAATCCGCGATTACAACCTGTTCAACAACAATGAAACGCTACATCCGCTGGTGAGCGTCGTCGACTTGTCGAAGGCCAGCCCCAGGCAGGCTTCCAGTATGTATTTTGGCTTTTACACGGTCTTTCTAAAAGAAGTCAAATGCGGCGACCTGCGGTATGGCCGGCATACCTATGACTACCAGGAAGGAACACTGGTGTTCATTGCGCCCGGACAGGTGATCAGTGTTGACAACAGCGGAGAGGTTTATCAACCGAAAGGATATGCGCTCATCTTTCATCCTGACTTTATACATGGCGCCGCCCTTGGACGGCATATCCAGGACTACACCTTTTTCGGTTATCAATCGAACGAAGCGCTTCATGTGTCGGAACGGGAAAGGAAGCTCGTGCTGGATTGCTTTTCAAAAATTGAATATGAATTGGAACACGCCATTGACAAGCACAGCAAACAATTGATCGTATCCAATATCGAAATGCTTTTAAACTATTGCCTCCGTTTTTACGACCGTCAATTCATCACCAGAGACAATGTAAACAAGGGGATTTTAGAAAAATTTGAAGCACTGTTGAATAGCTACTTTTCATCAGACAAACCACAGGAAATTGGCCTGCCCTCTGTTGCCTATTGCGCCCGGGAACTGAACTTATCCGCCAATTATTTCGGCGACCTTGTCAAAAAAGAAACGGGCGTCTCGGCACAGGAATACATCCAGCAGAAACTGATTGACGTGGCCAAGGAACGCCTGTTCGACCCTGCCAAATCCGTCAGCGAAGTAGCTTATGGGTTGGGGTTTAAATATCCGCAGCATTTCAGCCGCGTATTTAAACAACGGGTTGGGTACACTCCCAATGAATACCGTAGGCTAAATTTTAATTAACCTGTCAAAAGGATGAACTGCAGAACAGAGTAGCCCGGCAACCAATCATGATTCGGGAACGGTTTTAAAGTTCAAGTGCTTGATTTTTGTAAGTTTTTGTTTGGTTTGCGTCGTTTTCTTCAGCAGTAAATTCGTATCTTGTTCTTCCTCTTAAAAAAGACAAAAGCAAAATGGCAATCTTCAACCTCACTATCAACGGAAAAAAACAGCAGGTGGACGTCGATCCCTCCACCCCTGTGCTTTGGGTGCTAAGAGACCACCTTAATCTGGCCGGGACAAAGTACGGCTGCGGCATCGCCCAGTGCGGCGCCTGCACCATTCACCTGGAAGGGGTGGCTATGCGCTCCTGCATGCTGCCCGTTTCCCTGGTCGGCAACCAATCCATCACCACCATAGAAGGGCTGTCGGAAGACGGCAGCCACCCGGTGCAGCAAGCCTGGCTGGAACACGACGTAGCACAGTGCGGCTACTGCCAGGCCGGACAGATCATGAACGCCGCCGCGCTGCTGAAAGCCAACCCCAACCCCAGCGATGCGGAGATCGAAGCGGCCATGAGCGGCAACATCTGCCGCTGCGGCACTTACACCCGCATCAGGGCGGCGATCAAAACGGCGGCTGCAGGGTGATGGCTATATTGCTATATGGCTTGCAATATGGTTATATTGTTGCAAGCGCTATGGCAGCCAGCAATTCAGCCCTCCAGCAATTTAACCATCCAACCATCCTCAACCAAGCCAACAATATAACAATATAACAATTTCAACAATATAACTACCACCATGACACTAATAAAAACAACATACAACCGGCGTTCCTTCCTGAAAACCACCACCCTGGCCGGAGGCGGCATGATGCTCGGCTTCAGCTGGCTGGCTTCCTGCAACCCTACACCGGAGGAAGTGCTCAGCATGCCGGAAGAGTGGTTTGAGATCAACGGCTTTTTGAAAATTGGCGAAAACGGCCTGGTGACCATCATGTCGCCGAACCCTGAGATCGGGCAGAACGTGAAGACCTCCATGCCTATGATCGTGGCGGAGGAGCTTGATGTAAACTGGGACAACGTCATCGTCGAGCAGGCACCGCTGAATACGGATATTTTCACCCGGCAACTGGCGGGCGGCAGCCAGTCCATACGCCAGGGCTGGCAGGCGCTCCGCATGGCGGGCGCATCTGCGCGGCGGATGCTCATGGAGGCTGCGGCGCAGGCCTGGCAGGTACCTGTCGGGGAAATCACCACCGAGGCGGGCGTGCTGCACCATAAAAACAGCGGCAAATCGGCGGGTTATGGCGAGATGGCGTCAGCGGCTGCCAGCATACCCGTGCCGGAAGAGGTGCAGCTGAAGGAAGTAAGGGACTTCAAAATCATCGGAACACCCCGCAGGAACGTGGACGGGCTGAAGATCGTGACCGGGCAGCCGCTCTTCGGGCTGGACTACCGCCGCGAGGGGATGCTCATCGCCATGATCGCACACCCCCCGGCTTTTGGTTTGAAACTGAAATTGGTGGACGGCTCGGCCGCGAAGGCCATGCCGGGCATCAGAGACGTTTTCACCATCAAAACCTACGACGAGGGCTACGAAAAACAGTGGTGCGACACCAGCGCCTTCACGGAACTTGCCGTCGTTGTCGGAAATACGACCTGGGAAGTGATGAACGCCAAAAAGGCGCTCAGGCTGGAGTGGGAGCCGATACCCGAAATATCCGAGGATGTCACCCAGTTCGGAGGAAACAAAAAAGACATCAAAACGCCGGCCGGGCTGGAAGACAGCAACACCCATGCCGCAAAAATGGCGGAAATGGGCGCCAAAGCTGCAAAGGCCGTCAGAAAGGACGGCGACCCGGAGGCCGCCTTCCGCAACGCGGCGAAGGTCATCGAACGGAGCTATTCGGCGCCCTTCCTGGCCCACAACTGCATGGAGCCGATGAACTTCTTCGCCCACGTAACGGCCGACAAGGCGGAACTCGTGGGCCCGGTGCAAACGCCGGAGTTCATGGAAAAAAGCGCGGCCGCCAGGCTCGGGCTGCCACTGGAGAAAATCGACATCCAGATGACCCGCCAGGGCGGCGGCTTCGGGCGCCGCCTTTATGGCCACTTCCTCGTGGAGGCGGCTGTCATTTCACAAAAAATGAACGCTCCCGTTAAGCTGGTTTACAGCCGGGAAGACGACATGACCTTCGGCGCCTACCGCCCGGCCTACCACGCCACCTACCGCGCCGCCCTGGATGCCGACAACAGGCTCATCGCCTTCCATGTGCGGGCCGGAGGCATCCCCGAAAGCCCCCTGGCCGCCAACCGCTTCCCGGCCGGCGCGGTGGATAACTACCTCGCCGAGGAGTGGTCGCTGGACTCCAATATCACCGTTGGCGCTTTCCGGGCGCCCAGGTCCAACTTCATCGCCGGGGCCGAGCAGTCCTTCCTCGACGAAGTGGCCGAGGCCGCCGGGAAAGACCCCATCGCGTTCCGCCTGGAGCTCCTGGAGCGGGCCCGAACCAATCCCGTCGGTGAGAACAATGACTACGAGGCCGCCCGCTACGCCGGGGTGCTGGAGCTGCTGCGGGAAAAATCGGGCTGGGAGCAGCCGCAACCCGGCGTTCACCGGGGCGTTGCCGCTTACTTCTGCCACAATTCCTACGTGGCGCAGGTAGTGGACATCGCGATGGAGAACGGCAGCCCCGTCATCCGGAAAGTCCATGCCGCTGTGGACTGCGGCATCGTGGTGAACCCGCTCGCCGCCGCCAACCTCTCAGAGGGCGGCATCGTGGACGGCATCGGCCACGCCCTGTACAGCGCTCTGGCCTTCAGGGAAGGCGCGCCGGAACAGAACAATTTCGACAAATACCACCTCATCCGCCATAACGAGGCGCCAAAGGCTATCGAAGTGCATTTTGTGAAAAACGAGATCGACCCCACGGGCCTGGGTGAGCCGTTGAATCCCCCAGTCGTCGGCGCGCTGGCAAACGCCCTGTACCGGGCGACGGGCAAACGGTTTTATGAACAGCCTTTCCTGGCCGGCAAGCCGGTGCTGGGGTAAGGGGCATACGAACCCCAACACCGGCGCTTATTCTTTTTTCAGAGGAACGGACAGCACCCTGATGAGCCAGCGGCTGACTGAACCAGGGCCTGCCCTTGGAAAGTCAGCCGCTGGCAGGCTGCCCATGGTTTGATGGCGGGCATTGACAGGAGGCTGAAACCGGAAATCGTCCATCACCATCAGCCTCATGTTTCAAAACGATTGGAGCCGAAGCTCAGGCTTTGCTAACCTTCGCTTTCAGGCGTTTCCACGCCTTTAAGCTTCTTGCCGCCTTTCTCCTTTTTGCCCTTTTGTTTCACATCCTGCTTTTGCACCTTCTTCTGTTTCATCTGCTTGTTGCGTTCCATGTGCTTCTTGTATTGTGCATCGGTCAGCACTGCTTTCAGTTCGGCATTTTTTGCATCGTTCATCTTGATCATTTCCTCGCGGCTGCCGCGGTGTTCCTGTTGTTGTTTGGCGTACTTCAGGTTGATCTCCTTCACCTTGGCCGCCTGTTCCTGGCTGAGCCCGAGCTGGGCGGACATGTGTTTGGTTTGCTGTTCAGCCCGTTCTTCGGGGCTGGGCCTGCCTTTGCCCTGTTGCGCCATGGCCCCGGTGGCCAGCAGCATGAAAACGGCGGCGGAGAGCCCTAAACGAACCAGATTTTTGATTGTCATTGGTCGAATGAATTTGGTTTGCGAATGTTAAAGAAATTCAGGTGAAATATTGGACGGAAGTCAGAAGCCGCGGCCACCCGGAGGCGGGCCGAAATCCCTCCTTTCGTCCTGTGGCGGAGGCGTTCCTCCGCCGAAGTTTCTGAGGTTGTAGGTAAACGTCAGCATCAGGTAGCGCTGCAATACGGCCGTGCGGATGTCTTCGATGTAGGCGTCGGTGACGTTGCGCTGGATGCTGTTGTTCTGTTCCAGCAGGTCGAAAGCCGTCAGTTTTAACTCTCCGCGCTGGTTTTTCAGCAATTTTCTGCCCAGGCTCAGGCTCCACAGCCAGAAGTCCTGGTCGAACCCTTCAGAGAGCCCGGTATAGAGCTGGTGGTTGAGTTCGGAGTTGAGGACGAAGCCGTTGAGGAAGATCAGGTTCAGGCCCACCCTCGAGCTCTGGTTGAAATAATTCGTATTCAGGGCGGTGCTCAGGGAGTTGTCGGCTGTTCCGTAGTTGGACTGCGAGGCGATGGTGAAGTCCACGTTTTTGCTGATGTTGCTGCTCAGCACCAGCCCCAGGCCCAGGCGGGTGTTGCGTGCGTAGTTGATATTGCCGTTCACTTCGCCCGGCTGGCGGGTGAAGTCGGCCGAGATGTTGAAGTTCAGGTTGGACTTCAGCAGGCGCAGGGGCCTGCCGAAGGTGACGAAGCCGCGCACGTTCCAGTAGCCGTCCAGGTTAACCGAGCGGATCAGCTGCCCGCCCTGCGGCAGAAGGATGCCCCCGGCGATGAGGGTGTCGTTTCGGGTAGTGAGCGTGCTGTTGCCGACGTAGCCCTCCGTAAGCTGCCCGCTGAGCATGGCAAAAAACACGTTGGACTTTTCCGGGTTGGTTTTGGAGTACCGCATGAACAGGCGATGGGAATAGCTTTGGTCCAGGGCCGGGTTGCCCGTGCGCAACCGCAGGGGGTTGCTGTTGTCCACCACATCCTGCAACTGCTGGATGGAGGGCGGCGAGGTGCGCGGGCGGTAGCCGATGCGCAGGTTTTCCTGGCGGGAGAACTGGTAGCGGTAAAAGAGCGACGGCAATACGTTGAAAAAGGAACGGCTGATCTGCCCGGCTTCCGGAAAAACCTGCTCGCTTTCCAGCTCCGCCCATTGCAGCGATACGCGGGCGTTAAAGCTGCCGTTCTCGCCTCTGAGGTTATAGCCGGTTCCGGCCTCCTGCCTGATGTAGGTGTTGTTGAAGGTGTTGGACAGCGGCTGGTTGAACAGGCTGTAGCCCTGGCTGCTCTCCTCGAAATCGAAGGTTTCCTGTTCGGAATCCCCTTTTTCGTAGCCCCATTCGTAGTTGAACTGCAACTGGGCCTTCTCGCCGAGCGGTTCGGTATAGTTGGCGCTGGCCTCCACCGACCAGCCTTTGCTGAAGAGGTCAGAAAACTGGTCGAGGGTATCGGACACCGCACCGCCGTTGAAGATGGTGTTTTCGGAAAACAGGAAGCGCTCGCCCTCTTTGTCGTTGTAACCCGTATTCAGGTTGAGCGAGAAGGTGCGCCCTGCCTTGCTGAAGCGGTGGCGCCACAGCAGCGAGTTGGAAAAGTCGATGCCTGCCAGCTCGGGGGAGAAGCGGTAGCTGGTGCTGCTCAGGGGGCTGGCGCCCAGGATGCTCAGCCCGGATGTGGACTCCCGGCCATCGTTCTGCTGAAGGCTGAGCCGCGGCCGCAGCAGGATGGAATTGCTGGAGTCGATCTGGTACTCCAGCCTGAAATTCAAGCGGTGGTTGATGTTGCGGCTCTCTGAAAAACTCTGCTCATCGTAGGTTTGGCCGAAATCGGCATTGTTGACATAGTTCTGGAAGAGGTCCTGGCTGGCTTCGTTGTCGCTAAGGTTGAAGAAGTAACTGCCGGTGACGTCCACTTTTTTGCCCCATTTGTCCATGTAGTTGAGCCCCAGGGCGTGGGTGGTGGAAATGCCGTCCTGCTGCCCGACGAGGAAGTCGCCAATGCTGCCTCCGCCGGGGCGCCCGCCGCCGCCGCCCGGCCCGCCGCCCGGCCCGCGGCGGCCCGAGCTGCCGGTGATGCCTACGAGGTCTTCGGTGGAAAAATTCTGCTGGTTGACGTTGTTCGACTGCCCGATGAGGGAAACCCGGGTATTGCCCTTGAAAAAGTTGACGATGCCGCCGGCCTGGTAGCGCTCATCGGAGCCGTAGCCCGCGTACAGGCGCCCGAACTGGCCGTTGCGCATGCTGGGTTTGGTGATGATATTGATGCCTTTGGTGGTTTCGCCGGTGTTGAACCCGGAGAACTGCGCCTGCTCGCTGAGCTGGTCGAACACCTGTATCTTGTCGATGACCTCGGCCGGCAGGTTGCGCAGGGCCGTCGCAGGGTCGTTGCCGAAGAAGGGCTTGCCGTCCACCAACACCTGCTGAACGTCTTCTCCCTGGGCCTGCACCCTGCCGCCTTCGACCACCACGCCCGGCATTTTGCGGATGAGGTCTTCGGCGTTGGCATCGGGGTTGACTTTGAATGCTCCGGCGTTGAACTGGGCGGTGTCGCCCTGCTGGCTGGCCGCCGGCAGCCGTTCAATGACCTGCACCTGCTCCAGGTTGAGCGCTTCTTCCGACAGGGCGACCTGGCCCAGGCGGAGCGGCGCATCCACGACTTCCGCCGGGAGGGTGCGCGTCTCGTAGCCCAGGTAGCTGAACTTTAATTCATAACTACCGGGCAGCACCCCCTGAAACATGAACCCGCCCCGCTCGTTGGTGGTCGTAGCCTGGGTGGTGGAGTCCGCCAACCGCAGCAGCATTACATGGGCTCCTGTGAGCGCTTCCTGGCTGGCTCCGTCAACAACCCTGCCGAAAAGGCCGTAGCCCTGGCCGTAAGCTAAACCACAGGCGTAAAAGAAGGTGATGAAAAGCAGTTCTTTTTTCATAAATCATGCTTTTACCGGGCTTGGATTTTCTGTTAGACTGCAAAAAACGGCAGGTTTTTCCCCGGGACGTTGTTTTATTTTTCGCAATGATTAAAAACATCGGAAAAGTGACCCGGGTCACCCTCGGATTTTGATAAAGCCATTAAATTAAGCCCCGAAATAATGAATGCCATGCAAGATAACTGGACTTTCGAAGAATTTTCAACTTTCGCGATGCTTTACGCCGCCTCCATCGACGCCGAACTGGACCCCGCCGATGAGGCCCTGATCAAAAAACGCGTGGATGAAGCTACATACCAGAAGCTCAAATCCTACTTCGACCGCTGCGCCGACATCAAATGCATTGATTTGTTACGTTCCTATCACGACAAGTACATGGCCGACGAGGCGAGCCGGCAGCGCCTGCTCGGCGCCGTCCGGGAAGTCTTCGAATCCGACAATAAATATTCCATTTTTGAACGGGAGCTGATGCACTTGTTTGAAAAACTGTTGTAAGCCTTATAAATCATATACACGAGAAATAAGAGACAATTAAAAACTCAAACACCAGGAAGTATGGACCTTTCAGCGATGCGCGAAGAATATATGATCTCGGGCCTTTCCGAGGAGGAACTCAAGCCCGGCCCTTTTCAGCAATTCGAAAGCTGGTTCAGGCAGGCCATGGAGGGCAATATGCACACCCCCAATGCCATGAGCGTCGCCACCGTTTCTCCTTCGGGGCAACCATCCCTTCGGACCATGCTGCTGAAGTATTTTGACGAGCGGGGCTTTGTGTTCTTTACCAATTACGAAAGCCGCAAGGCCAGAGAGATGGCTGAGAACCCCCGCGTAGCCCTGCTCTTCCCCTGGCTGGATCTCGAGCGCCAGGTACACATCACCGGGACGGCCAGTAAAATATCGCATGCCGAGTCGCTGAAATACTTTCTGAGCCGCCCCCGGGGCAGCCAGATCGGGGCCTGGGTGTCGAACCAGAGCTCGGTGATCACTTCCCGGCAGATGCTGCTCTCCAAGTTCGACGAGCTGAAGCGGAAATTCCAGGACGGCGAGGTGCCCATCCCTTCATTCTGGGGCGGCTACCGCGTCGAGCCCGACACCTTCGAGTTCTGGCAGGGCCGGCAGTACCGCCTGCACGACCGCTTCCTGTATAGCCGGCAGGACGGCGGCTGGAAGATCGAAAGGCTGGCGCCGTAGCAGTGGGAAAGCCACGGGGTGGCCGAACTCCGGCAAGATCAAGGCGAGTCACCCCGTGGTTTGTCCGCGGCCTGTCCCGTCCCCGACCCCCGGCCGGGTAAAAAACCTGTAAGCGCAAACCTTAACCCCTCCCGCCTTCCCGCCTTCCCACATTAGCTCCCGCCACCACCAGCCGATACTCCGCCAGCCCTTTTTCCGTCAGGTAGGGGACGAGCAGGGAGAGGAAAGCCTCCAGGTAGTACTGCACAACTACATCCCCTTTTTCGTCGAAGTGGATCTCGGCATTGGGAATCCAGTTGTCGCCCAGGACGAGCATGTTGGTGGTGAGGTGATCGTAAAAGCCCGGGGCCCATTCCTCGCGCATCAGGCCTTTGCTGATCAGCGCCTGAAAGCCCTGCCGGAACTGCAGGCGCCGCAACCGCATCAATTCCCGGAACTTCTCCCGCAGGCTGCCGATGCGGCGCGTGATGCGCACGAGATCAAGCATGAGGAACCGATATTTGTACAGCAACCGGAAGGTGATGCCCGCTGAGCGGACAGTGCTCGCCATGTCGATGTCCGGCGGCTGAATCTGAAATACCTGTTCATCGATCTCCCGGATGAGTTCATCGTACAGCGCCTCGATCAGTGCATCCGTGTTCCTGTAGTGGTAACAGAGGTTGCCATGGCTGATGCCCACTTCTTCCGCAATACTGCGAACCGTTGCCTGATCCGTCCCGATCTCGTTGAATTGCCGAAGGGCGGTTTCCAGAATGCGCGTTTTAGTGGTCATGTTGCTCCTGTTATGGCGGGTTTATCGACGAATGCTCCAAGTCCAAAGATAAAAACATTTTAGAACACTTGTACTAATCAAAAAAGATTTAGTACATTTGTTCTAAAATTATTTTATCCAAAACCCAAATTCTCATTTAATCCGATTGGCCATGAGCAACCCAGCACCAGATCAGCAGCCCGGCGGCGAGCCCTCAAAAGTCAGCGCACTGGAAGAGGCCAGCCAGGCCTACAATGCCTTCAACCGTTTCGTGGCTTTCCGCGACGAAGACAGCACGCTTGTAATGGCAGGTAAACTACTCCTGCGCTTCCTGGGCATTTTTATCATGATCCTGTTGTCGCCCTTTCTTCTGATCGGGCTGGCTATCGCATTTGCGGCGGTGCTGTGAGGGGCGCAATAGGGTTATATTGTTATATTGTTATATTGTTATATTTTTATATTGTTGTATTGTCATATTGTCATATTGTCAACCAAAGCAACAGCAATATAGCCATATAACCATATAGCCCCATGCCACACCCCCGCCCCTTCTTCCTCCTGTCCCTGTTCCTGTTCCTGGGGCATCAGCTCACTCAAAAGGTGCTCCACATTCCCATTCCTCTGGCCGACAATTATCTCGACAACCTGCTATGCATGCCTTTGCTGTTGCCCGGGCTGCAGTTGCAGCAGCGCTGGTTGTTCGGGCGGCCAAAACTGTCCTTCATGGAAATTCTGGCGGCAACCGCTTTAGTAGCCTTTGCCTCCGAATGGCTTTTCCCCCGCCTGTCCCCCGCTTTTACGGCCGACCTGTGGGATGTGGCGGCCTACTTTGGCGGCGCGTTTGTTTACTACGGTTTTTCCCGCTCCTGAACGGCCTTTACACCCTGGCCGGTGTTTCCACCCGGCATTCCTCCAGCAGCCAGTATTTGTTGATCACGTTGGGCGCCGCTTCGATCTTTTTGGCCAGGCTGGCCAGTTCTTCATCCAGGGCCTTTCTGGAATAGGTGGAAGCATGGTGTTTCAGCACGACGAGCCGGCGGGCGAAGCGCAGGAAGTTGGTATATCCCCGCTTCTGTTCGGTGGTCATCTTGCGGTTGCGGATGACGTAGATGCGGAAGGTCTCGATCAGAGACAGCAGTGCCTCCGTATCTTTCAGGGCGTAGTAGGTGCGCAGCAGAAGGAAGGTGGTGCTGAGGTGGTATTTGACGTCGGTGAACTGTACCAGAAGCAGGGCGGACAAGGCCTCGTTGTACATCTTTTTATTGTAGTACAGGTTGCCCAGGTTGTAGTTGTAGGCATTTTCCTGCCGGTGTGGCGGCAGTTTTTCCCGGTAATCGTTGAGGAACTGCTCGGTCCACTCGAATTCCCGCAGGCTGGCGCCCAGGGTGGCGATGTTTTTATAGTCCCATTCCGAGATCATGCCTTTTTCCAGCAGCAGGCCCTGTTTGAGGCCCTGCCGGTAGAGCTGGAAAAGTTCGCCCTGGTAGTCGTTGTAGCCGGCATTGATCATGCGGATACAGTAATTGTAGGAAAAGCTGTACAAGTCCCGGCCTTCTTCATCCGACAGCCGCTCCATTTCCTCGGCCAGCAACTGTTTCAGCCGCTGGTAATGCCGGGGGTTGTCCCCATACCTCAGGCTCATCAGGATGGTGTAGTACATCATGATGGACCGCTCCTGCTCAAACATGGGCAGGTTATTCTCCACGTGTTCCAGCAGCTCTTCGAGCAGGTGGAAAGTATAGGAGGTGTTCATCATGATGGAGTTGGCCATGAGGTGGCAGCAGTTGCGCAGTTTCTCTACAATGTAGTACTTATCCAGGTTGTCCAGCATCTGCTGGAGCGCCTCCGTTTCCGAGCGGTCGAAATAATGCCCGCTGTAATAGCCCAGGGCGTGGTTGAGGCGGTAGGTGGTGAAATAGTAGTCGCTGTCGTGCACGGCGTCTTCCCGGAGCTTTTTCTGCAACTGTTTGCCGCGGTTGGTCAGGATGTCGAACTGATGGCTGTTGTAGGCTGCCTCCAGGGTGAAAAGCTTTTCGTAATACCGGCGTTGTTCCAGGTGCTCGTAGGCCGTGAAGCGCAGGTATAGCTTGCGCAGGTACGACATGAGGTTGTGCACCTGCTGCTCTTCATAGGGCTGCCCGGGGAATAACTTGCGGAAGACGAATTTCTTGGTCAGCGCTTCGGGTTCGCCGTCGATGAGTTCCAGCATCAGGTCGAGCAGTTCCGCTGTTTTTTCGTGCTGGTTGAAATAGGGCGAGCGCACAAATTGCCGGAATCGCTCCCGGTTCCGCGGCGCCAGGGCCTGTAAATGTTTCGACAAGCGGCTTTGTTCCATATTGATCGGGTTGAATGTTCCAGTTGTTTATAGGGCGATAGTTATTATCGTTCTGTAAAACAGCATTTTATATTTTTAGAGTGCTGTCCTTCCATGCCAGAAATATACAAAAATGTACTTACCACCCGCAGTTTTTTTTCCGACTTTTGTTTCACATCCACAATGAAACACTATCGCAAACATTTACAGCGCCAACTTCGTAAAGCGTGACTCGGTACTAGCAAGCTGTAATTCCTCAAACATTGGCCGTATGGCCTAGCAACTATCTGCGTTGAGCCTTTTGTCGCCTCGGCGCAAACTACTAACAAATTTGTCCTTGGACATTGCCGGCCTGCTTCCGGCGCCTGCCTTGCTCTATGAACATTAAAGGCAGTTCGAATTATGATCTCATGAGTGCGTAGGAAAGGGTGTCGCAACATTTTGCGCCACCCTTTTTTTACGTCCGTCCCTCCGTTTGGGTTTCACCCTGCCAACCTGTTTCTTGCCGAAAATCGCTCATGGAGCGTATGCACACATAAGGCCGTGGCAAAACCAGGGCGAGCCACTCCGCAACCGGGCCGGATTACCCGTGTCCGCTTCACATGAAAAATTGCTGTTTTTTACCGGCCGGCCCGGGCAGGCGCTGCCCGAAACACCCGCGCTGCGGCTGTTTTTTTTACTACTGCAGAGGGGGCGAAAATTTTTTTGGCATCTTTTTCGTGGGGAAAAAGCAAAAAAGAGGCGGGAAAAAAGCTGATAAAGGGTAGCGGCAGTTCAGTAATTCAGGGCGGCGTGAATAATAAAAAATTGATTATCAGGCTTTTATTTTTTCATAGATTAAGCATGATGTTCCAGTATTCCTATAAATTGTACTTCACATGGAGGGAGGATTGTGCGACATTTGTATCGTGATCAGTTGGAAAGAAATTTTAAAAGCTCAACTGGCGCCTGATAACAAATCACAATCTCATAAAGATAAGCATACGACTTGCTGCTAACAAATTATAATCCATTGTTTTTTTGAGTTGTATTGCTTTAAGCATGTAATCCCACGAATGCAATTATAATCTCATGAATCTTTCGAGGGTATCGAAGGATGCCCTCTTTTTTTTTGGTATGTAGATAGCCTCTCAAAGCTCTTTTGGAAACCGGCCCCGATGTGGGCCGGTTTTTTTTATACCTTCGCGGTATGAAACATTTAGTCGCCCCATCTCTGCTTGCCGCTGACTTTACCCGCCTGGCGGAAGAAGTTCAAATGGTCAATAACAGCCAGGCCGACTGGCTGCACCTCGATGTGATGGACGGCCGCTTCGTGCCGAATATCACCTTCGGCATGTTTATCGTCGAAGCGGTCAGAAAGCTGTCCACCAAACCGCTCGACGTGCACCTGATGATCGTGGAGCCGGAAAAATACGTGGAGGCTTTCCGCGAAGCGGGCGCCGATGTCATCACGGTGCACTATGAAGCCTGCCCCCACCTGCACCGCACCATCCATCAGATCAGGGAAACGGGCGCCAAAGCCGGTGTGGCGGTCAACCCCCATACGCCGGTGTCCGTCCTGGAAGACGTGATCGAAGATGTCGGGCTCATCTGCCTCATGTCGGTCAACCCCGGATTCGGAGGCCAGAAGTTCATTTACAATACCATTCCAAAGCTGCGCCGCCTGCGCGACATGCTCACCGTGCACAACGCTCACGCCCTCATCGAGGTCGACGGAGGAGTGGGGCTGCAGAATGCCGAGGTGCTGCTTCAGTCCGGCGCGGATGTGCTGGTGGCCGGCAGCAGCGTTTTCAAGGCCGCCGACCCCACCGGCGCCATCCTGCGGCTGAAGGAGATCGGAGCGGAACTGAGGAAGTTCGCCTGAGCTGTTCCGTGCACAAAAATTTCTATTTTAGCCGCCGGTTTTGCGTTTCCTTAACCATACCGGCAACCTCTACCGCTTTTTTCCGTACATACTGCTCACTGCAGGCAGCCTGCTGAAACAGCTGCCCGACACCGATATGAAGAAACTGTCCATCATTACCCTTCTGGCCTTCGCCGCCCTCTCTTTTCTGCACGCTCAGGAGAGCCCCCGCGCCAGCATCACCGGCATCGTGACAGACGCCGTGACAGAAGGCCCCGTCGAATTCGCTACCGTTTATATCAAAGGTACGAACCGGGCCGTGGAATCGAGCACCAACGGGCGCTACAGCATCATCGTGCCGGCCAACGAGGCCTTCACCCTGGTCATTTCCCGGGTGGGCTACCGCGAAGCAGTGGTGGAAATCGAACCAATGCCTGCACGGAGCACCAGGCAGGTGGACGTGGGCCTGGCCCCGGTAGCTTCCGACCTGGAAGTCATCGTGCGGGAAAGCAAGATCGAAGACGCGGGCATCATCCGGGAGAGCGTGGAACAGCTCAAACTGCTGCCCACGACGACCGGCAACCTGGAAAGCCTGCTGCCCCACATCGCCCTGGGCACCAGCAGCGGCACCGGCGGCGAACTGAGCTCGCAGTACAACGTGCGCGGCGGCAACTACGACGAGAACCTGGTCTATGTCAACGATTTCGAGGTTTACCGCCCCCAACTCATCCGCGCCGGCCAGCAGGAAGGGCTCACCTTTCCCAATATCGACCTGATCCGCGACCTGTCCTTTTCCTCCGGCGCCTTCGAGGCCAAGTACGGGGACAAGATGTCGTCGGTGCTGGATGTCCGCTACAAGCGGCCCGACAGCCTGCGCGCCTCGGTGGGGCTGAGCTTCCTGGGAGGCTCAGCCCACGTGGAAGGCAGCCTCGACGCCGACAAGGAGGGCTACCGCAAATTCCGCTACCTGCTGGGGGCCCGCTACAAGACCACCCGCTATCTGCTGGGCACCCTGGACGTGCAGGGGGAATACGTGCCCAACTTTTCCGACGTGCAGGCCTACCTGACCTACGACATCAACCGCGACTGGCAGCTTGGGCTGCTGGGCAACTTCAACCGCAGCGTGTACCGCTTCCGCCCTACCGAAAGAAGCACCGCCCTGGGCCTGATCAACTTCGCCCTGGAGCTGTTCAGCGTCTTCGAAGGGCAGGAGGTCGATGATTTCACCACCGCCATGGGCGGGCTGTCGCTGACCTACCTGCCCGACCGCGAACGCAACCCCTACTTCCTGAAATTCCTGGCCTCGGCCTTCCGCAGCGACGAGAACGAACGCTTCGATATCATCGGCCAGTACAGCCTGCGGCAGATCGAAACCGGCCTGGGCAGCGACAACTTCGGCGAAGTGCTGTCCGAACTCGGCACCGGCACCCAGCACCAGTTCGTGCGAAACTTCCTGAACCTGAACGTGGCCAATTTCGAACATAAAGGGGGCATCGAACTACAGGGCGCCCATGAAGACCCGGAAACCACCAGCAGCCATTTCCTGGCCTGGAGCGCCAAAATGCAGAGCGAACAGATCGACGACCTGCTCAACGAGTGGGAACGCCTGGATTCGGCGGGTTATTCCCTCCCCTACGACACCACCGAGGTGCTGCTCTTCAACGTGCTGAAAACCCGCAACGAGCTGAACTCCCTGCGCTTTTCCGCTTTCTTCCAGGACACCTACACCATCCGCCGCGAAAGCAAAAGCGAGTTCCGCTTTACCCTCGGCCTGCGGGCTTCGTACTGGGATCTGAACGAAGAACTTCTGATCTCGCCCCGCGCCCAGCTGCAGTACAAGCCCCTGGCCGGCAAAACCGACATCGCCTACCGCCTGGCTGGCGGCTATTACTTCCAGCCCCCCTTCTACCGCGAGCTGCGCGCCTTCGACGGCACGGTCAACACCGATCTGAAAGCCCAGAAATCCGCCCACATCCTCGGAGGGCTGACTTTCGACTTCTACCTCGGCAAACGCAACCCCAAAAAGTTCCGCTTCATCACCGAGGCGTATTACAAGCGCCTGTGGGACCTGGTGTCCTACGAGATCGAAAACGTGCGCATCCGTTATTCCGGGCAGAACGACGCCACGGGTTACGTGACGGGCATCGACTTCCGCATGAACGGGGAGTTCGTGCCGGGCGCCGAATCCTGGATCAACCTGTCCTTCCTGCGCGCCCGCGAGCAACTCAACGGCGTGCAGCACCTGGTGCGCGAGGTCGGCCAGGCCGAGGGCCAGCCCGTCAAAGACGTGCCCCGCCCCACCGACCAGCTGATGACCTTGTCTATGTTTTTCCAGGACTACCTGCCCAAAAGCGAGAGCTTCCGCATGCACCTCAACTTCACGGTGGGCACGGGGCTGCCCTTCGGGCTGCAGGGCAACAACGAGGTTTTTCGCAATACCTACCGCTTTTCCCCCTATCACCGGGTGGACATCGGCTTCTCCCTGGCCCTGTGGGACCGCTCGCGCCTCGACAAACACCCCAACCACTTCCTGCGCTGGACGCGCAACTCCTGGGTTAGCCTCGAGGTGTTCAACCTGATGCAGGTGCAGAACCAGGCCGGCAATACCTGGATAAAGACGATCTTTAACCAGCAGTACGCAATCCCGAATTACCTGACTTCCCGGAGGATCAACCTGAGGTTGAGGATGGATTTTTAGGGGCGGCTGGTATGGCTGATGTGTTTGTTTGGGAGAAGAAATTTCTGTAGTTTTATTGCACTAGCCTCCGATCATAATCCCCCTGGCTTTTTATGCAAATTCAGGTACGCATTCCTCCTTTGAATATTTTAGCCGGTAACCTCTGATCCCGGATTCAAATAGAAACACAAAAACCATCTTCTGAAACATGAAGGGGCTTCTATATTGGAGCAAACGGAAACGCTGTTTTCAGTCCATTCTTGTTTGGCTGCTGCTGCCGGCAGGGGCAGGCCGTTTACCTGCCCAGAGTGTTCCTTCCTCAGATGTTGCCGAAGCACTGTGGCCCGGTATCGAAAAACAATTGGAACAAGACGGGGGCGAAACTTCCCGCTACTTCATCCTCCGGCAAGTCCGGAGCCGTTGCGGCGGGAATTATGATTGCCTTTACGGGGCCTACTATGATATAATGATCAGGCTGGAACGCCGCTTCGATCTTCCAGCAGCTATATACGTAGGAGAAGAATTGGCAAGGGTTGCCGCCCGGCGGGGAGGCCCGGAAGCTGAAGCCAGGGCCTGCAAGAACCTGAGCCGGTTTTATAGCGCCCTTGGAAATGAGCGGTTGGCCATCGTGAACCTCGAAAGAGCGTTGCGGCTGTTTGAGCAGGCAGGCAGGCATTCCGAGATTATTCGGACAAAAATGTCTTTACTGGAGCATAGCCTGAGCTATCGGAAAGTGGAGGAGGTGCTGCCCGAGATGGAAGCGCTGCTGGCCCTGGCTATTCAGAACAAGGATACCAGCAGCATCTCTTATCTCCACCTGCGGCTCATACTGCGTTACCAGGAAGCGGGGCTCTATGGCAAGATGGCCGAACACGTCACGGCTATTGAAAAAATCCCTTTGTCCGACCCCATCAGGCCTGGGGAGTACGGCATTGCGATACACGCCGCGCTCGGCCGGGCCGACCTCTTCATGGTTGAAAAAAATTACGGGGAAGCGGAGCAGTATTATCAAAAAACCCTGCGCCTTTGCCGGGCGGAGCCCAGCCGCTGGCTAGAGATCCACGTACTGCAATCGCTGGCCAAACTGGAATGGGAACGAAACAATCCCGCTTTGGCCAAATCCTATCTCGATACTGCCCAGGTGAAGGCTGAAGGCCTGGGGCTTGACGAACTGCTGGCCCGCAATTTTGAGCTTAAAGCCCAGGCCGCTGATGCGGAAGGGCGCTATGCGCAAGCCCTTGAGTACACCAGGAAGAAGTACTTGCATGAGGAAAAGTTCAAGCAGAGGAGCGCCGGATTCGACCTGCAGAAGTATTACCTCCAACTGGAGAAGGAACAACTGGCGGCCGAGAAAAGAAACCAGGAGCTGGACCTGAACCTCAAAAGCGTCGAGTTGCGCACCTCCCGCATTATCATCGCATTGGCCTTCCTGCTGGCTGCCGGCCTGCTCATCGGCCTTTATAAACGCCGGGAAGGAATGCGCGCACTGGCCCGGCAAAATGCCCTCATCCAGCAACAAGCGGCAGAACTCAAATCTCTCGACGCCGCCAAATCCCACTTCTTTGCCAATGTGAGCCACGAGCTGCGCACCCCGCTCACCCTGATCCTTGGGCCCATCCAATCCCTGCTGAAAGAAGGCCAACTGACTGAAAAGCAAAGCCGGCTGCTGGGTATGGCCAGCCAGAGCGGGCAGCAACTGCAACAGTTGGTCAATGAAATACTCGACCTGCGAAAGCTGGAGATGGGCAAAATGGCCCTGGACGAAAAACCAACCATGCTGGCTGCTTTCTTCCACAACTACTTCGCCCAGTTCGAGTCCCTGGCGCAGCGCAGACAGGTCGATTATTCTTATGACATACGGGTAGGGGAGGAGATAGCGGCCAACATCGACCCGGAGAAAAACCGCAGGATCCTGTACAACCTGCTGTCCAACGCCTTCAAGTTCACACCGGCCGGCGGGCGCATCGAAGCCGGCCTGTCGCTTCAGGATGGCTCGCTGCGCCTCACCGTCGCTGATTCGGGCCCCGGCATTCACCCCGATGACCTGCCCCATGTGTTCGACCGCTTTTTTCAAGCTGCACCCAAAGCCCCCTCCGTCCCCTTTGGGGGAGGCTGGGAGGGGGCTTCCGGCGCCGGCATTGGCCTGGCCCTCTGCCGCGAATATGCCCAACTCTTTGGCGGCACTATAGAAGTTGATAGCATTTTGGGCCAGGGAGCCGTTTTCCGGCTGGTGTATCCGGTGTCCTCCGTCAGCCATGAGCAGTTGGCAGTTGAAAAGGCGCACCGCAGCTTTTCATCCCGACGAGATCCAGTGGATCGAGGCCGGGAGGGTAGTGAGCAGCCGGCAAAAAGCGAAAGGCCATCAAGGGTATCCGGTGAAAGGAAACCCACTATCCTCGTAGTAGAAGACAACCCGGGCCTGCAGGATTACATCCGCCTGATCCTGTCGGAAAAATATGAAGTCGTTACGGCTGAAAATGGTAAAGCGGCGTTGGATTTATTAGCCCCCCCCAGCCCCCCCAAAGGGGGGGAGATGCACTGGGCTCGCTCCTCCCCCTTGGGGGGAGGCTGGGAGGGGGCTTCTCCCTTGGGGGCCCTGGGGGGGGCTTCGTTGGGCCTCATCCTCTCCGACCTCATGATGCCTGTCATGGATGGCTATCAGCTCCTCGAACGACTCAAATCCGATGACGCCACCCGGCACATCCCCGTCATCATGCTCACCGCACGGGCGGAAGCCAGCGAAAAGCTCAAAGCGCTCCGTATCGGGGTGGACGACTACCTCACCAAGCCGTTTGACGAGGAAGAACTGCTGGTGCGCATCGGAAACCTGTTGAAAAACCGCGCCTCCAGGCTGGAGGAAGTACCGGCCGAAGCCGAAGATGAAGAGCCCTCCGTTCTTATCTCCGAAGAAGACCAGCAATGGTTGGAGGCTTTTGAAACTTACGTCCAGCAGCACCTCGGCGACGATACCCTGTCCGTGCCGGTGCTGGCCAGCCGATTTGCCATGAGCGAGTCCACGCTGCTGCGCCAGCTGAAGCGCCTGGCCGGGCTTTCGCCTGTCCAATACCTGAAGGAAATGCGCCTGGGCCAGGCCCGCCAATTGCTGGAGCACCGCACCTACAACTCCATCGCCCGGGTGGCGGAAGAAGTAGGCTACGCCGACGCCCGCTCTTTTTCGCGCAGCTACAAGAACCGCTTTGGGAAGCTGCCTTCGGATTTGTTGGAAAAGGGATAACTTCTTTGAGTTCCTTACCTGAGTTTTTTTAAACGCTTTAGCGAGAACAGCCCAGGCGCAAAGCCCATCATCCCTCCAGTCTCAAAATCCGGGCAACCCCGATCCCGGTAATCCCCTAATCCTGAAAATCCCGGTTATGGCACAACCGCGCCCCCCCTCCTTGTCCGCCGAAGTCTTGACGAAGGCGGATTGACGGAAAATGCGACACAATTGACGAAAATAACCCATCCGGATGCCCCCATATTTGTAAGGTGCTGATTATTCAGCCTGAGCCGAAAGCCTCCCCAACAAATAAACACAATCAAAAAGGAGGAAGCAGGCCGCGCTTTAATTCTAAACCCTTAACAAACTTCCGTCATGAGAAAAGAACACCTTTTTAACCCAGCCACACTGCCTTTAGCTGTCCGGAGAATTGTAGTGGAAGACCTGGTGGTAAATTAATCGCCTGGCATCGGTTGGGGCGGTTTGCGCGATTTTAAATCCAACACCTCTTCCTTTTTCTGCTTCAACCAGTTCAGGGCCTGGATGTTGCGCTCCTCTTGCAGCAATTGCTCCGCCTTCTGGGGTTTGGGGCCGGCATCGGCATAGTGCCGGGCCAGGGTTCGGCATATTTGCACAAAGCGTAGGAAGGAGGCTTTTGTCGATTTCGGCCAGGCCTTTTCCCGGCCCAGCCACCTTTCAAAAGTATCGAAGAAGTTGAAGAGGAATGACTGATAGGAATCGTCTTTCAGGTACAGGTCGAAATAGGCCTGGGTATGCAGCACCCGGCTGATCAGTTGGAAATGAGGCGCCTTGAAGGTATGCCGATTCAGAATATCCAGGCATTCTTCCTGCTTTTGCTGCCAGTAGGCCGTATGGGCTTTGGCCCAGTGGTAACAATCATCCTGGATGTTTTCGTCGGCCCGCTTCGTGTAGGTTTCGATAAAATGGTTGGTAAAATCAAAGTCGCCCTTCGTATTGCTGGCGATTACGATGGTAGTATAGGTGTTGCGGGTCAGTTTGCCCTGGTGCAGCAGAACCCCTGTTTCCAGCCCCAACTGATAGAGCGGCAGGCTGTCGGTGATATCGAGCTGGCCGGATTTGATGAAGGACATGGTGTCGTTGAGCAGGGATAACAGGTGCAGCTTTTGTTCCCTTTCATTTAGCCGCTCCAGGCTGTTCAGAAAGGCTTCCCTCAACGCCCGGTACTGGCTGAGCCGGTTTTCCAGCAGGAAAGCGAAGCGCATCCGGTACAGGCCGATGGCGGGGTGCTGAACGCCTTCGCAGACGGCTTCCCATTTTTTCAGCTCGGCCTCCACCTCGTGGTTTTCTCCCTTTATGAGCCGGTTGCGGGCCATCATCTCATTGATGATGGCGGCTTTTTCCAGCAGGTAGAGCAAATCCGCCTGCACCCCCATTTTTGCGATCGGCGAGCCGCCCGGCTGCATGCGCGGGTTCTGGTTGGGATGGTGGTAGATGAGCCGGTACAGGCGGTACAGGTTGAGCTGGCTTTCCCAGTCCTTAACCTCCGTGGCTTCCAGCCTTTCAATTTCCCTGCCGGCCCCCGCGAAAAACCAGTCGTCGAGGTAGCGCCCCTGGAATTCCTCCGCCAGCAGGGTTTTCTGAAGGCCGGGGTTGCCGGCCAGGCGCTGAAAGGTAATGAATTGCTCCGCCGCCAGGTAAGCCTCCGACAACAAATTGTTCATGCGCCTGTCGCTGAACTTCCCCTCCGGCAGCACCCGGTGGAACAGCTTTTCCTTATCCAGTTTTGCCTTTTCGAAATCCGGATGGTATTTCTTCAGCCTTTCCAGAAGCCGGGGCAGGTTCTTGTTGCTGCTGCACCAGGGGGAGCGCAGCCAGGCGTCGAAAGCCTTCAGTTCCGCTTCGTCAAAGGTTCGGAGCAGGCGCAGGAATTTGGTGGAGGAAATAGCGTGCATTTTTGTGGTAGATATATGAGTGTAAATATATGATAACTAGTCGATTAACGGTTTTTTTTATTTAAAAAAACAAGCTTTTGCCATGGTAACCCTCAAAATTTGTCTTTGGCGGCCCGGAATTATTTATGGCATATTTATGGGGTTGAACACCCAAAACCCTGTTGCCATGCCCTCAGAGAACAAGTGGCTCGCCCGGCTCCGCCAGGCTATCCGGGAGAACATTGCCGGTGGCGGCCTGGATAATACCGCCCTTGCCGCCCACATGGGCGTCAGCGAACGCCACTTGATCCGCAGGGTGAAGCAACTTACCAGCTTATCCCCCAAGCAATACGTCCGGCAGCAGCGGCTGCAGCGGGCCCGGCAGCTCCTGAAAGAAGGCGCCTGCCGCACGGTGAAAGCCGCGGCAGGCGCCGTCGGCTACACCAGCGTCAGCTACTTCATCAGCCAGTTTGAGCAGGAATTCGGGAGAAGGCCGCTGGAGGTGCTGAGGGAGGTAGGGTGGCGGTAGCGCGGGCCTCTAGTGCCGCAGGTTGAAAAACTATTAAATCCGTTCCGTTCGCGAGAGACTCCGTCTCGATGCGGAATAATGAGCCAGTCTCGGACTGGCGGGGGTTGTAGCGAATGCCTGTGGTTGCTTTTGGGTAGACATAATAACGCAAGTCAGAGGCTTGCCGGTTTGCTCGTATCGGGACACAGTCCCTCACAAACGAAAAAATTATTGGATTTCACCCCGCAGCACAGCTGGCCCGCGACAAGCAAGTACCGCAGGCCTCTGGCGGGGAGGGAAGGCCTTCTATTCTGATTCTTCACCAAAACAACCTAAAAATATGACTACTGCAATACTGAATTTCAAACAGGCCGGCATATTCAAAATTGCGCTGATGGCGGCTGTTGTGATGCTGGCTTTTTCCTGTAAAAAAGATAAAGCCGAGCCGGACGAAGAATGCGGGCACTGGGAATACGAGGGCGAATACGGCCCCGATCATTGGGCGGATTTGGCGTCCGTCTGCGAAGAATATGCCCACTGTGACGGAAGCGCCCAATCGCCGGTCGATATAGCCGGAGCGATACAGGATACCTCCCTGGGCGCCCTGGTTTTATGATTATGAGCCCAGCAGCACCCATATCAAACATAATGGGCACACTATTGAATTTGAGGTAGATGAAGGCAGCAGCGCTCTGGTGCTGAATGGCGAGCACTACGAACTGATCCAGTTCCACTTCCACGGCCAGAGCGAACACACCATCGACGGCGTGCCGCACCACCTGGAGGCGCACTTTGTACACGCGAACGCCATGGGAGACAGGGCCGTTGTCGGCGTGATGGTCAGCGATGGCGTGGAAAATGCTTTCCTGGCGCCCTTCATGAGCCATTTGCCGAACTACACCACTATAAAAGAACATAAATCCAGCCAAACCTTCAACGCTGTGAACTTCCTGCCCGCCAACCGCAGTTATTTCACCTATCCCGGTTCGCTCACCACCCCCAACTGTGAAGAAAACGTCACCTGGCTCGTGTTCGAACATCCGGTGGAGGCCTCCGCCTTGCAAATCCTGCGCTTCCGCGACCTCATGCCCAAAAACTACCGCCCGCAGGCGGATATCGGGCCGAGGCGGATTTTACATTATCAGGACTAAGTAAAGGTTCTGGCAGTTTAATGATGAATAGGAACAACCCATATAGGAGGAAGCCGAAAATCCGGAAAAGAGTAGGCAGAAGCATCACCAATCAAAACAGCCAGGCATGAAAAACACAACTGTACTTTCTTCCACCTTTATAATCATGGCCCTGATGGCCTGCTTTTTCACCGGCTGCTCCGGCAATTCAGAGAAGACAGCGGCGAAAGTATCGGATGAAACCACCGCCACAACGCCTGTCGACACACAAACTACAGTAGCCAATCCGGATACCGCCGCGAGGCCGGAACCCGCCACACCGGAAACAGGAGAACCCGCCCCCGGGGAAAACACCGAAACCAACCCTGAACCAACTACCCCCACCGGCAGCGGCGGGCTTGCAGCCCACGAGGCAGACGAAGAACGGCTCTCCGTTGTTCTGGACCTTATCTCCCAGGAACTGGAAGCCCAGCAACTGGCCTATGTCACCGAACTCGGGCAGGACTGCTCCGGCATCTACCACAAGATCAAGGACCAGTTGCAGCGGAAAATGTCGGAGCTGGGCGACAAGTCGAAGTACCATTACCCCACCTACGCCGAGGACCGCGACTCCCGGGCGGTCGCCAAATGGTATCACAACAACAACAACCTGTACATCGTGCGGGACGCGAAGGCCGATGGCAACAAAATCCGCCCGGGCACGGTGATGTTTTACGGACAGACGGACAAACAGTACAACAACCCCAGCATTGACGAACTCACCACGCGCGGGGTAGGCATTATGCACGTAGCCGTTGTGACCAAGGTAGAGCAAGATGATGCCGGCAAAGTGACAAAATACACGATCATGCACGGCCGCAATACCAAGTACACCGCCTCGCGCACCGGCGGCAACTGCGATTGCGGAGGGAGTACGGCAAAACAGCACGCGAAGTTCCCCTTCGGCAACTGGAACCAGCCGTGGGTGGCCATGGCGAATATTGAGACGCCGTTGTAGGGCGGTTGGCTGTGCCTGAGGGGAAAGACAGGGGGGCTTGGCGGCCTGGTGTTTTTGCCCTTGCTTTTTTGAAACGCAAAGTCCCGCAAAGTAGGCGCAAAGTGACGCAAAGACTATATTTTCTTTGCGCTCCCGTCTGAAAATAGCCAGTTTAGCTCGCGCCGGGAAACAACCAGGTAAAACGGAGCGTCTTCTTTGCATAAGGCCGCCAAGCCCCGCAAGCCTTATGGAACTGCGCCCGGCTCAAGCCAGCCACTGACAACCGGCGCCCCCCACGCCACCCCTCCCCCTTTTTGGGGAGGCCGGGAGGGAGCTAAAAGAGAGCCCTTCGGAGGAGGCCGGTGAGCACTCCGCCGCAGGGTGATGCCAGGAACGGGGAGCCTGGGTTTCTTTCTCTCGCCCGGTGCGCCGAAGGTACTCGCCGAAAAAGTTGAGCAGTTGTTGTTCTTTTGCCCCTTCCTTTGTGCCGGCCAACTCGAAAACAATGGCATCCTTCAGATGTTGGCGGACCAGGAAGGTCTTCCCGACCCTCCTCCTCCCATAAATAGCCAGGAACTCTGCCTGATTTGATCGGAGTATCTGATCTAATTTTTCTTTTTCCTTTTTCCGTCCAATGATGCTAATAGCCATGTTTTGAGCTTATTGAGAGAAATGATTTTTAAATTACAAGATTTCTCTTGAAAAGAGATCTTTTTAAAGAGAAGAATGTTGGATGTGATTTGTTTTTTCAAAGGCTTTAAAGAAAATTGTAAGCATACTTGACGCTGAAGGGATAAACTATATGATAGTCGGAGGTTTTGCTGTCAGCTATCATAATAGAGCAAGGACTACGAACGATATTGATTTATCAGCCGTCCTGCCAATCACAAATCCCGGTAATCCCCTAATTCCAAAAATCCCGGTTCGGCCACCGCCTGGCTCAGAAACATATCGCCGCAATTCCCTACCTTTGACCCGCAAACCGAACTCCCAAACCCAACCCTCATGGCTGACGAAGCTCCAAAAAAACGCCGCCTGCTCTCCCGCTGGGACATCTTCTGGCTCTTCATCGTTGCCGTTATCATCCTCTACGTGGTGCTCAAGCAGTTCGGCGTCAACATGGTGACGCGCACGGAGAAGGAGGAATTGATCCAGCATCCGCACCGAGACTACTAGTGCCTTGCTCCGCCTGGCTGTGGTACTGAAGGGAATGGTGTATTCAAAGTTTCTTTATTTCCTTTTTTACCTGCGATTCATCAGGAACCAAAACCAGATAGATGAGGATTTCTGGATCAAAAGCCTCGACTCGCCTGAGGTGCGCGCCTGGAGTGGCTACGCATTTGAACAGGTATGCCTCTGTCATCTGCGCCAGATAAAAAATGCGCTTGGTATTGGCAGTGTTCAGATACAATCCTCCGCCTGGTCGGGCAGCGACGGCGCCGAAAAGGCGCAAATTGACCTGGTGATTGACCGTCGCGACCAGGTGGTTAACCTTTGTGAAATGAAATTTTCGATAAAAGCTTTCACAATCGATAAAACGTATGCCGAAGCCTTGCGCCGAAAGGTTGGTATTTTCAAGGCGTCGACGAAAACCCCCAAGGCCACCTGGCTGACGTTTATCACGACATTCGGATTGACGCCAAATACCCATGCTCAATCCCTCGTACACCAGTCGCTGACAATGGATGCGTTGTTTGAAGATTAGCGTAACACCTCCCGTCTAATGTCGTCAACTTAGGGCTGTCAGCGACTGACTAAACCGGGTTTTCTCTCAGGCGAGTCAGCCGCTGACTGACTCGGGAGTAGTCAGCGGCTGGCTCGCGTCGAGTAACCCCTGCTTAGCCAGACGCTGACAGGCCTGCTACGAAAATCTTAAGTTGACGGCATTACACCTCCCGTCCCCCCGTCACTCGTCTCCCCCTCCCCCGTCATTCGCCAAGTTGACGCTCTTGGCCTACCTCCTCCGCGTATCCCCCACAATCTTATGAACCGCCAACTGCAACTGCGCATTGAATTCCTTCGGCTTCTCGATCATCGGATAATGCCCTGTGGCGTGCACGGGAATGAGCTCGTGGCCGGCACGGCAGTATCGTGTCAGCGCCCCTTCATCGGTAGGCGTGGCGTCGCTGTTGACCAGGTAGAGCTTCCGGCCCAGTTGCTGCAGCAGCTCCGTTTCCCGTTTGCCATAGTGGATCAGGCTTTCAATGGAGCCGATGGCCGGCCCCTGCCGGGCATTCCGGAAATCCCGGATCACCCGCTGCTTCACCAGGCTGTCGGTGCTGGGGTGGAAGAGCGCTGCCTCGGCATAGGCGGTAACGGTGCCGGCATAATCGGCTTTCATGGCGGCGATCACCTCCTCAAACCCTTGCTCTTCCTCCGGGCTATAGGTTGCGCGCACATCCTTGAAGTTATCGATCCCGATCATGCCGATCACCTTGTCCGGCCGCTGTATCGCCGCTTCCAGAACGACATCCCCGCCCATCGAGTGGCCGATCAGGATGACGTTGGGCAGTTCCAGCGCATCGATCACCCGGACGACGTCGGATCCGAATTTTTCCACACTCCAGTCCGCGCGGTTATCCCCCGACTGCCCGAAGCCGGGCAGGTCGACGGCTACCACGCGGTATTGGGTGCAGAATTCATCGAGTTGCGGTTCCCAGTATTCCTTGTTGATGCACCAGCCGTGCACCAGGAGCAGGGTGGTGTCGCCTTGCCCGCAGTAGCGGTAGTCGATCTTTACGCCCTCGTTCTCGATAAGGGGAGCGCCGAGCTTGCCCTGGGGCGGCGCCTGCTGCTCCGGTGGGCCGGACTGGCAACTGAAGGTGAAACCGGCCAGGAGGGAAATGGAGAAAATTGATGGAATTTTCATAAGCCGCATTTTGATTTGACAAGAGAGCGCAGTAAATCCCATTTTTTACACGTAGCAACACGGAGAAGACACCGTGTTACACGGAGAACAAATTTGCTCTGTGAACCTCCGTGTCTTCTTCCTGAATCTCCGTGTATGATATTTCTGGAATGCTCGATTTCATAGTGTGATCACCTTCACTACCCACACCCCCTCCTCATTAGACAAATACATCAAATAAAGCCCGCCTGGCAGGCTTCCCATTTCCCATTGGCTGTCTCCATTCGCTATGCCCTGCTGTAGTAACCGCCCTTCGGGGCCGAACAGCCGCCATTGAACAGGGTACCATTCCGGCCTGTCGCATTGCAGGTACAGCGTAGAGAAAACGGGGTTCGGGAAAACGGATACCCCTTCCGGTAAGGAAGCCTCAGCGGCCTGGGTGGACTGTATCACCACCGTCTGCCCGACGGCTTTGGAGCAGGGGCCGTTGGAAGCGTTTAGGGTGACGTTATACATCCCCGGGGCAGCGTAAGTATGCACCGGCTCCGCCTCCTGGCTGCTCTGGCCGTCGCCGAAGTTCCAGACGTAAGTGGTGGCGTCGGTGGAGAAATTGGAGAAACTCACCGTCAGCCCGTTTACCTCAAAATCGAAATCCGGCTCGGGGCGCGCGTAAACCGTGATATACTGAGGGCTGGACAGCGTCTGCGGGCCAAAAGCGCTGTACAGGGTGAGCTGTACATCGTACTGGCCGGGTAGGGGATAGGTGACTTGCGGGTTTTCTTCCGTGGAACTCGCCGGCGTGCCGCCGGGGAAGGCCCATAACAGGCTGTCATAAGCGCCTGCCGATTCATCGACGAAGTTGGCCGTCAGGGGAGCACAACCGGTGGAGGAGGTTAGGGTGGAAAAATCAGGGGCCGGCGGGGCGCCGATAGCCAGTACCATACTGGCGGTGTCCGCCCCGCAGTCGCTCCTGGCGATCAGTTGCACAGTGTACAGGCCGCTGCCGGCATAGGTATGGCTGGGCTGCGCCATCATCGAACTCCAGCCGTCGCCGAAAAACCAGGTATAAGCCGTGGCGTTGGCCGACTGGTTGCTGAAACTGGCGGAAAGGCCGTTGACGGATGCGGAAAAAGCCGCTTGCGGGGCCGGCAGCACTTCGATAAAGTGCTCTAAAATTATCGTGTCCGTACCAAGGCCGTTACTGGCCAGCAGGAACACATCATAAACACCGGGGCTGTTATACACCACCTGCGGGTTGGGCGCCGTGCTGGAAAGGGGTGTTCCCCCGTTAAAAAACCAGAAATAGTTGTCGGCATCCTGGCTGAGGTTGGTAAAGTTGACGGTAAGCGGCGCGCATCCGGTGGCCGGAGAAGCTTCAAAAGCAGCGATGGGCAGGGCTTCGATGGTGACAACGAGTGACAAACTCGCCGAATCCTGGCAAATCGTATTGATGACGGTAAGAGTGGCGTTGTAACTTCCGGCCCCCGGGTAGGTATGGGCGGGTTCAAAAGCCGTGCTTGAACTGCCATCGCCGAATGTCCAGAAATAGGCATCGGCGTTGGTGGAGAGGTTGTCAAACTGCACACTAAGCTGATCGACGGAAAAGGTAAAGCCTGCCACCGGGGCGGGGGGCGTATTGATGGTGACGGCCGGTGAATAAACCGTTTCGAAGCAGTTGCTCATTACTGCCAGGCGAAAGCTGTAATTCTCCATGGCTGCTGCAACCTCATTGATCAGCAGCACGTTGCTGTCTGGATGGCTGAAGATCGGCCCGGGCTGTATGCTCTCGAAGCCGTTGCCCATATCCACCTGCCACTGCAGGCTGAGGCCGAAGCCCGACACCTGGGCCTGCAACTGTGCTGCCGCACCCTGGCAGACGGTAATGGAGGGCGTTTCTATCTGCACGGTGGGCGGCAGATTAAGTTCCATCCCTTCCGGAATGCCGATGAAATCTTCGTGATTGCCCTCGGCCCCGGCCAGTGCGCCATTGGCGCCTGTTCCGCATTCCGTGGAATTGATGGACAGCCCGGCTTGCCCGCCATCCAGTACAGGGAAGGTTATGGAGCCGGGGTTGATCAGCAGCCGCCCGCCGGCCCCGCCGCCGCCAGGGCCGAAGCACTGGGCAGTGTTGGTGTTGTTGGCATTGCCGCCGTTGCCGCCCCTGGCTTCTATCAGGATGCCAGGGAAATCTGTCAGGATGCCGGCGATAGCAATAGTGCCGCCGGCCCCGCCGCCGCCGCCGCCATCCCCATTGGATTGCAGGGCGGAAAGGCCATTGGCGCGGATGGCGCCGCCGCTGTTGATGGCGCTGCCCCATTCGATCAGCACAATGCCTCCTCCATTGCCGCCGTCGGTGGCCACGTCGTTATTGCCGTGGCCGGCCCCGCCGCCGCCGCCCAGGAACAGGCGCTCCGGCAATGCCGGCAGGGCCTTGCCGCCTATGCCGGGGTAAAAACCCTTGCAGCCGAAAAAGGAAGGGTTGTCATTCTCGCCGCCCAGGCCGCCGGCGCTCACATTCGCGCCGCCGCCGCCGCCGGCGTTATGGTCGTTGCCGCCGCCGCCGCCGTTGGCCTGAGCGCCCCGGCCCCGGCTGCTGCTGGCCGGCGCGGCGCTCACCCCTTCGCCCTTTTTGCCGCCGCGAATGCTGCCTTCGTCGTAGGCATAGCTGTTGAAATTAGACAGAAAGTTGCAGTCGCCGGTATAATCCAGGGCCGCAGAACCGCCGCGGAACCCTTTGCCGCTGACGTCAATATCTGCCTGTAAGGTGAGTTGTGTGGCGGAGAAGGCCAGCAACCCGCCCGTGCTGCCGTCCCAGGCCTTCGCCGTCAGCGTGCCGGTGACGACGGCCTGCTCATAGGCCGGCATGCTGACAATCTGTACGGCGCCGGCCAGGTCATAAGTATTGATCAGCGCCTTCTCCAGCTTGATGGCCATACCGTTGACTTCCAGTATCCGGGCGCGCTCGTACAGCCCCGCCGAACCCAATGCAGTGACGTTCCCGAAACTGGAGGCGTTGTCGGTATTAATCTCCGCCCCCTGCATCTGAATGAGCAGCAGGGCCTGCCCCGGAGCGAACCCCGCCGTGTCGGACACGGTTAGGGTGTTGTCGCAGTAATCAATAGCCTCTACTGCCGCGTAGTGGTTGATGATGCCCGAAAGGGCGTCCTGAGCAAGGGCCTGGCCGCTAAGAATGGCCGCAAACAGGAGCAGATAGCGTTTTTTCATAACATTCGCAAATGGGATCATGAATGGACTATTAACTAACAAATCCAGAATTTGATAGTTCTTTGCTCTCGCCCCCTTGCCCTTTATCCTGGACCTTCCGGCCTTCCGGCCTTCCGGCCTTCCGGCCTCAAAATTAAGACTTCGCCTGCTGCACCTTCACCTGCGCCGTGGTGTCCACCCCTTCCAGCACTTCCACCTGGATGCCGTCGGACAGCCCGAGTTTCACCTGCCGCTTTTCGAAGCGCCCTTCGCCGGTTTTGACCTCCACATAGGTGGTGTCGCCTTCAAACAGCACGTCCCGTTCCTTGACGGACACCACGCTTTTGCGGCGGTCGAGGATGATGTCGGCGTTGGCGCTGTAGCCGGCGCGGAGGAAAATTTCCCTGCTGGGTTTAACGTCGGCGCGCACCTCGAATTTTACGGTGCCCTCCTCTTCGACGCCTTTGGGGGAGATAAACTCCAGGGTGGCTTCAAACCTGGCGTTTTCAATGGCGCCCACCGTGAGTTCCAGCGGCATGCCTTCTTTCAGCTTGCCCACGTCGGATTCGTCCACCTTGCCTTCAAATATCAGGGAATTCATATCGGCGATGATAGCGATGCTGGTGCCCTCGTTGAAGTTGTTGCGTTCGATGACCGAGGCGCCTTCCTCCAGGGGAATGTCCAGCACCATGCCGTCGAGGGTGGAAGTGACGACGTTGGCCACCTGGCGGGAATTGCGGCTGGCGCCTTCGCGAAGGAGCTGCAGGTTGTTGATGGCCGCGTCCAGTTCCTGTTTGCGGATATCCACCTCTGTTTCGAAGGAGCGGAGGCTGTTTGCGGAAACGATTTTGGAGTTCTCAAAGGCTGCCTGGCGCAGTTCCAACTCGACCCGGAAGCGGTTGTATTCCTGTTCGGAGATGACGCCGTCTTCGAATAGCTGCCGTTGCCGTTCTTCTTCGCGCCTGGCGTTTTCCAGGTTTACCCTGGCTTCTTCCACATCCAGCCTTTTGGAATTCACCTCCCGCTGGCGCTGCAGTTCGCGCTGGGCTTCCTGCAGGCGCAGGCGCGCCAGTTCCACATTGGACTGGGCGCTGTTGATGTTGACCTCGCTGGGCACCAGTTTGATGCGGGCCAGGGGCTGCCCTTTGCTGACTGCCTGCCCGGCTTCCACAAAGAGCTCGTCGATGACGCCGGAAACCTGGGGTTTGATATGCACTTCCTTGCGGGGTTTGATCGAGCCGGTGGCCACCGTTTTCCGCACGATGTCCATGACGACGGGGTTTTCTGTGCTCGTGTTTTCAGGGCCTTTTTTGTTCTGGCGGTAGAAATAAATGCTTAGCCCAATGGTTGCGATCACCAGAAATGCACCGATTGAGATGAGACAGCCTTTCCTCATGGTTGGATTTTTTTATTCGGGTTTCAGCTTGAAGGTTAAACGGAGGGTATCGGCCTGTGGCTTCCTTCAGCCGGGCTTTCTATCAGGCCGTCGCGCAGGCGGATAATGCGGCGGGTCATATCCGAAATATCCTTCTCGTGGGTGACGATGAGCACCGTGATCCCCTCGCGGTTGACTTTTTTGAACAGTTCCATGACTTCGAGTGAAGTGTGGCTGTCCAGCGCTCCGGTGGGTTCGTCGGCCAGGATGACCTTGGGTTGGGTGATGAGGGCCCGGGCGATGGCCACGCGCTGCTGCTGGCCGCCCGACATCTGCGCCGGCAGGTGGCCTGCCCAGTCGGCCAGCCCGACCATGTCCAGGTATTCAAGCGCCATTTTCTGGCGTTTCTGGCGGTCCATTTTCTGATAGTAGAGCGGCAGTGCGACGTTCTCAAGGGCCGACTTGAAAGAGAGCAGGTTGAAAGACTGGAAAACGAAGCCGATGAAGCGGTTTCTGTAATGCGCCGCCTCCGCCTGGCTCAGCCCCTTGATCAGGGCGCCGTCCAGATAGTATTCCCCCTGGTCATAATCGTCGAGGATGCCAATAATATTCAGCAGGGTGGACTTGCCGGAACCGGATGAGCCCATGATGGAGGCGAATTCTCCGCTCTCGATATCCAGGTCTATGCCTTTGAGCACTTCGAGGCGGTTGAAACCGGTTTGGTAGGACTTCCGGATGTCGCGCAATTGTATCATAAATAAACCGGGTTTTATGGGTTCGCCCTTTTCGGCGGGCAACTCAAGCTTCGGAAAAAAAGCCCGAATTCAGACATGCTCAATTAAAATGGACGAACAACGGCCTTATTTAGGCCAAAAGGCGGTTAACCCCTTTTACTGAGATGCTGGTTCGCCTTGTTTCCCCCTATTCCGGGGGGCGGCCAAATCCGAAAAAGTGAGAACCCTGCCCGGAAATGCGGGAAAAGCACTATTTTTAGAATTGGCCGGCGGAAAAGCAGCGTTTACCTGTTTTTGCCGTTTCACCTGATGGAGGCAGTTGTTAAAAAGCAAAAAAATGCACCGCAGTTTTTACCTGCTTATCGCAGTTTTATCCTCGTTCCTGCTTACGGGATGCAGCCTTAGCTCCCTTGACGACCATATTATCGTTCCGGATGTAGAGGACGAATTTTACCTCAGCCTTTGGGAGTCCTTCACCCCCCAGGGCCGCGTCCTGGAGTTCCGCCTGCGGACCATAGAGGACGCAGAGTGCGCCAATTCCAACATCGCCTATGACATCCGGCAGTTGCAGGGAACCATTTCGCTTTCCATCAACGAGATCCGGCAAAACGGGGAATGCCAGCCCGGCCAGGCTCCAGCCACGGCCTCGCCGAGGGTGGGCGTCCTGCAGGGTGGTTACTATTCCCTGGAGGTTGGGCTGCGAAAAACGGTATCTTCCGAAGGGCAACTGGCCGTGACGCAGGAAGCCTACAATCTGAGCCTGGAAACCGGCGGGGGGGTAGTGCTGCTGGACCCCCAGCTGAGGCGCATCCCCCGCGAGTCCATCTGGGGCTTCGTTTCCTATGAGGGCGGCGCCCTGAAAGATGCTGCAGAACAACTGGTGCAGGATATTCAAAGCCTGTGCGAGGCCCAGGCGCTCAAAAACGGCTACTACGGCTATTTTACCGTGCAGAACGGGAAAGTCCGCTTCCCTAATACCGTCGCTCCCGAAGGGGCGCTGGCCTTTCAGTGCCGCCTCGTCAAAAGCGAAGACAGCCTCATCAGCCTGCTGGAAAGCTACCGGTCCGAATACGGCAGCGGGCTCACCGTGAAGGTGTTTGACACCATGGGCAATGAATTCTGAGCGGATCAGGGGAAGCTGGGGCTGGCGTTTTTGCGCAGGGGGTTCTCCTTCTTTTTACTTTCCTTGAGTTCAAAGCTGAAGCCTTCAGCCAGGAATTCCTCGTATTTTTCCTTGTCAAACTGATACAGCCGGGCCGGCCGGTGCGCCACACCCTCCTGGGTTTCATCCAGGTCGATGAGCAGGTTCATGGAAAGGATTTTCTTGCGGAAATTGCGCTTGTCCAGCTCCGTTTCCAGTATTGCTTCATAGAGGTGCTGCAACTCGGTCAGGGTGAATTTTGGCGGAAGAAGCTCGAAGCCCACCGGCCGGGCGCGCACCAGCCATTTCAGGCGGTTGAAACAGGCCTGGAGAATCTCTTTGTGGTCGAAAGCGAGGTCCTTTACCCTGGCAATGGAATGCCACTTTGCCTTCTGGGCAATGGATGAGGCCTGTATGGCGTAATCGCTGATCTTGATCAGCGAAAAATAGGCAACGGTAATGACCCGCCCGGCAGGGTGCCGGTTCACTGCGCCAAAGGTCCTCACCTGTTCGAGGTACACGTTGCGCAGGCCCGTGAGCTCGCCCAGCACGCGCTTTGCAGCGGCGTCCAGGTCTTCCGCCGGATTTACGAAATAGCCAGGCAAAGCCCACTTTCCTTTGTACGGCTCTTCCCCCCTCTTGATCAGCAGTACTTTCATATCGCCCTCATCAAAGCCGAAAATGACATTGTCAACGGTGAAGGCAGATTTGAAATATTCATTGAATTCGTTCATTGCCGTCCCTGGCTAGCTGGCTGTAATAGATTGCGGTGCTTTATGAGCGCTGAAATTAGCTAAATATTCACGCATATCCAATCAAATCAGGGGGAATTAGTGTAAGTTTTACACTACCATGGGCCGGGTGGGCAGTGGGAACAATGTGGAATTGGGCCCGGCCGGCAGGCGCTCCAAAACGTTTCCCGGGCGGGCGTGATTTCGGCAAGGTGCTTATTCCTCCCTGCCGGGAGTGGGCGGAATTACCCGATTTTACCCAAAATTACCCACTATTGCCCACAAAAACAGGCTAACTTACCAACTGGAAAAAACGGAATACCGGACACCTTAAAACCCAGCATTATGAATTGGCGGGAATACCCCATGGCCCGCCTGCTGTTGCCCTTTGCGGGGGGAATAGGGGCGGGTGTGAAGATGGAGGGGATGCCATATCAGGTATGGCCTGTGCTGGCCCTTTCCTTTGCCCTGCTTGCCTTCCGGCAAAGGGGGCGGCTTCCCTACGGCAGGCGGTGGTGGTATGGTGCGGCCCTGTTTATCTTTCTGTTCTGTATAGGGCTGCTTCTGGCCTATATCCAGGATGAGCGCCGGCAGCCGGGCCACTTTTCCGGGCTGTTGCCTCTGGAAGCGGAACGGCTGCTGATTGGCCGCATCGAAAGCCTGGAGCCTTCGGGCCAGCGCCTGAAAGCCCGGCTAAGGGTGCTTGCGGTGGCGGAAAGCGGGGGCGGCCCTGCCCGCCGGGCCTCGGGTAACCTGCTGGCTTACATCGGCCTCACGGCGGACAGCCGCACGCTGACTGCGGGCGATGTGGCCCTGCTTCGCGCCAGAGTCCTGCCCGTGGCCCCGCCGCTCAACCCCAAAGCCTTTGATTATGGCCGCTACCTGCATTTTCAGAACATCCACTACCAGGCCTTCGTCGCGGAAGGCGCCTGGCGGCAGGTGGCGCACCGCCCGGGCCTGCAAAGCTACGCTTCCCGCTTGCGGGCTCATTGTGTTGGGGTTTTGCGGAATTTTCTGCCTACGGAAAATGAGTTTGCCGTGGCGGCCGCCCTGGTGCTGGGCTACAAGGCGGAACTGCCCGATGAAGTGCGCAATGCCTACGCCGATACAGGCGCCATGCACGTGCTGGCCGTGTCGGGGCTGCATGTGGGCTTTATTCAGATGATCGCAGCTTCATTGCTGGGCCTGTTCCCCTTTTCGGGCCGCGCCTGGCCTCCGGCCCGCAGCCTGATCCTGTTGTGCTGCATCTGGGGCTTTGCCTTGCTGACAGGGGCTTCCCCTTCGGTGCTGCGGGCGGCGGGCATGTTTTCCTTTCTGGCCCTGGGGCAGGCCTTCCGCTGGCATGCCAACGTTTACAATACCCTGGCCGCTTCGGCCTTTTGCCTGCTTTGCGCCAATCCTTTCCTGCTTTTCAGCCCGGGCTTTCAGTTGTCGTACCTGGCGGTGCTGGGCATCGTTTATTTCCAGCCGCGCATTTACAAGTGCTGGTATGTGGAAAACAAAGCCGGAGACTACCTCTGGAAGCTGGTGGCAGTCTCCCTGGCTGCCCAGCTCACCACTTTTCCCCTCAGCCTGTACTATTTTCACCAGTTTCCGGCCTATTTCTGGTTGTCTGGGCTGGTGGTGGTGCCGGCGGCGGGGCTCATTCTGCCCACCGGGCTGGCCCTCTTTGCCCTGCATGCGGTTCCCTGGCTGGGATGGCTCGCCGGGCAGGCCTTGTATTGGCTGGTTTGGAGCGTCAACGCCCTCATCTTCCTGATCCGGCAGTTGCCGGGAGGGCTGCTGGAAGGCGTCTGGATAGGCGGGCTTTCCCTGGCCCTGCTTTACCTGGCAATCGGCTGTTTTGCGGCTGCCGTGCACAACCGGAACTTCCGATGGCTGCTTGGAGGGCTGCTGGCCTTGCTGCTGCTGGCCGTGTCGTACAGCGGGCGGTGCTGGCAGTGGCGCAACCAAAGAGCCCTGGCTATCTACCACATCAGGGGCGGCACCGCCATCGACCTCTTCGACGGGCGAAATGGCGCTCAGTTGCTGGGGCGCGGCCTGGAAGCGGAAAGCCTTCGTTATGCGGCGCAGCAACACCGCTGGTATCGCGGCCTGGCGGACTTGCAGGCATTCCACCTTCCGGCGTCCGCGCAGGGGCGCAACTGGCGTACCGATGGGCTTTTCCTGCAGTTCGGCGCCCGGCGCCTGGCTATTATCCAGGATGAGAGCCTGATGCAGGGCGCCGGGCGGTTGTCCGTTGACGCAGTCCTGTTGTGCAACAATGCCGGGCTTTCAATCGCCGAACTGGTGGAAAAACTGGATTTCGGGCTGGCCGTTATCGATGGCTCCAATTCCTACCGCCGGGTGCAGGCCTGGCGCAAAGAATGCCGGGAACGGGGCATCGGCTGCCACTATACCGGCGCCGACGGCGCCTGGGTGGTGGAGTGAGGGCGGCAGTATGCCTGTTATTTTAAGCATCCCAAAACTTCTGTCCGATGAAATTTCTGGAAGAATTCTTCTACTACACCCGCGCCGAACGCAATGGCGCCTTTGTGTTGTCCGCATTAATCCTGCTGGTGATCCTGGCGCCGAGGTTTTACCCCTTGTTTTTCCCGGAGCATGCTCTTTCCGGCGATGAATTCCGGGAGGAAGTAGCTGCTTTCTGGCGGCAGGAGGAAGGTGCGGCAGGTGGCGGGCCGGCATCTGCCACTCTCTTCCCTTTCGACCCCAACACTTTGCCGGAGGACAGCCTTCGCCTGCTGGGGCTTTCGGAAAAACTGGCGCGTACGCTCGTTCGCTACCGCGAGCGGGTAGGCCCCTTCCGGCAACCCGCCGACCTGAAGAAAATTTACACCCTGAAAGCAGAAGACTACGAGCGGCTGGCGCCCTACATCCGCATCGGAAGGAATGCGCCGGCGCCGGGCCGGAAACCGGAAAAAACAACAGGAAAGGAGCTTGCCGGGCATTTCCCCTTCGACCCCAACACGGCCAGCGAAGCAGAACTCAAACGCCTCGGGTTGTCTGCCCGGGTGGCGTCCAACATCCTGAAATACCGGGAAAAAGGAGGCCGGTTCAGAGATGCGGAGGGCTTCAGCAGGGTTTATGGCCTGAGCGCCGGGGATTATGAGCGGCTGGCGCCCTACATCAGGATAGAAAAAACAGGGGCAGGCCCGCAAGGCCAGGGTGCGCCGGAAAGCAGGCCTGTTTCCTATGTCAGCAGCCCTGCTCAGGCGCTGGTTGACATCAACCAGGCGACTGCTGAAGAATGGCAGCAGCTCCGGGGCATAGGCCCGGCTTACGCCCGCCGTATCGTCGCTTTTCGGGACAAACTTGGCGGTTTCACACACGTCGGCCAGGTCGCCGAAACCTTTGGGCTGCCCGACAGCATTTTTCAGGGTATCCGGCCCCGGTTGCAGCATTCCCCTGTATTGCGCAGGATATTTATCAACGAAGCAGATGTGCAAAGCCTCCAGGCCCACCCTTATCTCAACTGGCGGCAGGCGAATGCCATCGTGGCCTACCGGGCCAACCACGGGCCCTTCAACTCGGTGGAGGATGTGAAGAAAGTGAAAGCGCTGCCCCCTGAGGTAGTGGAAAAACTGGAAGGTTACCTGGCCTATTAAAGCGCCTCAGGGGCCGGGAACCTGGCGGCGGAAATTGCTTTAAGCTCAGGCGGGGCGAAGCTCCAGCAGGGTCACTTCCGGCATGATGCCAACCCTGCCCGGGTAGCCGAGGTAGCCCAGCCCGCGGTTGACATAGAGGTACTGATGGCCCTGCTGGTACAGGCCGGCCCATTGCTTGTAAACGTATTTGATGGGGCTCCACTTGATCCAGCCCGGAATCTCGACGCCGAACTGCATGCCGTGGGTGTGCCCGGAAAAAGTGATGGCGATGTCCTGGAAATCATTCACCACCTGCTCCGTCCAGTGGGAGGGGTCGTGGGACAGCAGGAGTTTCAGGCTGGCGCCTTCCGTGCCGGCGGCAGCTTTTGCCAGGTCGCCGTATTTGGGGAAGCGGGGGTGGGAAGAATAATTCTCAACGCCGATGATGGCCAGCTTTTCGCCTCTGATGTCCAGCAGGCGGTTTTCGTTGAGCATCAGGTCCCAGCCCAGCTGGGCGTGCATGGATTTGAGCAGCTGGAAATTGGCTTCCTTGTCTTCCGCCCTTTCCCATTCGTGGTAGTCGCCGTAGTCATGGTTGCCCAGGATGGAGTACACGCCATATTTGGCCTGTATCTTGTCGAAGACGTCGAGGAAGGGTTCCGCCTCTTTGGCCAGGGTGTTGACCAGGTCGCCGGTGAAGAAGACCAGGTCGGGCTTTTGCTCATTGATGAGGCTGACGGAATTGCGAACGGGGTCTTTAAGCAGGAAGCTCCCCGTGTGGATATCCGAGATCTGCACAATGCGGAGCCCGTGGAGGGCGGCCGGGAGTTTGGGTATCCGCACCGTTTCCTTGAACAGGGTATAGCGGTACGGATTGCGGATCACGCCCCAGAGCAGCGAAACGAAAGGCACGGCGCCCATTGCCAGGCCCATTTGAGCCAGGAAGCGCGAACGGCTGGGGTCGAAGCTCTGCCTGCCGGCAAACTGGTTGAATACATAGGTCGTGGCCCGGCGAAGGTCATCGATGAACAGGAAGCCGACGACCAGCAATTTGGAAATATAGACGATGAAGAATACTGTGCGTAATAAAGTGGATGCATGCTTGTTCAGGTGGTGCTCCGGCCCGGACCACAATATCCAGCCGATCAGTGCGAAAGGAATGAGCCAGTACAGGCCGTAGGTGAAATAGCGCAGCATGGGCTGCCAGCTCTGGGCCATGATGCGGAAGGCCTGAAAAGCATACAGGTCAAAAAGCAGGACAATCGAAATGAGAATGGCTAAACGCATGGAAATCGGATAATTGTCGGCCTGTTGATCGGGCGCCTTCTGCGGCCCGCCCGGCAGGCCGGATGTCGTACTATCTGTACTTAAATGACATATAGCCTTAAATGGTTGAATTTTTTTCCTTGAAATGGCCGTTGAACCGCTTAAATTTTTTTTTCCGAATGAAATTTCCCCCTTTTGCGGGCCGTTCTAGGGATGTGTTTTATATGAAAAAAATTTAAATTTTCCCGCCTTTGGGCTGCGCCGTAGAGGATTTCAAAAAAAGAAGAAAACCAGAACATTTTGAAAAAAAACAAATTTACATAAAATTAAATTTTGTACAAGGGGTAGATAAGCCTCTTTTTCCAAAATAAAATTTGCCTATTGACTTGACTAATACACCTTAAGGGCCTAAATTTGGGTGCGAAAAATGCGCCCAAAGATTTAAAAACCATAAAACGACGAAATTCCATGAAAAATGTAGCAATCCTCACCGGCCTTCTGGTGTTCTGCCTGACAAGCGCAATCTCTCAAACCACTTTCGGGAAGGGCGATATCGAACTGGCTGCCGGTATCGGCATTTTTTCGACCTTTGCAAAGGATAACCCCAATACCATTGTTCCGCCGGTGAGCGCCCGTATAGGCATCCGCCTGGCATCCAATTTCAGCCTGGGCGGCTATGCGGCCTACTCCTCTTCGCAGGCAAGCCAACTGGCCCTGCCGAACGGCAACTTCAAGGATGTGGACAATGAGTTCCTCATCCTCGGCCTGCGCGCTGCGGCCCATACCAACCGCATGGACAACTGGGATATCTACGGTGGCGCCATGCTGGGTTACAACATCCCCAACGTTCAGGAGACGGTCACCGAAGTGAAGAGTGTCGGCGATGACGCGCCTTCCTTCAGCCGTCCGGCCGAAAACAAGGTGACATACAGCGCCTTCGTCGGCGGCAGCTACTACCCCATGAAAAACCTGGGCGTTTTTGCCGAAGTGGGCTACGGCATTTCCATCTTCAACATGGGCGTCAGCCTGAAGCTCTGATTTGTTGCCCATTGCTGGTTGATAGTTGTTAGTTTTGCAGTCCCTGAAGTGCTGTTTTACCGATGACTATCAACCAACAACCACCAGACATGCTCAGCCGGATTCCAAGATTAAAGCACCTCGACAGCAGAAATTTCTTCCTCATCGCCGGCCCCTGCGCCATCGAGGGTGAAGCTATTGCTTTCGAAATTGCCGAACAGGTGCACGCCATCTGCAACCGCCTTCGGATACCTTATATCTTCAAAGGCTCTTACCGCAAAGCCAACCGCTCGCGGCTGGATTCCTTTACCGGAATCGGCGATGAAAAAGCGCTCCGCATCCTGAAAGCGGTGGGGGAGCGCTTCGATATTCCGGTTACTACAGATATTCACACCGAACCCGAGGCCGCCATGGCGGCTGAATATGTCGACGTGCTCCAGATCCCGGCCTTTTTGTGCAGGCAAACGAGCCTGCTTACGGCGGCTGGGCAAACGGGCAAAGTGGTCAATATCAAAAAAGGGCAGTTCGTCAGCCCCGAAGCCATGCGCTTCGCCATGGAAAAGGTGCTGGAAACAGGGAACTCCGGCCTTATGCTCACAGAACGGGGCACGACCTTCGGATATCAGGACCTCGTGGTGGATTTCCGAAGCATCCCCCTCATGCAGTCTTTTGGCGCAACTGTCGTACTGGATTGCACCCACTCCCTGCAGCAGCCCAACCAGGCAACCGGCGTAACCGGCGGCAGGCCCGCGCTCATCAGCACAATCGCCTGCGCCGGAGTGGCCGCCGGCGCCGACGGCTTGTTCATCGAAACCCACCCCCGCCCGGCAGAGGCCAAATCGGACGGCGCCAATATGCTGCCGCTCGACAAACTGGAACCCCTGCTGGAACGCCTGGTGCGGATAAGGGAAGCCGTGCTGGAAGAATAGGCGGCATGCCAGCCGGCAGAGCCATACAGGGCCATGGCAGGCAATCCCTGCAACTTGTAACCCCTGGGGAGACTGGGAGACTGGGAGAGGGGGAGACGAGGTGAGCCTGCGGCAAGCCTGAAACTTGAAACCTGGAACCTGAAACCTGGAACCTGAAACCTGAAACCTGGAACCTGAAACCTGGAACCAGCCCCGTCCTCGCTGCGCTCAGCCGGGTAAAAACCTGAAACACCCAATGGAGACTGGGAGACTGGGAGAGGGGGAGACGAGGTGAGCCTGCGGCAAGCCTGAAACTTGAAACCTCCCAAGGCGCTGCCCGCCGCAGCAGTGGAAAAACTTTGAAGGCAAGGCTGGCCAACTTAAAACTTCAGGCAGCGTTTGCGGGGTTTCGGGAATCTTTTTTTGTAGAAATGAGTTGATCGGAAAAAAGGCAAACAATGAACATCCCAAAAGGCAGTCCCATGAACAAAAAAGAGAAAACAATCACATTTAATAACCAAAATACCAGGAGGCTGCCTATGAAAAACTTTACACACCGAGCTTTGATCCAGGCCATCCTCCTATTGTTCGTATCCGTATTCGCCTACGGGCAAGAGGTGGAGAAGACACTGGTCAAATCCTTTAACCTGGAGGGAAATCAGGTAATAACATTCGAAGTACAGGGGCCCGTCGAGGTGCAAACCTGGAGCAACAACTACCTTCGGGTGCAGATACAGGTTTCCCTGGAAAGCGGAAGCGAAGCACTGCTGAAATCGCTGGTGCAGGCCGGCCGTTATAACCTGCGCAGTGAGGAAAAAGAAGGCGCCTATACGATCGTCGCACCCAATCTTGGCCGGGAGGTCAGAATTGGGGGCAAGCCGATCGCGGAAAAGGTTTCCTTCCTCATCAATGCGCCGGAGAACGTGCAGGTCAAAGTGCGGGAAATTCAGGAAGGTGCGCTTGCCGAAGCTTCCTCCGCGCTCTGAGCAACTTTTAAAGTCAGCGCGCGTTTATTAGGGTGTAATGCCGCCAAGGGCGTTACACCCTAATTGTTTGCTGAGCAAGCGGATGTTTTTCCATCGATTTCTTTTTTGGCCAAACAAATGATCCATGAGGACTGTCCTTGTGCTGGCGCTTGGGCTGCTGGCCGGCGCTCCGGCCCTGGCCCAACTGAAAAAAACCCTCCACCAAACCTTCGAAGTGCCGGATAGCACGGCATTCCTGGTTTTCGGCCTCTTTGAAGGGGACTCCTACACCATACAGCCCTGGGCCGGCAACAATATCATGACCGAATCTCAGGTCAGCGTTTACTCCTCGACCCAGCCGGTCTTCGACCACCTGGTGGAAAACGGCCGCTACCGCTTCGAGGCGCGGGAAGGCCGGGATACCTTCGGCCTCTTTTCCCACGACCTCAAGCGCCTTGCCATAAGAGCAGCGGGCATGCAGGCTTTCGAAGAAGTGGAAGTCCGGATTTTTATCCCCGACAGCTTCCGAAAGATAGGCGATCGCGTATATTCACGCCCGAAACCCGAGGCGGCTGAGGTCGCCGTGGGCAAGGCGCCGCCCGTTCGCAAAAAGCTGGCGCGCGAAAGCGGCGAAGTGAGCCAGGAGCTGAAGGAGAGCCTCCAGGCAGCCCCCGATAGCCTGGAAATCGAGCCGGCTCCGCTTCCCCCCGCCGATACGACGAATGCGGGCGAGCCGGCAAAAAAGGAGCGTAGAAAAAGAGGCGGCTGAGTCCTGCCCGGTAATCAGTGCGGTACATGATCAAACAAGTTGAACTGAAATTGCTGCCGGCTGAAGCAGCCGATGAAGCCCTGGCCCGGCAGCGGGCCATCCGGAAGAGCCGCCTGCCGGAAAAGGACGTTCGCGATGTGGTGTTTACCCGCCGCTCCATCGATTCCCGCGGCCCCCGCCCCCTCATCGTCCTGCGGGCCGACGTTTACGCGAGCGAAGCCTTCCAGCCCGAACCCGCCCTGCTCGGCAGCCTGAAACAGGTGGAAAAATCTCCTGCCGTGATCATCGTCGGCACGGGCCCGGCGGGGTACTTCGCCGCCCTCGAACTGATCGAGCTCGGGCTGAAGCCCATACTCCTCGACAGGGGAAAAGACGTGCGCGCCCGCCGGCGCGACCTGCGCGCCATCCAGCAGTTCGGCCTGGTAAACCCCCACTCCAATTACTGCTTCGGCGAGGGTGGCGCCGGCGCCTATTCCGACGGGAAACTGTACACCCGCTCCCACAAGCGCGGCAATATCTACAAAGCGATGAAACTGCTTGTGGAACATGGCGCCAGTCCGGATATCCTCATCGACGCCCATCCCCACATCGGTTCCAATAAGCTGCCCCGCATCGTCGCAAATATCAGGGAAACCATCCTGCACTTCGGCGGCGAGGTGCACTTCGATAGCCCGGTTACGGATTTCATCCTGCAGGAAGGGCGCATGCTCGGCGTAGTGGCCAATGAGGCCGAAGAATACCGGGCGGGTGCAGTCATTCTGGCCACCGGCCATTCCGCCCGCGACATTTACTACCTGCTGCACCGCAGGGGCATCCGCATCGAGGCCAAGCCCTATGCGCTGGGTGTGCGTATCGAGCACCCCCAACTTCTGATCGACAGGATCCAGTACCATCAGTCGCCCCGGGAGGAACACCTGCCGGCATCGAGTTACCGCCTGGCCTGCCAGGCCTTCGGGCGGGGCGTTTTTTCTTTCTGCATGTGCCCTGGCGGGCTGGTTGTGCCGGCGGCCACCGCCCCCGGCGAGATCGTCGTGAACGGCATGTCCATGTCGCGCCGCGACTCCCCATTCGCCAATTCCGGCACGGTGGTGGCCGTGGAACTGGAAGACCTGAAACTGTATGAAAAACACGGCGTTTTCGCCGGGCTTGCCTTTCAGCAGGAGGTCGAACAGGCCATGTTCAATTTCGGCGACGGCAGCCAGAAGGCGCCGGCGCAGCGGCTGACCGACTTCACCAGGGGTACCCTGTCCGCCAGCCTGCCGCCTACCTCCTATATACCTGGCCTGCTCAGCGCGCCGCTGCACGAACTGCTGCCGCCGGCTATTTATGAGCGCCTGCGGGCAGGAGTGCAGGAATTCGGGCGCAAAATGAAAGGCTATTTCACTGAAGAGGCCAATGTCATCGCTACCGAAAGCCGCACCAGCGCGCCCATTCGCATCCCGCGCGGCGCCGAATCCTTCATGCATCCTGAGGCGGCCGGGCTGTTTCCCGCCGGCGAGGGAGCCGGCTACGCCGGCGGCATCATTTCCGCCGCCATGGACGGGCAGAACGTGGCGCGGGCAGTGGCCAGATTCCTGCGGCAGGCCTGAAAAAGAAATCGCCCGCCCACCGGCTGCATTTGCGGAAATTCGCCTACCTTGACAGGGTGATTTTTCAAATAAAAGACGAATGAAAGATATTACGGACTTGCTGGGCAGAGCCATGTTGTCCTTTATTTTCCTCTACGAAGCTTACGACTCCATTTTTTATTTCCGGGAAACCAAAGAGAAAATGACCCTGTATGGCCTGAACTGGAACCAGGACCTGCTGCTGGTCGGGGCCATCATCCTCCTGGTGCTCGGCGGCGCCATGCTCCTGATGGGGTATCGAACCGGCATGGCCACCCTCATGTTGCTCCTGTACTGGGTGCCGGTCACCTTCATCGTCCATTCTTTCTGGAACGACCCCGAACCGGCCAGGCGCCTTCAGTCTATTCTTTTTATGAAAAACATCGCCATCATGGGCGGCATGCTCATGATCTGGGCCAACGGGGCGGGGAAAAAATACAGCATCAAACGGCTGTTCGCCACAACCCGGGTGCCGGGAGCGTAGAGCATGGGATAAGAGGCAACCCGAAACCTGTCGCCGGTAAGGCTGGGGTCCGGCAGGCTATTCATTCAGCTTTTCCCCGCAGAATTTGCAGTAGACGGCGTCGGAGGTATGGCCTTCCCGGCTGCAGAAGCGGCAGGCCTGATTGCTGGACTCCATGTTGCGCTCACTGATGAATTCCGCCGATACGATGCCGGTGGGCACGGCGATGATGGCATAGCCGAGGATCATCACCAGGGCCGACAGGAACTGGCCGATGCCGGTGACGGGGGTGATGTCGCCGTAGCCCACAGTCGTCAGGGTAACGATGGCCCAGTAGATACTGCGGGGGATGTTGGAAAAGCTCTCGTTTTGCCCCCCTTCCACCATATACATCACCGAGCCGATGATGATGACGATGAGCAGGATGGCGGAGAGGAATACCGTGATCTTCCGCCGGCTGGCTTTCAGCGCCCGGACAATGGTATTGCCTGCGGTGAGGAAATGCCCCATTTTGAAGATCCGGAATATCCGCAGCAGCCGCAGGGCGCGGATGACCATCAGGTAGTGCGTGCCCTGGATCAGCAGTTCCAGGTAAGTGGGCAGAATCGACAGCAGGTCGACCATGCCGAAAAAGCTGCGGGCGTATTTCATCGGCCGGTAAACACAGTACAGGCGCAGGAAGTATTCAATGGTGAAAATAACGGTGAAGCCCCACTCCGCAATGAGAAAAAAACGGGGGGCCCGGCTGTGAATGGCTTCGATGCTTTCCACCATGACCGTCAGCACGCTGGCCACGATCAGGAGGAGGAGCGCAATGTCGAATATTTTGCCCGCCGGGGTGTCGGACTCGAAAATGATTTCATGGAGTTTTTCCCGGACTGAGCCGTTCTTTCGGTTTGACATCCTTCCCTTGTTTTGGGCCAGAAAATACAAAACCTCACGCAAACCCGGGAGGTTTATACAAAACCTCACCCAAACCCGGGAGGTTAATATAAAACCTCACGCAAACCCGGGAGGTTAATATAAAACCTCCCGGGTTTGCTTAGAAGAATAAAATGGCTTAATAAAATTTTTATATCCTGATAATTTTAATTTATTTTGCAGGAGGAAAACATCCCGAAACCGCTGCCCGAAAAGCCGGCGCTTAGGCCGGAGCCAAACCACGCTTTTACAGATTATCAATCCCTGTTAAATAAAAGCCGGGCATAACCGGCGCCAACTTCAAAAGAGGCAAACGCTATTTTGTGTTTCAGGAAGCCGCCTGAAGCCGTTTTGTAAAACCAAATTCCAGGCCCGTGATTCATGCGGTAATCGTAGAGGATGAAGTAAAGGGGTTGAACAACCTCAAAAACATGCTGGCCAAGTACTGCGAGGAGGTCGAAGTGGTCGGCGAAGCCTCCACGGTGGAAGAGGGGCTGGAGCTGCTTGCCGACCCGGAGGTGCAGCCCGACGTGGCGTTCCTGGACATCAGCCTGCCCGACGGCCTGGTGTTCCAGTTGCTCAACCAGATCCGGCCTGTAGAGTTCGAGGTGATCTTCGTCACCGCGCATGAGGAGTACGCCATCAAGGCCTGTGAATACAGCTCCATCGGCTACATCCTGAAGCCCATCGACCCCGATGTGCTCAAGGATGCAGTATCCCGCATCCAGCTCAGGAAGAGCAGCTCGATGGATAAACAACTGGACATTTTCAACAGCTACTACAATAATCCAAACGCCTTCACAAAAATGAGCATCTCCGCCCTCGACGGCGTGTACTTCGTCAATATCAAGGACATCGTGCGCTTCGAGGCGGAAGATAACTACACCCACATCTACCTCAACAACGGGGAGCGCATTACCGCTTCCAAAACCATCAAGGCCTACGAAGACCTGTTGGCCCCTTTCAATTTCTACAGGGTACACAAACGCCACGTGATCAACCTGAACTACATGCGCAAATTCGTCAAAGGAGACGGCGGTTACCTCATCATGGACGACAACATGAAGATCGAGGTGTCGCGCCGGAGACGGCCCGCTTTCATGGAACAGATGAAACGACTGCAGGAGGGGCTGTAAGCGCCCGGCAACGCATAGCCGTTTCGCCGCTCTGTTTCCCGGATACAAGCCGGAGCGCATTTTTCACCTGCGCCCGAAATGGCGGGCGCGTTGAAACTTTTGACGCCTTAAAGCGTATATGGGGTGAAAGGCGAAGGCATGCCCTTTCCTTTTATGGGTAATAAAAAAATGTAAATCAAGGCTTTCGGCAGCCTGCCCCGTATGGAATAATTTGTTACTTTTACTGAACGAACCGAATCGGAAGCGATGAATCCTTTTGAGCTTTTGCACAAAAAATAGGGTACTATGGGAAAATCCAAAAAAAATCTCGAAGACCTCAAGAAGGACATCAAGACGATCAAGAAGGATGACCAGAACAAGATCGTCGGTGGTAAAAAAACCAAAAACAAAAACTGGAATAATGGCTGTGGCGGCATCGTCCCCCAATAGGCATTTTCCGGAAAAATACCTATCTTAAGGGCTGTATCTCGGTGGCGAGGTGAGCCCTTTTCTGTTTTTCGTAGAAATCTATCAGGCGGCTTATGTTTATCGGGAGCCCTGTCCCTCAGGTGATCAACGTCAACGAACTGGAAAACAAGCTGCGGCAGCAGCACGACCCGCTGCAGCGCCTGATCTCGCTGGACAAGCTGGCCAGCCACTATTGTTACACCAACGTTGCCCGGGCCAGGGAGCTGCTCAGCGAATTCAACGACATCCTCGATTCCTACGACAACCCCGATTTCCGGCTCAACTACCACCTCTACGCCGCCACGGCAGAGAACCAGCTCTACCACTTTTCGGAAGCGGAATTCCATTTCCGCCAGGCCATCGACATCCTGGAGGACCGGGGCACAGCCAAACAGCAGGCCGAAGTGTACATCGATGTTGCGGGGGTGCTGATGAACCTCGAAAACATGCAGCAGGCCATGGAGTACCTGGAAAAGGCCAACAAGCTGCTGAAAAGCTTCCCCGATGGGCGGCTCACGGCCCGCATCACCTGCCGCGAAGGCTTCATGAACCTGCACTACGGCAATTACTCCCGCGCCGTCGAACTCCTGCTGGCCGCCGACAGAGACACCACCATGCTGGGGCAACCCCTCGAACTCAAGGATTATTACTTCCTGACCCTCATCCACTCGGGGCTGGGTAAAGTGTACGAGCGCAACGACGACCGCGAGCGCAGCGTGCGGGCTTACCTCAAAGTGGTCAATATGTGCGAGTCGATGGGCATCCGAACCCGCCTTTCCTGGCACTACCTCAACGTCGGCATCGGCTATATCGCGCTCGACGACCAGGAAAAAGCCGAGGCCTATTTCCGAAAAGCCATCGACATCGCCGACGACACCAGCGAGTTTGCGCGCGCCAGCGCCTACGCCAACCTGGGCTTCTGTTATTTTGAAAAAGGAGAGTATGACGAAGCCCTCCACCTCTTTGAACGCGCAGAGCAGCTCTACAAGCAAAAATCTGCCGAGGACTACTACAACTTTTCCATCATCGAATCCTGGCGGGGGCGCCTGTATTCCGAACTGGGCGATGAAAAACGCGCGCTCCGCCACTTTTCCCTCGCCCTGGAATACGCCCACCTCATCGAGGACTACAAGCAGCTCGCCGGGGTGTGCAAGGATTTTGCCGGCTTCTTCGCTCAGCAGAAGGACTACGAAAACGCCTTCAAATACCAGTGCCTGCACGATAAATACACCGAGCAGTACAACGAACAGGTGGACAAACGCCGCCAGATGGAACTGGAGGTGAAATACGAAGCCGAGAAAAAAAGGCATGAAACGGAACTGCTGCGCCTGCAGGCCACCCGCCTCCAACTGAAAGCCCTGCGCGCCCAGATGAACCCCCACTTCATGTACAACGCCCTCAATTCCATACAGAATTACATCACTTCCCACGAGATTGCCTCCGCCGCGAAATACCTCGCCAAGTTCGCCCAACTCATGCGCCGGAGCCTGGAGTATTCCGACCTGGAGATCATCTCGCTCGAAAAAGAGATCGAATTCCTGGAAGAGTACTTGTATATCAACGAAAAACTGCGCTTCGAAAACCGCCTCAAATACGAGATCATCATCGACGAGGAGATCGAAGAGGACATCCTCGGGGTGCCGACCATGATCGTGCAGCCCTACGTGGAGAATGCCATTGAACACGGGCTGCGCACCAAAAAGGAAGGGCTTATCAAAGTGTTCTTCTTCCTCTATGACGAGAATACCATCCTTTGCGTGGTGGAAGACAACGGCATCGGCAGGGAGAAAGCCAGGCAGCTCCGCATGCAGGACCCCCAGTACCTCAACCACCGCTCGCGCGGCACCAATATCACCGAAAAACGCCTCGAAATCCTGCACAATTCAAAGGGCCAATTCGTGAAAACCATCGACCTGAAAGATGAAAAAACGGGCGAAGCCCTCGGCACCCGCGTAGAGATCATGATCCCCATCGTGGAGATACAGATGAAATAGCCCACCCGCATTTCCCCGCCGGGCGGCCTCCTTTCAACCGTTTCCTAACTGATTCCGTCCACTTCCCGGATTTATGGGGCCACAGGATGAACGCCGCTTTTTTTTATCCTGCAAGGGCTTATCTTGCAGCCAGTTTTCTCATAGTATGTTTGTTTGAACCTCCTGCACCATTCCCTTCGGTGCAGGTTTTTTTTTGCCCGCACCATCCATTCCCTAGGCCGTTTCCACCACTTCCCGCCCCCCGCCCACCGATGCCTAAGCGCCGGTGGACAAGGGCCTCCGCATGCATTATCTTTACAACAGTTTTCTCATAGTATGTTTGTTCACCTACATCTGTCACCATCGGATGTAGGTTTTTTTTTGCCTTCCGCCGGCCCCTGGCTGCCTGAGGCGTGGAAGGATACTTCTGAAAGCTCCAAAACCGTGCCAGATTTATTTCGGAGAAAAGCCCGCAACCTTCCTTCCCGCCACTCTCCCCGCAGAATCGACCGAATCCTAAACCAGCTTCCCCGTACGATAATTCCTATAAGAAAAACGAGTATGTGTTATTATCTTTAAGCGTGTAGTTTTCTCATAGTATGTTAGTGCTCCTTCATCCGAACAGCCTCCCCTGGTGAAGGAGTTTTTTTTTGCCCCTATTTCGGTTTCCTGATGATCTCGAACGGCTGCTCCAGCCGGCGGCCTTGCTCGTCCACCAGGGTCAGCAGGTGTTTCCCCTCCGGAGGGTCCAGTTCAAAGCTGTGGAAAGTGGTGGTGCTGCCGATATAGGCCTCATCGAGGTGCCAGTAGATGGTAGCCCCGGGGGAGCGGTGTGCGACGTTAAACACGGTTTTGGAAGGCTTTCCGTCGAGGTCGATGGGCACGTAAATCCGGGTGGGGTATTTGGGGTAGATGAGTTCCATGGCGGGCTGCCGGGGGGCTGCCGCGGCGCAGTCGGGCCGGAAAGGCGGAAGCGGCTTGTACGTGGGGTGTTTGGCGCGGTAATAAAATTCTTCCGCGGGCGGCAGGACGAACCAGGCCGTGGGCTGCATGCGCGCCGGCAGCTCGCAGTCGGCATTGACCTGCCATTGCAGGCTGGGGTCGAGGTGGATGGACTGGTGGTAGGGGCATGCGGCCAGCTGCGTAGCCGTGGCGGGCGCCCAGACGGTGTCGGGCGGGCAGATGTCCAGGTTGCGGTAGCCGCTTTCCCGGCAAACGGGCAGGCGGATCATGTCGTCATAAGGCGCCCGGAACCAGGCGCCGCCGCCGGGCAGGCCGTTGAAAATGTCGAACAGCACGGGGGCGGCGGCCTGTACGCCCACCAGGCCGGGGCGCCCTTCCCCATCGGCATTGCCCGCCCATACGCCCACGGCATAGCGCGGGTTGACGCCCACGGCCCAGGCGTCGCGGAAGCCGAAGCTGGTGCCGGTCTTCCAGGCAATGCGCCGGCTCGACCCGAAATACTGCCACTCGCCTTCGGAGCCGGGGCGCTCCAACTCCTGCATGGCGTCGAAAGCGAACCAGGCGGCGGCGGCGCCGATGTGGCTGGGAGTTTCCTGCAAGCCATCGGGCTTGCGCGGTTTGCGTCCTTCGGTGGGCAGATAAGTTGGGGCGCGAAAGTCGCGGGGGTCGTATAAGGCGTCGTATGCAGGATAGTGCTCCAGCATGCGCGCCATACAGGCGTATGCGTTGGTGATGTCCCAGAGTGTGCCTTCCGCACCGCCCAGCACCAGCGGCAGCCCGTAATGGGCGGGCGGTTTGTTGAGCGTGCTGAGCCCCAGCTTTTTCAGGTTGAAGTGGAATTTTTCCAGCCCGTACTGCTGCAGCATACGCACCAGGGGCACATTAAGCGAGCGGATGACCGCCCGCCGGGCGCTGATGACCCCGTCGTAGTCCTTGTTGAAGTTTTCCGGCCGGTAACCGCTCAGTTGCATGGGGATGTCGGGCGCCAGGCTTTGGGGCAGTATCTGCCCTTCCTGCAGCATCATGGCGTACAGCAGAGGTTTGAGGATGCTGCCCGTGCTGCGCGGCGCCCTGATCACATCCACTTCCTCGCCGTGTTCTTCTCCGGCGCCGATGACGTTGCCCACATAGGCCAGCACTTCCCCCGACTCCACGTCGAGCACCAGTGCGGCCAGGTTGTGGATTTCGCCGCCGCGCAGGCGCTGCTGGTGGAATTCGAGGATGCCTGTGAGTTGCCGTTGCAGAGGCAGGCTGAGGGTGGTGCGCACGCGGGAGCGCCGGTACCGGCCGGTCGCCACGTGTTCGAGGTAGGCCCTGTCGAGCAGGTGGGGCGCCAGGCGGGGAAGGGGGTGGGGGGCTTCCGGCAGGGGCTCTTCCATGGCCAGTTCACAGGTGAAGGCATCGATATGCCCGGCTTCCCGCAGCCGGAGCAGCAGCCGGTTGCGCTTGGCCATCAGCGCCTCGCGGTTGCGGCCGGGGTGGATGAGGGCGGGGCTGTTGGGCAACACCGCCAGCATGGCCGCCTCGGCCCACGACAGCAGGGCCGGGCTTTTGCCGAAATAGCGCCAGGACGCCGCCTCCAGCCCTACCACGTTGCCGCCGAAAGGGGCGTGGGATGCGTACAGGGCCAGGATTTCCGCCTTGCTGTAGCCCAGTTCGAGGCGGGTGGCCAGCACCATCTCCACGATCTTTTGCCAGATGGTGCGCGGGGGGTAATCCCGCGCCATGCGCACCACCTGCATGCTGATCGTGCTGCCCCCGCTGACGACGCGGCGGTTGCGCAGGTTCTGAACCATGGCCCGCCCCAGCCCGATGGGGTCTACACCGGGGTGATAGTAAAAGCGGTGGTCTTCAAACTCCACCAGCGCAGCGGCGAATTTTGCCGGCACGCTGTCGGACTCGGGAAAGCGCCATTGCCCGTCGGCGGCGATGCGGGCGCCCAGCAGGTTGCCATCCCGGGCTTCCAGCACCATACAGGTGGGGGCGTCGAAAAGGGGGCGGGGCAGGCTGAACCAGTACAACAGGAAAAGCAGGGCTGCCCCCGCAGCTGCCTTGCGCGGATGCCGGAGGGCGATAAACCGGTATGCGCGTTTGAAAAATGCCCTCAGGGGCGAATTTCCACGCTTTTCTGAATGGCCTGCCATAATCCGTTTTCCTTTACGAGCACAAAAGAGCCGGCCAGCCATCGGCGGGGGTAGCGGGGAAGGTTGACAAACAGGTTGAGCGACATGGCGTTCCAGCCTTCCCGGTAGGAGGCGCCCAGGCGGAGCAGCCCGAACTCCTGCTCGTTTGCCGGCAGTTGTCCGATGGCTTCGGGGTCGAGGGGGATGACTTCCCACTGGAAACCGCTGAAGTCTTCAGCCTCCAGTTGGGCAATGATTTCCCCGGCCGGCTGCAGGCCGATGCTCCTTCGCTCCGGCTTCTCAAGATACAGCGGCCGGGCTTCCCCCCATTCCTGCGTAAAAGCGCTTTCCATTTCCGGGCTCGCCAGGGCGATTTTGATGCAGGCCACGAGGTCTTCCCTGGACTGCCCATCGAGCAAACCGCCCCAAAGGGAGAGGAGGAGAAGCGGGATAAAGGTTCTTTTCATGTGGGTATTTTCTTCTATTAACGTGCGTTTGAACGGATTTGATGTAAAATTTTTATGCTTCCGGCTTCAGCATTCTCCCGCCCCGCACCGCTATTCCCGAACCTTCGGCCAGAAAGACAGACAGCGGCTCCTGCGCCATGGCTTCGGCAAAAGCAGGCCCGTATAGCCGCTCCGCATCGCAGTCGATGGAGTAGGACTGGACGGGGTGCACCCGCCAGCTCGGGTGTTCCACCTGGTATTCGGAGGTGCGGCCGCCTTTCAGCCCGGTGTAACCCCAGTAGTGTTCGGTGATGAACTGTTCTTCGCTGCCCTCCGCCATTGGGATGGCCTGAGGATTGGCCAGTACGGAGAAATGGTTCCAGCGCCCCCGCATTTTCCATTCGTATCCCACCTGGAGCTGCCCGCCCTTTTGCAGCCAGGAATGCCGCATGGGCAGGGTCCGGTATTTTTCCCCGTAAAGGGTGTTGGCGACAAAAGTGATAGCGTGGCGCGGTACGAGTTCGCGGATGAAAACCACGCCTCGTTTCCACTGCTCCCCGTCGTAGTGTTTCACATAAAACCGCAGGTTCACCTCCTCGAAGTTGCGGTGAAAGGGAATGCTGAGGCCTTTTACCCGCGTATTGGCGAACAGGAACCCCACCAGGCTGATGTAACAGCGGCCCTGCCAGAAATCCGGTTCCGTTCCGGCCGGTACGTAGGGGGCCAATACATCGGGAGCGATCGTGTAATTGGCCATGATGAGGTTCCGCCATTCGGCGGTGAGGAATACCGGTTGCATGGAACGGGAGTTTGGAAGGAAAGATAATCAGTAGGAAGGCAGGTTTCCAAATTATCGGGATTTTATCGAACTTTTCCGCGGGAGAGATTAAACCATTTCTCTTCAGCGGAGTCCAAGCCACTGTTTTTTGCACTTATTCAGCTTGGAATGCGAGCCTTTAGCCGCGGCGCTACAGGCCCGCGTTTCATAGTTGCGTTTTTTATAAACCCAAAACCTAAAGATGTTAGCCATGCGAAACAACCTCATTCTATTCAGCCTCGCCTGTTTTTTCCTGAGTACTTTCACCCTTAACGCCCAGGACGCCGGCCCCGCCGACAGCACCGGCCTGCCCGGCGACCACTTCAGCCTGGAAGGCGCCCTGGAGTTGTTCAAGAAAGCCCAGTCACCGGAAGAATTCGAAAAACTGCTCAACACGGAAGAAAACGGCATCAATAACCTCGACCTCAACGAGGACGGCGAGATCGACTACATCCGCGTCATTGACAACATGGAAGGCGAGGTGCACGCCATCGTGCTGCAGGCGCCCGTCAGCGCGGAAGAATCACAGGACATTGCGGTGATCGAGATCGAGAAACAAGGCCCCGAAAACGCCATCCTCCAGATCATTGGAGACGAAGACATCTACGGAGAAAACGTACTGGTAGAGCCTTTCGGGGAAGAAGGAAAATCAAATGGCAAGGGCGGCCCTTCCGCCGACTATGACGTCAGGGCGGTGGTGGTCAACGTCTGGCTTTGGCCCAGCGTCCGCTATGTGTACCGCCCCAATTACGTGGTGTGGGTTTCTCCCTGGCGCTGGGCGCACTACCCCAGCTGGTGGCGCCCCTGGCGCCCGCACCCCTGGCGCGTTCATTATACCCGCACCGTCGTTTACCGGCCGCATTACCACGTGGTAAGCACCCATCGCGTCGTAAAGGCCCATAATGTGTACACCCCGCGCCGTACTTCCTCCAAAGTGGTGCACACCCGGACGACTACCGTTGTCGCGGCTCGCGGCAAGAACGGCGGCAAGGCCGTCGGCGCCCGCACGACTACCACCACAACCGTAAAGGGCAGGAACGGCGGACAGGCAACAAAGCGGGAAACCACTACCCGCGCAGGCGTCAAAAAAGAAAACGGACAAGTAGCAGCCGGGAAAAAGCAAACGACAACTACCCGCGCTCAGGGCCAGAACGGTTCTGTAACCCGGAAGAAAACGACGGAAGCCGGCGCCAGGAAGGGGCGGAACGGAAATGTAGCGGCTGGAAAACGGAAGACGACAACGGTGAAACGCAAGCGGAATTGAGAAGCGCAGGCTGAAGCCTGCCAATTCAGCCAGGTATCAGCCTGTTCAGAACAGGCTGATACCTTTAATATTTTTTGAAAACAGGCTGATGTCTGCTCTACTTTTTTACCACCCGCCCCCAATAACGCTTCCCGTCGCTGCCCATCACCAGGAGCTGGTAGATGCCCGAAGGCAGCCCTGACAAGTTGAACTGCGCCGGCTGAACATTGCGCTGTTGCCGGAGCAGGGCGCCATTGGCGCCATAAAGCTCTATTAATAGCACTTCCACCCCTTCCGGCATCTGCGTATTCACCTCCCCTGATGTAGGGTTGGGAAAAATAAGCAGGCCTTGCGGTTCAGCAGCTTCCCGCGTAGCGGTTACCCAATAACAGGGAGAATAATCATAGGGGGTAGAAGCTGCCCTAAATCTAAGCCCGTAAATAGATTGTTCGCCAAGGCCCTGCACTTCTTTATCGATAACGACCCGTGCAAAAATTTCCCCATCCATTAAGTACTCCTCTGATAGATCAAAATAGGCAGAATCCTCTATGGCTAAACAAACGTACTCAGGTGGTATTTCTTCAGGGGCAATTGGTCCTGCAACCTCATCCAGTACATGGTTCAACAGTGCAGAAGCCCTGTAGCAGCGAGAATTCATAAAAGTAGGCCGGTCCCACCACACTTTAACAGGTTGATGAAGAGCCCAAACGTAAATCATAATCCTTAGCCCTTTGTAACAATTTTCTGGCGGAGAAGGGCCCGTTGAAGGAGAGCCCTTTTCGATTATTTTTTTTGATAGCTTTTCACTCCATGGCCAGGTAAAATGCCCAGCCCTCACTTCGAAAACGGAATCAAAAGGGGTCAGAAGCTCCATCTCTCCGAATTCGGGGTCAATATCGTGAGTGGCCAGGGTGTCATACCCTACAATGACGGAATCCCGGTTGCCGATGGCGTCTTCAAAATAAAAAGTGGTTTCGAACTGGGCAGTGGGCTGGGCCAGGCTGAGTTTCGACACAGACGACACCAAAACGATAAAGATAATATAACGCAGCATGGCTTATATTTTTAGTATTGTTTCCGCGATGAGTTCTCCATCCAATTCCAGTACAAAATAATATAATCCTGAGGCAACAGAGCTGGTAGATAGAGATTTCTGAAAGCTACCAGGCGTGGTAATGTATTCAGAGTGCATCAGGATATCCGGCCCGGAGGCGGGAGCCAGCCACATGTTCAGATAGCCTGCCTTTTGGGTTTCGTAATCTACCTGCAGGGCATTGGTAAAAGGGTTGGGGTATAGGTTGGTAATAGCAACCTGTTGTTCAGGATACTCAGGGTCACAGCCCACCCCTTCAAACAGGAAAGTGATCTCTTCTTCTGTTTTGTCGCCGCAATAGTTTTCTACGGTAAGTTTAGCCGTATAGGACTGGTCTGCCTGAAAACCATAATTGTAGTTATAGGGCGGGCGAATGGACTTGGAGATGCAAAACCGGTTGGCAGGCCCACTTAGCCAACCGGTGGTATATAGGGGGTCGCCGTTGCTTTTAAAAAAATCTACTTTATAATACTCATCATGCATACTGGCCGACAGATTCAGGCAATAGGAACAGTCATCCTTATCAGCTTCGGTGGGCAATATGTGTATATTGGCCATTGGCGGGGGGCAATCAGAGGTTATTTCTTCTATGTATTGCAGTAGGTATCCGTGCTTAAATTTTCCAGGATGCGGGTGATCTGTCCTTCCGTATAAGCCGCACAACATTCGGTGTATCGTGAGTAGGCCATAATGTTGTTGTCTACATAATCCCAGCTGCAACAGGGATAAGGGAGG
>CAUJDW010000141.1 GCA_963169455.1 Bacteroidota bacterium | reverse complement strand
CTGCCAATCCCGAAGGGATTGAACGGATATAGCCTGGCAAAGCAATAATTCCTCCGATGCCGGCGGCATCGCACTAATCTATCTATTCAAACAAATATTTCTCATCGTATTCCACTGCGAATTTTTTGAGGAACCTGAGGTGTTCCTCCTTGAACGCCCTTTTTTTATGGTGCTCCTTTTGGTTATGGATATAATTTGCAACTGCTCCCAATTGGGGATCGTTGGCGGGGGTGTGGCGGTTTCGGCTTTGCTATAGATGTTCGATCCCGTTGGGATCGTTGGCGGGGGTTTGGCGGTTTCGGCTTTGCTATAGATGTTCGATCCCGTTGGGATCGTTGGCAGGGGTGTGGAGGTTTCGGCTTTGCTTCGGGGGCGCCGCCTTCAGTGGGCGCAAAGCCCTGAGAAGCCTCCTTTGCCTTACGCGAAAGGGCCGCTGAAACTTTGAACAGCCCCGAATTAGAGGATCCAGTGATCAGGATTTTTCATCATGGTGCCCGTCACTCGTCCCCCCGTCCCCCCTACATCCGTTCATCCAGCCCTTTTCCTTTCTCGATGTGGCGGAAGCCCGGCACGGCCCGTTCCAGCAGTTCCACCACTGCGCCCTTATCCAGGCCGGGGCTGTCGAAGAGGGCTTCCAGTTCGGCGAAGAGGGCCTCTATTTCGGGCAGGGAGCAGGCGGGGCGGCCCCGGATGACCCCCAGGGCGTGGAAGCGGCCCCAGTCGATGTCCTCTTCGGCGGTGTAGAACTCTTCGTAGAGCTTTTCGCCGGAAGTGTCGGAAGGGAAGAAGAACACGGGCCAGCTTTTGCTGTCGGGGCCCAGGCGGGCCGCTTTGGCGCGGGCCTCCTCCTCGGAGGCGCAGAAATCGGGTTCGTAGCCCATTTCGCGCAGCAGGGCTGTGGCGATATCGGAGAAGCTTTTCATCTCCTCCGCCTCAAGTTTAGGGAAGAAGATGTCGCCCGGGCGGCCGAGGATGCAGGCCAGCAGGCAGAGCTCGCCGGCCTCGGCGGGGCTGACGAAGTAGCGCCGCACGTCGAGGGGGCTCGACAGGGGCTGCCGCTGCATCAGGCGGTGCAGGAAGCCGTCGGGCAGGCTGCCGTTCGAGAAGGCCACGTTGGCGAAGCGGGCCGTGCTGATGGGCATCTGCTGCGCGTAGGCCAGGATCACCTCCTCCATCAGCTTCTTGCTGGCCCCCATCACGTTGACGGGGTTGGCCGCCTTGTCGGTGCTGACGCAGAAGAAATGCTTCGGCGGGCTGGCGGCCAGTTGCCCGAGCAGCCCTTTGGCCAATATGGCATTGTTGCGGATCATGGCCTCGATGGAGTAGTGGTCCTTCTCCGAGCGCACGTGCTTGTGGGCGGCGAAGTTGGCCACGATCTCGAAAGGCCCTTCCCGGGCCAGTATCTTGGCGAAAACGGGGCTGCCGAAGCCGATGGGGTAGGGCTTGTAGTCTTCGGGCACGTACAGCCCCTGGGTGCTGCGCAGCCCGCGCGTCAGCTCCGTCAGGCCGTTTTCGTTGGTGTCAACGACGTACAGCCGCCGCGGGCGGTAGGGGAGCAGGGCGCGGATAAAGCTGGCGCCAATGGTGCCCGCCCCGCCAATGACGAGCACGGAAGCGCCTTCGATTTCGCGCCGCAGCTCGCTTTCATGGGCGCGCAGGTCGGCAGCCAGCAGGCTCTCGGCCCGGCCGGTGATGTGGGTGGCGATGAATTGGTTTAGGTCGAAAAATTTCATGAGCTATTCTTTGCGCAGCTTTGCGGCCTTTGCGGTGACTTTTTTTTACCGCAAAGACCGCAAAGAGCCGCTAAGGCCGGTAGTTATTGGCTACTCGCTTGATTCCTTCTTTCATCTTTAAAACATTGAAGTTGAGTAGTAACCCAAGCGTAGTTTCCGTTAACCTCAGATATGTGATCGTTTGAGCAAGATGGATAGGGGCTATGGCATCCACGGATTTGATTTCTATCAGAAAGCACCCTTCGACAAACAAATCCAGCCGGTAACCTGCATCCAGTTTTTCTTTTTTATAAATAAGGGGCAGTGGTTTTTCTTCTTCCACGAAAAGGCCGGCTTGTCGTAATTCCCAAGCCAGGCATTTTTGGTAGGCGGATTCCAGCAATCCAGGCCCCAATGCCTTGTGCACCTCAATCGCCTTTCCAATGATGATTCGGGATAATTCGTTGACATTCTTTTTCATGATAATAGGATTTTTGATTCTATTATCATAAGACGGAAAAAGGTGAAAATTCCATAAAGGATTACCCAACGCTACCCAATTTTACACACTTTTTCCCAAAGGTCCTGGAGTATTCTCTCCGTGTGTCTCCGTGTCTTCCCCGTGTAGCTCCGTGTCAAAAAAAGTCAGCGCGCCTCCTGCTCCACGGCCTGCTCCACCGTCTCCACCACCACCCCCACCATCTCCTCCGTCAGCCCGTTGTAGATGGGCAGCGAGAGCTCGTTTACGTAGAGCCCGTAGGACACCGGGTAGTCTGCCATCCTGTAGCCCAGCCCGCGGAAGAGGCTCAGCATCGGCATGGGGATGTAGTGCACGTTGGCGCCCACCCCCCGTTCGCTCAGGAACTGGATCAGCCCGTCGCGCTGCTGCTCGCTGAAGCCGCGCAGGCGCAGGGGGTAGAGGTGGGCCGACGACACCCGCCGCCCGTCGTCATAAGGCGGCAGGATGGCCCAGCCGAAGGCTCCGAAGGCCCGGTTGTACTGTTCGAAGATAGCCTTGCGTTCCGGCAGCAGCTCCGCCTGGTAGCGGCGGATCTGGGCCAGCCCGATGGCGGCGCAGATGTCCGGCATATTCACCTTCAGGCCCTGCGCCACAATGTCGTAGCGCCAGCCCCCCGCCTGGTTTTTCTCGAAAGCGCTTTTGGTCTGCCCGTTCAGCGCGAAGTAGCGCAGGAACTGCAGCTCGGCGGCCATGTCGAAGGGCTCCGGCAGGTGGAGGCAGACGGCCCCGCCCTCGCCGGTGGTCACGTTCTTGACCGAGTGCATGGAAAACACGGTCGCGTCGGCCAGCTGCCCGCAGGGCCTGCCCTTGCAGGAAGCGCCGATGGAGTGGGCCGCGTCGGCCAGCACCAGCACGCGCCCCAGCTTTTCCTGCCGCTCACCGGCGGGCCGGAACAGGGCCTTCGCCGCGGGTTCCCCGGCCACGGCCATCAGGGCGTCGTAGTCGCAGGGCCAGCCGCCGAGGTCAACGGGGATAATGGCCTTGGTGCGGGGCGTGATGGCCCGCCGCACGGCATCCGGGTCGATGCAGAAGTCCGCCCCCACGTCCACCATCACGACCCGGGCGCCGATGTTCATCGCGCAGAGGGCCGTAGCGCTGTAGGTGTATGCCGGCACGATGACCTCATCGCCCGGGCCGATGCCGAACCAGCGCAGCATCAGCATGGCGCCGCTGGTCCAGGAGTTGACGCACAGGGCCGGCGCGCCGGTGAGGGCGGCGACCTCGGCTTCCAGGGCGCGCACCTTGGGGCCGCTGGTCAGCCAGCCGGTGTTCGTCAGGCAGTCCATCACCTCGTCGATGACGGGCTGGTCGATCAGGGGGAGGGCGAAGGGGATGTGCATGGAGGGGGGGGGGGTGAGTGGTTATATTGCTGTATTGTTGTATTGTTATATTGTTGTATTGTTATATTGTTGTATTGTTATATTGTTGTATTGTTATATTGTTGTATTGTTATATGGTTGGCTGGGGTGCGGCTGCTGTCCGTGCCGCGCAAATTTATTTGCGCCGGCGGAAGTAAACAACGGATAGGCGGTGAGTTGTTTTCGCCTTTTTTAGCCCCCTCCAACTCCACCAAAGGCCGGGCAATCGCATTTAAAACAATGTTTTTTCAGGCG
>CAUJDW010000140.1 GCA_963169455.1 Bacteroidota bacterium | reverse complement strand
GTTGGGATCGCTGGCATGGGTGTGGCTCCTGGGGCTTTGTTATAGATGTGTGATCGCTTTGGGATCGTTGGCATGGGTGTGGCTCCTGGGGCTTTGTGATAGATGTGTGATCCCGTTGGGATCGATGGCATGGGTTTGGCTCCTGGGGCTTTGTTATAGATGTGTGATCCCGTTGGGATCGATGGCATGGGTGTGGCGGTTTCGGCTTTGTTATAGATGTGTGATCGCTTTGGGATTGTTGGCATGGGTGTGGCTCCTGGGGCTTTGCTATAGATGTTTGATCCCTTCGGGATCGTTGACAGGGGTGTGGTTCCTGGGGTGTGGCGGTTTGGGTTTGTTTATAAACATTTGATGGGTCCGGCATCATTCTGGCGGTATTCCATTTGCAGGGTACCTTCAAATAACTGTGTCGACACCCCGGTAAAAGCCTGGTGGTTATCAGGGGAACCTCAAACCTGAGGCCTGGAACTTTGAACAGCCCCCATTTGCAGCCTGTGGGCGTCGTCGGGCTCCATGCTGATCCCGAAGGGATTGAACGGGTATAGCCAGGGCGAAAGCAATAATTCCTCCGATGCCGGCGGCATCGCACTAATCTATCCATTCGAAAAAATATTTCAGGGCGAAACCATCAAGCCTTGGGCTTGCGGGCCGCGTTCCTTTGGAAGCAGGGTGAAAATCACTACAAATTTTTCCCGGAGGCTTGCCCGGGAAAGGGCCCGGGGCAAAACGCTGCCCCGGGCCGGAGGCTACCGCTTCACGAAGCGCCCGCTTTGCGGCGGCGATGTTGGGCGTTGGAGGTGGAGGAAATAATGGCCGCCGGGCAGGGCGCTTATATCGAGGCGGGCGTAGCGGTTTCCGGGGGGCAGGCGCCACTGGGCCACCTGCCTGCCGTGGAGGTTGAAGGCTGCCAACAGGGCGGCTTCATCCGGGCCGGTTTCCAGTTCCAGCGTGAGCGCGTCGGTGGCGGTTGTGGGGTACAGGCGCATCGGAGCGCCCGCGCCGGGAACATCCACGGAGCGCAGGGGTGACAGGGTGGCCGTGCCGTCGTAATCGACCTGGCGGAGGCGGTAGTAATGGAGGCCTGCCCCCGGGCTGTCATGGGTGTAGGTATATTCCCGCCTTTCTGTTGTTGTGCCGGCGCCGGGCGCCTCGGCCAGGGCCCGAAACAAGCGGGCGTCAGTGCTGTGCTCCACGATGAAGTGGCTGTTGTTTTGCTCCGTTTCGGTGATCCACCGCAGTACGGCCCGGTTGCCTTCCATCTGTACGCCGAAGTAGCTCAGCGTTACGGGCAGTACAAAGGTGCTGCCGGCATAACCCGGCGTGCCGTAGTCGGTGGTCGTGACGCCGAGATAGCGGAAGGGGAAGGTGGACGGGCTGTAGTCCGCTTCCTGGGTAATGCCATTGGTGTGCAGCCCGGTGGAGGCCAGCTCCATGGCCACCCCCGCAGTTTGGCTGGCATTATAGGTGAGCCCGGCGACCAGCGTGCCGCCGCAGGTGACGGTGATCTGGTCGCCGCCGGTGTTGTTGAGGTTGAAAGGCGGGGGCGAAGCGGGGAAATAGTAGTGGGCGTAAGGCACGGCGCTCCGGCCGATTGCGGCAAATTCCCCGGGTTCGACCCAAACGTCCTCAGCCGGCGCCACATAGAGGTTGCTGGCATCCTGAATAACACAGCCGTTGAGGTTGACCGCGTAAAAGGTGGTGTTGAACAGCTCGATGTACTCGCCGTACTCGTCGGGCACTTCCTGCGAGTGGGCCATAAACTCCGTGATGATCAGGTCGCCGGGGTACTGGGCGGTAAGAGAGCCGGCCAGCATCCCCAGGACGGGCAGCAAGAGTCGCGCTTTTTTCATGGGTTCCAGGTTTTCGGGTGGTGTAATGCGCTATCGTAACTCATAGCAGCCTGCGGCCCGCGAAAGGATAATCCGGTAGCCTTTTGAGAGGCTTTTCCTGCGCCGAGACGACAGGCCTGCGTTCCGGATTGCTGCTAAGGAGTCCTGAATAGTATCGCGCTATCAATGGCATAAGACGCGGAATCGGAAAAATTCCATAAAAATGGCAAAGGGAAAAATGTATTTTTTTGGATAGTATTTTTATTTAATTGGTTATCAGTTTTATAATACATATTGGTTAGCTTCGGAAGTTTAACCATCCAGGGAGCCATTTAGGTTGGAACGCGGGCCATAGGCTCGCGAAGTGATAAACACTGAGCCCTGGGAGGGGCGCTGCCTGCGCCGCGGGCCACAGGCCCTCGTTCCGGTTTGCCGCTAAAGGAGTCCTGAATAGTTACCCATTCAGCCATCCGGTTCCCGCCCGCATGCGGGCAAAACGTCCGGTTTCGGACGTTTTTGAAAAAGTGTTTTTAATATAATTAACTGATTATCAGTTTTTTAAAAACTGGCACGCCGCTTGGGTAACATTTTACAGGAATGACCAAAATCCAAACCGGCGATATGGACCGCAATGTATCAGAAGAAGTAAAACGCCAGCGCATATTCCGCCAGATCGGCATCTGGCTTGGGGGCGTGGCGCTGTTGGCCCTGGCCCTGTTCGGCTTTCGCCATGCGCTGAGGGCCAACATCCGGAGCAGCCAGATACGCACGGCAGTGGTGGAAGAGGGCGACATCGAGAACACCCTGGCGGCCACGGGCCTGATCCTGCCCGAATTCGAAGAAGCGGTCACCTCTCCGGCCACGGCCGACATCAAGGAGGTGCACATCAGCGAGGGAACCCGCGTGGAGGCAGGCGATGCCCTGTTATCCCTGGACAAGGAAGCCCTGCAGATGGAGGTGGAGCGCCTGAGCGACCAGCTGGCCCTGCGCCGCAACAACATCCTGAAGTTGCGCCTGGAGTTGTCGAGAAGCCTCTACGACCTCCAGATCAGGGACAGCATCAAGGCGCTGAGCATCAGCAGCCTGGAGGCCGAGCTCGACAATACCCGCCGGCTGAACCGCGTGGGTGGCGCGACCCAGGAAGAGGTGGAACAGGCGGCGCTCAACCTGCGTGTCGCCCGCCTGGAAAAGCGGCAACTGGAAAATGAACTGCGCACCAAGCAGCAGTCCATACAGGCCGAACTGCGGGAGAGCGAGCTTGAAGCTCAGATCCAGGAGCGCAGCCTTTCCGAGATGCAGCGCAAGCTGGCGCAGGCCGACATCAGGGCCCCCCGCGCCGGAGTGCTGACCTGGATCAGGAAGGAGATCGGCTCCAGCGTCCGCGAAGGGGAACAACTGGCCAAGGTGGCCGGGCTGAGCAGCTACCGCCTCGAAGGCTCCATCGCCGACCTCTACGCCGGGCGCATCCAGCCGGGCATGGGCGTGCAGGTGCGCATCAACGACAGCCTGCTCACCGGCGCCATCACCAATGTGCGCCCCACCGTGGTCAACGACATCCTGTCGTTCGACGTGCGGCTCGACGACCCGCGCCACCCCCTGCTGCGCCCCAACCTGCGCGTAGAGGTGTACGTCGTCACCGAGCGGCGCGAAAAGGTGCTGCGCGTGGCCAACGGGCCGGCCTTCGACGGGCAGAGCATCCGGAAACTGTTTGTCGTGGAAGGCAACAAGGCCTTCCGCCGCAGCGTGCCCGTGGGTTTGTCCAATTTCGATTACGTCGAACTGCTGGGGGAAGTGCAGCCCGGAGAGCGGGTCATCATTTCGGATATGAGCGATTATGAACACCTGAAACAGATCACCATAAAGCAGATGGCCCAATGAGATCACCCGGCTATTTCTTACACTACCTTACAGGGCGCTTCCGTTTTTCCGGCGCTATGGCGGCGCTCCTGCCTGCGCTGCTTGCCTGGGCTGCGGGCCTGCAGGCCCAGCCCGGTGAGGGCGGGCAGCCCCTGTCGCTCTCCGAGGTGGTGGCCCTGGCGCAGCAGCATTCCATCGCGTCGCGCCAGGCCCGCACCACCCTGGACACGCGCTACTGGGAGTGGCGCAGTTTTCAGGCCAGCCAGCGCCCCCAGTTGCTGCTCACCGGCAACCTGCCCGACTTTACGCGGGCTTACCAGGAGGTCGTCCAGCCCGACGGCACCATCGACTTTCAGTCGGTTACCATCAACAATTCGGGGCTCAGCCTGGGCATCAGCCAGCCCATCACGGCGACGGGGGGTGCTGTTTTTGCCAGCACCCTGCTGCAGCGCTTCGACGATTTCGACCGAAAGAACACCCTTTACAGCGGGCAGCCCTTCGCCATCGGCTTCCGCCAGCCCCTCTTTGCCTTTAATGAGCTGAAATGGGACAAGCGCATCGCCCCCGTCCGCTATCGCGAGAGCCAGCAACAGTACGTGCGCGAGCGGGAGAACATCAGCCTGCGCACCGCCGGGCTGTTTTTCGACCTGTTGCTGGCCCAGGTCAACCTGGAAATGGCGCAGGGCAACCTCACCAGCAATGATACGCTGTATAAAATAGCCCTGGAGCGGGAAGCCCTGGGCAAGCTGTCGCGCAATGACCTGCTGCAGTTGCAGCTCGGCGTGCTGAACGCCCGCAAGGACGCCGCCTCGGCCCGGCAGGCGCTGGAGACTGCCCGCCTCAACCTGGGCGCCTACGCCGGCCTGCCCGCCGATCTGCCTGCCACCCTGGCCGTCCCGGCAGGGATACCGGCCCTGGAGGTGGACGAGGCCCGGGCCCTGGAGCAGGCCTGGGCCAACCGACCGGAAGTGTCCGGTTTCGAACGCCGCCGCCTGGAAGCCGAACAGGCCGTGGCCCGCGCCCGCGGCGAAACAGGGGTGCAGGCCATGCTGGAAGCCTCTTTCGGGCTGTCCAACCGCGGCGCGCAGTTCGGCGATATCTACCTGCAGCCGCAGGACTACGAATCGGCCAGGCTGCAGTTTTCCGTGCCTATCGTCGACTGGGGCAGGGCCTCCTCGCGGCGGGAAACAGCAAAGGCCAACCGCGAACTGGCCGCCGCCGCCATCGAACAGGACCGCATCAATTTCGAACAGGAAATCCGCACCCAGGCCAAATTGTACAACGTGCTGCGCGAACAACTCGAACTGAACAGCCAGGCCGACGCCATCGCCCGGGAGCGCTACCAGATCGCCAAAGAGCGCTTCGTGCTCGGCAACCTGAGCATCACCGACCTCAACCTGGCGCTCCAGGAAAAAGACCGCGCCAGGCGCGACTACATCGCCGCCCTGCGCGAATTCTGGCTGTCTTACTACAACCTGCGCAGCCTGGCTTTGTACGATTTTGAAAAAGGGCAGAAATTGTTCTAGGAACGCGGGCCTCTGGCCCGCAAAAAAGGTTCAACCCGCGGGCTACAGGCCCGCGTTCCAAAAAAACATAAAAATCATGATAAGCCTGCAACAAGTAGAAAAAGTGTACCGCACCAAAACCGTGGAAACCCTGGCCCTGAACAACATCAACCTGCACGTGGACAAGGGCGAGTTCCTGTCCATCATGGGCCCTTCCGGTTGCGGAAAGAGCACCCTGCTCAACATCATGGGCTTGCTCGACGAACCGAGCAAAGGCACGGTGGCCATCGACAGCAAAGCCGTTGTGCATTTCCGCGACAAGGAACTGGCGCGCCTGCGCAACGAGAAGATCGGCTTTGTGTTCCAGAGCTTCCACCTCATCAACGACCTGTCGGTGGTGGACAATGTGGAGCTGCCGCTGCTGTACCGCAACATCTCGGCCCGCGAGCGGCGGCGCCTGGCCGAGGAGGCTCTGGGCAGCGTCGGGCTGAGCAACCGCATGCGCCATTTCCCGACCCAGTTGTCGGGGGGGCAGAAGCAGCGCGTGGCCATCGCCCGCGCCATCGTCGGGCGGCCCGGCATCCTGCTGGCCGATGAGCCCACCGGCAACCTCGATTCGGCTATGGGCAATGAGGTGATGGAAATCCTGCTGCGCCTCAACCGCGAAAATGGCACGACCATCGTCATGGTGACCCACGACGAGGGCATGGCCCGCCGCACCAACCGCCTGGTGCGCCTCTTCGACGGCAGCCAGGTGCAATAGCCCACGATTTCAGTCGTGGGAACCCGCCACCCCCAAACCGGGCAACCCGGGCCACATTCACAAAAAAGACAAGACCAATGATCCTCAACTATTTAAAAATCACCCTTAAAGTACTGGGCCGGAACAGGTTTTTCACCTTCGTGAGCTTGTTCGGCATCGTGTTCACCCTGCTCATCCTGATCGTGGTGACGGCCTTTCTGGACCACCTCATCGCGCCGCACTACCCGGACGTCAACCGGGGGCGCTGCCTGTACGTGGGCATGGTGGACTGTCAAAGGCCGGAGGAAGGCGCCCACAAGATGGGGCCGCCCAGTTTCCGCTTTCTGGAAAACTACGTCCTGACAATGAAAACGCCGAAGATGGTGGGGGTGGCGACCTTGCCCAGCTACGCCAACGCCTATGTGGGCAACCGGCGGCTCAAGCTGAACCTGAAGTTTACGAACCCGGAATTCTGGTCCGTTACGGCCTTCGATTTCCTGGATGGGAAGCCCTTCAACCAGCAGAACATCAGCAACGGCGACTATGTGGCGGTGATCAACGAGCGCACCCGCGACAATTACTTCGGCCGGGGCGCCGCTGCGGTGGGGCAGGCCATCGTGGTGGAGAACGTCTCTTACAGGGTCATCGGGGTTGTGCGGGATGTGCCTGTCACCCGCCTGATCGTCTCGGCCGATGTCTATCTGCCCTATACCGTTGAGAAGAGCCAGGCGAAGAGCCAGTCGATGGTCGGCAATTACTTCGGCATATTGCTGGCCGGCAGCCCGGCCGATTTTCCCGCCATTAAGGAGGAGTTCGATCACGTCGTTTCGAAGATACCCATGCCTATGGATGACGAAGGTTTTACCTTCAGCCAGCTCAATGCGGAGGCCCGCACGTACCTTCAGTATTTCCTGAACATCGGTTTTGTGGATTTCCGTTCGACGGGCGCGTTTTATACCGTCGTTGTGGTTTTTATGCTGCTGTTCATGCTGCTGCCGGCCATCAACCTGGTCAACCTGAACATGAGCCGCATCATGGAGCGCTCCTCGGAGATAGGCATCCGCAAGGCCTTCGGCGCCTCGGTTGGGCGGCTGGTGGGGCAGTTTCTCGTAGAGAACGTCTTCATCACCCTGCTGGGCGGACTGATTGCGCTGGCCCTTGCCGTTGTGGCCATCCGCATCTTCAACAACAGCGGGCTGATCAATGGCGCCGACCTGACGATCAACCTTTCCGTGCTGCTGGTGGGCCTGGGCGCCTGCCTGGCCTTCGGGCTGCTGTCGGGCGTGATCCCGGCCCTGCGTATGTCGCGCCTGAATGTGGTGGACGCCCTGCGGGGCGGGGAAGCGGAGGCCAGGTAGGGCGGGGAGGGGGATGGCTATATGGCTATATGGCTATATGGCTATATGGTTATATGGCTATATGGTTATATGGCTATATGGCTATATGGCTATATGGCTATATGGTTATATGGTTATATGGCTATATGGCTATATGGTTGAGGGCGCTCCGGAAGGTATTTTACACGGATATTCACGGAGAAGACACAGAGGTTCACGGGGTCAAACCATTGACTATCATATCTCTGTGTATCACCGTGACTCCTCTGTGCGACTCTGTGTCAAAAAGCGGGGCTTCCCGGAGTAGGCTCATGGTTGTATGGGTGAAATTCGGGAAAGTGCCTGGAATAGGGCGCCTGGAGGGCCGTTAAGTGCAGATGCAGGCCCATAGCCCTTCTCAGTGCTCACTGATTATCACTTCGCGGGCCACGGGCCCGCGTTTCAAGAAAAAAAACTAAAAAATGATAAAGCACCTGATAAAACTGATCTGGAACAAAAAGCGGAGCAATTTCCTGCTGACGACGGAGATATTCGCATCCTTTATCGTCCTGTTCGGGGTGATGAGCCTGGTGTTGTACAACTTCAACAACTACGGGCAGCCCCTGGGCTATGAGTACGAAGATGTGTGGGCCATCACCGTTACCCGGCAGGAGTCGCCCGACAGCGTTTTTTTTCCCGCCCTGGAGCGGGCCCGGCAGGTGATCGCGGGGCATCCAGAGGTGGAAGCAGCGGCTTTCAGCAGTGTCAACACCCCTTACGCCCCGTTTACGATACAATGGAGCGCCACCTACGAGGGCAAGTCCACCCTGGCCCAGATGGTCTCCGTGGATGAGCACTACCCCAGGGCGCTGGGCATGCGGATGGAAGAAGGCCGCTGGATCGAACCGGCGGAAGCAGCGAGCGCCCAGCGGGTGGTGGTGCTGAACCGCCAGGCCAGGGAAGCCCTTTTCGGCGATGAGCCCGCCCTGGGGAAAATGATCAGCCTTGACGAAAATGAGCCGGCCTGGAAGGTAGTCGGCCTGGTGGACAATTTCAAAATCCAGGGCGAATTCCAGGAGCCCGGGGTTGTGATTTTCCTCAACAGCAAGGTGAAAAAGCTTGAAGCGGAAGCCATAGTCGTCAGGGTGAAACCCTCGGCCGACGCGGCTTTCGAGGCTGCCCTGCTTCGGGAACTGAACGGCATCGTCAAGGGCGCCAACATCGAATTGTCTTATCTGACGGACCAGCGCCGCAACCAGCACGCTTTCACCAGGGTGCCGATGATTGTCGCCGCCACGGTCTGTTGTTTCCTGCTGATCAACGTCGGGTTGGGCTTGTTCGGGGTGCTGTGGTTCAACATCCGCAAGCGGCGGGAGGAGATCGGGCTGCGGCGGGCGCTGGGCGCCACGCATGCCGGCATCCTGGGCCATTTCGTGGGCGAGGCTATCATCATCGCGGCCTTCGGCATGCTGGTGGGGCTGTTCTTTGCCCTGCAAATGCCCCTGCTCGACGTGTTCGGGCTGGACAAGGCGGTTTATTTCCGGGCGGCCCTGGCTTCGGTGATGCTCCTGCTGCTGCTGGTCGCCATCTGCGCCTTCTACCCCAGCCGCCAGGCCGCAAAGATACAGCCGGCAGTGGTGCTGCACGAGGAATAGCCTGGCAGTGCATAGAGCATAGGGCATAGGGTAGGGGAGGCGCCGCCGCTTAGCTTCCGAAGTTTGCTCAGTAATTAAGTGGTTGGACACATTTAGCAGAACAATATAACAATCCAACAATATAACCCTAGCCCCAGGAACAATACTATTGACGCCGTATTTCCGAAGCAGTATGAGTTACAATATGTGTCCAACTACTTCATAGCCGGGGTTAAACTTCGGAAGTTTAGTCCGGAACGCTGCGGTTCGCTTAAAAAGCCTAAATTTGGAATCCTTCAGTAATCAGGAAGGCCTATGATATTGATCGTTGATGATGACAGTGCGGTGCGGGCTTCGCTGAGCCTGTTGCTCAGGAAGGAAGGCTTTGCCACCCACGGCGTCGCCGGCCCGGCGGAGGCGCTGGAGTTTCTGCGAGGCAACCAGCCCGAGCTGGTGTTGCTGGACATGAACTTTTCGCTCGGCACTTCCGGCGAAGAGGGGCTGCAGTTGCTGCGGGCCATCCGGCAGCGGCAGCCGCAGTTGCCAACCATCCTGATCACCGGATGGGCCACCGTCAGCCTGGCGGTGGAGGGCATGAAACTCGGCGCGCGCGACTTCATCAACAAGCCCTGGGACAACGAGCACCTCCTGCAGTCGGTGCGCACTGTGCTGGACCTGTCAAACCTTCAGGACAAGCGCATCGGGCGGCGGAAGCTCGACAGCCAGTACGATTTCGGGCACATCGTCGGCCAGGACCCCGCTTTCCTGCGGGTGCTGGAAACCGTAGGGCGGGTAGCCGCCACGGAGGCCTCGGTGCTGATCATGGGCGAGAGCGGCTCCGGCAAGGAGCTGATCGCCGAGGCCATACACCAGAACAGCCCGCGCCGTGCGCGGCCCTTCGTCAAGGTCAACCTTGGCGGCATTTCCTCTTCCCTGTTTGAAAGCGAGATGTTCGGCCATGTGCGCGGCGCTTTTACCGATGCCCGCTCCGACCGCGTAGGGCGTTTCGAACTGGCCAACACCGGCACGATTTTCCTCGATGAGATCGGCGACCTCGACCTGTCCAGCCAGGTGAAGCTGCTGCGGGTGCTGCAGGACCGCACCTACGAAGTGCTGGGCAGCAGCCGCAGCCGCAGGGTGGACGTGCGCGTGATCAGCGCCACCAACCGCCCGCTGGAGGAGATGGTGGCCCAGGGCGCTTTCCGCGAAGACCTCTATTACCGCATCAACCTTATTACCATACGCCTGCCGGCTCTGCGCGAGCGGCCCGCCGATATCCCCCTGCTGGCCGAGTTTTTCCTCGACAACCTGCGCAAGATTTACAGCCGCCCCGGGCTGGAGGCCAGCCCCCGGGCTATGGACTGGCTGAAGGGCCTGCCGCTGCCCGGCAACATCCGCCAGCTTAAAAACCTGGTGGAGCGCGCCGTGCTGGTGTCCGCCCACGACCGCCTGGATATCGCCGATTTCGAGGCCCACCTCCAGGATTCGCCGCGCCGCGGCGGCAGCGCGGAGCTGCCCGCCGTCGGGATCATGACGCTCGACGAGATGGAGGCCGAAATGATCCGCAAGGCCATGGCTTTTCACCGCAACCATATCACCAGGGTGGCCAAATCGCTGGGGCTGACCCGCAGCTCCCTCTACCGCCGCCTGGAAAAATACGGCATCCCCTATGAAGATACGGACTAAGTTTGCCTTCTTTATCCTGCCTATCCACCTGGCCGGGCTGGCCTTTTGTTATATCCTATTCCGGGAGAACCGCCTGTATTTCATTTTCGCCGAAATGGCCATCGTTGCCTCTTTCCTGCTCTGTTTTCAGGCCTTTCGATCCGTCAGCCGCCCCATACAGCTATTGCTGACCGGGCTGGACGCCATCCGCGACCGCGACTTCAACGTCAAATTCGTGCAGACGGGGCAGTACGAAACCGACCAGCTTATCCGCGTTTACAACGAGATGATCGACCGCCTGCGCGAAGAGCGCACCCGCCAGGAGCAGCAGCACTTTTTTCTCGACAAGCTGATCCAAACCTCGCCCACGGGCATCATCATCCTCGACTACGACGGCTGCATCACCGAGATCAACCCGCGCGCGCGGGAGCAACTGGGCCTGTCCTACGATGCGCCGCTCCCGGGAAAGCCGCTGGCCGGCATCGGGCACCCCATCGCCCGCGCCGCTGCGGAGCTGCCCGCGGGGCAGTCCTGCATGGTGCACATCCAGGGTGTTGAAACCTACAAATGCCGCAAGGCGGAATTCATCGACCGGGGCTTTGCCCGGCCTTTCATCATGGTGGAAGACCTGACGGCGGAGATACTTCGGGCGGAAAAGAACGCCTACGGCAAGGTGATCCGCATGATGGCCCACGAGGTGAACAATACCATCGGAGCCATCAATTCCATCCTGCAGGCCAGCCTGTCCTATGCCGATAAACTGCCGACGGAGGAAGCTGCCGAGTTCCGCGAGGTGCAGGGCATCTGCATCGAGCGCAACGGGCGCCTCAACCGCTTCATGCGCAACTTCGCCGACATCGTCCGCCTGCCGGCGCCCCGGCGGGAAAACTACAGCCTCAACCGCCTTCTGCAGGATATGGCTACCCTGATGGAGGCTCAGGCCAACGCCCGCGGGATACGCCTGACAACGGCGATGCCCCAACGCTCCGTCTGGGCGTCCATCGACGTTCAGCAAATGGAACAGGTGCTGCTCAATGCCGTGAAAAACGCCCTGGAATCAATCGGGCAGGGTGGGGAAGTGCAACTGGTGCTGCAGGAAAAACCCGCCGCCATCCTCATCCGCGACAACGGCCCCGGCATCGCCCCGGGCCAGGCCGACAAGCTGTTCTCTCCTTTTTTTACGACCAAAAAGGACGGCCAGGGGGTAGGGCTCACCCTCAGCCGCGAAATTCTGCTCAACCACGGCTTTGCCTTCTCCCTGCAAACCGGAAAAGACGGCTGGACGGAGTTCAGGATCGGAGGGATGGGGTAGGGGAAGTGGGAAGTGGGAAGTGGGAAGTGGGAAGTCGGAAGTCGGAAGTGGGAAGTCGGAAGTGGGAAGTGGGAAGTGGGAAGTGGGAAGTGGGAAGTGGGAGTCGGAAGTGGGAAGTGGGAAGTCGGAAGTCGGAAGTCGGATGTGCTTGTTTTTTGACGTAAAATACCTTTAAACCATGGAGATTTTTGACCCTGAAAAACCTTATGACTTAAACAAAAGAATAAAAGTGTTCGTACTTGAAATCTTTGATTTTGTAGAAAAATTGCCGGAAACGGCAGCCGGGAGGAATGTCAGAAGTCAATTAGTGCGATGTGCCTCTTCTATCGGGGCAAATTACAGAGCGTCCAAAAGAGCCAGGTCAGGTAAGGAATACATAGCAAAACTCGGAATTTCCGAAGAAGAAGCTGATGAAACCTGCTACTGGCTGGATCTATGCGCAGAGGCAAAATGGGGCGTGGAAACCCAAGCCCAACAGCTTCTGAAGGAGGCGGGTGAAATCACAGCTATTATCGTTACACTAATTAAAAAAGGTAAAACCCGATTGTGAATTTCCGCCCGCCCACTCGTTGCACTCGTGTTTGGGAAAAAATTCCGCCTTCCGCCCGCCCACTCGTTGCACTCGTGTTCGGGTAAACATTCCGACTTCCGCCCGCACACTCGTTCCAATCG
>CAUJDW010000139.1 GCA_963169455.1 Bacteroidota bacterium | reverse complement strand
TGTGATCCCTTTGGGATCGTTGGCAGGGGTGTGGCGCCTGGGGCTTTTTTATAGATGTGTGATCCCTTTGGGATCGTTGGCAGGGGTGTGGCGGTTTCGGCTTTGCTATAGATGTGTGATCCCTTTGGGATCGTTGGCAGGGGTGTGGCGCCTGGGGCTTTTTTATAGATGTGTGATCCCTTTGGGATCGTTGGCAGGGTTGTGGCGCCTGGGGGCTTTGCTATAGATGTTCGATCCCGTTGGGATCGTTGGCGGGGGTGTGGCGGTAGAGACTGTATAAATATTTTATACGTCGGGCATCATTCTGGCGGTATTCCATTTGAAGGCGCCCCGGCGTTTAGCCTTTATACCCCATTACCCCCACCCGTTCCCCACAAAACTCAAAATCCACATCCACATTTGAGGCTAGGATAAGCAGGCGGCCTGCGGTATAGGTATCGATCAGGCGGCGGTACCAGGCTATGCCTTCCTTGTCGAGGTTGGTGGTGGGCTCGTCGAGCAGGAGCAGGGGGGTGTCGGAGCAGATGGCCAGGGCCAGTTTGAGGCGTTGTTTCATGCCGGAGGAAAAATTCCGGATATGTTTGTTGCGGGATTTTCCGAAGCCAAGCAGTTCGATCATGCCCTGGGGCTCCAGGCCGCCGAGCAGGGGTTTGAAGCGGGTATGGAACAGGAGTGCTTCAGCGAGGGTCAGTTCCTCGATGAGGTCGATATAGGGGGCTGCGAAGGAAAGGTATTGATAGACGCTGCCGGTTTCCAGGGCTTTTCCATCCAGGGAAAAACGGATGCTGCCCCTGGATGGAGTGAGGTGGCCCGATAGTATTTTGAGCAGGGTCGATTTGCCCGAGCCGTTGGGTCCGGTGATGGCGTACTGTTTACCGGCCTCGAAGGACAGGCTGACGTCCCGCAGGATCCAATCCATGCGGTAGCGTTTGCCGATGCCGGCCAGTTCAATCTTCATCGATGCCTGCGCCATTGACCTGCTGGAAGCCCCTCATGATGCCGGGGTCGGCAGCGCGGATGAAGTTCAGGATGTTCTCCCGCTCGGGCGAGGGCTCCAGGGAATCCTCGATGATATCGAGGGCGTGGGAGGTGTTGTAGCCTTTGACGAAGAGTATCCGGTATATTTCCTGAATCGCGTTGATCTGGTCGTTGGAGAAGTGGCGCCGGCGCAGGCCGATGCTGTTGACGCCGGCGTAGGAGAGGGGTTCGCGGGCCGCTTTGACGTATGGGGGCACGTTTTTGCGCACCAGGGAGCCGCCGGCGATAAAGCTGTGCTGGCCGATCTTGATGAACTGTTGTACGGCCACCAGCCCTTCCAGGATGGCCCAGTCTTCGATCTCGACATGCCCGGCCAGGTTCACGTTGTTGGCCAGGATGACGTGGTTGCCCAGGATGCAGTCGTGTGCAACGTGAACGTAGGCCATCAGCAGGCAGTCGCTGCCCACCACGGTCTTTTCCGCGTATTTGGTGCCCCGGTTGACGGTGACATACTCCCGGATGATGGTGTTGTCGCCGATTTCGGCCGTCGTTCTTTCCCCCTGGTATTTCAGGTCCTGCGGGATGCCGGAGATAACCGCCCCGGGGAATATTTTGACGTTTTTACCGATGCGCGCCCCTTCGAAGATCGTGACATTGGGGCCGATCACGGAGCCGTCGCCGATCACGGTATCCTTATCTATAAAGCAGAAAGGCCCGATAGAGACGTTTTCGCCGATCTGCGCATCGGGATGGACGACGCTGTTCAAGTTGCTATTGTAGTAGTTCATTTTATGAGCGCTTAACGATTTGAGCAGTTAACTCGGCCTCCGATACGATTTTGTTGCCGACGTAGGCTGTGGCCTGCATCTGGCAGATGCCCCGCCGGATGGGGGCCATGAGTTCCATTTTGAACAATATGGTATCGCCTGGCACGACTTTGTGTTTGAACTTGGCATTCTCGATTTTCAGGAAGTAGGTATCCCAGTTGCCGGGGTCCTCGACGGTTGACAGGGCGAGCATACCCCCTGTCTGCGCCATCGCTTCGATGAGTAAAACTCCGGGCATTACGGGATTGTTTGGAAAATGCCCCTGAAAGAATTGCTCGTTAAAGCTGACGTTTTTGACGCCGACGACGTGGGTATCGGACAGTTCGATGATCTTGTCGATCAGGAGGAAGGGGTAGCGGTGCGGCAGCCATTTCTCGATCTGGGTAATATCGTAAACGGGTTCCTTGTCCGGGTCGTAATGGGGTTTGCCCCTTAGCCGGCGCTGTTCCTGGTAGTGCTTTTTGAGCACTTTCGTAAATTCCACGTTGGCCTTGTGGCCGGGTTTGGTAGCGACGATCTTTCCTTTGATGCGGTGCCCCAGCAGCGCCACGTCGCCGATGACATCAAGCAGTTTGTGGCGTGCGGGTTCGTTCTTGAAATGCAGGTTGATGGTATTGAGGATGCCCTCGTGGTCGACTTTCACGCTCGGTTTCCCCAGTTTTTTGGCCAGCCGGTCGAGTTCTTCCTGGCTGACTATGCGGTCGATGATGACGATGGCGTTGTCGAGGTCACCGCCTTTGATGAGGTTCTGTTCGAAGAGGAATTCCACTTCGTGCAGGAAGACGAAGGTGCGGCAGGGGGCGATTTCCCGGGCGTAGTCCGTCGTCCCGTTGAAATGGGCGTATTGCTGGCCCAGGACATTGGAGTTGAAGTCGATCATGGACACGATCTCGAAGCCGTCGTGGGGCAGCGCCAGCAATTCGGCGCCGGTTTTTTCGTCTTTGAAAAAGATGGGTTCCTCCACGACGAAGTATTCCCGGTCTTCTTCCTGCTCTACCAGGCCTGATTGCTGAAGGGCGGAGACGAAGGGGGCGGCGCTGCCGTCGAGTATAGGCACTTCCGGGCCGTCGAGTTCCATGAGTACGTTGTCGATACCCAGGCCGGAGAGGGCGGAGAGGGCATGTTCTATCGTATTGACTTCTGCAATGCCCGACTTCAGGGTGGTGCCCCGCTGGGTAGAGCTGACGCGGCCCACATCGGCATTGAGCACCGGTTGTCCTTCCAGGTCAATGCGTTGAAATTTGAATCCATGGTTTACTGGGGCGGGTTTGAAGGTAAGGGTCACTTCCTTTCCCGTATGGAGGCCAACGCCTTTGACACTCACCGGTTCTTTGATCGTTTGCTGTTTCATCATAAACGTCGTCGGCTGATAATTTTTTTGCAAAGATAAATTTTTTCCCAACTTGGGCCTCTGGCCGGGGGCGTTGCTATGATTCGCCGCCTTTCAGTTTCTGTTCCATTTGGTTGACCTTGCGGTACAATTCGGGAAGCTTTTTAAAAACAGCAAAGGACCGGAAATAATCTTTATAGTTGATGGCGGGGGCTCCGACAACTGTTTGTCCGGGTTCTTCGATCGAGCTGATGATGCCGCTTTGGGCCGCCACCTGGGAGCCATCGGCGATATGGATGTGGCCGGTAAAGCCGGCCTGTCCGCCGATGCGGCAGGATCTGCCGATCCTGGTGCTTCCGGAGATGCCGGCCTGGGCGGCGATCACGGTGTTTTCGCCGATTTCCACATTGTGCCCAACCTGGATGAGGTTGTCCAGTTTTGCCCCGGAACGGATCGTGGTGGAGCCCATGGTGGCCCGGTCGATAGCCGTGTTGGCGCCGATCTCGACATCGTCCTCGATCACTACGTTGCCGACGTGGACGATTTTGCGGTATTTCCCGTCATCCTGGGGGGCGAAGCCGAAGCCATCGCTGCCAATGACGGCATTGGCGTGAATGATGCAGTTGGCGCCCACCTCGCAATCGTGCATGATCCGGGCGCCTGGGTAAATGGTGGTTTGGCGGCCCAGCCTGGCCCCTTTTCCGATATAGACCTGGGAAGAAATCCGGCACCCGTCGCCTACCACGGCCCCGGCCTCGACGACGGTGAAGGGCCCAATGGTTACGCCGCTCCCAACCTGCGCTTCCGGGTGGATGCTGGCGAGGGGCGATATTTCCGATGATCCTTCCTGCTTTCCGCCGCCAAACTGTTCCAGCAGGCGGGCGACGGCGCCATAGACATCCGGCACCCGGATGAGCGTGGCCTTGATGGGCCGGCGCGCTTCGAATTGCTGGCTCACCAGCAGGATGGAAGCCGTTGTGGTATAGGCGTAATCCTCGTATTTTGGGTTGCCCAGAAAGGAAATCGTACCTGCCCCGCCCTCTTCGATCTTGCTCGGGCGGGACACTTTCACCTCCGGGTCACCTTCGATTGTCCCGTTGAGGATTTGCGCTAATTCTTTGGCTGATAGTTGCATGCAGCAAAGGTAGGAAAAAAGTTGATACAGAATAGGCGTATCCACAGCCAAAGGAAAGTGAATTCCATGCCTTATCTTTGCGGCAAAATGGAAAGGGATTGAGCAAAACGATCAGAATAGGAGCCGGGGGCGGGCCCCTGGCCGTATGGCGTGCGCGGTACACGCAGGAGCAACTCCGGGCTGCCGGGCAGGAGTCGGAAATTATCCTGCCTGCTGAAGAAGGCGGGCATTCCCGGCCTTCCGGAAATGAAAGTGTGGAGGAGGCCCTGTTGCGCGGTGATATCGATGTGGCCGTCCATTTCCTGGAGATGCTGCCGGCCCGGCAGCCGGAAGGCCTGGCGATCACGGCCGTTTCCCGGCGCGAAAACCCCGCCGAATGGCTGCTCGTCCGCAGGGAAAGCATGGATCAGGGGCAGCTTTTTCAATTGAAGGAAAAGGCCGTTGTCGCCGCCTCGACGGCCTTGCGCCGGGCGCAGATCCTGGGTTTCAGGCCCGGCCTGTCCGTTTGGCCGGCCGGCGCGGATGAGGCCCCCCTGCCCGAACTGTTGCGGGCGGGCGATTTCGACGCCTTGCTGTCCTCGGCAGCCATGCTGCTGCGCCAGGGGGTTGACATTTCGCCCTTTCACCTGGTGGCTTTCAGCCCGAAGGAATTCGTTCCGGCGCCGGGCCAGGGCGCGCTTGCCTGGCAGGCCAACGCGGATGACAAAGCCACCCGCCGGATTTTCAGGCTCCTGCACCACCCGGAAGTTTCAGCCCTGACCAATGTGGAGCGCAGCGTCATGAGACTGCTGGGCGGCAGCAGCGCTGCGGCGGCCGGCGTTTATTGCGAACGCGATGCGGCCGGTTATTACCACATCTGGGCAGCCATGCCGGAGGGCCCGGAGGGGCCGGTTCGGCATGTGCGCCTTTCCCAGAGCACGAGCCACCTGCTGGCTGAGCGGGTGGTGGAGGCGCTCCTTCAATGAAAAATGTAGAATGGGTAATGTAAAATGTAAAAGTGGGAAGTTATGTCAATTAAAGGAATGAGTATGCGGGATAGGTTTTTGTTCTTTGCGTTGGCCCTTATGGCATTTACGGGCTGTAAACAGCCTGCGCCACAGGAAACGGCTTCCGGCCGGGAAGGCGGGGAAGCCTGGAAAGATTTCACCTCTTTTTACGAGCGTTTTCATCAGGACAGCGCCTATCAGATGGCCCACATCACTTTCCCGCTAGAAGGCCTGCCGCAGGGCGCCGACAGCGCTACCATTGCTTCCGGCGCTTTTCGGTGGACACCGGAAACCTGGACGATCCAGCACGGCTTCAACCTGCAGTCCGCTGACTTTGAGCACCAGCTCAGGCCCATCGGTGATGATGCCATGATTGAAAAACTCGTGCACCGTTCGGGCGACCTGGCCATCGTACGCCGTTTTGCCAGGTTGGGGGACGAATGGTACCTGATCTATTACGCCGGGCTGAACAATGTCAAACATGGGGGAGGAATTGATATTGAGGGCGGGTTTTAAGTAGTTGGACACATTTAGCAGAACAATATAACACGTTGAGCAGGCCTCCGGGCAAGCTCTAATAGATCCGCTCTTCCAACAGATAGTTCTTCACATAATCATCAATGCCCTCCTCCAGGGAGTGGAAGGGCTTGTCATAGCCCGCCTTCCTGAGTTTGCCCATATTGGCTTCGGTGAAGTACTGGTAGGTATCGCGGATGTCTTCCGGGGTGTCGATAAAGCTGATGTTGGGTTCCAGTCCCATGGCGCGGAAGGTATTGGCGGCCAGGTCGAGAAAGGAGCGCGCCTGGCCGGCGCCGAGGTTGTACAGCCCGCTGGCCGGGTTGTGTTTCCAGAGCCAGTACAACACGTCGGTGACGTCTTTGACGTAGACGAAATCGCGGCTCTGCTGCCCGTCGGCAAAGCCGGGGTGGTGGGAGCGGAAGAGCTTCATGCCGCCGGTGGCCTTGATCTGGCGCACGGTGTGGAAAATGACCGATGCCATGCGGCCCTTGTGGTACTCGTTGGGCCCGTACACATTGAAAAACTTCAGCCCGTACCATTGGGGCGGCTGCAGTTCCCGCTTCAGCGCCCAGAGGTCGAAGCGGTTTTTGGATTCCCCGTAGGGGTTCAGCGGATGCAGTTCGGAGACGATGTCGTGGCGGTCGTCGTAGCCTTTTTCGCCCAGTCCGTAGGTGGCGGCGCTGGAAGCGTAGATCAGGGGGATGCCGTTTGCGGCGCACAGCTCCCACAGGGCAATGGAGTAGTCGAGGTTGAGCTCCTGGAAGATAGCCCAGTCCTTTTCCGTGGTGTCGGTGCGGGCGCCCATGTGGAAGATGGCCCTGATGGCGGCGCCGTTCTCCCGGAGCCAGCCCGGGAACTCGCTGCGGCCGATGCGCGCGGCCAGGGCTTTGCCGGCCAGGTTGCGGTTTTTCTCCTCGCGGCTGAACTCATCGACGGCGATGATGTTTTCGTATCCTTCGTCGTTCAGCTTTCGCACCATACAACTACCGATGAATCCTGCAGCTCCGGTAACTACGATCATAGCGTGGTTTTTGACGCAAAGATAGGGAGGAAATGGGAAGTGGGAAATG
>CAUJDW010000138.1 GCA_963169455.1 Bacteroidota bacterium | reverse complement strand
CGCCATAATGTAGCGCCTGCACCTCGTTGGGCCGGCGCACGCCCCGGTAACAACACAACACCCCCCAGTACGGGCCGTCCCCCAATGTAGGGGTAACGGCCCTTCCTGTCTAGCGCCGATATTCCCGGAAAATATTTGGCCAGGTGGTTACCCGCATTCCGAATACCCGCAGCTCTTACAAATCAGGCAGCCCTCCTTGTAGATGAGGCCCTCCGGGTCGTTGCAACTGGGGCAAAGGCTGTCGGCGGCCTGGGTGCCGTCGGGCACGAATTGTTTCAGGGACCGCACGACGCCGTTTTTCCAGCTGCTGATGTAATCCTCTGCCACATTGAGGCCCTCCACCAGGTCAACTACATAGGGGATGGGCATGCCGTGGCGGAGCACCCCGGAGATCAGCTTGGCGTAATTCCAGTACTCTTTGTTGAAGGAACGGGACAAACCCTCTATGGTCACGCGATAGCCCTCGCGGTCGAGAAACTGAAAATCGTACCGGTTATGGCCTTCTTCGTCCTTGACCTTGAGCACCCATCCCCTCGTGACGTATTCCGGGAATTTGAACATATCTTCCGCCCGGCCGGTAAATATCTCATAAGGATGGTTGTCGTACAGGCCGATGACGGCAATCCAGTCTTCGGAATTGTTTTTGAAACGAACCACCGCAGCCTCCAGGCGTTGCGGCCTCTTCGGAGGCATCGTCTCCTGAAACCGGGCCTTGCCTTTGGCCTTGCCCCCCGTATCGGCCACCAGCACCCCGGAGCGTGAACCTTCCCGGTAGATCGTACAGCCCTTGCAACCGGCTTCCCAGGCAGACTGGTATATCTTTTTAACCATCTCTTCAGAGGTGTTCTCCGGGACATTGACCGTCACGCTGATCGAATGGTCCACCCACTTCTGAATGGCGCCCTGCATCTTCACCTTCTGAACCCAGTCCACATCATTGGCCGTGGCCAGAAAGTAGGGTGACTTCTCAATGATCGGGCGTAGTTCCTCGGCCGACAGGCGGGTCACTTCCGCTACGTCATAGCCGTTCACCTCCAGCCAGGCAAGGAATTTGTGGTGGAAAACATTGTATTCTTCCCAGTGATCTCCCACCTCATCGATAAAAGTCACTTTCGCGTCTTTGTCGCTGGGATTGACCTTCCGCCGGCGCTTGTAACTGATGAGGAACGCGGGTTCAATGCCCGAGGTCGTCTGCGTCATGAGGCTGGTGGTGCCCGTGGGGGCGATAGTGAGCAGGGCGATATTGCGCCGCCCATGGTCCAGCATCTCTTCGTACAAGGCAGGGTCCGCCTCCCGCAGCCGCTGAATGAAAGGGTTGCCCTTCTCCAGTTCCGAGTCGTAGATGGGGAAAGCACCCCGCTCCCCGGCCATGACGGAGGAGGCGCGGTATGCATTGACCGCCAGCGTCCGCTGTACCTTGACTGAAAACTCGATGGCCTCATTGCTGCCGTAGCGCAACCCCAGGGCCGCGAGCATGTCCCCTTCGGCTGTAATGCCGACCCCTGTTCGGCGCCCCTGGACGCAGGCTTTGCGGATCTTCTCCCACAAGCGGCGCTCCGTGGCTTTGATCTCCGGCTGCTCCGGGTCCTTATCAATCTTGTCCAGGATCAGGTCGATCTTCTCGATCTCCAGGTCGATGATGTCGTCCATCATGCGCATGGCGACCTGCACGTGCGCGGCAAACTTGTCGAAGTCAAACCGGGCCCCGGGAGTAAATGGCTCCTCGACATAACCGTAGAGGTTAATGGCCAGCAGCCGGCAGCTGTCATAGGGCGAAAGGGGAATTTCGCCGCACGGGTTCGTCGAAATCGTCCGGTACCCCAGGCCTGCATAACAATCCGGCACCGATTCCCGGATGATGGTATCCCAGAACAGCACACCCGGTTCGGCGGATTTCCAGGCGTTGTGGATGATCTTTCCCCACAGCCTGGCCGCGTCGATCTCCTTTTTCACCGTTGGTGACTCGGAATCCACCGGATATTGCTGAACATAGGGCTTACCCGACATGGCTGCCCGCATGAAGGCGTCGTCGATCCGCACCGAAACGTTGGCGCCCGTGACCTTGCCCTGCTCCAGTTTGGCGTCGATAAAACCCTCCGCATCGGGGTGTTTGATGGAAACCGTCAGCATCAGTGCACCGCGGCGGCCGCCCTGGGCCACTTCCCGGGTGGAATTGGAGTATCGCTCCATAAAGGGCACGATGCCCGTCGATGTCAGGGCGCTGTTCAGCACAGGCGTACCGCTGGGCCGCAGGTGCGACAGGTCCTGACCCACGCCCCCCCGGCGCTTCATGAGTTGCACCTGCTCTTCATCCGACTTGGCGATGCCTCCGTATGAGTCGGCTTCGTTGCCGATGACAAAACAGTTGGAAAGCGACACGATCTGATAAGGGTTGCCTATCCCTGCCATCGGGCTGCCCTGGGGTACGATAAACTGAAAGCCCTTCAGCACCTCATAGATTTCTTCTTCCGATAAGGGGTTGGGATAATTCCGCTCGATGCGGGCGATCTCGGAGGCGATGCGGCGGTGCATATCGTCCGGCGTCCGTTCGTAAATATTGCCGAAGGAGTCTTTCAGTGCGTACTTGTTCACCCATACATTGGCCGCAAGCTCATCGCCGCCGAAATATTCCACCGAGGCCTTGTAAGCTTCTTCATAGGAATAGGTTTTGCCCTTCCCCGGCCGTTTCTCCTTTTGCACTGCAGGTGTTTCCATATTCGTAGAATTTTCTCCGTTTATTAATGCCCTTCCTCCGGACAGAAAACAAAAAACGCTGCACCACAGAACTGCGGGCAGTCCATTCAGGCGGAGGGCGTGAATGATTTTCAGGTGTAAACAGGCAGCATGGAGCATCGCCGGTATCCCGGACCCCACGCCGCATACGCATTGGACAGGCGGCATCTTGATTCGATAAATGTAAGGGCCATAATGGACTTTTTAAGGGCCGCCGCAGGCCTATTTTTCAACAGGCTGTGGATAAATAATCCAGTCATATACGATAAAATCACAGAAGGGCGGTTTCGCAAAGCTCCAGCCCACTTCCGCAAACCAGCCTCTTTTTGGGAACCACATGGCCCCCGCAGGGAGTTTATTAATAAGCCACGAAAAAATCGGCAGCATGCTTTTTCCAAATGGCAGGATTTTTCTATCTTTGCAACCGCTTCTGCAAAAGCGCAGGATTCCGGCCGTTTTCCAGGCCGTTTCGAGGTCATTTAGCTCAGTTGGTTTAGAGCGCTGCTTTGACAGAGCAGAGGTCACTGGTTCGAATCCAGTAATGACCACCTCGCCCGCCTGTTCTTTTAATTCAGCGGGCTTTTTTTTGAAAATCCGCCTTCCCGGCGGTTAGTTCGGGGTGTAGCGCAGCCCGGTAGCGCACTTGCATGGGGTGCAAGGGGTCGCAGGTTCAAATCCTGTCACCCCGACGAACTAAGAGCCTGAGAGTTGCTTTGCAACTGCTCGGGCTTTTTTTATCCTCCCTTATCCGGATAAATCCTCCTATCCCCGGCCGGGCAACTTGAATTTCAAAACTGTCATCCCAAGCTCTACCCAGTTACTGCTCCATGCTCTAACCCCCCATGCCCTATGCTCCATGCCCTTCGTTAAATCCCTTAACCCCTTCCTTAACAACGCGTTAATCTCCTCCGCTTAAGAAAAGCGTAACCCATCCATAACACCTCTTAACATTTCCCGCCCCTTACTTTGTGGTGTACTAAGCGATTCATCGCATTCCCCTGTTGAGCAACCCATATTCCGCTTCTCTATTTTCATCTGATTTCAGGAACCCAAAGCCGCAGCCGCGAAGGTTACGAACAGCGTTCCGGGCGGAGCGAAAACGAAAACTATGAAACGCGCCGCCCCATAAGCAAATGCGGCCTGGCTCATTGCCAGCACCCTGGAAAACACAAGGGGCTGCACAAGCACTGGCCGGCTCTCGAAAAACTTCTTTAACCAATAAAAACAATCCGACTATGAAAACCCACATCACAGCTCTGTTGCTTCTCTTCATCGGCATGGCTTCCCTTCGCGCCCAAAACAGCTCCTTCTTCATCGGCGCCGGCGGCGGAGGCAATTTCTCCAAATTCAAATACACCGAAGACCTGGCGGAACTCTACCCGGGTGCAAGCTCTGTCTTCGGCCTGAACGGAGGCGCCAGCTTTGGCTTCGAGATCCAGAACTTCACGCTCAGCAGTGGGATCCAGTACATTCAGAAAGGAGGGGAATACCGGACGGACAACTTCCAGGATGAATTCGGAACCGGCTACTTCACCGGCAGGGAAAAGCTGCACTTCATCTCCATCCCGGTATTGCTCGGCTACCGCAAATACCTGACAGGCCGCTTCGCGCTTTCCTTTGCCATCGGCCCTTCTTTTAATTTCGGGCTGAAGGGGAAACTGGATGAGGAAACCCAGTATTTCGGCTCCGACGAAACGGACGTCCAGAACTACACCGTCTCCTTCGGCGACGGCCTTAACGACGATTACCGCTCCATGCAGATGGGATTCCAGGTATCGCCGGGCCTGGTGTTTGCCATCAACGAAAACAGCAAGGTCACCTTCAGCGCTACCTGGGACTCCGGGCTGGCCGATTCCTTCAACCCCCGTTACAAGGACGCCAACGACTTTTTCGACGCCTTCAAAGGAGACCAGCTGAACCGCTCCACCATACTGTCGGTAGGCTATGAATACCACTTCAGGTTTGGCGACCGGTACTAACTAACAATACGGGACCGCAAAATATAAAAGGAGCAAACCGAGATACTTGCCTTTTGCAGTAACTGTAAAATCCAAAGCGTTATGCTGATCTGCAATAACTGTTTCACCGTCAACGAGGACGGAACCGAACGCTGTGTGCATTGCAACATGAAAGGCCATTTCACCCATCAGGACGATGAAGGCTGGGCCGGCGACCCCCTGGAGGCGCCCAAAACCATCATCTCTTGCCGTAACTGCGGGAGCGACACCCCCGGAGACGGAGATAAATGCCTGGAATGCCGTTTCCCCCTCCCAAAACGGGCGCCCGGTAGAAACTCCGGTGCAAACGGGAATACGGCTCAGGTGCTAACCTTTAAAGCAACGCCTTATGTCAAGGAGAAAAGCTGAAATGTTCAACCTGTCCTTTCTGGACCTGCTCACCAGTGCGCTGGGCGCGGTGATCTTCCTGTTCATCATCACGCCAAAGGGCGGAGCGCCGGCGGCAAAAGTGCAACAGGCGGCCGTTTACTTCGACACCACCCGGATGCAGCTTTTCGGGGAACTGCCGGACAGCCTGCGCTTCAAAAGGGCCGGTGATACCTTGTTCGCCATACTGGTGGATTACAAAAGCCTACCGGGAGCGCCTAAGAGGGAACCTGCCCCTGCGGCTCCGGTGGCTGCACGCCCCGAGCCGGCCCGCACTGTCGCCAGCCGGGAACCGGCCAGGCAGCCCGACAGGGCCCATTTGCCCGAACCCCCGAAAAAGGAGGCCGAAAAGCCCGCGGAGGAACAAGGCAGCCCCCGGCCTGCTCCGGAGAACCCGAAAAGCACGGCGGAAGCGCCCCCTGTTTACAAAGGCGACGCCCCCTCCGTGCCCGCCAACGTCTCCTTCGAGATCAAGTGGAGGGACATCGCCAACAACGTCGACCTCTTTGTGTGTAAGGGCGGAGACTGCGTTTATGGAGGCAGGAAAAAAGACCGCGCCATCGGCGAATGGGACAGCGGCAAATCCCGCAACCGCATCTTCGGCAACGACCTGCGCACCAACCAGGAAGCCGTACGGCAGTTCGGGCCCATCATCCCCGGAGAATACAAGCTCTACGCACAATTCAAGGAGAGCCTGAAAAAGAACAACTCCGTCACCGTCACCGGCCTGGTTTATACCAAAGACAATCAGGGTGTGGAACGGGGGGAATCCTTCTCCAAAGAAGTAAAAATGATTGATAACCGCGTCTCGCTGGGCACGGTGCGCCTGAAAGCGGACGGCACTTTTCAGTTCATCAAAAATTAAGGGCCATGTTTAAAACCAAAAGTTTCCAATTGATTTTCAGCCTGCTCGCAGCGGCCCTCCTGTGGCTGTTGCTGATCCTTGCGGGCAGCATCTTCTCGCCCGGTTCGGGTATCCACCGGCTCATCGAGGCGCTGGGGGGCTCCTACCAGGGCTACATCCAGGCAGCCATCTATGCCGTGTTCACCTACAGCATGCTGGAACTCCTGGAGCAGCGCAGGTTCATTCGCAGCCAGCACCAGGGCTTCAGCCTGGGATTGCTGCCGACACGCGACCAGCTCGTGCTCTCTCCTGAAGAAGTGGCGCAGATCAAACTCAACACCATTCAGGTGGAGAAAAACGGCAACAGCTACCTGGTGGCGGATTTCATCAAAAAGGCCTGCACCCAGTACCGCAACGACCAGTCTGTAGGCGAAACCCTGCAGGTTTTCAATGCGCAGGTGGACAACAGCAAAAACGAACTGGAAGGCAAGCTGGAAACCGTCCGGTACCTGCTCGGCGCCGTTGTCTCTCTGGGGTTCATCGGCACCCTCATCGGGTTGTCCACCTCCATCGGCATGGCGCACCTGGCCAAAACAGCGGAAGGCATGCCGGCCATCACCAGCCACCTCAATGTCGCTTTCGACACCACCCTCGTGGCGCTGATCACGGGGCTGGCCATGAATTTCCTCTACCACCGTTACCTTGAAGAACTGGATACTTTTTTCTCCCGGACAAAGGGGTACATCATCGACAACCTGATCAGCCGCATTTATAATAAGGCCTGATCAGGCATCCCGCCGCCGGGCAGCAGGCCAGGAATGCCCGGCGGCGCCACTTTCTGCTTTTCCGCAGGCAGGCATGAGCGGGAGATTTTCCGGCAAAAAAGCCGGAAACCTGGTATTTTTAAAAAAAGATCATCATGGCAGTCCAACTGGAGCAGCGATTAATGACGGTTGAGGAATACCACAAGATGGCAGAGGCCGGTATTTTGAAGGAAGAAGGCCGCGTTGAACTGCTGGAAGGCAAAACCATCAACATGAGCCCGATCGGAAGCCGGCATGCCGCATGTGTGGAAAAAATTGATGAATTACTGAAACGCGCTCTTTCCGGAAAAGCCATGGCCAGAACCCAGAACCCCCATTTGATGCTCTTCAGCAGCCTTCCTGCAAAAGAAACCCCTGCAACTGGCCTTCAAACCTGACCTGATTGCCCCTATGCGCCTTCCATGGCAAATTGCTGTCCGAAGCCCCCCCAGGACGCACAAAACCTGTTGCTGTTAAGTATAACCATTTCCAAATAATTCGTACTTTGCCATCCCCACAAAATAGAGGGAAAAAACTCCCTATTTTTTATTCAAACACATAACACGATGGCAAAAAGAATAAGCACTCGACTTACGCTCACGGCAGTAGGGCTTCTCGTTATTGCCCTGCTTTCGCTGAACGCCCAACCGGCGGCGCCCTACAAGACAGATGTCGAAATCAGCCGTTTCGACTTCGGGAAAATGTGGACCTTCGAACATGCTCCCATGCAGTACTTCAAGGAAACCTACGGGTTCCAGCCCAGTGAGCAATGGTGGGAAAAGGCCCGGATGGCTTCCCTGAAATTCGCTTCCTGGTGCTCCGCATCCTTTATCTCCCCCGACGGCCTGATCCTGACCAACCACCACTGTTCGCGGGGAGAGGTCTTCAAGGTGCAGCAGGAAGGCGAAGATTTTGAAAACAATGGCTTCTACGCCTCCACGATGGCCGAAGAGCGGCAGATACCCGGCCTGTTCGTCAGCCAGCTCGTGAAGTACGAAGACATCACCGGCTTTGTGAACGAATACACAGGAAAAACCTCCACCGACGAAGAGCGGCTGGCCAAACAGCGGGAAGCCCTGCAGGCCGCCGAGCAGGAATACGCCCAAAAGGAAGGCTGGCAGGGGCTGGAACTTGAAACGGTCACCTTTTACAGCGGCGGCAAATACTCCATCTACGGCTACAAGCGCTATGACGACATCCGCCTGGTGCTCATCCCGGAATTGCATCTCGGCTACTTCGGAGGAGACCCCGACAACTTCACCTACCCGCGCTACAACCTCGACATGACCCTCTGGCGGGCCTATGAGAACGGACAGCCGGTTAATTCTTCCGACTTTTATTTCCCTCTCAACCCTGCAGGCGCCGAAGAAAACGAAGCCGTTTTCACCATCGGCAACCCCGGCAGCACCGAGCGCTACCGCACCATGGCCCAACTGGAATACGACAGGGACTACCGCTACAAAATCCTGGTGGCATGGATGAACAACCGAATCAACATCCTGCAGGAGAGATACGCCAAAGAACCCAGCCCCGAACTCCTGGAACAAATCTTCGAGCTGGCGAACGGCGCCAAGGCTATCGGCGGCATCGTGGACGGCCTGAACGACCCCAAGCTGATGGGCAAGAAATGGAAAATGGAACAAGAGGTCAAGGCCAAATCCAAGGCTGTAAAAGAAGGCAAGGACTACTGGAAGGAAATGGCCGAACAATACGTGCCCCTGGGCGGTTACGCCTCTGAGATCACCCTCTTGCCTCCCAACCCCATGAACGGTGCTGCCTTGCAGCTGGCCTTCAACACCTATGCCTTGATCCAGGCCCTGGACGGCGAGGAATCGGAAGAAGCCCTGAACGGGGTCAAACAGGAGATCATGGCCCTGGCGCCGGCCCTGAACGACCCGTATGAAGAAAAATATCTGGCGACCCTGCTGAAAGAGCTCCGGGAATATGGGCAGGCGGACGATGAATACGTCGGCCAGTTGCTGGACGGGCGCACGCCCGAACAGGCAGCCAAAGAGATGCTGGCGGACACCAAATTCAGCGACGAAAAGAAACTTGAAAAACTGCTGGAGGGCAAGCCCAAAAAACTCAGGGAATCCAAAGACCCCATCATCCGGATGGGCCAGTTGCTGGCTCCCGAGCTCCAGGAGGCCTCCATGGCCTTCCGCGCAGGGTCGCCCACCCGGCAGGTATTATCTTCCAAAATAGCCAATGAAGTTTTCCAGATCTATGGCATTTCCATCCCTCCTGACGCCACCTTTACCCAGCGCCTGGCCGACGGATGGGTTAAAGGGTATAACTACAACGGCACCGAGGCGCCTTATAAAACCACCTATTTCGGCCTGTATGACCGCTACTACTCCAACAATGGGGAATTCCCCTGGTCATTGCCCGAAAAGTGGATGTCGCCGCCTGCCGAATTGCTGAAAGCCCCCCTCAACTTCATCGCCACCTGCGACATCATCGGCGGCAACTCGGGCAGCCCCATTATCAACACCAAAGGGGAACTCGTGGGGTTGATCTTCGACGGCAACATCGAATCGCTGCCCGGCAACTTCATCTACGATATGGAAGTCAACCGCTCCGTTGCCGTCCATGCCGGCGGCATCGCCGCAGCGATGAAGTATATCTACAAAGCCGGCCGCCTGCTGAAAGAGATGGGGCTGGAGTGATTGGGGTTGGTTAAGGTTTAAACGGTTTAGCGTGGAGAGCCACTTAGTGGCTCTCCATACTGAACCGAAAGGAAGCACCTGAAGCCCGGCAAATAAACAATCAAAAAACATAGTACAATGAAAAGAATGATCACTTTGCCCGTAGCTTCCCTGGTTATTTTATTCCTGTTCTCCTGCGGCAACACTACTGCCCAACAGGAAGAAAGCCAGCAGGCGGGGATTGATGCCGAACAGGTGGCCAATGACTGGGATGCCGCCAAAGAGGCCTATCACGAGATCATGTCTTCCACCTTCCACCCTGCAGAGGAAGGAGACCTCGAGCCTCTGAAAACGCGGCATGCCGAGCTGGCAGGCGCGGCAAAAAAATGGGCTGAACTGCCCATGCCGGAAGGCATGAAAGGCAAGGGGCTGGAAGCGTTACTTCAAAAACTGCAGGCTGGTTCCGAAGCCATCGGGACAGAAGTCAGCGGCGGTTCGGATGAAGCGCTCACCGCTTCGATCACGGCTTTGCACGATGTTTTCCACGATATTGTCGGCTTGTGTGACCACTAAAAAACGCTTTGGGCATGATGCGGTTATCCCACCTGGCTTTTTTTGGCCTCCTGACCCTGGCCATCGCTTCCTGCGGCGCCCAGCGCAGCCTCAGGCAGGCTGATGAAGCCTACCATCTTGCCCTTCAAACGGCGGAACAGCTCCGGCCCCGGTTACAGGCCCTGAACCTGCAGAAAAACAGCCTGAATGTTCAGGGGCGGGCGCTCTTTCCCGACGAGATCGAATTCATCAGGGAGGTGGAATCCATTGAGGAGAGCTACCGGCTCTGGGAGGCCGGGGAAAAGAAGGCCGCTTCCGGCAAAGATTCCCCGGCCCCGGCCGGGCCCAAAGCCCTGTACAGGCATCAGAAGGAATGGCTGGCCGCCATTCGCCATATCCGGGAAAGGGTGGACGCCCAGGCCGGCCGCTTCCGGTAAATAAAACGCCATGAGCAGTTTCCTAAGATTTTACCTCATCGCCCTCCTCCCCTTTTTCGCCCTCGACCTATTGTGGCTGGGATGGCTGGGGCGGGGCCTTTACCGCCGCTATCTGGGCCACCTGATGCGCGAACAGGCCGACTGGGCGGCGGCGATTCCCTTTTACCTCCTTTTCCTGGCCGGGCTGGTGTTCTTCGCCATACAACCATCGGCGCAGGGGCAGGCGCCGATGGTTCTGTTCCGGGGCGCAGCTTTCGGGCTCGTCACTTACGCCACCTACGAACTGACCAACCGGGCGGTTATCGCCAACTGGCCCTGGCCCATCGTTTTTATCGACATCCTCTGGGGCATGATCCTCTGCGCCGTCACGGCCTGGGTGAGCTGGTATTTTGGGCGTTCGTAAACCTGCCGTCTTCTCCGCTTTAATAACGGGGCGGCCGCAAGGCGCCGTTCGAGGTTCCAGGCTTCAAGCTACGCTCAGCCGGATAAAAACCTGGAACCCTGAAACCCACAACACCCATGCCATGAAATACATCATCATCATGCCGGCATACAATGAGGAGCACTTCATCGGAAGAGCCCTCGACGCAATAAGCAGGCAGACGTTGCCCCCGCGCAGGCTCATCGTAGTCAATGACGGTTCGACGGACGGGACGGCGGAGGTTGTCAGGGCCTATGCCGCCCGCCACCCCTGGATCGAGCTGGTGAACAACGACAAAAAAGAAGAACGCGCCGCCGGCTCCAAGGTAGTGCGGGCCTTTTACCTGGGCTATCAGGCCATCCGCGAAGACTACGACTTCCTGGTGAAGTTCGACGCCGACCTGGAAATTCCGGAGCACTACTTCGAACGCATGGCGGAATTGTTCCGGGCCAACCCCAGGCTGGGCATCGCAGGCGGCACGATTGCCGTGGAAGAACAGGGCGAATGGGTGTACGAGAACTTTTCCGATGTGGACCACGTCAAAGGCGCTTTCAAATCCTACCGCAGGCAATGCTTCGAGGACATCGGCGGCCTGCGCGCCTCCATCGGCTGGGACACCGCCGACGAACTCCTGGCCCGATACCACGGCTGGACGGTGCAGGTGGATACCGGGCTGCAGGTGCGCCATTACCGGCCCCTGGGCGCCGAGACCGGCTCCGTCAGGATACGCATCAAGGTCGGGAACGGCATGTACCGGCTGCGTTACGGCTTTTTCATAACCCTCATCAGCGCCATCAAGGCCGGCTACCTCAACCGCCCATTCGGCCTGACCGGGCTGGCGGTGCTCCGGGGCTGGCTGCAATCCTGGCTCCGCCGCGAACCATTCATCGTCAGCAGGGAAGAAGGCCGGTTCATCCGCCGCTTCCGCAGGCGGCGGATGCTGGGCAAAGTATTCTCCCGCCTGCCCTGATCAGATCTTTTTGCCCGTTATTCGGTATCCGAAATACTGAATGACAATGCCGCTGCAGCCCTCTTCGCTGTACTCAAAAGCGGCTTTGATGCTTCCGTCCAGGCTGCGGAAATTTTTGCCGTCGCCGTCCTCCGGAACCAGGTAGGAAGCCATGTTATTCGCATCGACTTTAAGGTACAGCAGCCCTTCTTTACGGCTGATCGTGAGCTCGACCGGAAACTCCTGGAGCGCATAGGCGCCTTCCAGGCAGCCTGGTAAAGCAACACCGGCATACCGCTCTTTCAGAGGCGGGAAAAAGTTATCGAGTTCATGGGCGTCAGGCACATCCTGGTTGACGGACACCGAAGCGATCTCTTCCCCTTCCGGCACGGTAAATTGGCAGGTGCGCCCTTCCCGCCAGGCGGAGGGCTTTGCATAATCCACCTTCGTGCCGCCATCTTTAAAAGTGTATTCGACTTTCACCGGAACGGGCCGGTTGCCCTTGTTCTCAACTTCAAGCACGCCGCCCGCCAGCGATTTGATCGCCAGGTCGGCATAGCCGAACTCGAAGAACCAGGGCTTCCAAAGCCATGACAAATCCCGGCCGGACACATTTTCGAAGGTGTAGAAAAAATCGTAGGGTGTCGGCGACTTCTTCGCCCAGCGGCGGATGTATTCGCGGTAGCACTTCAGGAACAGTTCGTCGCCCAGTTCGAAGTGAAGCATGGCGTAAACGAAAGACGGCAGCGGGTAGGAAGCATAGCCGTAGTTGCTGTTATCCATAAACTGCGTCGAAGTGATGAGCGGAAGGTCGCTGATGGTTCCGATGGCGCCCTGCATACCGGATTTCGAGCTTGAAAAATGGGGCCCTTCCTCATTGTTAAAGTAGCGTGCCGTGACAACTTCCGTGATATAATCCGCCCAGCCCTCATCCATCCAGGCAAAGCGCTTTTCATTGGTGCGGACGTACATAGGAAAATAGGTGTGGAACATCTCGTGGATGGTGACGCCGCGCCCGGGCCCGCCATTGTTGGCCATCATGGGATATTCCATTCCGCCCCCGCCGCTGGCGATAAAGGTGGTGAAAGCCGGGTAGGGATAGGGAATGCCGGGCACATCCTCCGAAAAATGTTTCATGATCTTCTGCTGCATGGCCGTTACCCCACTGCACTGTTCCGCCTGGTTTTCCGGATAGTAGGTGCTGATGAACACCGGGCGCCCATCCACTTCCTGCGCCGCTGCATCCCAGCAGTAGTGATCGCTCAGGCAAAAGGCGAAATCGGAAACTTCCCGCGCTACGTAATGCCAGCCCCCCTGCCTGTTGCGGTAGCCGTTTTTCAGGGCATCGGGCCCAATGATGGCTACGGTTTCGGCTGATGCCAGGGCCTGCCGGTAGCGGCCCAGCGCATCTTCCGGCAGCACATCGGCGGCATTTTGCAGCATGCCGGTGGCCAGGACAGTAAACTGCTCCGGCGCATTGATCGTTACGTCATAATTTCCGAGGTTGTTGTAAAACTCAGCCCGGAAACCATAATCGAGCCGGTCCCAGCCGAACACGTCATCGTAAACGGCGATCTGTGGGTGCCAGTAGGCGACGAAGAAAGTAGTGCTGTCATAAACCCCTGTGCGGATCGTCGTTTCCGGCAAAAACTGCGCCCAGCTGATTTCCATGGACAGGCTTTTCCCTGGCAGAAGCGGTTCGGGCAGGTTAATGACCAGGTGGGTTCCGCTGCGGTAGGCGCCCTTGCGGTTGCCGATTTCCACTTCCTTCCCATCAACGGACAAGGCGCTGACCTCCACCCCATCGGTGATGTCACCAGGCCGGATGCCGTAATCCCTGGCGCTGCCTTTTTTAAATGCATCGTAGTACAGGCGCACCACCAGGATACTCAGGGCATCCGGGCTGTTGTTGTGATAAACGGCTTTTTCCGAGCCGCTGATCTTTTTCTGCGCCGGGTCAACCGTCACTTCAATGGTATAGTCCACCGTATTCTGCCAGTATGCCGGGCCGGGCCGGCCATCGTAAGAGCGGGCGCCGCTTTCGTATGCATTTTGTATCTCAAGCGGCATGAAAAAGCGGTTCTCCTGCGCAAAAAGGCAATTAATGGCGAGGAACAGGAAAACAGCCGGGAGGGATTTCTTTGTCATGACAGAGGGTTTTATTTTAACTGAAAGGTAAGGATTATTTTGAACTTGGGGCTCTTGATGGTTCCTGCTTTTTGCCCGGCTGAACGCAGGAAGGGCGGGCTGCTTACAGGGTTTGCAGGTTTTTACCCGGCTGAGCGTAGCGAGGACGGGACAGAGTTTGCCCCCTCTGACAAAGCTCATGGCCCGCCCTGACTTTCCTCATTGCCGGAACCGGAATAAAACCCGACATAGTGGAGAAAATTGGCTAATTGCTTAACCAAAGCGGGCTACTTATGAAAAAGATACTCCTCCCCTGCCTGTTTATTTTATCCGGCTTATCCCTTCCGCTCAGCGGGCAGGAAGATTTCATTTACGAAAGTTTCCGCGAGGCCTGGCTGTGCCCGGAAAGCTTTGACGAATTCGCATCGGAAAACCGCGCGGAGTTCAACCAGGATTTCCAGGCTTGCGCCGCCCAGCTTAGGGCATACTTTGAGCTGGTAGCCGGCTCCGACATCACCCCTTCCATGCTCACCGGAGGGCATTTCAACTGGCCGGCGCAGGCCTATCTGGCCTACCTGCAGGATTATCCCGGCGCCAGCCTTTCCGCTTTCCTGTCGGACATCGAGCTGGTGGCCTTCACAGGGGCCAGGTGGCTGGACACGCCTTCCGGGGAACTCAGCTGCCAGATAAATACCGAACTGCGCCAGGCCGTTTTCGACTTCAAAACGGCCACATACCTGCAGGATGAAATGACGCTGGGGAAAGACATGGCCGACCTCCGCCTCGAACAGCACCGGCAGGAAGTGATGGCTCCGCTGCTCAACTACCTGAAACAGATGCAACCCTTTTTCAACTGTAATTATTATTAAGCGGCTCCACCCGGCAGCCAGCCTGCAAACAACCCTGGGCTTATGAAAACATGGATGCTGGCAGCCATGCTGCTTTTCTGCTACAACCTGCGCACATCCGCACAGATTAAAGAGGGCGCTCCGCCAAGCCCCGGATTGGATCAAGGGAACACTGGATTGCTGGAATATTGGAATGAGGCTATGCGTAAGCCGGCCTTGCCTGAGGTGGGATGTATTGTTCCGACATTCCATCATTCCAATACTCCCGCCCAATGGGCTTTCCGGAGCAGCCTCATTGATGAAACGGCCGTTGCCGATACCCTGCCGCTGTGGCTGGTGGAAACCATAGACGACAATGAATACACCGGCCAGATACTGGACCAGGACGCCGAAAGGCTGATCCTGAAAACGGAAGCCCTGGGGGTTATTTCGATCCCCAAAGCGAACATCAGGCGGATCGTAAACCTGCAGGGCATCCAGGTCGTCAGCGGCCAGGTATGGTTTGAAAACCCACAGGCAACCCGCTACTTCTGGGCGCCCAACGGTTACAGCCTGAAGCCGGGCGAAGGTTACTACCAGAACGTGTGGGTGCTCTTCAACCAGGCGAGCATTGGCCTGTCCAGGAACTTTTCGGTAGGTGTAGGGATGATGCCCCTCTTCCTGTTTTCCGGAACCCCCAGCCCGGCCTGGGTCACACCCAAGCTGTCCATACCGGTAAAAAAAGACAAGGTAAACCTGGGCGCCGGGGCGCTTTTTGCGACCATAATAGGCGAAGACGCCGGTTTTGCCGGCATAGCCTACGGGATTGCCACTTTCGGCTCCCGCGACAAGAATTTCACGGCCGGCCTGGGTTACGGATTCGCGGACGGCGAGTGGGCCGATGCGCCCATCCTCAACCTCAGCGCGATGATACGCACGGGCCGGCGGGGCTATTTCCTGACCGAAAACTACTTCGCCTCCTTCGACGGCGAATTCACCCTTGTGCTCTTTGCTGGAGGGAGAAGGGTCGGAAAGGGTTTTTCGCTGGATTACGGGCTCATCCTCCCCACCACGGCCGGTGAGTTCATCGCCATACCATGGCTTGGGATAATTGTGCCCTTTGGAAGTAAATAAACTGCCATGCAGAAACCTTTTCACGCCCAACCGGCTGATGCTGTCCTCGCCCGGCTGCAAACCGACGCGGACAGGGGCCTGGCTGAAGAGGATGTTCTCCTCCGGCGCAGGGAGTTCGGGGAAAACCGCCTGCCCCGGCAAAAAGCCAAACCGCTGCTGCGCATTTTCCTGGAGCAATTCCTCGACCCCATCATTTATCTGCTCATGGTGGCTGCAGCCTTGTCCTTCGCCTTTGGCGACTGGGTCGAGGGCATCGCGGTGTTGGTGGTGATATTGCTCAACGCATCCATCGGTTTTTTCATGGAATGGCAGGCAGTGCGATCCATGGAAGCGCTGCAGAAAATGGCGCAAACGGCGGCTACAGTACTCCGGGAAGGACAGGCCCGGCGTATTCCTGCCCGGGAGCTCGTGCCCGGCGACATCATCCTGCTGGAAGCCGGCGATGTCATCCCTGCCGACGCCCGGCTGATCCTGCACGAGCATCTGGCCGTTCAGGAGGCGGCCCTGACCGGTGAAAGCCTGCAGGAGGAAAAAGCGCCTGCCCCCCTCCCGGAAAACACCCCGCTGGCCGACCGGCTGAACATGCTGTACAATGGCACGATAGCCACGCGGGGCGCCGCAAAAGCCGTTGTCACCGCCACCGGCGCCGGCACTGAGCTGGGCAGGATCAGCCAGATGGCCTCAGAGGCCAGCAAGGAGGCGGCGCCCCTCGAAAAGAGGCTGCGGCAGCTCAGCCTGCGCCTCATCTGGCTCACTCTGGCCCTCACCACCCTCATCGTGGCCACCGGCTACATCCAGGGGCGGTCTCTTATTCAGATGATCGAAACGGCCATCGCCCTGGCGGTGGCCGCCATCCCCGAGGGGCTGCCCATCGTGGCTACCATTGCCCTGGCCCGCGGCATGCTGCAGCTGGCCCGCGGCCGCGTCATCATCAAAAAGCTGGAAGCTGTGCAAACCCTCGGGGAAACCGGCGTGATTTGCACAGACAAGACCGGAACACTAACGGAAAACCAGATGGCCGTGCACGCGTTCGCCCTCGAAGGCGGCGCCCACCCTATCCCTGCCGAAGGCCAACCCGCTTTCTTCTCCAAGTGGACGGCCATCCCTGCCTTCGACACTATGGCAAAGGTGGCCGTTCTCTGCAACAATGTCGAACCGAACGATGCCGTATTGCGTGGCGACCCCATAGAAATAGGCTTGGTAAACTTTGCCCGCCAGGCTGGTTATGATATCGAACAACTTCGCCAGGCCTATCCCGAAGTGCAGGAATACCCCTTCGACACCGATGCCAAAATGATGGCCACCGTCAACCGTGCCGGAGGCGGCTACTGGTGTTGCGTTAAGGGCGCCCTGGAAAAGGTGCTGGAAAACTGCACCCACCACCTGGACAGCCACGGCAGGGAAGCCCACTTTGCGGAGCCCGCCAAAGAAGAATGGCTGGCCAGGGCCGGAGGCATGGCGGCGGAGGGGCTGCGCACGCTGGGTTTCGCTTTCAGGAAAATGGGAACCCCACCTGCCGGGCAGGATGTCTTCCGGGAGCTCACCTTTCTTGGATTCATGGGCTTTATCGACCCGCCCAGGCAGGACGTCCGGGCCGCCATCGAAGCCTGCCGGCAGGCCGGAATCCGGGTTGTGATGATCACCGGCGACCACCTGGCCACCGCCCGGAAGGTCGCCGAAGAGACGGGGCTTCTGGAACCCGGCGCACCTGACAGGCTGGTCATGTCGGGAGAGGAACTGAGCGAACCGGAAAAGCTCAGCCCCGAAACGAAGCGGCGCCTTCTTGAAGCCGTGGTTTTCGGCCGGGTTACCCCTGCCCACAAACTCAGCATGGTGGCCCTTTACCAGCGTGAACGGCAGATCGTGGGCATGACCGGCGACGGGGTCAATGATGCGCCTGCCCTGAAAAAGGCGGACATCGGCATCGCCATGGGCATACGCGGCACAGAAGCCGCCAAGGAAGTAGCGGACATCATCCTGCGCGACGACCAGTTCACCTCCATCGAGCTGGCCATCCGGCAGGGGCGCGTCATTTTTGAAAATATCCGCAAATTCATCGTTTACCTGCTCTCCGCCAACCTGGCCGAGATCATCTCCGTGGCATTGGCAACCCTGGCAGGCCTGCCCATGCCGCTGTTGCCGCTGCAAATCCTCTACCTCAACCTGGTGACGGATGTGTTCCCTGCCCTGGCGCTGGGCGCCGGAAAGGGCGAAAAGGGGATCATGCTACGCCCGCCACGGCGGCCCGATGAGCCACTGCTTCCAGCCCGGCTCTGGGGCGCCACGCTTGTTTACGGGCTCTGCATCACGGCCGGCGTAGTCGGTGTCACGGCCTATTCCAGCGAAATCCTCCACCTGCCGCCCGCCCATGTCAACAACCTGGCTTTTTACACCCTGGTATTTTCGCAACTGATTCACGTATTCAATATCCCGAAGCGCGACAGTTCCTTCTTCGTCAATGAGGTGACGAAAAACCCCTGGGTGTGGGGCGCCATCGGGTTGTGCCTCCTGCTCACGGGCCTGGGTTATGCCGTGCCGCCCATGCGCTCGGCTCTTTCCCTCGTCCCGCTGGGATGGGAAAACCTGGGCCTTGCCGCCGCCTTCTCCTTCGGCTCGTTGCTGCTAATACAGATAATCAAAAGGATGGGCGGAACGGTGTAGGGAGCTGCCTGGCTGGCAGGATGCAAGCTACGCGTCGCAGGCCGGCAAGCCGAAGCAGGGTAGCCGGGAATACGCCAACCTCAAATCCGGGAATGTCACGGGGTGACTGAACTATAGTAAAACCAAGGAAAGCCACCCCGTGGCTGCCCTGGAGGCGTATGCAGCACTGATATTCCCGCCCACCCTGTCAGGCGGGGGCGGCGATGCCCCCCCCTGGCCATCCAGCCTCCCCCTCTTTCACCATATCTCATCGGGAAAAGCTGCATTGCATCCTTTCCCATGCCCTATGCCCCTCCCACCGAAGGGGTTTCAAAAAAATTTCACAATCCAAATAAAAAGCCTAGCTTTGCAACTTCTTTTCACCAGTGAATGCCCGATTCGGGGAAGAGCGTGAACTTTTCTTGGGGTTGAGCAGGCACTTTTAACAACGAATTGGCAGGGCGTGAAACCTGCCTGCTTAACCGAAATACATGCAGACATTTGAAGCATTGGGCTTATCGCAGCCCATCATGGAAGCTGTTCAGGCGCTCGGCTTCACCGAGCCTACTGCTATCCAATCCCAGGCTATTCCCCGTTTATTACAGGAAGACGTCGATTTCATTGGCCTGGCGCAGACCGGCACCGGAAAAACGGCGGCATTCGGGCTGCCTCTGGCCGAGCGCATCGACGAGGCCCTTCCGCTCACCCAGGCGCTGATACTGGCGCCCACGCGGGAACTCTGCCTGCAGATCACCACGGAGCTGGCCCAGTTTGCCCGCTACCGCAAACAAGTCCGGATACTGGCCGTTTACGGAGGCGCCGACATCCACAAGCAGATCAGAGAAGCCAGGCAGGGCGTCCATATCCTGGTGGCCACTCCGGGCCGGCTGCGCGACCTGATGCGCCGCAAGGCCGTCAACCTGCAGCACATTCGCTTTGCCGTGCTCGACGAAGCCGACGAGATGCTGAACATGGGTTTTAAAGAAGAGATCGACGAAATCCTGCAGGAAACGCCGGAAGAAAAAATGGTCTGGCTGTTTTCCGCCACCATGCCCGCCGAGGTGCGGCGGATATCCGAGGAATACATGTCCGACCCCTTCGAGCTCAGCGTTGGCGTGAAAAATACGGCCAATGCCGACATCGACCACCAGTATGCGCTGGTGCGCCCTTCAGACAAGTACCTTGCCCTGCGCCGCTTTCTGGACTATTCGCCCGACACTTACGGCATCGTTTTCTGCCGCACCCGCCGCGAGGCTTCCGAGCTGGCGGAGCAGCTTACCAAGGACGGCTACAACGCCGACGCCCTGCACGGCGACCTGAGCCAGTCGCAGCGCGACCGGGTCATGGCGCGCTTCCGCAGCCGGCAGCTCAAGGTGCTCATCGCGACCGATGTGGCTGCCCGCGGGATCGACGTGGACAACATCAGCCACGTATTCCACCTCAACATACCGGAAGACCTGAACTTTTACACCCACCGGGCAGGCCGCACCGGGCGGGCGGGCCGCAAAGGCACATCCATACTGCTGGCCAGCCCGCGCGAGCTGAGCATCATCCGAAGGCTGGAGTCCCGCCTGAAGGCGCCTTTCACTCCGGTTGACATACCCTCCGGGCAGGAAGTATTCGAAAAACGGCTGATGGGCTTTGTCCAGCGGCTGAAAAATGCAGAGCCGCACGAGGCCATTGCCCCGCTTTTGCCCGCCATGGCCAGCGAACTGGAGCATTTGTCCAAGGAAGAGCTCATCCACAAGCTGGCTTCCATGGCCATGCGCCCGGCCATGCTGGCCCACCTCAAAGACAAGTCCTTACCCGCGCGGGAAAAGGGCAAAGCCGCCCCGGCGCTTCAAAAGCCCAAAGAGCTTTTCATCAACGTTGGCGCCATGGACGTTGACGGCAAAGCGGGCTTCCTTTCCTTCATCTGCGGGCTGAGCCGCATACCTGGGGGCGCCATAGGCAAGATCGACATGAGCAGCAAGCACACCTTTTTTCAGGTGAATGAGGATGCCGCACCCCAGGTCATACGCGAACTCGACGGCTCGCATTTCCAGGGCCGCGCCCTGCGCGTCAACGAAGGCATGCCCAAACGCGCGGAAAAAAAAGGAAAGAAATTCATGGCCGGAAAGGGAAAAAGCAAGAAGGGCAGGTAATTGCGTTCGGTTTCGCATTCTTCGGAAAACCCATTTATATCCTTTGCCATCCAGGGCTGAGGCGCTATATTTGGCCGTAAAGAAAAATGTGAAACGATCATGTCAGACCAGAAGAAAACCCTTCCCCGTGTTGCCTACTTTTGTATGGAATACGGGCTCGACAACCAATTCAAGGCCTATGCCGGAGGCTTAGGCATCCTGGCAGGCGACTACATGAAAGGCGCCCGGGAGTACAACTTCCCCATCGTCGGCATCGGCATCCGCTGGAAACAGGGCTATACCGACCAGATGATCGGAAAGGACGGCAAGCCCTACGACACCTACCACAACTACAATTACGACGATATCATGGAGGACACGGGCATGACGGTCCATGTCCAGATCCGCGGGCGCAATGTGGCCTGCAAGGTCTGGAAGCTGGACCGATTCGACAATGCCCCCCTGTACCTGCTTGACACGGACGTACCGGGCAATGAAGACGGCTGGATCACCGGCCAGCTCTACGGCTGGTTCGGCGAGGAGCGCATCGCCCAGGAAATGGTGCTCGGCGTGGGCGGCGTACGCGCCCTGCGCGCCCTGGGCATCGACGTGGACGTTTACCACTTCAACGAAGGGCACGCCCTTTTTGCCGGCTTCGAACTGATGCGCGAAAAGATGGAGGACGGCCAGACTTTCGAGGAAGCCTGGGCCGCCAGCCGCGAGCAGATCGTTTTCACCACCCACACTCCTGTCATACAAGGCAACGAATCCCACCCTGTGGACCGCCTCATGTACATGGGCGCCAACCTGGGGATGAAGCCCAGCCAGCTGCGGCGCCTCGCCGGCGACCCCTTCAATATGACCGTCGGCGCGCTGCGCCTGTCGCGCAAATCCAATGCTGTCGCAAAACTCCATGGCATTACCGCCAACAAGATGTGGGAACACATCCAGGGCCGCTCCGAGATCGTCGCCATCACCAACGGCATCCACCTCGGCACCTGGGTGGACCCGGCCATGATCGAAGCGGCGAAAAGCGGCAAAGGGCTGTGGGAAGCACACCAGAAGAACAAACGCGCCCTGATCCAGTTCATCAAAGCGCGCAACGGCGTCGAACTGGATGAGAACAAGCTGATCATCGGCTTTGCCCGCCGGGCCGTCCCCTATAAGCGCAGCGACCTTATTTTCTCCAGGCCGGAAATCATCGACTCCTACCTCAACGACGGCAAAATCCAGGTCGTCTTCTCCGGCCGGGCCCACCCGCTGGACGACCAGGGCAAGGAGATCGCCGCCAACCTGGTGGCCATGTCAAAAAAATACCCGAAGGCGGTCGTTTTCCTCGAAAACTACGACATGTCCATAGGGGCAGCCCTGACGCGCGGCTCCGACGTATGGCTCAACAACCCGCGCCGCCCGAAGGAAGCCAGCGGCACTTCCGGCATGAAGGCCTCCATGAACGGCGTGCTGAACCTCAGCATCCTGGATGGCTGGTGGCCTGAAGCCTGCCAGCACGGCGTCAACGGCTGGCAGTTCGGCGACGGCTTCGAAAGCGATAGCGAAACCGAACTGGACAACAACGACCGCGACGCCCTGTACAAGGTGCTGCTGGAAGAGGTGGTTCCCACCTATTACAACAACCGCAAAAAGTGGCAGGAGATGATGCGCGCCAGCATCCTGAGCACCAAAGAAGCCTTCGGCGTGAAGCGCATGCTGGATGAATATTATGAGATGTTGTACAAAAAATAGCAATTGTGCGCTCCCCCTGCCGGCTCATGCCAAGGGGGAGCGCGCAATTGTTGTTGCACCCCCACCCTGCTGTCCCGGAAAACACCACACTGATCGAAATATTTTGGCTCTGCGGCCCGCCTTCTCCATTTTAGCTTCCGTTTCACCAAACGCATTCCAACTATGAACCTCCGGCCTGAGACAAAAAACCCGAAATCCCTTTTGTGGGCAGTTTTCGTTTTTTTACCCTTACTCGTTTTTTCCCAAACGACAGAGCAGATCGCCGGCAAATGGAAAGGCGCCATCGAGCTGCCCGGCATGAAGCTGGAGTTGTCCATCGAACTCATGCAGGAGGACGGCGCCTGGGCCGGCGCGATGGACATCCCTGTCCAGGGCGTGTCCGGAATGAAACTGGCGGAACTGGCCATCCTCGATGGAGGCATCCGGTTCAGGCTTCCTGAAGTACCAGGCAACGCATCCTTCAGCGGTAAGTTCGAAGATGGCGCCAACTGGATACGCGGCGATTTCAGCCAGATGGGGCAAACCTTCCCCATGGCCCTGCAAAAGGAAAGCGCGGCCGAAAAAGCCGCCGAGGACGCCCGCATCGCCAGCGCCCTGGCCGAAATCCGGAAACTGGCGGATTCCCTGCGGTTGCTGCAGAAGGTGCCGGGCATCGGGTTCGGGATCGTCAAAGACGGAGAAGTGTTGCTGGCCGAAGGCTTTGGGTTCGCTGCCCAGGACGAGCAATTACCCGTGAACAGCCAGACGCTTTTCGCCATCGGCTCCAGCAGCAAAGCCTTCACCGCCGCCGGGCTGGCCATGCTGGTGGAAGACGGCAAACTGGAGTGGGACAAGCCCGTTATTCAGTACATGCCCGATTTCAAACTGAAGGACAACTTCGCCACCCAGGAGATGACGGCCATCGACCTGCTGACCCACCAGTCGGGCCTGCCCCGGCACGACCTGATGTGGTACGGCTCCCCTTTCTCCCGGGCAGAAATCTACGAGCGCCTGCGATATCTGGAGCCCAACAAAAGCTTCCGCTCCACCTGGCAGTACCAGAACCTGATGTACATGACGGCAGGCATTATGGCGGAAAAACTGTCGGGGCAAAGCTGGGAGGATTTCACGCGCAGCCGCATCTTCCAGCCGCTGGGTATGAAAAACACCTGCTATTCCGCTACCGAAGCCCTGCCCGGAACCCCCGTCGCACTACCCTATTTCAAACAGGAGGAAAACGTGAGCCGCATCCCTTACCGGGACATCCCCGCAGTGGCTCCTGCGGGAGCCATCTATTCCAATGTGGAGGATATGCTGAAATGGGTGTCGTGGCATCTCGACAAAGGGAAAGCCGGCGGGCAGCAATTATTGAAAGAAGAAAGCATAGCCAGGCTCCACCAGCCCCACAAGGCCATTGAAGGCGGCGGCCCTGCTGCGAGCCCGGAAATCTCCAGCCGTTCCTACGGGCTGGGGTGGTTCGTTTACCGCTACGGCGAGCTGGACATCGTGCAGCACGGAGGCAATATCGACGGCTTTTCCGCGCTGGTTTTCATGATCCCGCGATCCCGGATCGGCATGGTGATACTCACCAATATGAACGGAACGGCGCTGCCGGGCATTCTCGCCAATTCCGCAACCGACCTGCTCCTGGGCCGGGAGCCTATCGACTGGTACGCCCGCGTGTACGGAGCCGAGGCAAAAAAGGAGGAAGACGAAAAAAAGGAGAAGCCCCAGCCCGTGGCCGGCACCCAGCCTAGCCACCCGTTGAAGGATTACGCCGGGCAATATGAACACCCTGCATACGGCAAAATCGACATCCAGCTCAGGGACGGGGAACTGCAGCTCAAGGCCAACGCCTTCGAGTTCCCCCTCCGGCACTGGCACTACGATGTTTTCCAGGGGCACATCAAGGAATTCGGGCAGGACATCCTCTTCACTTTCCATTCCAACAAAGACGGGCTCATCGAAAAGCTGGGCGCCCCCCTGGAGCCTTCCATGCCGGAGGACATCCTTTACGCCAAACTGCCGCCGGATGTATTGTCCGACAAAGAATATATCGCCCGCCTGCTCGGCAGTTATGAGCTTGAAGGGCTCACCGCCACCGTTGACTGGCAGGGCGAAAAACTCATGGCCACCGTCCCCGGCCAGCCCTCCTATGAACTGGAGCCCTACAAGGAAAACTGGTTCAGGCTGAAAGGCCTGAACGGCTACTCCGTAGAATTCATCTTTCAAAACGGGGAGAAAAATGCCAGGCAGATGAAGTTCCACCAGCCCAACGGCATATTCACGGCCGAGCGGAAGGAGTAAAATATTCCGGGCCGGGGAAATTCGATTATGTTTCGCCGCAGTCATTTGGCAGCCGGGTAAATAACTATCTTCGCCTCCGCAAAACTGCCATGAGGCTATGAAGAAGTTGATCAACACCCTTTTGCTTTCTCTGTTTTTCCTCCTGGCCGGAGCCCAGAATGAAGGCGATATCTGGTATTTCGGGGTTAAGGCCGGGCTCGACTTTTCGGGCGGCGCGCCGGTGCAGCTGTTCGACGGCGCCATCCAGGCCTTTCAGGGCTGCGCCACGGCCAATGATGCTGCGGGCAACCTCCTGTTTTACACCAACGGCGGCGGCCGGGTTCCCGGCTCACAAGACCCCACGGCAGGCGCCATCTGGAACCGCAACCATCAGGTGATGTACAGTATGCAGGGCATGCAGGGCGGCGGCTACAGCGCCGCACAGTCCAGCATCGTCATTCCCAGGCCCGGAGCAGCGGGAAAGTACCTGCTGTTCACCATGGAGGAAAAGGAATTCGACCTCGGCGGCGCCGTACCCGGGCAACCGCAGGGGCGTGGCCTGTCCTACTTCGAAATCGACATGAATCTCAATGGCGGCCTTGGCGGCGTGACGATCGCCGACCAGCGCCTGCACGTGCCGGCCTATGAAAGCCTGACGGCCGTGCGCCACAGCAATGGCCAGGATTACTGGATCATTACCGTGGACGCCGCCACCGGCAATTTCCTCGTATTTCCGGTAAACAGCAGCGGCATCCAGGCGCCGCTTTCCCAGCCCAGCGGGCTCGCCGTCATTCTGGAAGGGCCGATCAAGGCTGCTCCCGATGGCGCCCACCTGTTCATCCAGGAGTATCTATTCAGCTTCAACCCGGCGAACGGGCTGGTGTCCGCCCCCCGGCTGCTGCCTTTTTCCAGCAGCTATTCTTCTTCTTTTTCTCCCAACAGCAGGTATCTGTACACGGCCAAAAACAGCCTGTCCAGCGCCCGCTTTTCCCGCTTCGACCTCCAGGCGCCCGACGTGGCCGCTTCGCGGCAGGAAATCGCCCTGCTCAACAATATACTGTTCCGGGGCATGCAACTGGCGCCCGACGGCAAAATCTATTTTCTGGAATTGCCCGTGCCTTCCCAGGGCGTGATCCAACTCAGCTACATCGATTGCCCCAACACTGCGGCGCCCGAACTTCACCACGGATTATTTTCCTACAACATCACCGGGCTGGGCTTTGCCATGCTGCCCAATTTTCCAGACCACCTCTTTGCCGCCGAAGGTGAGATAGATGTGGAACTGGGCCCGGAACAAACGCTGGAATGCAATGGCGACACGGTGATTCTCGACGCCGGGAACCCCGGCGCCAGTTTCCTCTGGTCAACGGGCGATACCACGCAACTGATCCGCCTCACCACCCCCGGCGCCTATTCGGTGACGGTTTCCAACAATTGCGGCTCCAATGCCGACACGGTAAACGTCATTTCCGGGCCCAACACCCCACCCGAGATAAATATAGTAGGCGCCAGCTTCGTATGCCCCGGGGGCAGCACCCTGCTCGTGGGCCAGGCCAACGAGCAGGTAAGCTTTCAGTGGTCTACCGGGGAAACCCAGGCCTCAATCCTGGCCACCGGCCCGGGAACCTATACCCTTACCGCCACCGACCAATGCGGCCTGAGCACGGCCGCCTCTGTGGCGGTCAGCGTGCTGGAAGCCCCTGAGATCGAGGCCGCCGCCCCCGAAGCGCTCTGCCCGGGCGAGCCCGCCGTCATTCAGGTTTTTTCTGACAATGCATCCGCTTTCCTTTGGTCATTTGGCGCTACTTCGCCTACTGCCGAAATTTCGGGGCCAGGCTCCTACGGGCTCAGGGCGAGCAACAGCTGCGGCGAAACCGACACCACTATAACGGTCAGGGCCCTGCCCCTGCCCCAGGTGCAAATAACCGGCGATACTATTCTTTGCCCCGGAGATGAAAAACAACTTCTGGCGGAAGCGCAGGACGCCACCGCGATTCAGTGGTCCAGCGGGCAGCGCACGGCGGAAATAACCGTTACGCGCCCCGGGGCCTATACGGTGGAAGCAAGCAATAACTGCGGGCAGGCTTCGGCCTCCATTACCCTTCAGCCGAGGGGGTGCCCGAGTTGTTTTTACATACCCAATGCCTTTTCCCCCAATGGCGATGGCCGCAACGACACCTTTGGGCCCATTGCGGCCTGTGAGACAGGCGACTACCACTTCCAGGTTTACTCCCGCTGGGGAGGGCTCGTATTCGAAAGCACGGAACCAGGCATTTTCTGGGATGGCGATTACCGTGGCAAACCCATGCCACCGGGGGCCTATGCCTGGTCGCTTACCTACACCCTGGGCGACGAACGCCAGTACCGGGAGGGAGAAGTAGCCTTGTTGCGCTGATTATGCCCCTTCCCTTCGCCGCCGTATCAGTTCCTTACGGATGAGTTTCAGTTCCCGGCTCATTTGCCCACCGACAGAAGTATTCTCCTGGGTGCGCCGGATGAGGTAAGGGACGACTTCCCGCACCGGCCCGTAGGGCAGGTATTTCTCGACGTTGAAGCCCGCATTGGCCATATTGTAGGACAGGTTGTCGCTCATGCCGTAGAGTTGGGCGGTAGCCACGAGGTGGTGCCCGGGATCCAGCCCTCTGGCCTCCATCAGTTCGGCCTGGAGGCGGCAGCTCTCTTCGTTGTGAGTGGCGTTGCACACGTATATTTCGCCCAGGTTGTCGAGGCAAAACGCCAGGCCTTCATTGTAGGCGCGGTGGGTATCCTCCAGCGTATCGTGTATGGGGCTGGGGTAGCCCATCTCGGCGGCCCTTGCTCTTTCCTTTTCCATGTAGGCGCCGCGCACCAGTTTGACGGCGCACAGGTATTTGTGCTGGCGGGCATGGCTGAGGGAATCCTTCAGAAACTGCAGGCGATCCTTGCGGTAAAGCTGAACGGCATTGATGACGATGGGGCGCCCCTGGTTGTACCGGCGGGACATTTCCCAGGCCACCTCGTCGACTGCAGCCTGGATCCAGCTTTGCTCGGCGTCGATATGTATGCCGATGCCCGATTCGGAGGCGGCCCGGCAGATGCGGTCCACGCGCTTGACGCCGCGTTCGAATTCCGCCTGCTCTTCAGGAGTAAGCGCTTCGCCGCTGCTTGCCTTCACCAGCAGGCCAAAGCGGAACAGCCCGCTGAATTTGGTGCTGATGATGTGGATGTCTTCATCTTCCCGTGCAAATTCGAGCGTTTGAGCCAGGTAATGGGCCGTGCGTTCGAAATCCTCTTCGGTTTCTTTGGCTTCCACCCCGTAATCGAGGATTGTTTTGATGCCGCTGCGCCCCAGTTTGTGAATCACGCTGCGCACTTCATCGATGGTTTCACCGCCACAAAATTGTTTATAGATCGTTTTTTTGACCAGCCCTTCCACCGGAAGGTTCACCCGCAGGGCCCAATTGGCCAGGCGGGAGCCCAGGCGGACGAGCCAGGCATTGTTCATCAGGGAAAACAACAGGTTCGACCAGCGCAATTCGCTGTCGGTTTTGTCGGCGAAGGCAATTTTCGTGTCACTGAAATCAAGTGTCTTCGTCATGGTTGAGATATTGGTTTTATTGATCATGGCTGGTAAAGTTGGTTCCAACAAACCAAATTAAAAGGAGCCTTCTGCCAAAACAATGACGAATGACATCTACGCCGGGAGACTTTTCTCTTTCCGGAAAAATTTATACCTTTATGCGAGCTTCAGGTTCCCCGAATATTCCCCTTCAACCGGCTTCCGCCGGCTCCGTAAAATCGAACAAAACTGCACACCAGAGACAGGCCTGCACAACACCCTTTTTCCCAGGCAACCGGGCCTGCCTGGAGTTAAAACAACGATAAACAGAACCCATATTTATAACTTCAACAAAACCACTATGACAACCCAAAAAAGCAAAACAGTCCAGAGCAGGATTATCGGCACGGATGAGGTCATTACCGGTTGAACGCAGAAGGCCGCCCTCCCTTTGATGATTTTATTCGTTTTTTGTAACTATTCAGCACGCAGGGCAATCGCATTTAAAACAAGTTGGCGCCCGGATTATGAATGGTGGGCGCCTCCCGGCCTAGTCGCCTGACGACTTTGAGTCGTCTGGCGACTTAACCTGGCTTCCCAGCGGGATGCGCATGCTGGCATTTGATGCAAAAAAAGTTAAATGCGATTGCCCTGTTCAGCACGCCTGCGTGCTGAATAGTTACCGTTTTTTTTTAGCCTGCCTGCTGCTGAAGCTGCTTTAGCAACCAGCTTCCAAGGGCCACTGGTTTTCCGGAATCCACCTCCTCCCGGGCTTCGGCGAGCAGGGTTTCCATTTCTTCTCCCTTATCGATGGCCTTTGCCGCCTTCCGGATGAGAGACAGGGTATTGGAGTGAGCCTCCTTGCGGGTTCCGGAGATGTGCCTGGCGCGTTTCAGGTATTTCTCAAAGGCATTCAGCTGGGAGGCCAGCAGGGTGTAATAGGAGGAATCCTTCAGGAATTGCTCAAAGGTGATGCGTATTTCGAGCATCCTGGCCCTGGGCTGGAATGGCTCGGAAAAGCGGTGCCCCAGGATGAAATCCCTGGCCTTGTCATATTCCTTGCGGAAATAATGCCAGAGGCTGAAACAATGTGCTTTGGCGTCTTCCCTGCTGGCTTCCTCCACGTATCCCGCCCAGTCGTTGATAAAGCGGTAGGTCCAGTCGAATTCCCCTTCCTCGCAGCCGACCAGCGCGATATTGCTGTAGGTCGCTTCGCTCATGCGCCCCCGGTCGGCAAGAAGCCCGTATTCCAGCCCAAGTTTGTACAGGCCGAGCAACTCGGCATAAAAATGGCTTTGCCCCTGGTTGACCTGGCGGATCGCAAAGTTCAGCAGCTGCTGGAACAGGAGCAGCCGGTCATCCTCCCGCATCTGCCCGATCACGGTCAACAGTTCCCCCTTCAATTTGTGGAAATGGGCCGGCTCATCCTGCTGGTACAACAGATAGAGGTTTTTGTATGCCCGGTAAGTTGCGTTGCCTTCCAGCGCCTTATCGGCCAGGCTGAGGCCAAGCCAACCCATTGCCGGCAGGCTGTACTGTTCCGAAAAGATGAGCTCCCTGTTTTTCAATTCCACGGCCAGGCGGTATTTGGCCAGGGCGTACCAGGCGTCGAGGCTCTCCACCAGTTCCTGAAGCAGTGCAGGCTTCACCAAATGTTTTTCCGTCAGGGGGTGGAAATAATAAGATTCCAGCAGTTGCACCTTCTGCCGGTAGTAATCCGCATCCCTGTATGGCGAATCCTGGAGCGCCCGCAGCCCGGACATGGCCTTTTTTTCGAACAATTCGTACAGGTTCCTCCTTGAATAAGCGCTTCGGGCCAGTTTTGCTTCCGTTTCCGGGTCGCTTTTCACTTCAACCATGGCGAGGAAAGATTCAACCACCTGTGTAAAGGCGGACAGAAGCCGGCGAAGCTTGTAATCATCAAAGGGCTCTCCGGGAAAAAGCGCGGCGAATAAAGCCTGCTCATCGCTGAAGGCGTCTTCCAGCTTTGGGAAAAATGAACAGAGGTGATCATACAGATTGCCCACCCGCTCATTGGTGTTCAAAAGCGGCGCATTGACAGCTTTTGACAGTTCCTGAAATTCCCCTTCCTTCAGTGACTGCAGCAACTTCAGCAATTTTCTCCCTTTCATGGCAAAAACCTACCTTAATTCCCCAAGGTTCGATGCAACATTTTTTTATTAAAATCCGCTTTTTTAAAAGCATTCATAATGGTACGCATTTTTTTTCGATGCAACAAACCCTTTTTTTTGTCTCGTCAGAGAATTCCGGAATTGCCTAAGTTTGCAGCATCAAGGGAGGGAAAAGTATGTTCTTACGGCCCTGCCTTCAGGAGTAAAAAAGAGGAGCCGCCTGCTCCTTAAAGATAAATACTAATGGGGAATCTTCTGCGGGAAATTTTCCGCAAAGTTGAAGCTCACAAAATTTGTGGGCTTTTTTTTTGCCCTCTCCTTTGCCCCCTCCTGTCCTACCCTCCTGCAATACGCAGTGAACCAACCCTTTGCATGCCAGTTCACCGATTTCGTCACTTTCAAATGTGATAAATATCACTTTTGCCGGTGATAAATATCATAATCACCTGCCCTTTTCCCCCCTAGCTTTGACCCAGAAATAAAATCGAACAGATCATGAAAAACAGCATTCTTTCAATCCTCACAATCGCCCTTCTGATAATCGGCATCGGGGCCACGGCTCAGGAAGCATACAGCGTAAAAAGTTTCAAGATGACTGTAGCAGGAACATCCAGCCTGCACGAGTGGGAATCCAAGGTGACAAAAGTGGACGCCAAAGCCAGCCTCGCCATGGAAGGTTCCGAACTGAAAGCCCTCAACAGCCTTAGCGTAACGGTGCCCGCCAGAAGCATCGTCAGCCCCAAGGGCAAGATCATGGACAACAAAACCTACGAAGCCCTTAAAGCGGATAAACACCCGAACATCACCTTTACGCTGAGCGCTGCACAACTGACGGGGCTCAATGTAGCGGCCACCGGCAAACTCACCATCGCCGGGGTCACGAAAACCACCAAAATCAACGCCAAAGGCAAGGTGGATGCATCCGGCAACATCACCTTCAGCGGCAGCAAAGACATTGTCTTACCGGACTATGGCATGGAACCGCCTACCGCACTGATGGGCAGCATCAAAGTCGGTGAACAGGTGACCGTCAAATACGAACTGACGCTCGCCCCCACCGGCGCAGCGGGAAGCACAAAATAAAAAACCTCATTTATTCACTCACTGAAAAGGTGAACTCCTTAAAAACACACAAAATCAACAGATTATGAAATCGGCCAAATTAATCGTAACCTCACTGGCTTTGTTGATCGCAGCTAACCTCATGGCCCAACAAGGCAAAATCGACAACTGGCGCCCATATGGCCAGGAAGGCATAAACATCTTCGAGGCTCCGAAAGAACCGGACGCCACCTTCGACGGCCTGAAAGTACGCATCGGCGGGGCCTTCACCCAGCAGTACCAGGCTCTGGACCACAGCAACAACGCCGAATACGATACGATCACCTACCGCGGCAAGCCGGCCAACGGCAACGAGCTGTACGCCATCGCCCCGGGCTTCAACCTCGCAACGGCCAACCTGTTCATTGACGCCCAGTTGGCAGACGGTATCCGGGTTGCCATCGAGAACTACATGTCGGCCCGCCACCACGAAGAATTCTGGGTAAAAGGCGGCTACATCCAGATCGACAAGCTGCCGATGTTCAACAGCCCGGACTGGTTCTCCAAGTACATGCGCGTCAAGATCGGCCACTTCCAGGTCAATTACGGCGACCAGCAGTTCCGCCGCTCCGACAACGGCAACACCATGTACAACCCCTTCGTGGGCAACTACATCATGGACGCATTCGCAACCGAGATCGGTGGTGAAGCCTACCTGTTCCTCCCCTCCGGCTTCATGGGCATGGTGGGTATGACCAGCGGGCTGATCGGCGGCAACGTACAGAATGTGACGGGCGAAGACCCCCGCGACCCTTCCATCTACGCCAAGCTGGCCTATGACAAGCAGATATCCGACGACTTCCGCTTCCGCCTCTCCGGTTCGGTGTACATGAACTCCGGCGTGGGCCGCAACACGCTCTATGCCGGTGACCGCGCCGGTTCCCGCTTCTACTATGCCATGGAGCCCGCCTATTACCTGCCCAGAGGGGCGACCGCCTATATCCCGGCCGATGCAACGGGCCTGTTCACCTCCGGCCGCATGAGCCCGGGCTTCAGCAGCGAAGTGACGAGCTTCGTGATCAACCCCTTCATCAAGTTCAAAGGCCTGGAAGTATTCGGCACCTACGAACAATCGAAGGGCATGGCCTACACCGACCCCAAGGCCGAAGGCGCCGAAAAGCCCGAAGCCCGCACGGTGAACCAGTTCGCAGTGGAAGGCGTTTACCGCTTCCTCGCCAATGAGCAGGTTTTCGTAGGCGCCCGCTACCAACAGGTATCCGGCGAACTGAACGCCAATATTCGCGAGAACAACGCACCGAAAGAATTGTCGGTCAACCGCCTGGAAGTTTCTGCAGGCTGGTTCCCGATCAAAAACCTGCTGCTGAAAGCAGCTTATGTAGACCAGAAATACCAGGATTACCCCAGTAGCAGTATCCTGAGCGAAGGCGAATTCCACGGTTTCATGGTGGAAGCTGCCTTGGCGTTCTAAAAAGTGTTGGTTAATTTTGCCCCACGCCCGGAACAGCTTCCAAGCTGTTCCGGGCATTCCTTATTAAAAGGCCATAACGCTATGTCGACGAAACTTCATTTTTTCAGGCGCCTCTTCAACCTTGGTTTACTCCTCCTGTTGGCGGCCGGCATGTCTTCTCTCAGGCTCCCGGCCAGCGAAACGCGTTCCTTCCAGATCATGGAACAAAGCGAATTGTACCTGAAAGGCAACAGCAACGTCACGCCTTTCACCTGCCAGTGCACCCAGTCATTCCCGCCACTGCAGTACACGATGGCCCTGAGCGCCCAGGGCGCTGTGGCATCTTTTCGCAATACCAGCCTGCAACTGCAGACCAAAAAGCTGGATTGCGGCAACCGGGGTATGAACCGCGACATGCACCAGACCCTCAAGGCCGACGAGCACCCCAACATAAGCATCCGCCTGCAGGAAGTGCAGTTTGAAGGCGGGAAAGTCCCCGAACACAGCCAGGATTTGGGGAGCTTGTGGGCAAAAGCCAGAATTGCCGTGGCCGGAGTTGAAAAAACGGCGAAACTTAAAGTATCCGCCCGGGAAACCGGGAAAGGCGCCTATCGTTTTAAAAGCGAATTCACCATCAACATGACTGATTTCGGCATCGAGCCGCCTACCGCGCTGATGGGGCTCATCAAGGTAGACAACAAGGTCACCATCCATCTCGACCTGGCCGTCCGGCTGGAGGACTCGGTGTTCTGAGTGGAAAACCCACGGCCGCTTTGTTCAAAAATAGGCCTTCTGTTGCTTTTTGCCCGGCAAAAAGGCTAATTTTGGGCGCTCACAGAACCACTTACCCGGCCGCCCATGGAAAAACCGCTTATCCTCGTCACCAACGATGACGGCATTACCGCCCCCGGCATCCGCGCCCTGGTAGAAGTCGCCAGCCAGCTCGGCGAGGTAGTCGTCGTAGCCCCCGACTCCCCGCAATCGGGCATGGGGCACGCCATAACCGTCAGTTCCCCCATCCGCCTGCACCCCGTCGATGTTTTCGAAGGCCTGACTGCCTACGAATGCTCAGGCACTCCGGCCGACTGCGTCAAACTGGCGCGGCATGTGGTGCTCAAGGACAAGAGCCCGGATCTTTGTGTCTCCGGCATCAACCACGGGTCCAACGCCTCTATCAACATAATCTATTCCGGCACCATGTCTGCAGCCATGGAAGCATCTCTGGAAGGCATCCCATCTATCGGGTTTTCGCTGCTGGACTATTCCCACAATGCCAACTTCGAAGCCGGCAAGCCATTTATTCAAAAGATCATGGCCTGGGTGCTGGCCCATGGCATGGAACAGGGCAGCCTGCTAAACGTCAATATTCCCAATCTGCCGGCCGAATCCATCAAAGGCCTGAAGGTATGCCGGCAGGCCGACGCGCGCTGGGTGGAGGAATTCACCGAGGCCGTCGACCCGCGCGGGCAAAAGTATTACTGGCTCACCGGCCGCTTCGTCAATGACGACAAGGGGGAGGATACGGATATCTGGGCGCTGGAAAACGACTACATTTCCATTGTCCCTTCCATGCATGACCTGACCAATTACCGGGCGATGAAGGGGCTGAAAGGGCTGGAAGGGCAATAGAGTAAAGCGAACATCATGAAAATGAATACAGCCGGATATCTTCTCCTATTAATAGCCTTTTTCTGTTTCTCCGTTGCCCAGGGCTAAAGTTACTTCAGCAAATCGATCGATCTGGATCAAAGCGGCGACTCCGGCTGGAACATCTTCACCCTCGATGAAGAGCTGCCCACACTTTTATCGGCTGGATATTCCGGATGTCGCCGCAGGGCGAGCCCATCTTGGACCGCTACATTTACGACGCGCGCTCGCCAAAGCGAGACGCCTGGCTGCAAAGCGCCACCGAGCTGCCCAACGGAGACCTGGTGTTTACGGGTTCCTATGCTGACACCTTGACTGTGGATGGAAATGTAGTAAGGAACACAGATGTCTGGCTGGTAAGAGTGGACAGCAATGGCTGCCTCACCCCCGGCTGCGCCGATTTGCAGGTGGTAACGGACACCGGCATCTTGCAAATAACCGCCACAAAAGACAGGCCCCGCCGGGAAGAAGCAGCCCAGGGCAGCCCTTTCCGTTTGTTCCCCAACCCTGCCAGTGGGGAAGTATTCCTATCTGCCCCGGCCGAAGCGGCCAGGCCCTTCGAGCACCTTGAATTGCGATTGTTCAGCGCTTTGGGCCAGCCGGTGCTGAACCGCCGCTGGCAGCGCTGGCTGCCGGGGCGGCAGGAGGCTATTGATGTCAGCCGCCTGCCGCCGGGCTTGTACACCTGGGTGCTGTCCACTTCCGAGGGGTGGCTGCAGAGTGGAAAGCTGATGGTTAGGTGAAGGAGGACAGCGTTTAAGGTTAGCGCTGGAAGGGATCCGAAAAGCGGATATCCCGAAGCAGCTCCTCGTCCGTCAAGGTTTTCAAAAAAGCCACCAGGGCGCTTTTCTCCAGGGCGTTGAGCTCCAGCCGCTTGGGGTTGCCATCCGGGCCGATAAACTTGGGGTCGAGGTTGCGGTGCGCCTGAATGCCGCTGTTGTAGTGTTCCACCACTTCTTCCAGGGTATTGAAGCGGCCGTCGTGCATATAGGGCGCCGTCAGGGCGATGTTGCGCAGGCTGGGGATCTTGAACTGCCCCTCGCCCTTGCCGTTATCCTTATAAACCAGGTCCAGGCCAATGTTAGCCGTTCCCTTGAGGGTGGGCGTTCCGTATGGGTCACCCGGGCCGTCGGGGGCGCTGAAATTGGCGCCGCTATGGCAGGAGGAGCACATCGCCCGCTCGCTGAAAAAGAGAGCCTTACCCATTTTTTCCAGTTCGGAAAAGTTCACAAAGCCGTTTTCCTGGCCGTGGTCAAATTTGCTGTTGGCGGTGATCATAGCGCTGAGGAATTGCGTCAGCGCAGAGGCTATGCGGTCCTCGTTCACCTCCGGCGAGCCGAAGGCAGCTTCGAACAATGGGGGATAAAAGTCCGACTTTGCCAGTTTGCTCGACAGCACATCCATAGATTCCATGCCCATTTCGATATGGTTCTGGACGGGCTGAATGACCATTTCGCGCAGGGAGGCCAGGCGGGAATCCCAGAACAGGTTGTTATTCAGGGCGACGTTGACAATGGCCATGGAGTTGCGCGGGGTCATCTTGCCGCCGAATCCGGGGCTGCCCGTCTGCCCGTCGGCAAAGGCGAACTCCTGGCGGTGGCAGGAGCCGCAGGCCACCGCGTTGTTGATGGAAAGCTGCCGGTCGTAAAACAGCACTCTGCCGAGGGTGGCCCCGGCATCTGTGATGTTGCTCATTTCAAAGGTATTGCCGACAGGGACATCCACAAAATTGATCAACATGTTGTTATCGATCACCATGCCGCCGTTGAAAAAACCGCCGGCCATTTGCGGCGGCATTTCCACATCGCTGTAGTTGTAAAACTCGCCCGGCAAATCAGGCGCAGCAATTTCCGGAGCCTTTTCAACAGCCAGCTCGCAGGCAGCAAGAATAGCCAGCAGGCTGAGCATCTGCCAACGAAGGAGGTAAAGAGCGTTCTTCATGGTCCTACTATTATTAGGTGAGCAAATAAGGTGTTATCGTTTTTTCCGGGGGCGCCAAACGTTAAGGTTGAGCGCCACCGGTGGAATGACCTGCAGCCGGGCGATGCCTTCATCGAGGCCGAGCCCCAGCCAGAGCGACAATTCGGTGGACAGGCTGACCGAGCGGCTCAGGAAAAATTCGAAGCCCCAGGTGGGCCCAAGGCCGAGGAAGCCGCCATCCCCCTCTTTTTCTCCGGGCAGGTTGAAATCGCCAACCGAAAAGCCCAGGTCCCATGCCATGGAATACGACCAGCGCTCCGCAATAGGGCGCCGGCGTTCCGTTCCCATCCTGAAATTGAAATGGTTCTGGATTTCATCGCCGTCGATACCGGCGTCCACATCCCAGCCCAGGGCCAGGCGGAAGGCGCGGTTGCGCTGGTTATAGGCCCGGTAGGTGATAAAATAAGGCCCCAGCACCCTGGGGTTGCTCCGGTTGAAGGGGATAAACTGTACGAGTAAAGGCGAAGTGTTCAGCCCGATGGAATGGTGCCGGCCTTCGGGCTGGAAGGCCGGCAGTTCCTGCCCAAAGGCCCATGGCCCGGACAGTAAGAGCAATAATAAGTATAAGCAATACCTGGCCATGGGCTTAGAATTTGAAGATGACGTACAAAGAACTGGGCAAGACCGGCGCAATGTCCACTCCTCTGATTTTTCGGACGGTAGGCCGAAGGGGGTCGTCCGCCGGGTCCTCTTCGCGGCCCGAGACGTAAAAAGCGTAGAGGAAAGCCTCCGTGGAAAAGCTCACCCGGGGGCTGAGGTGAAACATGAGCCCCATGGCCGGGCCGCCGCCCAGTCCCACTTCCCGGGAACCCACTGTAATATTCTGAGGGAAGCTTGACAATTCCGCCGATTCTTCCAGGTACCGCCCGGCCAGGTCAAGCCCCCAGAAGAGGGTAAAGCGTGGCCCGAAGGCCTGTCGCCATTCATAGCCCGCGCGCAGGTCCAGCTGCTGGTTGGCGATGGTGCGGTTGCCCAGGGGCTGGAATTCGGTGCGGCGCTGAAACCGGCCGCCGATGCCAAGGCGGATCGCCCGGCTGGCCTGGCTGAACTTCAGGCTGAACAGGTAGGGGTCGGCGGGCAGGCCCTGCCCGCCGCTGTTGAAAAAGCCGGCCAGTGTGCCGGTGATATTCAGCCCCAGTTCCTGGGCTGAATCTTCCTGCCACCAGATCGACTCCTGGGCGGATAGGGAAGTTAGTCCACAAAAAAGGAAAATGGCAAAGAGTGCGCGCATAGGCAACGGGGGCTCGGTTTAATAAGTGACGTCAAATTTTTGTCAAGTGTTGGTTGCCCTTTCATTTTTAACATATTTTCCGCATACCGGCGGCTATTTACGGCTATTCTTCTAAATTTACCCTTAAAGCAGACCAACAACCTATGTTCGATAAAAACTCCATTCCCATTGGCCTGGCCATCGGCCTGGTGTTGCCCCTGGCGGCCTTTGCCTTGTTATACCTGGCCTTTCAGCAACTGGGCTCGGCCGGAATGGCCAGCAGCGAGGGCTTTTCTCCCATGTTCCGGGAGCGCACGGCGGGCATCATCGCCATCTGCCTCAACCTCATTCCCCTGAACCGCTTCATGAAGCGGCGCGCCATCAACTCCATGCGGGGCATCGTGGTGGCCACGGTGGCGCTGGTGGCCGTCTGGGTGGTTTATTTCGGAAGATTCATCTTTTGACCGCTGCAGATTATGAAGTACTACATCATTGCCGGCGAAGCTTCCGGCGACCTGCACGGTTCCAACCTCATCCGCGGGCTGAAGGCCGAAGACCCCGATGCGGTATGCCGCGCCTGGGGCGGCGGCCTGATGGAAGCCGCCGGCGGGCAGTTGAGAAAACACTACCGGGAGCTGGCCTTCATGGGGTTCTGGGAAGTGGCGAAAAACATCCGCACCATCCTGGGCAACATCAGGTTTTGCAAACAGGACATCCTGGATTTCCAGCCCGACGCCCTCATCCTGATCGATTATCCGGGTTTTAACCTGCGCATCGCCAAATGGGCAAAAAGCCAGGGGCTGAGGGTGTATTATTACATCTCGCCCCAGCTATGGGCCTGGCACAGCAGCCGCGTGCACGGCATCAAGGCGAGTGTGGATCGCATGTTTGTCATTCTGCCGTTTGAAGAAGCTTTTTACCGGAAATACGGCTACCAGGCCGATTTCGTCGGGCACCCCCTGCTGGACGTGATCGGACAGGCTCCTGAGGAGGGCGGTTTTCGCGAAAAAAACGGCCTGGACAGCCGCCCCATCATCGCCTTGCTGCCCGGCAGCCGGCGCCAGGAGATCGAGCGCATGCTGCCGGTTATGCTGGAAGTGGCGCCCGCTTTCCCTGATTACCAGTTTGTGATAGCCGGAGCCCCATCGCAGGAGGAAAGCTTTTACAAGGGCATCATGGATAAAAGCAGGGCTGCCGCCTGGGTGCGCCTGGTTTCCAACCAGTCCTACGCGCTGCTACGGCTGGCCGAAGCAGCCCTCGTCACCTCGGGCACGGCCACCCTGGAGACGGCGCTTTTCGGCGTTCCGCAGGTGGTTTGTTACAAGGGCAGCCGCCTGTCCTACCTGATCGCACGCCGCCTGGTCAATGTGGAATTCATAGCGCTTGCAAACCTCATCGCCGGGCGGGAGGTGGTAAAGGAACTGATACAGCAGGATTTCAACCCGGCCAGGCTGAAAGAGGAACTGGCAAAAATACTGGAGCCCGGCAACCGCCTCCGCATACGCGAAGGTTACGCCCAGATCCGGGAAAGGCTGGGCCAGCCGGGCGCCTCCGGGCGCACAGCCCGCCTGATCGTAAAGGATATGCTGAGCAGGAAAGAGAGCCGGGCGGAAAGCAGGGGTGATTAAGTAGTTGGACATATTTATTGTAACGCATACTGCTTCGGAAATACGGCGTCAATAGCATTGTTCCCGGGGCTAGTGCTGTCAGTACTAGGATTATATTGTTGGATTGTTATATTGTTCCGCTAAATGTGTCCAACTACTTAGAAGCCGGCCCTGCCCGCCGACATGTTTTAAACGGCCAGGATGCCCTGAAGGTGTATAGTGCTGCCCGGCTGCTGCTGCTACAGGCCGGGGGGCCGTTCTTCCTACCCCTGTTTTGCCGATGGCCGAATTGACAAAAATCACTATGCAATAATTAAAAAATCACTATAGACGAAAGCGGATCGGGCTTAATTTTATGCCTGCCATTCCTTTTTCGGGGCTGGCCTCAACCTTAAAACAGAAACAATGGTACCACAATTTCTGATTGACATCAAGGACTTTATCAGCCAGCCCTGGCCCTGGTGGGTGGCCGGGCTCATGATTGCGCTGGTCATGTTCATTCTGCTCTATTTTGGCAAAGAGTTCGGCATCTCCGCCAACCTGAGGATCATGTGCGCGGCAGACGGCGCGGGCGAGTTTTCCGACTTTTTCAAGTTTGACTGGCAGTCACAGGGCTGGAACCTCATGGTGGCCCTGGGGGCCATGTTCGGCGGTTACCTGGCTTCCCACTATTTCCTCAGCCCCGATGGCGACATTGCCCACGTATCCGCCGCTACGGTGGCGAGCCTTCAGGAGCTGGGCATTCAGGCCGAGCTGGGCAAAGTCCCCCTGGTGCCGGATTTTTACAGCTGGGAAAGCCTCTTTACCCTGCGCGGGCTGATCATCATCGTGCTGGGTGGTTTCCTGGTGGGCTTCGGCGCCCGCTATGCGGGGGGCTGCACCTCCGGCCACGCCATCAGCGGGCTATCGGCCCTGCAGTTGCCCTCCCTCATCGCCGTGATCGGCTTTTTCCTGGGCGGGTTGTTCATGACACACCTCATTTTCCCTATCCTTTTCTAAGTGCTGAAAACAAAACAAGCCATGAAAATCTCGAGATATATCTTCGTTGGCATACTACTGGGCGTCACCCTGTACAAGGCTGAGGCCGTATCCTGGTTCAGGATATACGAAATGTTCCATTTCCAGTCCTTCCACATGTACGGCATCATATTCACCGCCATCATCGCCGGCATCGGCATCGTGCAACTGATCAAGCGCACCCACATGAAGTCGACGGAAGGCAAGGAGATCGTTTTCCACCCGAAAGACCACAGCGTTCCGCGCTACCTGATCGGCGGCTTCATTTTCGGGCTGGGCTGGGCGCTGGCCGGAGTCTGCCCGGGCCCCATGTTTATTTTGCTGGGCAGCGGATATACCGTTTTTGTCGTGTTCCTGGCCTCGGCCATGTTCGGCACCTTTGCCTACGGCCTGCTGCGCAGCAAATTGCCGCATTAGGGCAACAAAAGTCTTGCCTTTATGTGATCTTGAGCACAAAAGCCGGAAAGGCAAAGCCGGAACTTTGTTCCATCGCACTACCCATTAAATTCAATCCATTGAAATGAAACATCAGATCGTCATCATCGGAGCCGGCACAGCCGGCATTACGGTTGCCGCCCAACTGCTGCTGAAAAATAAAAAACTCGACATCGCCATCATAGACCCTGCATCCAAGCATTATTACCAGCCGGCCTGGACCCTCGTGGGTGCGGGAACCTATGATTTCAAAAGCACCGAACGGGATATGGGTGACCTGATTCCCAAAGGCGCAAAATGGATACAGGAATACGTCGAGGATGTCCTGCCCGATGAGCATGCGGTCGTGCTCAGGGACGGCACAAAAATCAATTACGACTACCTGGTGGCCTGCCCCGGCATTCAGATCAACCTCGGCGAAGTGGACGGGCTGCGCGAAACCATGGGCAAAAACGGCGTTTGCAGCAACTACATCGACCCCAATTACACCTGGCAGGTTCTGCAGGAATTCCAGGGCGGGACAGCCATCTTCACCCAGCCCAATACGCCGATCAGGTGCGGAGGGGCGCCGCAGAAGATCATGTACCTGGCCGACGACTACTGGCGCAAAACAGGGGTGAGGGGGCAATCCGACATCCTGTTCATCACGCCGGGTTCCGTCATTTTCGGCGTGGAGCCTTTCGCTACGACCCTGATGGAAATTGTGGACAGGAAGGGGCTGCAGTTGCGCTTTTTCCACAAGATCACCAAAATAGACGGGGAAAATAAAAGGGTGTTTTTCGACATCATGAAGCCCTATGAAAACATAACCCACCTTTGCTACAACTACAGCGACCTGGAAGACAGCCAGGTCATCGAGGGCCACGCCAACCTGAAATTCGACATGCTGCACCTGGCGCCTCCCCAGTCGGCCCCGGACTTCATCAGGCGCTCCAAACTGGCCTACCCGGACGGCCCCAACAAAGGCTGGCTGGACGTGAACATCAATTCTCTGCAGCACAACGTTTACCCCAACGTCTTCGGGCTGGGGGATTCGGCTGCCCTGCCGACCGCCAAGACCGGCGCCGCCATCCGCAAACAGGCGCCCGTCGTGGTTGAGAACCTTTTGCACCTCATAGAGAAAAAGGGTGAGGTTGCAGAGAAATATCAGGGCTACTCCTCCTGCCCGATCGTAACCGGCTACGGCAAGATGCTGCTGGCGGAGTTCAACTACAAAGGAGAACGCGACAGCGACCCCCTGCTTACAAAGTTTTTCGACACCTCCAAAGAGCTCTACCCCATGTGGGTGCTCAAGAAATACGGCCTGCCCTACATGTACTGGAACCTGATGCTGAAGGGCAAAGCCTGAGCCGGAAAATTTTACTTCCGTTTTCAGCCGCCCGCGCTGTGCGCCGGCGGCTGTTTTTTTTGCCCCAGCATTCTTCCGGAATTCTTACCTTAAAAGCCGAAACCAGGCCTGGCAAAGCAAGATGAAAGAAAGCCCCTTTGACGAATCCCCTTTCCGGGAGGTCATCGATTATTACGATCAGACCCGCTTTGACTACGAGATCGCCTGGGTTGGGCGGGAGAACCTTGCAGTGCATTTCGGGTTTTACGACCAGCAGGCAGGCAGGCACGCCGAAGCATTGTCGAACACCAACCGGGTTCTGGCGGAGCTTGCCGGCATTCAGCCCGGCAGCCGGGTGCTCGATGCGGGTTGCGGCAAGGGAGGCAGCGCACTTTGGCTGGCCCGCCACCGGCAGTGCGCCGTCGTAGGCATTACGCCGGTGGCCAGCCAGGTCGCTGAGGCGCGGCAGCATGCCGAAACAGCAGGGCTGGAGCAACAGCTATCCTTTCTGCAGGCCGACTACTGCAATACGCCCTTTGAAAGCAGCAGTTTCGACACCGTATGGGCCTGTGAAAGCCTTTGCCACAGCCCGGCAAAAGAGGCCTTTTACCGCGAAGCCTTCCGGCTGCTCCGCCCCGGCGGGCGCCTGGCCATTGCCGAATACACCCGCCATAAGCGCCCCCTGCCGCAAAAGGGAGAGCAACTGCTGCTGAGCTGGCTGAATCGCTGGGCCATTCCCGACATCAATACCGCCGAGGAACACCGCCGGCAGGCCGCCGATGCCGGCTTCCGCAACATTGAAATCCGGGACTATACCCGCTACACTTGGGTGTCGCTGAAAAACCTCCACAAAATCTCCCGCCGGTGGATGTGGGCCAACCACCTCCTGTTTGGGCTCGGCATACGCTCCCGGGCCCAGCACAACAATATTACGGGCGGCCTCCGCCAGTTCCGGGCGCTGGAGCAGGGGCTGTGGTATTACGCCGTGGCCACAGCCACCAAACCCTGAGTGCAATCCGATTTTGGAAATTACTTTATTAATAGTATTATTGTCCAATGGCCTAATTCGCCGGAGGCAATGAACAAATATAAAGCCCTGGTTATCAGCCTGTTTATCGCCCACTTTGGCTGTGAGCAGCCAACGGCCGGCACAAAAGCACTCCCCCCCCCTGGCGAGCCTGAGCTTTTCTTTCCCGAAGAGGAAGCAGAAACCATCGACTATATTTTCAGCCGCGACGGCCGGCGCACCGGCGGCCCCCGCATGCAGGAGGTTTACGAACCGGTTCCCCTGGACACCTTCGACCTGCCCTACATCGACGGAAAATTCATCGAAGCACTGGAGCACAACCTCAGCATGCTGGAGATGCAGGGCAGGCCGAAAAACCAACAGGTCGGCAGCCTGCGGATCGGGGCAGCGGAGCTGAAGGAAACCATCAGGATGCTCCGCGCCTGGCAGCACACCAAGCCGATGGGCATTTCAACATACCTGGACGCCTACCAGATATGGGGGAAGGACCGCCGGGGCAATGTTCACTTTACGGGATATTTCACGCCTGTGCTCGAAGTATCTAAAAAACCGAAGGGGAGGTTTGTCCACCCCATTTACAGCCGCCCCCTGGACTGGGAAGGCGAGCTGCCCACCCGCGCCCAGATCGAGGGCGAAAGCGCACTGGCCGGCCGGGGCCTGGAACTAGCCTACGCCGCCAACAAAGTCGAAGTATACTACATGCAGGTGCAGGGCTCAGGCTTCGTCGAATACCCCGACGGCTCCCGGGAGCTGTTTGCATATAACGGCACCAACCGCCAGCCTTACCGAAGCATCGAAAAATTCATCATGTCGCGGGATGATATTGCTCCCCGTAGCCTTTCCATCCGCGGTATCCGGAAGTACCTGGAAGAAAATACCCACCTGGCCGACACCGTCCTGTTCTACAACCCATCCTATACCTTCTTCAGCCGGAAGCGCTCTGTGCCCAAAGGAGCAGGCAATGTGCCTCTCATCGAAGACTTCTCCATTGCAGTTGACCAGCGGTATATCCCTCTTGGAAGCTGCCTGCTGGCCTCCTTTCCCGTTTTCGACTACAAGAAACAAAGAGTCGTAGGTTACGACTACCGCTACTTCGTCGCTCATGACGTGGGCGGCGCCATCAAAGGCCCGGGGCGCATCGATGTGTATTCGGGCATTGGGAACAAGGCGGCCCGGAAGGCCGGGCGCATCAACAATTACGGCAGGCTCTGGCTTCTGCTGCCAAAACAACCCAAAGCCCGGCTCGTTTCCGTTGAATAGGCCCTGCGCCTGTTTTTTGGCACACATTTTGTAATTACATAATACGTAAGGCACAAAAAAACAAGAGAAGGTGAAAAACAAAAAGCTATTATATAATATAATGTTTTAATATATTTGCCAATACATCCCAAAATCTCTACCCCCCGCATTTTTCGGTTCTAATCTTCCCATTCCATAATCAAACTAGTGTTTTATGCAACCCATTTCTACCTACTCCAACTGCCTCGACGGCCCCATTCCACTCGGTGGCCTGCATCCGGCCCGCGCAGGCTTCCATGCTGCCGGCAGCCATGCAGGCCAACAACTCCGCAAAAAACATCTGCTGCCGGCTACCTGAAACAAGGACAGGGGGTGAAAAACATCCCTGCGTCAATGTAAGGTTGTAACGGAGCCATTGGCTCCCTGAGGCCCTTTTTTCCCCAGGCTCGGCATGCCAGCCGCTGCCAGGCAGGGCTTTCTGCGCCCCTGTGTTTCCCGGGTAAGCGGCAATCAGCTCAATTCCAGTTTTTTTCAGCCCCGGGCGTGGCAGCCTGAGGGGGCAGGCCGTGTTTTGCCTGCCTGAAACCAATCAAACCTACAATAATCGAAATCTCATGAAACACGCGAATAAATCCTCGAACAAAATCGAAAGCATCATCGTAGCTGTCCTTATGTTGATCGGCATCATTGGAGCCATGAACCTGTTTTCCGGCTCTCAGGAGAAATTGTCCAACCCCGGCCACGCTCTGGAGGCCCAGCAGCCGGCCTATGAGGTCTCTGTATATAGCGGGGATACAGATCAAATGGCCTGGCCCAATTAGAAGCCTGCACCGCTGAATTTTTTTGGGCCATAGTAAAATCAATTTGCCCCGAAATTTGTTTCACCTTGTGTTTTCATGTCTGCCTGGCAGGCTACAGCCACTCATTTCCAGAGGAATACAGCCGGCCGGCGGGCCGGTGAAGCAAAAAACATTACGGGCATGATAGATTTCAAAAACCTGATGGAGCGTTCCGCATTTGGCGTATGCAGTTACCTGGGCGAAAAGATTGGAGTAGCCTCGGCGAGGGTGCGCATGTATTTCATCTACCTCACCTTCGCCACACTGGGCTCTCCCGTCATCTTCTACCTCTTCATCGCCTTCTGGCTCAATATCAGGAACTACATCAAACAGAAACGGTCGCCTTTGTGGAACTAGTGCTGTCGGCACTAAATACCGGGATATCAAATGGACTCTTTTGCCGCCATACTGCGTTGTTTCCCGACCCTACGGGTACGGGACAGGCTGTCGCTCACATAGTCCCGCTATGCTCGCTTCTCGCGCCTTGCCTGGCGGCAAAATAGCCTAATTTTTCTAACCCGTTACTTAATGCCGACAGCACTGGCAATCTGGCATCAGGAAACGGGCCTCTACCCCACCCTTCCCCTATTGCTGGAAAATGTACTGAATAATATTGGCGCCCATGCGCAGCGCCTGAAGTCGCACTTCTTCCGGGTCGTTGTGGACATCCTGGTCTTCCCATCCGTCACCCAGGTCGCATTCGTAGGTGTAGAAACAGATAAGCCGTCCCTGCCAGAACAGGCCGAAACCCTGGGGTGTTTTCCCGTCGTGTTTATGTATTTTGGGCAGCCCGTTTTTGAAATCGAATTTCTGGTGGAATATCTCGTGTTCAAAAGGCAGTTCGACAAAATCCAGTTCCGGGAAGGCCTTTTTTATGGCCAGCCGCACATACTGGTCCATGCCATAGTTGTCGTCGATGTGCAGGAAGCCCCCCCCGATCAGGTAATTGCGCAGGTTTTCGGCTTCGGCGTCGGAGAGCACCACGTTGCCGTGCCCCGTCATGTGAACGAAAGCGTAGTTAAACAGTTCGGCGCTGCCCACATCCACTTCACCGTAATCCGTATCGAAATTTGCGCCCAGCTGCTGGTTACAGAAGCGCGCCAGGTTCACCAGCGCCGTGGGGTTGGCGTACCAGTCACCCCCACCCTTGTACTTCAGCAGGCCCATCCTCAAGGTTGGCGGTTCGGCAGCCGAGGCCAGGACAGCGGCGGCGGCCAGCGACAAAACAAGGAACACAACACGTTTTTTTACCATATCTATTATTCGTTGATCAGGTTTGCAATATGGCAGGCGGCCAGGCCTGCCGTTTCCGTGCGGAGCCGGCTCGGGCCCAGGCTCACCGGCAGGAAGCCTGCATCCATACATGCCCGGGCTTCCGCTTCGCTGAAATCGCCTTCGGGGCCGATCAGGATACAAACATTTTCTCCGGGCCTGAGGTTGTCTTTCAGGTGGCCCTTAACGCTTTCACCCAGGTAGGCGATGTACCTGGCCCCTTCGCCGCCGGCCTGCTGCTTCAGTAAATCCGGCAGGGGCGTCAGTTCGTTCAGCCTGGGCAGATAGGCCTTCAGCGACTGCTTCATGGCTGCCAGCAGCACCTTTTCCAGCCTGTCGATGCGCAGTTGCCGGCGTTCCGAGCGCTCACACAGGACGGGGGTGACCTCATCGACGCCGAACTCGGCGGCCTTTTCCAGGAACCACTCCAGGCGGTCGATGCTTTTGGTGGGTGCGATGGCCAGGTGAAGGTAAAAAGGGCGGCGCCCGTAGCCCTGCCGGGCTTCAAGCTGGCGGGCGATGCAACGTTTTCTGCCGGTTTCCAGGATTTCCGCCACATACAGCCCCCCCCGGCCGTCCACGATGTGGATGACATCTCCGGGCTTGTGCCGCAACACCTGGACACAATGCCGCGACTCCTCCTCAGACAGCGTCAGCAAGCCGTCCCTGATATCGGTTGTATAAAAAAGGTTCATATCGCGTAGAAGCGGTTTCAAACGAACCGCCCGTCGGTTTTGAAAGCGGTATGGTATAATTTTTGTTCAATTCCGATTACCTTTGCGCACGTTTGCACAACAATAGGAAAATTCATCCTGTTTTTTAAACTTGCAGTTTACACTTATACATACACACATTACAGCGGATTATGAACTACGTGATCATGGCAGGGCAATTGATGCTGAGCCTCTCCATTCTGATTGTCCTTCACGAAATGGGGCATTTCCTGCCAGCCCGGCTTTTCGGCACCCGTGTCGAAAAGTTCTACCTCTTTTTCGACCCCTGGTTTTCCCTTTTCAAATATAAAAAAGGAGAAACGGAATACGGCATCGGATGGCTGCCATTGGGTGGTTATGTCAAGATTTCCGGCATGATCGACGAAAGTTTCGACACCGAACAGATGAAGCAGCCGCCTCAGCCCTGGGAGTTCCGCTCCAAACCGGCCTGGCAGCGGCTGATCATTATGCTGGGTGGGGTCACGGTCAATTTCATTCTGGGCTTCCTGATCTACGGCATGGTGCTGTGGGTATGGGGCGAAGAGTACCTGCCCAACGAAAACATCAAATACGGGATTTTCGTCGACTCTCTGGGCACGGAAATGGGGTTGCGCGACGGCGACCACATCCTGGCCGTGGGCGGCAAGCCATTTGAAAAATTCAATGACCGGGAAGTGGTGCGCGAGATCATCATCAACAGCGCCGACAACATCAGGGTTCAGCGCGAGGGTGAAGAAATCACCCTCCCCATCGACCCCCGCTTTATCGGCATCCTGTCCAGCCACGAGAATAAATCGAGGGGGTTGTTCGCCGCCCGGGTGCCCTTCGTGGCTGCCAGGCTCGTGGAGGATTCCCCCGCCGAAAAGGCAGGCATACAGCCCGGCGATGCGATCATAGCCCTCAACGGCGAGCCCACGCCTTTCTTCAACGATTTCGCCCGCCTGGCCCAGCAACAGAAGGGGCAGCCGATTACCGTGTCGGTGGTGCGCCAGGAAAAAGACACCCTGCAGCTCGAAATGGTCAATACCGAAGAAGGCAAGGTCGGGATATACCCGTATGGCGAAGCCTATTTCTTCGACATGAAACGCCAGGAATACAGCCTCGCCCAGGCCCTGCCGGCAGGCGTTTACAAGGGCATCGGCTTCCTCAACGACCAGTTCAAGGCCTTTGGGCAGATGTTCCGCGGCCGGATCAAGGCCTCTGAAAGCCTGGGCGGCTTCGGCACTATCGGCTCCATGTTCGGCGCCGAGTGGGTCTGGGAACGGTTCTGGTTCATGACGGCCATCCTGTCCCTCATCCTCGCATTCATGAACCTGCTGCCCATCCCCGCCCTCGACGGCGGCCACGTGATGTTCCTGCTTTACGAAGTAGCCACCGGCCGCAAGCCGAGCGACAAGTTCATGGAATACGCCACCATGATCGGCTTCATCATCGTGCTGGGGCTGGTGATTTATGCCAACGGGCTGGATATCTTCAGGAGTTGGTTCAACTGAGGTTGTAAGGTCGTAAGGTTGTAAAGTCGAATGACCTTTGGGCTTTACGACCCTCAGACCTTACGACCTTACGACCTTCAGACCTTCAGACCTTATAACCCTACCACTTTCCCCCGGAACTTTTTCCATTTTTCCAGAGTTTTCTCTCTGCAGGTTGTTTGGTATCTACAGGATTTTTTTTCTAAATTTGCCTCCCCGAAAAAGAGGAAAAGCCGGCGAACGAGCCGGCCGGAACAACTTGCCGAAGTGGCGGAACTGGTAGACGCGCTGGACTCAAAATCCAGTGGTGGCAACACCGTGTGGGTTCGAGTCCCACCTTCGGTACATACCAAAGCAGTGGGACGAGAAGTTTATCCCGATGATGCAGCCGTTAACAAGCGTAGCGAGTCTTACGGATGCACGATCGGGAAGTCCCACCTTCGGTACCGTGCAAAAAAAAGGGCAGAGAATTGTAAAAATAAAATTTACTGCTATCTTTGCCCCACCCTGAAAAAAAACCGCCTCCGGACGGTTTTAATCCGCAACATTTGCCGAAATGGCGGAATTGGTAGACGCGCACGTTTCAGGGGCGTGTGTCCTTACGGGCGTGGGGGTTCGACTCCCCCTTTCGGCACTGACATCTGCAACTCAATGCAGATCAAGGTTTTATAGAAAAGCGTGGACAATTTTCAAAGTCCACGCTTTTCTTTTTTGCGGCAAGCGGAACGATTTCAGGTTTCAAAAACTTTTCCCGAATTCAAGACGGCCGCCAATCATAAAAAATACGTAACTCTTCAGGACTCCTTAGCGGCATTATCTTCGTCGTAGGCCACAGGCAAAGGCGATCGCATTTGGAACAAACCTTCAGCCGGATTATGAACGGTGGGCGCATCCTGGCTAGTCGCCTGACGGCTCAAAGCCGTCAGGCGACTTAACCCGGCTTCCTGGCAGGATGCACATACCGGCGTTTGATGCAAAAAAAGTTAAACGCGATTGCCCGGGCCGCAGGCACGCGAAGTGATAATCACTGAACCTTGGGAGAGGCTCTGCCTGCGTCGCGGGCCACAGGCCCGCGTTCCGGATTGCCGCAAAAGGAGTCCTGAATAGTTACAAAAATACCGTAACTTCTCCCGCTTTTTCCAGCGAAACATCATGAAAAACCATGCACCCTTCCGCGGGGCCGGCCTGTTTCTGGGGCCCTTGTTATTTATCCTGGCTCTTGTGTTTGTCCAGCCGGAAGGCATGAGCGCGGAAGCGCGGGCCATTCTTGCGGGGACCCTTTGGATCGCCACCTGGTGGATTACCGAAGCTGTTCCCATTGCCGCGACCTCGCTGCTGCCCATCGTCCTTTTTCCGCTCAGTGGCGGGCTGGCGCTGGGCGAAACTTCCAAAGCCTATGGCCATCCGCTCATTTTTCTCTTCCTGGGCGGTTTTTTCATCGCCGCGGCTATCGAGAAGTGGGGCCTGCACAAGCGCATTGCGTTGAATATCATCAACCTGGTAGGCAGCGAGCCCGCCCGGCTGGTTCTGGGTTTCATGCTGGCCACGGCTTTGTTGTCCATGTTCATCTCCAATACGGCTACGGCGGTGATGATGATGCCTATCGGGGTGGCGGTGGCTATGCAGGTTGCCAGGCAGGGGCGCCGGCAGCCGGGCTTCGAGAAGGCCCTGATGCTGGGCATCGCCTATGCCGCCTCCATTGGCGGGGTAGCCACCATTATCGGGACCCCACCCAACCTCGTTTTTGTCGGCGTGCTTGAAGAGACATTCCAATCCCAAATAACCTTCCTGCAGTGGATGCTGATGGGGCTGCCCATCTCTGCGGCTTTGCTGCTCCTGTGCTGGATATACTTAACCCGCCTGGCCTTCCGGATTCAGGACGCCAGCCTTCCGGGCAGCAGGGAGGAAATTCAACGGCAGTTGAAAGAACTGGGCTCCATTTCCTTCGAAGAAAAATGGGTGCTGGCGGTATTCTCCCTGACTGCCGTGGCGTGGATCAGCCGTTCCTTCATACTGGACAAGTTGCTGCCGGGCATCGATGACACCATCATTGCCATGGCAGGCGCATCGGTGCTTTTCGTCATCCCCAGCCGCAGGGAAGGGGTGACGGACAACCGCCGGCTGCTCGACTGGGCAAGCGCCGTACAGATACCATGGGGCATCATCCTGCTCTTCGGCGGAGGGCTGGCCCTGGCGGAGGGTTTCACGAGCAGCGGGCTGGCCGTCTGGCTGGGGCAACAACTGGGCATGCTGCGGGGGCTGCCCGTGCTGGCCCTGCTTTTTGCCGTAGTGCTGGGCGTCAACTTCCTGACCGAAGTCACCTCCAATGTCGCTACCGTTTCCATGATCCTGCCGATCCTGGCGTCCATCGCCGGAGGTATCGGCGCTCCCCCGGTTTTGCTGATGCTGGGGGCTACATTCGCCGGCTCCTGCGCCTTCATGCTCCCGGTAGCTACTCCGCCCAACGCCGTCGTGTTCGGCTCGGGCTTTCTGAGCATCCCGGACATGGTGCGGGCGGGAATATGGATGAACCTGGTTTCCACTATTGCCGTTTCACTGGCTGTCTATTTTCTGATGCCATTGGTATGGGGTTGAGCAAGGCGGAGGGCGTCAGGTTAACAGGCCAAATGTCAAAGATGCGCCAGGGGAGGTGAAAAAAAATCTAAAAAAAACAGCCTTTTACCCAACCCTTTACACCGCCCGGGTTGTCTAAACCGGGTGTAAGAGCTTTCAAAAAACCCAAAAACGAATTGGCTATCTACCTAACGTTTTGAAAATCAGACCCTATGATGCCTGTTACAACAATCTTCGTCCTAGCATTGGCCATTATTGCGATCAGCAAAAAAGCCGGAGCCTTCCGGTAATCACTTTTTTCTCAGGATTTTTACCGGCTCATTGAGCTATTTGAAGACGACTGTGCCCTTCGCAGGGGGTACTGCGCATTTGCCTCTCACTTTTTTCTTCTGGCCCACTTCCTCCCGCAGGCCCCGGAAATTTCTATTTTTGCTCCCGCAACCAAACCGTTTTCCATGAAACTCAGCCTGGGATTTTCCTCCTGCCCAAACGATACTTTCATCTTTGACGCCATGATCCACGGAAAGGTGGATACCGAAGGCCTGGAATTCGAGCCTGTCATTGCCGATGTGGAAGAACTCAACCAACGCGCTTTTGGCAAAAGGCTGCACATCACCAAACTCAGCTTCCATGCGCTGGCCTACCTGCTGGCGGATTACGCCCTGCTCGAGGCGGGCAGCGCCCTGGGCAGGGGCGCCGGCCCGCTCCTCATCGCCCGGGAGCCCATGGGCCCCCAAGCCATCCGAAATGCCCGGGTGGCCATCCCAGGAAAGTACACTACCGCGAACTTCCTGCTCAGCCTGGCTTATCCCGAGATCGGCGACAAAAAAGAGATGCTCTTCTCCCGCATCGAGGATGCCATCCTGGACGGAGAGGTTGACGCCGGGCTGATCATCCACGAAAACCGCTTTACCTATCAAAGCAAAGGGCTTGTGAAAATCGAAGACCTGGGCGAATACTGGGAAAAAACGGCCCAAATGCCCATTCCCCTGGGCGGCATTGCGGTACAGCGGAAACTGGGCCGGCCCATACAGCAGGCCATCAACCGCGTCATGGCCCGCAGCGTGGCTTTCGCCCTCGACAACCCCCGGGCGCCCCTCGATTTCGTGCGCGAACACGCCCAGGAAATGGAAGAGGAGGTGATGTACCAGCACATCCAACTCTACGTCAATGACTATACCCGCAGCCTCGGGCCGGAAGGCAGGGAAGCCGTACAACGCCTGTTCGATATCGCCATGGCCAGAGGGGTCATCCCCATCCGGGACACTCCCGTTTTTGTCGATTGATGCAAAACATGGCACGCTTCTTGCCCTGCTTTTCTCATCAACTATTTTGGTTAAAGTAATTCCCGGCCCGCAATTAATGTGCGGGCTTTTTTTTTTAAAATGAACATTTCTGGCATGCTTCTTGATCTACATTAAAGAGAATTAGGTAACATCGATTTCGTTCTTTCAAAAAAGCCCGCAAAACGCGGGCTTTTTTTTTACACGACAGCATGCGATAAAGCCGAAAATCGAGCCAGTTTCTTATTTTTGCGCGACTTCTAACATTCCTAATCCAATAAAATCAAAACGATGATAATCGGCGTACCTAAGGAAATCAAAACCAACGAAAACCGCGTGGCCCTGACGCCTGCGGGAGCCTATGAACTCAGCAAGCGCAGGCATAAGGTCTATGTGCAGGCCTCTGCAGGAGAAGGCAGCGGTTTCAGCGATGCAGAATATCAGGCAGCCGGGGCGGAGATTCTGCCCACCATCGAAGAAATTTACGGCATTGCCGAAATGATCATCAAAGTGAAGGAGCCCATCGAGCAGGAATACAGCCTGATCCGGAAGGGCCAGCTGCTGTTCACCTATTTCCACTTCGCCTCTTATGAGCCTCTGACGCACGCCATGATACGCAGCGGCGCCGTATGCCTGGCTTATGAAACGGTGGAGCTTCCCGACCGCAGCCTCCCGCTCCTGGTGCCCATGTCGGAGGTGGCCGGGCGTATGGCTGTACAGGAAGGCGCAAAATACCTGGAGAAACATGCCATGGGCCGCGGGGTGCTGCTGGGCGGGGTGCCCGGCGTCGAACCGGGCAAAGTGCTCATCCTGGGCGGCGGCATCGTGGGCACCCAGGCAGCCAAAATGGCCGCGGGGCTGGGCGCCCAGGTCACGATCATGGACATCAACCTGAACCGCCTGCGGGAACTGGCTGACATCATGCCGGCAAATGTCACCACCCTCTACAGCAACGAATACAACATACGCCGCCTCATCAAGGACGCCGACCTCATCGTGGGGGCCGTGCTCATACCCGGCGCCAAAGCGCCCAAGCTCATCACCCGCGATATGCTGAAGGAAATGAAACCCGGCGCCGTGCTGGTCGACGTGGCCGTTGACCAGGGGGGCTGCATCGAAACCTGCACGCCGACGACGCACGAAGACCCCACCTTCATCATCGACGATGTGGTGCACTACTGCGTGGCCAACATGCCGGGCGCCGTCCCCTACACCTCCACGATCGCCCTGACCAACGCCACCCTGCCCTATGCCATCCAACTGGCAGACAAGGGCTGGCAGCAGGCCTGCCGCGACAGCGCGCCGCTCAAACTGGGGCTCAATGTGGTCAACGGAAAAGTGGTTTACCGCGGAGTCGCCGAAGCCTTCGGCCTGCCCCTGGAAGAGGTGAATGCCGTATTGTAAGTAGTTGGGCACATTTATTGTAACTCATACTGCTTCGGAAATACGGCGTCAACAGCATTGTTCCTGGGGCTGGGGTTATATTGTCGGATTGTTGCATTGTTCTGCTAAATGTGTCCAACTACTTAACATCCGAAACCGGACAAACATGAGTCATCCCGAATTTTCGACCTCGGAGAGGTCGTAGATTTGTAGATAATACCGAAAATTTATGTTTCTCGACCTCGGAGAGGTCGCACAAGGGCAAGATTCCGGCAATGAAGCATTTAAGGTTCGACCTCTCCGAGGTCGTCTCACGCTTTAAATTATTCATCTACAAACGGTTGACCTCTCCGAGGTCATTTCCATAATTCGGGATG
>CAUJDW010000137.1 GCA_963169455.1 Bacteroidota bacterium | reverse complement strand
TATTGTTATATTGTTATATTGTTATATTGTTATATTGTTATATTGTTATATTGTTATATTGTTATATTGTTATATTGTTATATTGTTATATTGTTATATTGTTATATTGTTCTGCTAAAGAGCCATATAGCCATATAGCCATACAGCCATACAACAATATAGCCGTATAGCCATACAGCAATATAGCAATATAGCCATACAACAATATAGCCGTATAGCCATACAGCAATATAGCAATATAGCAATATAGCCATACAGCAATATAGCAATATAGCATCCCCCCTTCCCTTCCCCATCAAAAACGGCGCTGCAGGCTCCCGCAGCGCCGCCTGTACTTTCAATCAAACGCGCAGTATGCTTTTCCTCATTCCGGTCACTTGTTCGGCTGCGGCGTCATGCGCAGGTAGGGCTTGAGCTGTTTGAAGCCCTTGGGGAACTTCTTCTCGGCCTCTTCATTGGTAATGGCCGGAGCAATAACGACGTCTTCGCCGTCTTCCCAGTCGACCGGAGTGGCCACGCTGTAGTTGTCAGTCAGTTGCAGGGAATCGATCACGCGGAGTATCTCGTGGAAGTTGCGGCCCGTAGAGGGGGGGTAAGTGATCATAGCACGGATCTTCTTATTATGGTCAATAAAGAATACCGACCGCACCGTAGCCTTTTCCTTGGCGTTGGGGTGGATCATGTCGTATAGTTCCGCAACGTGGCGGTCCTCATCGGCAATAACGGGGAAGTTCATTTTCACATTCTGGGTTTCCTCGATATCGCCGAGCCACTTCATGTGGTCTTCCAGCGGGTCAACGCTCAGGGCGATGACCTTGACGTTGCGTTTGGCGAAATCCTCTTTCAGTTTGGCCGTCCGGCCCAGTTCAGTGGTGCAAACCGGCGTGAAATCGGCCGGGTGGGAATAGAGCACGCCCCAGCTATTGCCGAGCCACTGGTGGAAATTGATTTCGCCTTCGGTTGTTTTGGCTTTGAAGTCGGGAGCGACATCACCTAATCTCAGGGACATATTTTATCGGTTTTAAGTTTAAGAAATGAAAGTTGCTTTTTTAGAAATCCCAATTTACGGTATTTGGAAAAAAAATGCCCGTGATTTTAAAAAGTTTAGGCCATGGAAATGCAAGGATCAGAAGCTTTCCGTACCTGGCAGGGCCGGCGTGGCGAGGTAGCCGAAGCCGTTTTTCCGCTCCTGCAGTATGAACCTGCCCTTTCCCTTCATTCGGGGCCGCCCTTCCAGGAAGGGCCTCACCAGCCGGCTGATGGCCTCATCTTCGATCAGGAAGCCGTCGTGGCCGTAAATGCTGTCGATGAGTTCCAGCCTGGCGCGCGCGACATGCCTGGCGATGTAAGCCTGTTCCTCCACCGGAAAAAGCAGGTCGGACTGTATGCCGATGACGAGGGTATTGGCGCGTATCCGTTTCAGTGCAGCCTCGGTGCTTTCGCGCCCCCGCCCCAGGTTGTGGCTGTCCATCGACCGGCTCAGGCTGAGGTAGGACAGCACATCGAAGCGCTTTTGCAGCTTGTACCCCTGGTATCTCTGGTAGGAACTGGCTTTGAAGCCCCCCAGTTTCGCACTGTCTTCTTCTTCCTGGGAAAGCTGGTAGGTGCGGTAGTTGCGGTACGACAACATGGCGATGGCGCGGGCTGCCTCCAGCCCGGCCCTGCCTGCATCCGGGGATTCACCATAAAGGGTGGGGTCGGCCTCGATGGCCATGCGCTGAGCTTCGTTAAAGGCGATACCCCAGGGGGAATGGCGGGCATTGGAAGCCAGGATGGCGATGTTTTCAAAAAGCCCGGGGTCCATCACCGCCCACTCGAGTACCTGCTGGCCGCCCATGGAGCCGCCGATGGCCAGGCGTATGCGTTCGATACCCAGGTGGGCCTGCAGCTTCTGGTGCGCCCGCACCATATCCCGGATAGTGATCAGGGGGAAGCGCTTCCCGTAGGAGAGCCCCGTGTCCGGATCGATGCTGCGCGGGCTGGTGCTCCCATAACACGAACCCAGCATATTGGCGCAAACGATGAAATACTTCTCCGGGCTGAACAGCTTTCCCGGGCCCACCAGGCCGGGCCACCATTCGGCTGCATCGGCATTTGCGGTCAGGGCGTGGGCAACCCACACCACATTGTCTCCTTCCGGCGACATCCGGCCGTAGGTGGTATAAGCAATAGTCAGCTCGGGCAGCGACTCCCCGCTTTCCAGTTCAAAGGGTGTGTGAATGGTCAAATATTCCACGGCTTTGTTTTTTTTGGATAGTTGTCAGTTGATAGCTGCCGGTTGTCAGTTGCAGGAAACAACGATCAACCGTCAACTATCAACTGTTTTCAATAACTCACGCCAGTACAGCGCTGCCCGGGCCGACTTTGGCGAAAGCCTGCTCGAAATCGGCTTTGATGTCATCGATGTGTTCGATGCCTGCCGAAACGCGCAGCAGGTTGGGCACGACGCCTGCGGCCCGCTGTTCGGCTTCCGACAGCTGCTGGTGCGTAGTGGCCGACGGCTGAATGATCAGGGTTTTGGAATCCCCCACATTGGCCAGGTGGCTGACAAGCTTCAGGCTGTCCACAAAACGGGTGGCGTTTTCCTTGTTTCCTTTAAGGGTGAAGGAGAGGACGCCGCCAAAACCGTTGCGCAGGTATTTGCGGGCGCTGGCGTGCGCCGGGCTGCTCGCCAGCCCGGGGTAGTTGACAAACTCCACAGCCGGGTGTTGTTCGAGCCACTGCGCCAGGGCCAGGGCGTTGTCGACGGTGCGCTGCACGCGCAGAGACAGGGTCTCCAGGCCCTGCAGCAGCAGGAAGGCGTTGAAGGGGCTGAGGGCAGGCCCGTAATCCCGCAGGCCTTCTACTCGCGCACGGATGATGAAGGCGATGTTCCCGAAAGGCCCCTCGGAGCCAAATACATCCCAGAACTTCAGGCCGTGGTAACCCTCGGAGGGCTCCGTAAACTGCGGGTATTTGCCGTTGCCCCAGTTGTAATTGCCCCCATCGACGATGATGCCCCCGATCGAGGTGCCGTGCCCGCCGATCCACTTGGTGGCCGACTGCACCACGATATTGGCGCCGTGCTCGAAGGGGCGGAACAGATAGCCCGCAGCCCCGAAGGTGTTGTCCACAACCAGAGGAATGTCGTACTTCCTGGCCACCGCAGCTATGCCGTCAAAATCCGGCACATTGAAGCTGGGGTTGCCGATGGTTTCGACATACAACGCCCTGGTGTGTTCGTCGATGAGCTTCTCATAGGCTTCCGGCGACTCGTCCTCCACAAAACGTGCTTCGATGCCCAGGCGCTTGAAGTTCACTTTGAACTGGTTGTAGGTGCCGCCGTACAGGTTGGCGCTGGAAACCAGGTTGTCGCCGGCCTCCAGGATGTTCGTCAGCGCGATGAACTGGGCCGCCTGCCCGGAACTGACAGCCAAAGCCGCCACGCCGCCTTCCAGGGCCGCCACGCGCTTCTCCAGGACGTCGGTGGTGGGGTTCATGATGCGGGTGTAAATGTTTCCGAATTCCTTCAGGGCGAAGAGGTTCGCCCCGTGTTCGGAGTCGCGGAAAGTGTAGGAAGTCGTCTGGTAAATGGGCACGGCGCGGGAGCGCGTCGTGCCTTCCACTTCTTCCTGTCCGGCGTGTAATTGCAAGGTTTCGAATCTCAGGTTTGACATGCTTGGTGCATTTTTATTGGGTGGAAAAATATTTACAGGCAAAGGGAAAAGCCGGCAGCGGCTTTCCACGCGCAGGACATCACGGGAAGCAGCCCTCCTCCCGGGGGAGTGCTTCACGGCAGTAACTGCGGAGGACAGTGGGAATTCAGCAACAACAACACATGCAGAAGCGCATGCAGGGGTGTGCCGCAAGGAATGGTTGAGGGAAAGTAGCCTTCATAAAACCGGAAAACCGGCAAAAAACGCCCTTGGAAATCATGTTTTTTTGATTTTATATTTCCAAAATACCTGCCTTCTCGCGGCAGGCTGGCGGGATTTGGCACCGTTGCTGAAGCAGCATGGTTGCCAGGGTTTCACAGAGCCCGTCTCTCCACCCTTCTTTATAAAATCATTCTCGTCAAAGAAGTGATCGTGGCGCAAATGTAGAAAAAAATAAAACACTGCGCCACAATACCCTCTTTTCCCCCGCCCGGAAGCTGCAGGGAAAGCGTTGGAAGAATGAACAGGACAAAAATAATTTATTTCCCATAGATTTAATAGGAATTAATGATTTTCCGGGCTTCTCCCACAAAAAACACCTCCAACCCCCTTGTAAATGCAGGGATTGGAGGCGAATGCTAAAAAAATGTTAAATTTTTTTCAGCTCTTTTCAGGCGGCCGAGGCGGGATCCAGTTCTTTCTCAGGGTATTTGGGTTTCATAGGTTTCTCCGTTTCCTTTTGTTCGGCCGCTACTTCAGGCGGGCGGGTCAGGAGCATGACGACGGCGCCGATCAGGCACGAAACCCCGGCGATGATGAACGGGGCCATCCACACTTTCGGGTCGCCGCTGTTTTCGGCGGCATCCTTAAACAGGCCGGCCAGCTGGGGCCCCGCGATTCCGGCGATGCCGTAAGCTGTAAACATCCAGCCGTAGTTGCTGCCCACCCGTTTGTTGCCGAAGAAGTCGGCGGTGATTGCCGGAAAGAGGGCGAAGTTGCCGCCAAAGTTGAAGCCGACTACAGAGGCGGCGACGATAAAGCCCATCGCCATTCCGAAATGTATGAACACATGATACATAGCCAGCATGATAGCGCCCTGGAACACCGTCATCGCCACGATGGCCGATTTGCGCCCGATGCGGTCGGATACGGTTCCCCAGGCGATGCGGCCCAGGCCGTTAAAGATGGCATACCAGGCCATGGCCGTGCCGGTAATCGCGCCGGCACTGGCGATCCCGTTGTAGGCCAGGGCGTCCATGCCGAATAATTTGATGCAGTAGATGACCATCAGGCCGGCCAGGGCCGAAAAGATGAATACGCTCCAGAGCATGTAAAACTGCGGCGTGCGCAACATCCTGGAAGAGGGGAAATCGACTGCCCCGTTCGTGCTTTGCCCGGCCGCCGGCTGCGGGGGTATCCAGCCTTTCGGAGCGTATCCTTCCGGCGGGTTCACCATCACGATGCTGCCCAGCACCACAAGCGCAGTGAAAAGGAAGCCATAGATCACAAAAACGCTTTGAACCCCCGGCAGCCCGAACACCTGGGTAGTATTCAGCAGCCCCCCGAACCAGGACCCCGCGAGCTGCACCCAGATGGTAGCACCGAAACCGAAGCCGGCGACCGCCAGCCCGGTGATCATGCCTTTTTTATCCGGGAACCACTTCACCCCTACTGCGATCGGCACTACGTACGCCAGGCCGATCCCGGCGCCGCCTACCAGCCCGATGAAAATCAACTGCGCCCAGAATGTGCTGCCGAAAAAGCCGCCCAGCACATACCCCAGGCCGAGCAAAAGGCCTCCCGACAGAGACACTATGCGGGGGCCAGCCTTGGCCTGCCATTTTCCCGCCAGCACCATGACGATGGCAAAGGTGGCCAACCCGGCCGAGAACACCCAGGCCGCCTGGGAAGCTGAAAAGCGGTAGATCCCCTCCGGCTCGGTAAGCAATTTGGTAAACACCGACCATGCATAAATGGCCCCAAGGGCCAACTGAATGAAAACCGCCCCAACTACAGCCAGCCAGCGGTTCCGGACCAACAGATCTCTCATTGCAGAATTTTTTTTGGAATTTTATTTGGTTTCTGACCAAAAGCCACAAAAATCCATCTCCCTGAAAAAAAGCAAAAACCGAATTGATTTTATTTCGTTTTAGCAATTATTATCAAGCTCTTGCGAAATTTATGCCGGCAATAAATGCCTGCCTATGCTTTTTGTCAGAAAAAACGATGACTTATGTCAGCTCACCGTTTTTTACGATACGGGCAGCGGCGCAAATTTTCCGGGATTCGGCGTAAGTTTGGATTTGCATCAGAAGATATCCTGTTACGTATGAAAATTGTTCTCAAAAGGCTCGACCAGGACTACCACCTGCAGGCGGTTAACGAAACGGGCGCTACCGTGGAATCGGACGGGGCCCCGGACATCGGCGGGCACAACAAGGGGCTGCGGCCCATGCAAATGGTGCTGGCTGCACTGGGAAGCTGCAGCGCCATCGACGTCATATACATGCTGCGCAAACTGCGCCAGCAACTGGACGACATTCAGGTCATCGTCACCGCCGAACGGGAAAAGGACAAAACGCCCTCCCTGTTCACGGACATCCATGTCCATTACCTGCTCAGCGGGCCGGTTCAGGAAAAAAAGGCCGAACGGGCCGTCAACCTGTCGATGGAGAAGCTGTGTTCCGTTAAAAAGCTGCTGGAGCCCACGGCAAAGATCACCTGGAGCTGGGAGGTGAGGGAGAGCGGATAAATGCCGGGAGCTTTCCGGAGCGCCCCTTACCTGATCCCCTGCTGCGAGAAACCGCCGTCCACCGGAAGGGTAAGCCCCGTCAGGTAGGAGGCGGCGGGCATGCAGAGGAAGGCGATGGCGCGCGCCACTTCCTCCGGCTCTCCCACCCGGCCCAGAGGTGTAGCCTGCTCAATCTGCCGGACTTTTTCCGGGTCGGACAGCACGCGCTCCACCCTTTCGGTTCGGATGAACCAGGGGTTGACGGCGTTGACGCGGATACCCTCCCCGCCCCATTCCACCGCCAGGTATTGCGTCATGCGGTTCAATGCGGCTTTGGACATGGCGTAGATCGCCGTGGTCCACATCACTCCCGTAAGTGAGGCGATGGATGCGACATTGACGATGCTGCTTTGTTTTCCTTTCCTGAGCAGGGGAAATAAGCGCAGGCACAGATCAAAGGCGGCGCCGGCATTGATATCCATGACGTGCTGCAGGTCTTCGAATGTAGCCTCCAGGGTCGGCTTTCGGATATTGGTTCCCACGTTGTTGACCAAGATATCGAGCCTGCCCCACAATTGTTCAGCCCTTTCTGCGACAGCCATTCGCTGGCTTTCCTCTCCGATATCGGCCACCATGCCGTATGCTTTCCACCCCCGCGCATCGAAGCTTTCCTCCGCCTCCCGGATCAGGGCTTCCGAGCGGGCCAGAAACAATACCTCCGCGCCATGGCGCAGCAGTTCCTCCGCCGTAGCCAGCCCGATCCCCTTGCTGGCGCCGGCCACGACGGCGGTTTTCCCCTGGAGTGTCCAGTGATCCATCTTCTTGTATTGGTGTGACAGGCTCAAAAATAAAAAAAGCGCTCCAATTGCCGGAGCGCTTCTTATGGCGCAAGCTATCAGCCTTTATTTTATTCGCAGCCCAGATGGGAGCGCGACAAGGGGTCGTTATTCGGGAAACAGTTGCCGGAAAGCACAGATGAAGGAACATAACGCTGAAGGTTCGGGTCGCGCAGGCCGGTTTTGAGGAACTCCGTCAAGCTGAGCACCTCTTCATCCGAAAGGTTCAGGGGGCGGAAAAAAGGGGAAATCTGGCTGGCCGGCACATCCGGGTTTTCCGGGATACCCTTATTGAAATACTCCACTACTGCAAGCAGCGTGTGTTTGCTTGCCCCGTGGAAATAAAAGGGCGAATCCGCCATATTATAGATGCCGGGCACCTTAAACTTCCGCATATCTTCCTCTCTCCCGGTGAAACCTCCACGGCCGAAATTGCGAATATCATCCGGGCCGGTATTGAAACCGCCGGTTTGATAGAGGTCCCGCACGCCGAGGGCGTGAAATTCCACGGCGTTGAGGGCAGCCCCTTTATGGCAGCGATAACAACCGGCCTTCCCAAAAAACAACAAAGCTCCGGATTTCTCCTGCTCGCTCATCGCATCCTGGCTGCCCTTCAGCCAAAGCTGAAAGGGCGCCTCATTGGAAAGCAGGGTGCGCAGGTAGGCGGAAAGTGCGAGGCTGGCCGTTAAACGGTTGTATCGTTCCGATTCGGGGAAATCGGGGAATGCAGCATCAAACATTGACAAATACCCCAAAGTGTCCAGCCAGCCTCTGCTGATCCGCATCCGGTGGATGATCGTCCCTTCGATATTCTGGGTTTCCAGCCCATCCATTCCCATGTGGTTCCGCTCGGTGTCCTCGGCCGTCCAGGCATATTCCGTGCCTTCGTTGGCAAAACGCGCCCCAAACTTCCCACTCCAGGTGGTATTGGTTACGTAAGCCACATTGAGCATGCTGAGTGCTCTGGCGCCCTGCACATCCAATTCCGTTTCATCATATCCATTCATTGAGCTCCTGCTCTCACCATTCAGGCCAAAGCCTACGCCGCCATCGGCAATACCTTGTATCCGGCCCGGCATGAAGCCGGCATTTGGAATGTGGCAGGTGGAGCAGGAATAAGTGCCTTTTCCCGCCTCATACTTTGCATCCTGAGCAAGGCCGGTTTCGTAAAACAACATCTTGCCCAGAGCTACCTTTTCAGCCGTGAGCCGGTTGCCGACGCCCTGTGGTATGGAGGCGTAATCCTCGCTATCCGGAAGAATAAAAAACTCGAGGCTGCCGTCCGGCGACAATTCCTTCAGGCGGGTTTCCAACTGATAATCCAGGGGGTTGAAGAGCGGTTCATGGGTACAGGCCAAAACCAGGGCGCCAAGAAGGCCTGCCAATAAAAATTTCCTCATCATCGTCTCGAATTTCTTTGTTTGTTTTCTTTCATGCCGGCAAAAAAACCGATTTCCTTTCCCTGCCTGCAACAGCTTTACGAGCCATCGGATAAACAGGTTACATATTTTGAAAAATTATTTTCATTAAATCCCCAGGATTTTGCCTGGCGCCGTACCAAGGGCAAACGGGGCAACAGGCGATTCCGGGGATGGCCGACAAAGATTGCCCCGGACATTCATTGCTACAGCGTAACTATTCAGGTTGGATTTCGCGGGCCGCAGGCCTGCGTTCCAGATTGCCGCTAAGGGAGTCCACAATAAGTAGTTGGACACATTTAGCAGAACAATATATCAATATAGCAATATAGCAATATAACAATATAACAATATAGCAATATAACAATATAACCCAGCCCCAGGAACAATGCTATTGACGCCGTATTTCCGAACCAGTATGAGTTGCAATAGATGTGTCCAACTACTTAATTACACTACAGCGATATCCGTATCCCGGGCCCGAACAGCAGAAACCATTCCGATTCCGAGAGAAAATAGCCGCCGCCGGCGTAGAGGGGGAAAGACAGGCGGCTGCGGTCTTTGGAGGGGATGGGGTACAAACTGGCGAGCACCACGATACCCACATCGCGGCCGGTATTGTTTTCGCTGAAGTTGAAGGCGTTGAAAGCCAGGAAGCCGGCGCCGAACTTGTAGGGTTTGGCGCGTGCAACCTGCTTGTCCCGGTAAAAGCTGAACTGGGCGATCATGGCCATGCTGATGCCGCCCAGGTTGCCGAAGCCGGGCTCGTTAAGGCGTTTTACGACAAGCCCCGCTGGAAAGGAAACGTCGATGTCGAAGGTCGATTTTTTGTGAAGTACGAACTCGATGGTTTTTGACAGGGCGTTTCTGCCGTATTTCTCCGGTTTGTGCCGAATGGTGATCCGGATGGCCGTCCAGGGTTCGAGTTCGAAGGTTTTTTTGCGCAGCAATTCGTTGAGCTTGATGTCGGTCATGCGGCAGCCGTCTTCCGAATAGATGACGTGCCGGGGAGAGCCCTCCCCGGGGCAGATGACGAGGTTCCGTATCTCCCGCTGGTCGATGAGAGCATTATTCCGCTCGCGCAGTTCGATGTCTATTTCCAGTTCCTGCCGGCCGTACAGCCGGCCCTGGTCGATGAGGTTATCGTCGAAGCGAATGGTGATATCGGGCAGCGTTTCATCCACGAACAAAAGCGGGTTGGCCTCGGCGAGGAGTACGGAATCCTCCCCGTAGTGCAGGCTGATGTAATCGAAAGGCCGGGGGCGTTCGTATTCCCGGACTCTGAGCACCTGGCCGGTGGGCTCGCTGCCGTTGTAGATGGTGATGTTTTTCTGGGAAATATTCAGGGGCGCCATCCCGCTGAAGGCCAGTTCCCGGGCGCTCTGTATCACCGAATCCTTTTTCACTTCTGCCAGCCCGTCGAAGCGGATATCGGCTTTGTGCAGGCTTTGGCCTTCGATGCGGATATCGATGCGTTCACCCGGAAAAACCTCATTGCCGGGCTGCCAGTCCTGCCCTTCCCGGCGGATGCTCACCTTGTTGACTTTGGTTTCGGGAATGATGTCGAGGTTGGTGATGAAAACGGCCTTGTCCCCGTCTTTGATATACAAATACCCTTCACCGCGGCGGTGGTAATCATAGAGCCGGAGCCAGCAGAGCACCCGCCCGCTGGCCAGCACATTGCGCGTAAAAATCTCGGCCACCAGAGTGCCGCCGGCTTCTTCGCGGGCTTCCAGGCGGTAGGTTTTCTGCATCTTCAGTTTGCTGTCGTAGGCCAGTTCGATCTCCAGAGGCTGCCGGCTGCCGCCCTGTTCGAAGCTCACTTCGCGCTGGTTGACGGCCAGAAAGGAAAGCTTGGCGGGTTTGACGGTGAAGGATTTGGTTACGGGCGGCAACTGATAGGCGGGGCGGCCCTGCCCATCCAGGTATGGTTTGCGCAGGGCAAGCGGAATGTGCACCTCCTGGGCGCCCAACTGGTTGGGCAGGAGCTGGACAACTATCCCGTCTTCCTCCCTCCTGAGCATGAAATTGATGGGCATGCCGGTGGCCCAAACCTTCGGAAGGATGATATTGTCCGGATTGTTGGTTTCCAGCCTGATGGCCTTTTCTTCTCCGATGAACAACTCCCTGGGCTCTTCAGGCAAATAGGCGATCGTCCGGGACACCGGGAACAGCCGCAGGCTCATCAGAAGCGGCGCCTTTGAATTCGCCAGGTTTATTTTCAGGTTGACGGACAGGAAATCCGTTCTGGTCACCTCCTTCAGGCGAAGTTTGATGCGGAAGTACTCCTCGTTGATATTCAGCAGGCTGTCCAGCAATTCATAGCCGTCGCCTCCCAGCACGCTCAGGCTCCGGAGGGGATAACTTCGGGGGTAAAAGCGCAGCTCGATGACGGGATTTTCTTCCTGGTAAGCGAACAGGAGGTGTGGTTCGCCATTCACTTCAATGCGGTTGGCCTCCCAGGTGTACATCGCCGTATCGATGCGCAGGGAAATATTGTGAAACAACTGCCGCATGGCAGGCTGGGCGGTAAGAGGCAGGGAACCCGCCGCCAAAAAAAGAACAGCACCAATCGAATAACACCGGACGTTCATGGAAAACAAATTTTCAAAGTAACTATTTAGGTTGGAACGCGGGCCTATGGCCCACGAAGTGATGATCAGTGAGCCTTGGGAGGGGCTCTGCCTGCGTCGAAGGCCACAGGCCCACGTTCCGAATTGCTGCTAAAAGAGCCCTAAACAGTTACGCTTTAAAAAGAATTACCTCGCGAAGGCCGCCAGCCAGTACACTGCATCGGCCGTTCCATCCATGGTGGGCTCATTGGTGGCGTAATCGCCGATATCATCCTGATAAATAACGTAGCTATTCTGCAGGTGGGCAAACTCATCCGGCTGGGACAACACCAGGCCGAGCTGTTTGTCGTGCACCTTTTTGTAGATCGGCCCGTCCACCAGCCCACCGGGCACAATGCGGCCCGTTTTGGCGTACACGCTGGTATGCACGTCGAGGGGATATTCCCCCCCGGCCGGTATTCCGGTAAACATGCTGCTGCCCCAGGGGTTGCGCCCGAGCAGCCAGTCGCATTGCGCCAGCATAAGCCTGTGGTACTGCATATCTCCGGACATTTTTTCGTAAAAAAGTATCTGGGTGATCAGCGCGCAGGCCAGGTTGTTGGAGCACCAGATAAAAGGGATGCCCACCTGGAAGGGATTGCCTGCTGCTCTGTCCAGGCAGTGTTCGATCCCATTGCGGTAGAAAGCGGCCAGGGTGTCCTGGAAGGCTTTTTCCACATGAGGGAAGAGCGCAAAGTGCCCGGCATTGACAAAGGGGTAATAGCGGTAGTGATCGGCCGTGTCGAAAGGCATCCAGGAGGTTTCGCCCGCCAGGCGGGCGTAGTGTTTGGCTTCCTCCAGGTAGCGGGCCTCGCCGGTTGCCGCGTACAGCTCGGCGGCGCCCCACTCCATGTCGTCGGCCCAGGTATCTTCGGTATATCGGTAGGGCGCGCCATAGGAATTGCCCTGCTGGTACCCTTCCTGCCGCCTGCCCATTTCGTAAAGATCTCGGGCGGCGGCCAGGCAGCGGGCAGCGTAGGGCTCATCCTGAAGCTGGTTTTTCCAAACCCTGCAAGCCAGGGCCATGGCTGCGGCCGACCGCCCGGCCAGGTTGGCGATACCGGTGGCTTTGCTCTGATACCTGTTCAACCCCTGCGGCTTGCCATCGGCAAAATAGGCCGCGCGGTAACTGTTGGGCCCCCAGCCGTAGTCGGATGGATCCTGGTCAGGCCACTTCCAGCCACGGTGATCGCGGTCGTCGGCTACCTGATGAAAAAGCTGCCCGGGAGCCGGGTGCATCCTGTGTATCCAGTCCAGCCCCCAGCGGGCTTCGTCCAGGACATCGGGAATGCCGTTGGCCCCAGGCTGGCCCAGGGCGTTGTAGCGGTCGGCAAACTTGCCCGGCTCCAGCATATAGGCATGGATCAGGCGCGCGGTGGCGTTGCTGCTGGTAAGGAGGTACTTGAGCTGGTCGCCGGCATCATGCCAGCCGCCGCTCACATCCACAAAAGTACTATCGGGCATTGGCCCGTAAAAGGCCCGCCCATCCCGCTGATGGCACACCATATCCAGGAAGGGGTTGTACCCGCAGCGCTGCTGGCGCATAAAAACGAGCAAATCCTCGTGGGCCCGGCCGTAAGCCTCCGGGCCGATGCCAAAAACGGCCGAGCGGGCATCGCCGCCTTTCAGCCGCAGGTAATACCGCCCGGGGATGTCAAAGCCGGAAAAATCGAGTTCGTAATAGTAATCGAAGCGCCCCCAACCCGGGGCTTCCGAGCGCTTCAACTGCCCATCGAACACCGCACGGCCGCTGCGCTCTTCAAGCAGCTCGAACCCGCCCCGGAGGGGCATTTCAGAAAAAGCCAGGGCAACCTTGGCATCCCCGGACAGATAGCCAAGCAGGTTGTGGCGGATGTAGGCCGGCGTTTTTTCCGACTGTAGCGGAAAGGGAGAAAAAGCCAGCAGGGCAATGGACAGGAATGCGGCAAGAGCCAGGAAACTGTTTTTTGTCTGCATGGAGGAAGCCAACTTTAAGGCATGCTGAAATAATGGCCAGTGGAGCCTGGGCTTCAAATTTATCGAAATATTCCCATTTGTCAAATCTCTTCGGGCGCTCCGGGATGTTCCTTTTCCCAGGCGCCTGGCGGGCTGCTTTCCGGGCCGCCCATAAAAAGTGCATCCCCATCGCCGGTATTGCTTACCTTTGCCTTTGCAAAGCCACAACCTTGGAAAAACCGCGCAACATACAACTCCGCCTGCTTTCCTACGGAGTGATCGCCTATATGACCATGGCCCTGGCCTGGTGGTCCATCCTGTTGTTCACCAAAAACCGGGATGCCTTCCTGGCCAAGCGGGAGAATACTCAGCTCATCATGGTAGCCCGGGGAGAGATCGCGCCTGACGACCAGGAAGCCTTTTTCCAGTCGGCTCCCTATCAGCGGCTGGAGGCGCAGTACCGGTCGCAGGAGTACATGATCCTTGGGGAAGCTACCGTGTTCGTCATCAGCCTGGCCATCGGCGTGTGGCTCATCAACCGCGGATACAACAAGGAAATGATGGCCGCGCAGCAACGCCGGAATTTCCTGTTATCCATCACCCATGAGCTGAAATCGCCCATCGCCTCCATCCGGCTGGTGCTGGAAACTTTCCAGCGGCGCAGCCTTCCGAAAGACAAGGCCGACAAGCTGGTGCACAACGGCCTGGTGGAGGCGGAACGCCTCAACACCCTGGTCAACGACCTGCTGTTATCCGCCAAACTGGAAACGGCCTACCAGCCGCAGATGGAAGCCATAGACCTGGCCCAGCTGCTCGAAGACATTCTTGAACAAATGGACGCCAAATACCCCAGGGCCAGCATTTCCTTCAACAAATTGACCCCTATCGACAAGATAGCCGGCGATAAGGCAGGGCTTACCTCCGTCATCCTGAACCTCCTGGAAAACGCCGTCAAATACTCGCCCGGACAGGCCGGGATCGAGGCCCGCATCAGCCAGGAAGGCGATTTTATTACCCTGGAAATTGCAGACCAGGGCATCGGGATCGATGAAAAGGAGAAGAACCGGATCTTTGAAAAATTTTACCGCATCGGCAACGAAGACACCCGAACAACAAAAGGAACGGGCCTGGGTTTATACATTGTGAAACAAATCGTCCAGGCGCACAAAGGCAGGATCAGCGTCCTGCCGAATGCACCCAAAGGCACTGTTTTCAGGGTGGAAATCCCGGCGGAAAGGTTAAAGGGGCAAGTTTAAAGGGGGAAGAGGAGGCCATAGGATAGGCTGATTTTCAGGAGTCCGCCAGGCGGCAGGTTAAATTCATTGAACCAACAACCAGAAACTTATGATGCGAATTTTGCTTGTGGAGGATGAGGAAAACATCCGCGACGTCGTCAAGCTCAACCTGGAACTGGACGACTATGAGGTAGTCGCTGCGGACAATGGCAAAGACGCGCTGAAGTACGCCCGGGAGCAGCACTTCGACCTCCTTATTCTGGACGTCATGCTGCCTGAAGTGGACGGGTTCCAGATATGCGAACAGGTCCGCCTGACCAATATGGAGGTGCCCATCATCTTCCTGACTGCCAAAGATACCCCCCAGGACCGGATACTGGGCCTGAAGAAAGGCGCCGATGATTACCTGACCAAGCCTTTTAACCTCGAGGAACTGCTGCTTCGGGTGAACAACCTGATCAAACGCACCAGCAGGAAGCCGGAAAACCGGCCGGAAATTTATGAGTTCGGCGGCAACAAGGTCAACTTCGCCACTTATGAAGCCGAAGGTAACCCGGGTTCCTTCACCCTGACCAAAAAGGAGGCCATGCTGCTCAAGCTGCTCATCGACCGGCGGGGCGAGGTCGTTTCCCGGCAGCAAATCCTGCAGTCCGTCTGGGGGTATGACGTTTATCCCTCCACCCGCACCATCGACAACTTCATCCTGTCGTTCCGCAAATATTTTGAGAAAGACCCGAAAAACCCGGAGTACTTCCTCTCTGTCCGGGGCGTTGGGTACAAGTTCCTGGACTGAGCGGGAAAGCCGGGCCTCCAAGAAATTCCGGATAAAGTTTCCGGAGTTGGAATTTTGTTTTATTTTTTCGCCACAAACAAAGCGCTTTAGCCAAAATCCACAGACTTATGATGAATGAACCCATCTCGAAGATCATGACCAGGGAAGTAATCACGGTCAAACCGGAAGATAAGCTTACTGTTGTCAAAGATATTCTGTTCAGCAAACGCATCCACCACATCCCCGTCGTGTCCGGCAAAAAGCTGGTGGGGATCGTCACATCTTACGACCTGGTCAAACTGGGAAAGGGGCACGAAGAATACGACAACATTCTGGTCAAAGAGGTAATGACCCCCCGGATCGGCACCCTCGGCCCCAATGAGAAAATAGGGGCCGCTGCCGAAGTCTTCCTGGAAAACCTCATCCATGGGCTCCCCATCGTCAATGAAGCCAACGAACTGCTCGGCATCATTACGACGCACGATGTGCTGAAGTATGAATTTCTGAAGGAATATCCCAACCATCAGTTTTAACCTGCCTTTCGGCCTTCCGAATGTTGAGCAGCCCGGAGCGGAAGTTGTCCCCTCCGGGCTGTTCATTCATGCCTTTACCCTGGCTACTCCTCTCCCACCCTGCTTTTTGCTCAAAAGAATCTTCATTTGGAAGGGCTTTGCCTGCGCCGCGAGCCGCAGGCCCGCAACGCAGATAATGCCGCTAAAAAGCCCTGCATAGCTGCAAATTTTTTACCCTGAAAAAACAGTGTTTAGCCTTTGAAATAAGGTAAAACCCCATTAATGCAAAACTTTTTTTTGCAATGATCTTCTTTTTCGGATTTTTTGAATAATTTTAGGAAGGTTGTTTACCTCAGCGCAGGCGTCCCATTCCAGCTTGCGCAAGAAAGTATCTTTTCAGGAAAATCCGGACAGTATGAAAAACCAGACCACAGCGGAAAGAGTACTCCAACTGCAGACCCTAATGGTGTACCTGCTTTTGATCAGCGCGATCATCGTCTGCGTCATGCAAATCCCCCACATCGCGGATTTCATCAGAGAGTACCGGGATACGATGAAGGCAGCCCTGCCTTTGGACTGACCAAAGCAGGGCGCCGGGCTCACGAGATTTGCTTTGCCAAAGGCAGCTCAGATGGCCAGCCCCCTTACTGCAGGCGCAGCACCTGCCCGGGGCGGATTTTCTCCCCGGGCTGCAGCTGGTTGAGTTCGCGCAGGCGGTAAACCGTGGCGCCTGCTTTTCTGGCAATGCTGTAAAGGGTGTCGCCATCCTTTACGGTATAGGTGTTGGCGCCGCCTGCTTTTTGAGTTGCGGCGGGAGCCGCCGATGAACTCCCGGGAAGGGAAGCTGCATGCGCATCTTCTATCACGTAGGCTTTGGGGTAGTGTTTATGCACCTCCCTGAGGGCCTTTGTAGCTGCATCCTTTGTCGGGTAGGGGCCGAGCCTGGCCTTATACCACTTTCCTTCCCGCACGGCATATATCGCGCCCAGCCTGGAAATAGAGGAGAAATCGCCGGGGCCGGGCCGCACTTCGTAGGCGCCAAGCTGAATGGAAAATACCTTTGCCGTGGGAGCAGCAGAAGGCGATCGGGGCGCCAGATATTCATAAGAGGAGGGCGAGCCTTGCGCATCTGGCAGCGCAGGCATGCCGCCGGCGTCATAAACCACCCAGGCATCCTTGTACCGCGTTTTTAAACGCAGTTGCTTCTTCAAAAGGGCGGCTTCCCCTTCCGTAGCAAAATTACCCAGCCTGTATTTGTACGACCCGGCTTCCTCCCGTGCATAAAGCTGGGTGGAAGCCGAAATAAAACCCTTTAATTCTTTTGCGAATACGTCGAAACCCTTGTGCTGTTCGAGCACCTCAAACTGTACTCCATAGCCGGCCGGCACCCGGGAAATGCCCGGCCCGGAAATGACGTAGGCGCTGGCCGAACTGGAGAGCACCTGGGCCAGCCCGGACACAAAGGACAATAAGACGATGAAAAACGAAAGGATGGTAGTTTTCATGGGTAAAGAGGTTGTTTGATTCATTCAGATAATAAATATACCTAATACTTTTTACCTATCCAACCCTGCAAAGGAAAAGTATCCGCCAGGCGCACTCCTGCTCCGGGCCGCAACTGCCCCAACAACCAACAATCAACACCCTGCCACCCTTCTACGGGTTCATCCGGCTGAATATGAGCCCGGAAACGGCGGCCTGAAAAAAACCGTAAACGAACCAGGACAAAACCATAATCAGGGACACGTTGATGGCGCTGAAGGTGATCCACATGGAGGGCAGTGTCGCTACCAGGGCATAAACAAAGCCCATCTCCACTCCCCGCATTGTCCCGGTAGTGGCCAGTTGGTCCCTGAAGCGGTTCCAGAACCAGGACAAGGCCAGGGCCAGGATAAAAGGGTGAAGGTAAAACAGGAACGCCCTGTCGGCGCCGGGCCAGAATATGGGGTTGTAGTACTGTTCGGCCAGCACAGGCGCCACACGGATGATCAGGAACAACACGGCATAGCTGAGGGCCAGGAGGGCCACTCCCGCCACCAAGCCCGGAAGGAGTATTTTTTTCATATCTGCAATTGAATGTTGTGTGTTTCAAAGAGCCTGCGCTTGCCTGCCACAGCAGGAGCGGGCTGATCGCTGGGGAAAGATAAGAAAATCATGCTTTTGTTGTATAAGGCCCATTCATATTCCACATCTGCCCCTTTCAGCCATGCAGCCCCAGAACGGCAGGCAGTTCGGCCAGGCTGCCAATCAGCGCACCCACCCTGATCCCGTCTTTGCCGGCCCGAATGCTCAATTCCGCTCCCTCCTCCCCGGCGGCCACCAGTACATTGAACATGCCCAACTGATGCCCGAAGGCCATATCGGGCAGGGTATCCCCCACCATCAGGGAGCGGCGGAAGTCAATATCGGGAAAATCCCGGCGGGCCTGCAGGGCCATTGCCGGGCCGGGCTTGCGGCAGTTCGGCCGCTCCGAAGCCAGGGCCGGGCAAAAATAGATGCCATCGATGCGGCCGCCGGCGGCTTCCACTTCAGCCAGCATCCGCCTGTGGATGCTATCCAGGGCGGGTTCCCCCATCAGCCCCTTGCCGATCCCCTGCTGGTTGGTCACCACAAACACCCAACCGAAGGCCCGGCTCAGCAGGGCAATGGCAGGCGCTGCGCCGGGCAGCCATTCAAACTCCTCCCAGGCCCGCACGTACGCCCCGGGCAGCCGCCGGTTGATGACCCCGTCGCGGTCCAGAAAAAGGGCCCAGGAGGCGTCAATTGCCGGCAGTTTCGCTTCCATAGATCAAATTTATCTTTAACCTGCGTAAACATAATCAAGCCAGTGCTTATTTTGAAATAAAACACCCGTTTAACGATATGGATGGCCGCCTCTTCTTCATTGCCGTGCTGCCTGACGAAAGCATACAGGCGGAGGTCACCGCCTTCAAGCTCTACGCCGCCCGGCATTTCAGGAGTTCGGGGGCCCTGCGCTCTCCGCCCCACATCACGCTCTTCCCGCCTTTTTCCTGGGCCCCGGAAAAGCTGGAGCTGCTGGACAGTTGCCTGCGGGGCTTTGCCGGCCTGGAAAAACCCTTCCTCCAGGAACTGCGCAACTTCAACTGCTTCCAACCCCGCGTCATTTTCGTAGATGTGGCGCACAACGAAGCGCTCTGGGGCCTGCAGGCGCGCCTGGAGGAATGCCTGAAAACCGAGCTGGGGCTGGAAACCGATAATTCCCGGGAATTCCACCCCCATGTCACAGTGGCTTTCAAAGACCTGAAACGGCAGGTTTTCCCGGAAGCCTGGGCGCATTTCTCCGGCATCGCATTCGAACGGCAGTTTGAGGTAAGGGATATCTCCCTGCTGGAGCACAACGGCAGGCAATGGGAAGTGGCAGGGCGGTATGGGCTGGAGGGGAAGGGGGGGTAGTTTCAGGCTTCAGGGTTTCAGGCTAGTCACGGGGTGGCTTGCCTTGATATTGCTGAAGTCCAGCCACCCCGTGACTTGTCCGGGCCAGAGTTTCAGGTTTCAGCTACAAAAAAATTGCCATGAAAAAAATCATCCTTTTGATCGCAGGCTGCTTTTTTCTTATTTCCTGTGAAAAAGCGCAGGCTGTCGCGGAACAACCGCAGGAGCCCGGGGAGCCGGAAGAGCCGGCTGCGCCCGGCATCGACACCATCCATTATCTTGCTCTGGGCGATTCCTACACCATCGGGCATTCCGTGAGTTATGCTTCGCGCTTCCCCGTGCAGCTTGTGAACCGGCTGCGGGGCGAGCTGCCCGACACCTTTTTCATTTCCGAACCGGATATCGTAGCCCGCACGGGCTGGACGACGGGCAGCCTGCTGAACGCCCTCAACGGCAATGACACGCTGCGTTCCACCTATCAGTTGGTGTCGTTGCTGATCGGGGTAAACAACCAGTACCAGCGGCAGGACTTCTCCGTTTACGAAGCCCAGTTTCCGGAACTGCTGAGCAGGGCTATCGCTTTTGCCGGCGGGGATACCAGCCGTGTCGTGGTGCTTTCCATCCCGGATTACGCCTACACGCCATTCGGGCAGGCCCGCCCCGGCCCTCAGCAGATCAGCCAGGAGATCGACAACTACAACGCGTTCAACCGCTCCATCGCAGAAAGCCTGGGCGTCGCCTATTTCGACATCACCCCCATTTCCCGCCAGGGCCTGGCGCAGCCCGCCCTCGTCGCGGCCGACGGGCTGCACCCCTCCGGGCTGATGTACGGGAAGTGGGTGGAAGAAATGCTGGGGTATATGTTGCAGGTTCTCACACCGTAAACCCCTCCTCATCCGTCACTTTGCCGTTGAGGCAGCGGATGATGCGGGCCGGAAAATTTTCAAGTATCCGGTAGTCATGGGTGGCGAACAGGACGGCGGTGTTATTCTGCTGGGCAAGGCGGCGCAGGAGCAGGAGGATATCATCCGAAGTCTCCGGGTCGAGGTTGCCGGTGGGTTCGTCGGCGATGATGAGTTCGGGGCGGTTGAGCAGGGCGCGGGCGATGACTACCCGCTGTTGTTCGCCGCCCGAAAGCTGATGCGGCATTCTGTGCTCCTGCTCCCTGAGGGCAACCTGTTCCAATACCTCTTTCATGCGTTCCTTCATGGCGGATTCCTCCTTCCAGTTGGTCGCTTCCAGCACGAAGCGGAGGTTTTCTTCGACGCTGCGGTCGGAAAGCAGGTTGAAATCCTGAAAGACAATGCCCAGTTTCCGCCTCAGGTGCGGAATAGTGCGGCGGCCAAGTTCATTGAGGTTGAAGCCGGCCACCTGCCCGTTGCCTTCCAGCAGCGGCAGGGCCCCATACAGGGTTTTCAGCAGGCTGGACTTGCCGCTGCCCGTTTTCCCGATGAGGTAAACGAATTCTCCGCGGTTGATGCGCAGGTTGACCCCCCGGAGAATGAGGTGGTCCTTCTGGTAAATATTGGCGCCGCTGAGGCGCACGATCAGGTTGTCTTGCATGCTGAATGGGCTTTCTATCGTTCCATCATCCACAGCCGTATCCGCTCAATCCGGAACAGCAGGTTCGCCATCCAGAACCCCAGGAGCGTCCATCCGATGACGGCCGGGTAAAAAACCAGGCGCATGGTGTTGTCGAGGTCCTCGGAACCAAAAGCCGGGTTGCCGCCCGAGCCGGGGTGCAGGCTATCCGTCAGCCGCGGGATAACGTAGATCAGCGGGATGAGGGTGGCGAAAGCGAAGATGTTGTAAACGGCGGAAATGCGGGCCTTCTTTTCCGGGTCTTCAAACACGGCGCGCAGGACGAAATAGGCGAAATAAATGAGCAGCGCGATGGCCGTCATATTCTGCTTGACATCTCCGCTCCAGTAAGCGCCCCAGGTGTTTTTGGCCCAGATGGCGCCGGTTGCCAGGCCAAGCAGCCCGAACAGGATTCCGGCCCGGGTAAAGGACTCGGCCTTGTGGTCGCTGTCCAGCTCTCCCTTTCGCAAATAGCGGACGCTGTATGCCGCCGAAGCAATGAAGAGGAACAGCATGGCGAACCACATGGGCACGTGAAAATAGGTATTGCGGATCGTCTCCCCCAGGATGTTGCGGAAGGGAAAGGCCATCGCCCACTTTTCATGCAGATTGTCGATGGGGGTGTTCACCCAGGATTTCTGTCCCATTTCAGGGTCGATGGAGTCCTGGGTGACGAATACGGCGCTGGGCAGGACGGAGGCCCCGTCCCCCTCGCTGTCGATGACAAGGGAAAAATCCTGCACCTTCCGGTTTACAGGCAGGTATTCAGGTATATGAAAAACGGCCCGCAGTGTGCGGTCATCGGCCACTTCGACGGACCGGGCGCCCAGGGCCCGCTCATCATCCAGCTTCAGCCAGGCGCGCACCAGGCCGCCCTGGGTGTAGCGGGAGTTGTAACCGGTGGCCTCCAGGGTGAAAGCCTCTCCCGTTCGAACGCTGCCCGGCGATACTTTCGAAATTCCGGGGCTTAGCGGCACCGCCAGGCCCGCCACCAGGACGTAGAGCAACAAAAGCACCGACAAGGCTTTCCACCAGTGTTTGCCGATCATGTTTTTTTCTTTGATGAACAACTACCCGAGGGTTTTGCGGTTGCAAGATAGCAATTTTCAGCCTTTGGTTTCCCTTCTCCACATCGGGCCCGTTTTTGCCCGATTGCCAGTTTTAGCCAATTTAGCTATCTTTTCGGCCGCATTCTGTGTTCAGTTATTTACATGAATTTCCAAACCAGCAGCCCCATTATCCAAAAATCAGCGATTGACCGTGATGTTGAAGATGATTTCTTTAAAGATTTTCGCGATTCTGTTTCTGAGCCCCATACTGGCCTATGCCGAGCCGGACTATTTTCAAACCACCGCCCAGTCCGGAGACGGCGTTTACTCCCTGTTGCGGCGTTACGGGCTCGACCGGCATTCCTGCAATTTCGACCATTTTTACGAACTCAACAAACTGAAGCGCAACGCCCATCTGATCGTGGGGCGCAAGTATTTCCTGCCCTTGCTGGTGTACGCTTTCAACGGAAAGACGATCCGTTCCAGTGTAGGCATTTCGGACTGGAACACGGCAGTGCGCATTCAGGAGTACAACGAATTGATGCTGGAGCTTCGGCTTCGGGAAACGTCCTTCAAAAAAGACCGGATACTTTGGGTGCCCTACCATGAGCTCCACTGCCCGGAAGCCGACCTGGGCGCGGCGGAGCCCTCGCTTGCTTCGCCGGAAGAAGAAAGCAGCGCCTCCGGCACGGCCGGAGGCAGCCGGAGGTTCCCCATTTTCGGGCCCAGGTACGCCTATACCCCGCTGGCCAGCAGCAAGCTTAAAGGCAAGGTATATTATATCGTCAGCGGCCATGGCGGGCCCGACCCCGGGGCGATGGGGCGGCGCGGAAAATATACCCTCTGCGAGGATGAATACGCTTATGACGTAGCGCTTCGCCTGTGCCGCAACCTGGTCGCCCATGGCGCCACGGCCTACATGATCGTCCGGGACGACAACGACGGCATCCGCGATGATGAATTTCTGGACTGCGACTACGACGAAACCGTCTGGGGGGGCAGCCCAATCCTGCGCCAGCAGAAGCCCAGGCTGTTCCAACGCTCCGATATCATCAACGAACTATACGAACAAAACCGCCTCGCCGGCGTCACCGACCAGTCCGCCATCATCATCCACGTCGATTCCCGCAACAGGGGCGAGCGCACCGACGTTTTTTTCTATCACCACTCCGGCAGCGAGGAGAGCCGCAAACTGGCGCAGAGCCTGCATCAGGCCCTCAAAACCAAATACCAGCAACACCGGGCCAGCGGAGCCTACCACGGCACCGTCACCGCCCGCGACCTCCACATGTTGCGGGAAACCAAAGTCAAATCGGCCTACATCGAACTGGCCAATATCCGCAATTCCTTCGACCAGCAACGGATCATCATCCCCAGCAACCGCCAGTACCTGGCCGACTGGCTGCTGGATGGGCTTTTGCCATAGGAAACACGGAATGCACGGCCTGGCGCCGACAGCCCTAGGAAGCTTCACCCACCCCGCTGCGGTGTTCCGGCGCCACTTCAAAGCGCGCCCCGTCCAGGCCCAGCTCGGTAGCGGCAAATACCGATCGGGCTTCCTCCAGGAATGGCTCCAGGTTTTTGTAGCGGGAAGAATAATGGCCCAGGATCAGCCGCCCAACCCCGGCTTTGAGTGCGATTGTGGCGGCCTGCCGGGCGGTGGAATGCCCCGTTTCGGCAGCATGGGCGGCCAATTCGTCGCAGAAGGTGGACTCATGGTAAAGCAGGTCAACGCCCCGCACCAACGGGATCAGGGCTTCGTAGTAGGCGGTATCGGAACAATAGGCATAGGCGCGCGGCGGAGGCGGGGCCAGCGTCAGTTCTGCATTGGGTATCACCCGGCCATCCTCCATCCGGTAATCGGCCCCCGCCTTAATTTCAGGTATGGCCTGGTAGGGGATGTGGAAAGTTTCGATGCATTCCGGCCTGATGTTCCGGGGCCTTTCCCTTTCCCGGAACAGGAAGCCGCTGGCGGGTATGCGGTGAGCCAGGGGCAGCGAATAAACGGACACTGCGGAATCCTCGAAGATCAGGGCGTGGCGCCCGGGGCCAATGGTGTGAAAAGCCAGCGGGAAAGGCAGCCCGCCCGTATATTTGAGCTGCACCCGAATGATCTCCTCCAGGCCCGCCGGAGCGAAAATATCCAGGGGTTCTTCCCTGCTGCAGAGGGCCAGCGAAGCCAGCCAGCCGATCAGCCCGAAGATGTGGTCGCCGTGCAGGTGGCTGATGAACACCTGCCCGATCCTGCCCTGCCGGATGCCGAATTCCGACATCCGCATCTGGGCGCCCTCCCCGCAGTCGATGAGGTAACACCTTTCCCGAACGGCCAGCACCTGAGCTGTCGGGAACCGGCCGTAAGCCGGCAGGGCGGAGTTGGAGCCCAGCACGGTAAGCTCAAAACGCATAGGCATTATTATAATACAAAGAGTGGCGCCTTTCACAAAAAGCGCCACTCCCGGGTTATTCTTCTGGCAGCGGTAGGCGTTTGGCCTTACCCTTCTTCATCATTGAGTTCCCGTTCGATCTCCTCCATGAAGATAAAATCGATGGATTCGGAAACGGTGGGGATGATCGTCAGCCGGCTGTCGAGGCGCGAAATTTTGATCAGTTTCTCCACGCTGGGGTGTTCCAGGCCCGTCAGGATAAAAGAGCCCAGGGCCTTCCAGAGGCGGTCGGCTGTCAGAATGGCGCTCAAACCCGACGAATCGACATATTTGACGGCAGAAAGGTCGAGGATCAGGTTTTTCACCCCTTCATTGGACAGGATGACAAACTCCGATTTCAGGTCGGGCGCGATGAGCGAATTCAGCATTTCCTCCTGCAGTTGAAACACGGTGTATCTGTCCTGCTTATCGATGGAGTATTTCATACATTAAAAAATTTCGTGGTTGAGATTTCCTAGCCTGCAAAAGTATCAATTATAAGGCAGTCTACCTAGCATTGCCGGCAAAGTTTTGGCATCCCTTTTGCCGGCTTTCCCGCCTGCCGCCCCGGGAGGGGGGCGGCTAAACCCAGCCTGCCCTTCCGTTGTTAAAGTGTAGAAATACGGCGGCGAGGTAATGCGCGCTTTTGTTTTTTCCTTTAATATTGGGGGTTTAAAATGAAAGCAGCGGCGATTTCCTGCTATATTGGCAGAAGCCGGCGCTGGCACGGTTTTTTCCGGGAAGCCGGAATGCCCCCGCCCGGCGCCATAGCGCCCCGCCCTTCGAAAAACTTAGGGCTGCAGAGTTTTGTAATCTTAAAGAATTAGTACTAATATTGTTTATCCACTTACATCGGCAAGAGAAACACAACTATGAATAATAAGCGATTTTCTCCAAAAGTAAAACAGGTTATTACGCGCAGCCGGGACGAAGCGATACGGCTCGGCCACGATTTTATCGGGACCGAGCATCTGCTCCTCGGCATCATGGGGGAGAAGGAAAGCCTCGCCATGAAAGTACTGGAATCTCTCGACGTCGACGCTACCGAACTGCGGCAGAGCGTGGAGGAGTCCGTCCAGCGCATTCCCGCCGGGCATACCACCCTCAACGTGGGCAACCTCCCGCTGAACAAACAGGCAGAAAAGGTGCTCAAAGTGACCTTCCTGGAAGCCAAAATGCTGAAAAGCGAAGAGATCAGCCCCGAACACCTGCTGCTGTCCATCCTGAAACACAAGGAAAACCCCGCTTCCAAAATCCTAAACCAATACGACGTGGATTACGACATTTATAAAGCCGAGCTCGAGTACGTCCGCCAGGATCAGGACTTCTCCGGCAATATCGACCCCTACGCCCAGGCGCCTTCCGACCAGGACGACCCCTACGAGGAAGAGGAGGGCCAGGGCGGCCGCTTCCAGCAGCGCAAAGGCGCAGCCAAATCCCGCACCCCGGTGCTCGACAACTTCGGCCGCGACATCACCAAGCTGGCCGAAGAAGGCAAACTGGACCCCATCATCGGCCGGGAAAACGAGATCGAACGGGTTTCCCAGATCCTCAGCCGGCGCAAAAAGAACAACCCCATCCTGATCGGGGAGCCCGGCGTCGGCAAAACGGCCATCGTGGAGGGCCTGGCCCTGCGCATCATGCAGAAAAAGGTGTCCCGGACGCTCTTCAACAAACGCATCGTCATGCTCGACCTGGCCGCCCTGGTGGCCGGCACCAAATACCGCGGGCAGTTCGAAGAGCGCATGAAGGCCATTATGAACGAACTGGAAAAATCACGCGACGTCATCCTCTTCATCGATGAGATCCACACCATCGTCGGCGCCGGCGGCGCCACCGGCTCGCTGGACGCTTCCAACATCTTCAAACCGGCCCTGGCCCGCGGCGAACTGCAGTGCATCGGCGCTTCCACCCTGGACGAGTACCGCCAGCACATCGAAAAGGACGGCGCCCTCGACCGGCGCTTCCAGAAAGTAATGGTCGACCCGCCCTCCGCCGAGGAAGCGATCAACATCCTCGAAAATATCAAGCCCAAGTACGAAGAGTTCCACAACGTCAACTATTCGGATGAGGCCATCCGCGCCTGCGTCAAACTCAGCGACCGCTACATCAGCGACCGCTTCCTGCCCGACAAGGCCATCGACGTGCTCGACGAAGTGGGCGCCCGCGTCCACCTCAAAAACATCCACGTCCCGGAACACATCGAGGAACTGGAGAAAAAGATCGAAGACCTGAAGGAACACAAAAACCAGGCGGTCAAGAACCAGCAGTACGAAAAAGCGGCCGACCTGCGCGACAAGGAGTCCAAGCTGGTGCGCCAGCTCGAATTCGCCAAGGTGCAGTGGGAAGAGGAGGCCAAAACCAAGCGCTACCCCGTGCACGAAGAGGATATCGCCGAGGTCGTTTCCATGATGACGGGCATCCCCGTGAAGCGGGTCGCCCAGAGCGAGAGCAAAAAACTGGTGCACATGGACCAGGACCTCGAGCACGTCATCATCGGGCAGAACGAGGCCATCAGGAAGATCACCAAAGCCATTCAGCGCAACCGCGTCGGCCTGAAAGACCCTACGCGGCCCATCGGCTCCTTCATCTTCCTGGGCCCCACCGGCGTCGGCAAAACCGAACTGGCCAAAGCCCTGGCCCGCTATATCTTCGACTCCGACGACGCCCTGGTGCGCATCGACATGAGCGAATACATGGAAAAATTCTCCGTGAGCCGCCTCATCGGCGCCCCTCCGGGGTACGTAGGCTACGAAGAGGGCGGCCAACTGACGGAAAAAGTGCGCCGCAAGCCCTACTCCGTCATCCTGCTCGATGAGATCGAAAAAGCCCACCCCGATGTGTACAATATCCTGCTCCAGGTGCTCGACGACGGGCAGCTGACCGACGGCCTGGGCCGCAAGGTGGACTTCAAGAACACCCTCATCATCATGACCTCCAACATCGGCGTACGCCAGTTGAAGGACTTCGGGCAAGGCGTGGGCTTCGCCACCAAAGCCCGCCAGGAAACAGCCGACGACCACTCCAAGAGCGTGATCCAGAACGCCCTCAAGCGCACCTTCTCGCCGGAATTCCTCAACCGGATCGACGATGTGGTGATCTTCAACAGCCTCGGACAGGAGGAAATTTTCAGGATCATCGACATCACCCTCAGAGACCTGCACAAGCGGCTCGACAATATGGGCTACCGCCTGGTGCTCTCCGAGGACGCCAAGAAGTTCGTCGCAGAAAAAGGCTTCGACCCTCAGTTCGGCGCACGCCCGCTGCACCGGGCCATCCAGAAATACATCGAAGACCCCCTCGCGGAGTTCATCCTCAACACCAACCCCGCCGAGGGCAGCCTGCTCGAAGCCGTGCTCAATGGCGACGGTGAAAAGCTGGATATTACCTTGTCCAAAGAGGTGACAGATGTAAAAGAATAAGCCCTGATTTTCCCCGGAAAGTACACCTGCCCCGCGGCAGGTGTACTTTTTTTTATGGGCCGCACGCGCCAAAGGGCGCCAGCCCGGGGATGCGCTGAATTTATTTTTTTCCGGTGCATGCCCCTTTCAGCAGAATTCAATATTTTTATCCCGAACTTTTTTTCAAAATCCACGATTGTTCCTGATGCGGCTTTTTTAAACCGCCGTTCCGGAATTAAGCTGCTGCGTAGAACTTTATTCATTCACAAAAGAAAAATCTATTGGCAAAGAGACTAGGTAAAAGAGACCGGATTACCAACAACACCGAAAAATTCAACTTCAGGGTCAATGAACAAATCCGCATCCCTGAAGTGCGCCTGGTGGGTGAGAACCTCGAAGAGATCAGCGAAATCGTCGGGCAGAACATCGAACCCGGCATCGTTTACCCCACCCGCAAGGTAAGGGACTGGGCCGAACAGTCAGAACTCGACGTTGTCGAGATATCCCCCAATGCCAAACCACCGGTCGTAAAGATCATCGACTACAACAAGTTTCTTTACGAACGGAAAAAGAAGGAAAAGGAGATAAAGGCCAAAGCCGCTAAAACGGTCATCAAAGAAATCCGCTTCGGGCCGAATACCGATGACCACGACTTCGAATTCAAGGTCCGCCACGCCAAAAACTTCCTTGAAGAAGGCGCCAAGGTGAAGGCCTACGTCCACTTCCGCGGCCGGACCATCGTCTTCAAAGACCGCGGCGAACTGCTGCTGCTGAAGTTCCTCAAGGAGCTGGAGGATTTCGGCGCCCCCGAGGCGCTGCCCAAAATGGAAGGTCGCCGCATGATCGTCATGGTCTCTCCCAAGAAGAAGAAATAAGCCCGCTCCAACGGCCAAAAAAAAGTGCGCAGGTATCGGATTATGAAATAATTCTTTACCTTTGCATTCCATTTTTCAGAACTACAAAAGCATAACGCAATGCCGAAAATGAAGACACACTCCAGTGCCAAGAAGCGTTTCAAGCGCACTGGATCGGGGAAGATCAAGCGTTTTCAGGCGAAGACGTCGCACATGATGCGCCGCAAGACCAAAAAGGCCAAGCTCCGCCTGCGCGATGCAACGCTTGTTCACCCGCATGACGAGGGCCGCGTAAAGCGCCTGCTCGCCATCGGTTAAGTTCACCACATTTTTTAACGAGAACGCAGGCAGAAAGTGCTCAAACCGTAGCCTCTGCGTTGTACTAAAAAAATCGATATGCCACGTTCAGTGAATTCGGTTGCGTCCCGAAAAAGGCGCAAAAAGATCTTAAAGCTGGCCCGGGGCTTTTTTGGCGCCCGCGGCAAGGTTTACACGGTAGCCAAAAATACCGTTGAAAAGGGCCTGCAATACGCCTACCGCGACCGCAAGGCCAAAAAGCGCGCATTCCGCCGCCTCTGGATCGCCCGCATCAATGCCGCCGCCCGCTTGAACGGCATTTCCTATTCCCGGCTGATCCACCAGCTTTCCGAAAAAGACGTTCAGCTCAACCGCAAAGTCCTGGCCGACCTGGCCATGAACCACCCGGAAACCTTCAAGGCCGTAGTGGATTCGGTTAAAAAATAGGCTGATCCTGAAAATATCCCCGGGGCGGCAGCTTGTACAAGCTGCCGCCCTTTTTTTTCTGCGCGAAAAAAAATTATTGCTAAATTTGATGTGGCGCCTGCGCCAAAGCGGGCCGTCCACCCCCACCTGAGAGGCCTTGTTTTCTTTTCCTTGATACTTAAGGTTGTAGAACGCTTAAATTCACGGTCATGTGCAAAAGACTTTACCTTTTGTCCCTGGTGCTGATCGGGCTTTCAGTGGGAAGCTGTAAAAAAGATGAGCCGGCGGCTCCACTGCCCAACCCGCTGGATGAAGTGCTGGAAAACGCCCTGCTAGAAAATGCGCATGGCGGGCTGGGCTTTTTCATCATGCCGGAAAGCAGCGAACTGGCCCGCATTCCACAAGACCCCCGCAACCCGCTGACACCGGAAAAAGTTGCCCTCGGGCAATTGCTCTTCCACGAAACCGGCATAGCCCAGGACCCGGAAATGGAAATGGGGCGCAATACCTACTCCTGCGCGTCCTGCCACTTCGCTTCCGCCGGCTTCCAGGCCGGCCGTTTCCAGGGCATCGGGGAAGGCGGGGAAGGCTTCGGCCACAATGGCGAAGGCCGCCATAAGGTTAGCGATTACCACGTGATCGACCTCGATGTACAGCCCATTCGGTCGCCTTCCGCCATGAACGGGGCCTACCAGATCGCCATGCTGTGGAACGGCCAGTTCGGCGCCCGCGGCGTCAATGTGGGCACGGAGCACGCCTGGACGCCGGGCACGCCCAAAGAGAAAAACAACCTGGGTTACCACGGCCTGGAAACCCAGGCCATCGCCGGGCTCGGCGTCCACCGCCTGGTGAGCAGCAAAGAGCTCATCGAAAGCCTCGGCTACAAGGAACTGTTCGAACAGGCTTTTCCCGACTGGCCGGAAGACAGGCGCTATTCGCCGGAAGCTGCAGGGTTGGCCATCGCCGCCTACGAGCGCACGCTTCTGTCCAACCAGGCGCCTTTCCAACGCTGGCTGAAGGGCGAAAAAGACGCCATGAGCGATATCGAAAAAGAAGGCGCCATCCTCTTCTTCGGCAAGGCCGAATGTGTGAAATGCCACACCGGCCCGGCCCTCAACAGCATGGCCTTCTACGCACTGGGCATGAAAGACCTCTTCGACTGCCCCGAGGAAACCTTTAAAACACCCGTCGACTCTCCCGAAGACCTGGGCCGCGGCGGCTTCACCGGGCGCCCCGAAGACGTCTATAAATTCAAGGTGCCTCAATTGTACAACATGAAGGATTCGCCCTTCTTCGGGCACGGCGCCTGCTTCCGCTCCCTGCGCGACGTGGTGGCCTACAAAAATGCAGCCATTCCGGAAAACCCGGATGTGCCCCAATCCCAACTGGCCGAAGAATTCCACCCCCTCGGCCTGACGGAACAGGAAATCGACGCCATCACTGCCTTCCTGGAAAATGCGCTCTACGACCCCAACCTGCTGCGCTATCAACCCACCAGCCTCCCCTCCGGGCTCTGTTTCCCCAACAACGACCCCATGTCGCGGCTGGAACTGGGATGCGATTGACATACTGGCGCACTGGACTAATCCCGCCACAGGAAAGGGAAAAGCACGATGGCCAGGCCCAGGAGGAGCAGGTCGATGGAGAGCAGGATGAGGATATCCTTTTGCACGCCCGTGTCCTGCATCAGCCGCAGGGCGTTGGCCGACAGCTTGATCAGGGTGAGCAGGATGGGGATGATCAGAGGGAAGCTGAGGATAGCCATTAGGGTTGCGTTGTTGTCCGCCTTGGAGGAAATGGCTGAAATGAAGGTGAAGGTGATGGAAAAACCGACGCTGCCCAGGAGGAGGGCCAGAAAAAACTGGCCGGTGTCTTTCACCGGGCTGCCGGCCACGAAACTGAAGCCGCCCCAGGTGAGCAGGCTGAGCAGCAGCAGCAGGAAAACGTTGTACACGATCTTGGACAGGATGATGGAAACGGGGTTGGCCAGGCTGTAGTAATACAACTGCCGGGCGCTGTTCTCCTGTACGAAGCTCTTCACGACGGCGCTCACCGAAGCAAACAGGATGATGATCCAGAAAAGGGTATTCCACACATCGGGCGGCACCCGGCGGAAGGAAATATAAACGATAAATATGGTGGAAAAGACGTACAGCAGTATCCCGCTGATCGCGTAACTGCTCCGCAATTCCAGCCGCAGGTCTTTGCGGAACAGGAAACCGGCTTCTCTGATTATGTTCATCGGGACAAAAATAACGGAATTGCCTAAAGGGCTAAAAACATAATGACAACTTTTTGACCGTCAATAATCGGGTGCGGGCAGTAAACAAAGCTTATTTTTGCGGTGTAATTAGTTATAACAAGCCACAAACCACCTTCGGCCATGAAGAAGATATATGTCATTGCCATCGTCATGATCGCCGCCGCGATCGTGCTGCTGACCACGGCAGCGGAAGACATGAGCACCTACGCGACCTTCACGGACGCCTCCAGGTCCGGCGAGCGCGTCAAGATCGCCGGGCAGCTTTCCAAGGATAAGGAGATGTATTACAACCCGCAGGAAGACCCCAATTACTTCAGCTTCTACATCCGCGACACCAAAGGCGACGAGCGCAAGGTCGTCCTGCTTTCCGAAAAACCCCAGGACTTCGAACTCTCCGAGCAGATCGTGCTGACCGGACAGATGAAAGGCGATGAATTCGTCGCAACCGACATGCTCCTGAAGTGCCCCTCGAAGTACAAGGACGAGGAAGTGTATATCAGGGAGGAAGCAAAGTAATGGCTCAGAATGGTTCAGGTGTTTTGCCGGGCATGCCCGAACCACCATCCCGGCATTCCCTCAAATGTTGAACATGGAACCTGGAACCCATTCAAACGCTAAATTAAAAAGCCCCTGATGCAGGAAATACAATACGTTGGAGAGCACTTATGGCCGGGGCGCATCGGCCAGTTTGCCATCATTCTTGGTTTTGTGGCCAGCCTGCTGGCGGCCGCAGCTTATTTTTTCGCCACCCAGCGCCGCCACCTGCCCGAAGCCGGGCAATGGATACAGATGGGCCGCGGGGCGTTTTTGGTTCACACCTTTTCCGTTTTCGCAGTTATCGGCGCCATCTTCTACGCCATGGCCATGCAGTACTTCGAATACCAGTACGTCCAGGCCCACGTATCGGAGGAACTGCCGATGAAGTACATCTTCTCCGCCTTCTGGGAAGGCCAGGAGGGCAGTTTCCTGCTGTGGATGTTCTGGCACGTCGTGCTCGGGCTGGTGCTGATGGCCGGCGGGCGGCAATGGGAAGCCCCAACCCTCTCGGTCCTTTCCATGATACAGATGATCATCGGCTCCATGATCCTGGGAATATACCTGGGATTTGGCGACGACCCCATGCGCATCGGCAGCAACCCGCTGATGCTGCTCCGTGAGGTAATGGACGCACCGATCTTCGCCAGCGCGGACTACGTCAGCCAGATCAAAGGCAACGGCCTGAACCCGTTGTTGCAGAATTACTGGATGACCATCCACCCTCCCACCCTCTTTCTGGGCTTTGCCTCCACCGCCATTCCATTCAGTTACGCCATTGCCGGGCTGTGGATGAAGGAGCACAAAGCCTGGCTGAAACCGGCCCAGCGCTGGGCGCTGTTCAGCGGGGCCATTCTGGGAACGGGCATCCTGATGGGCGGCGCCTGGGCCTATGAAGCCCTGAGCTTCGGCGGCTACTGGGCCTGGGACCCCGTCGAGAATATGTCGCTCGTGCCCTGGCTCATCCTCATCGCCGGCATCCACACCAACCTGATCGCCAGCAATACCGGGCACTCCATCCGGAGCACCTATATCTATTACCTGCTGACCTTCATCTTCATTGTATATTCCACCTTCCTGACCCGCAGCGGCGTACTGGGCGACACCTCCGTACACGCTTTCACGGAAATGGGGCTGGAGTGGCAACTCATCGGTTTCATCGCTTTTTCGGTGCTGCTTTCCGCCATTATGCTGGGCATCCGTTACAAGGGCATTCCCAGCCCTGCAAAGGAGGAGCCGACGGGTTCCAGAGAGTTCTGGATGTTCATCGGCAGCCTGGTGCTGCTCTTTTCCTCGCTCATCATCACGGCATCCACCTCCCTGCCGGTGTACAACAAGATCATGCAGCTCTTCAACCCGCTCTTCGAAGGGCGGGTGATCACCGACCCGGTGCCGCACTACAACAAGTACCAGATCTGGATCGCCGTCTTCATCGGCCTCTTGTCCGGAAGCGCGCAGTACCTGCGCTACAGGGAGTTCAACTTCGCCGGATACGCCCGCCGCTTCGGGTTGCACGCCGGCATCGCCCTGGCCTTGTCGGGCCTGCTCACCTACCTCACGACCCGATGGATAGACGCCAATGCCTGGCAGTACCTGACGCTCCTGTTCTTCGGCTGGTTCACCATCATCGCCAATGCCGACTACCTGATCACCTTCGTGCGGGGCAACCTCAAACAGGCTGGCTCGGTAACGGCCCATATCGGTTTCGGGTTGATGATCGTCGGCATACTGGCCTCGGGGCTCAACCAGCGGGTCATTTCCAAAAACCTCTTCGTTATGGACGGCCTGATCGAGGGAGCATCCGACGAACAGATGCGGCGCAATATCATCCTGTTCAAAGGCAGCCCGATGGCCATGGGCGATTATGAGGTGGCTTATACAGGCGACACCATCGACGACTTCACGCGCACCTTTACCGTCCACTATAAAAAAAGGAACCAGGCTGGTGAAGTGGTGGAATCCTTCGACCTTCACCCCAACATCCTCTACGATAAATCCTTTACCAAAGTGGCGGCTTCCAACCCATCCACCAAGCGCTACTGGGACCGCGACATTTTCACGCACATCGCTTCCCTGCCTCAGGTGGAAATCGATATGGAATACCGCCGGAAACGGGAGGATAGCCTCAACTACCGGATACTTCAGGCTCTTGCAGGAGAAACCATCGCTTTTTCCGACACAGTTCCGCTGCGGGGCCTCGATACCTTTATGGTGAAGGAATACCGCGCCGCCGTCCTGGAGGTAGACCGGGCCCCCGCCCACCCCGATTACAAGCCGGAAGACGGCGATATCGCTATCGGCGCAACGGTGCAAATCGCGCGGTCCGACGAAGACAGCATTTTCACCGTGCATCCGGTGTTGGTGCTTCGCGGGCAGGTTTTGTACAGCTATCCCGCCCAGATCAACGAGCTGAGCGCCCGGGTGCGGCTGAACGAACAGGTTTTCGACGCCGTGTTCACTCCGGAAACGGAGCTGGACTATCAGGCCTTCACCTTCCGCCAGGGCGATGAGGTTAGCCTGGATGGCTACCGGATCCAATTCGCCGGGTTCAACCGCCAGCCCCGGCATCCCAACTACCAGCCCGGGGAAGACGACATCGCCGTGAGCGGCATGATGAACGTGCAGGCCCCCGACGGCAAAAGCTACACAGCCCAGCCCGTTTACCTGATCCGGGACAGCCGCCCCTTCAACCTCAAGGATGAGATACCCGAGCTGGGCATGCACTTCCGCTTCACCGGCATCGACCCGGCCACCGAAAGCATCGAAATGATGATCGCCCGCACCGAGCCCAAACCACTGCAGATACCTTTCGAAGTGGCGACCAACTCGCTGCGCTCCGATTACATCGTGCTGGAGGCCATCGAGTTCCCCGGCATCAACCTGTTCTGGCTCGGCTCCAGCTTCATGATGCTGGGGCTGCTGCTGAGTCTGTTCGTCAGAGCGAAGGGCAGGGAGCAAAAGGCATAGAGCAGAGAGCAGAGGGCAGACGAGGCCCATGGATCGCAATCGGGAGTGCAACCTAACCCACGACTCCAGTCGTGGGACAACCTAACCCACGACTTCAGTCGTGGGACAACCAACATGCTCCACATCACGCTCATCGGCGCCGGCAATGTGGGCTGCCACCTTGGGAGGCGCCTGGTGGAGAAGGGTTTCGCTATTGGCCAGGTGTTCAGCCGGAATCCGGGGAAAGCCAGGGAACTGGCGGAACAGCTTGGCGCCGCTCCTTTCAGCCAACTGGAAGCCCTGCAGCCCAATGCCGGCCTGTACATCCTGGCGGTGAGTGATGACGCCGTCGGGCCCGTCGCTCAACAGATGAGCCGATTCCTACCTGCGGACGCAGCCGTGGTGCATACCTCCGGGGCAACGCCTTCTACCGTATTAGCCCCCTTTTTCAGGCGGCATGGCGTTTTTTATCCCCTGCAGACCTTTTCCCGCCAACGGGCGCCCGATTTCGACGGGATGCCGCTTTGCATATTCAGCCCCGAGCCTGGGCTGGAACAGATGCTGGCGGAACTCGGCCTGGCCGTCGGCGGGAACGTACACCGCATCGACGACGCCCAGCGGGCGGTGCTGCATGTGGCGGCCGTTTTTGTCAACAATTTCAGCAACCACCTCTTTCACATCGGCCAGGAAATCCTGGAGGCAGAACAGCTGGACTTTGAAATGCTGCGGCCGCTCATACTGGAAACCGCACTGAAAGCACAGGATTTTCCGCCCCGGGAGATGCAGACCGGCCCTGCCCGCCGCGGGGATACGGCCACCATCGGGCGCCACCTGGAATATCTGAAGAAATTCCCGAAATTCGCCGCATTATACGAGCTGCTGACGGAGTCAATCCGGGAGGAATGGCGGCAGGAACGCAAGCCGGAGGGGCCGTAAGCCGCTCCGATGATTAATTAAAAGAAAACCCGCGGCGCTACAGGCCCGTGTTACATTTAAACAAAAAGCTATGCGCATCGCCGGCTACATCAGCCATCCTGGCCTTAAGATCACCATCTTTCAGTTGGAGAACAAGTACATCTTAAAGTTCGAATCGGGCTTGTTTGAACTGGCCTTCAAATTCCGGGCGGGCGGCCCGGTCAACAACGTGGATGATATCTACCGGCTGGCCGACGAGGCCTTTATCGAAGCCGCCATCGGGCAGATGAAAGCCATGCGGCGCATCCATACCGCCGCCCTGCAAAACCTGGAATCCGGCGATGAAAAGGAGGAGTTTGAGGAGATCATTTAGGAAATGCCCCTGCCCTATGCCCCACGCTCCACATCCGCCACCAGGAGGTTGCAGCCGCGGGCGTCGCTGGCATCGTGGCGGCCCAGGATCTCAAAGCTCCCATCGGCATACACCCGGCCCAGGTCATCGGTGGCGATAAAGCTGATGGTGTCGATGTTGGCCAGGTCGATGAGGTTGAGTGCGCCGGTTTTTCCGTAAGGCAGCAGGGCCAGCGGGTCCGTGATCTCGCGGGCGAGGGCGCGCAATGCGGGGCCCGGCCGGAACAAGCCGCCACCCGTAGAATAGGCCTGCGACAGAAGTTCCGTCATGCCGTACTCCGAATGGATGCACTCCACCTCAAAGGCGCTCTTCAGGATGGCGTGCAACTCCTCCCGGGTGATCTCCCGGCGGCGGCCCTTCATGCCGCCCGTTTCCATGATAATAATGCCGCTCAGGTTCATCGGATGTTGCTCGGCCAGGCTCCACAGGGCAAAACTGACGCCAAGCAAAAGCGTGGGGAGGCCTTTTTTTTTGCATTCCGCCAGTATCTCCGCCAGCGCTTCGGTATCATGGAGGAAAAAACCACTTTGCGGATACCGGGACTGTTTGATGAAGTCGCCGGCCATAAACACCAGCGAGGAGCCGCTTCGCTCCAGGTAGGCCGGCAGCAGCGCCAGCACGCAGTAATCCCTTACCGGGCCGTAGAAGTATTCAAAACAACGGCGCGCATTAAGGCGATAAAAAGCGGGGCCGCGGACCAAATGGCGGCTGGCGGCGGCGCCGGTGGTGCCGCTGCTGCTGAAGGTGAGCGCAGGAGCCCAGCGGCCGGTTTGTATGCGGAAGGTTTTAAAAAACTGTATCGGCAAAAAAGGGATTGCGTCGATGCTGTGCACATCCCGGGCGGAAACGGACAACAGGCGCAGGAAGTCGCGGTATAAAGGGTTGTACTCCGCCTGATATTGGAAGATGTCGAGCGCCAGCGCCTCAAAAGGTTCCTCCGGAAGGCGGGCGATCCGGCTGATCAGGGATTGCCGGTGTATCTCTGGTTCCACAGTTTTGTATATTAAGCGAAGGCAATCATTGCAACACTATCGGGGCAAATGTAGTTACTATAAAGATAGGAATTAAACATCCGGAGATTATGAAAAACACATACTACCTGTGGGGCGCTCTCCTGGCTGCAGGGCTTTACAGCTGCGTACAACCCCCCGATTACCCCATCGAGCCGAAGATATCCGTACCTGAAGCCGGGCGCATCACCAACAAGGACATCATCGCCCAGGGCAATGTGGCGGCTTTGTCGGACACCCTGGCCATCACCTTCGCTTTCACCGATGGCGACGGGGACCTTGGCGAAGACGGCGATTCCCTGGATGTATTCCTGACCGACAGCCGCGAAGGCTTCGTAAACCGTTATAAATTGCCGGTCATTCCCGACCAGGGCACGGGAAACGGCATCTCCGGGGAGATCACCATAAAGATTCCGAACAAACCCTTCAATATTTGCTGCACCTATCCGGACAATTCCCAGCCCTGCATCCCAAACCCCAATTACCCGACAGACAGTTATCATTACACTATACAGATCAAAGACCGGGCTGGCCATTACAGCAATACCCTGGAAACGGAGGAGATCACCATCCTCTGCAATTAGGGGGCAGGCGCCGCCTTTGAAGAACAAAATTTCGCAATTTATATTTCCGGTTCGCCTCATACTATTTCTTAGCTTTGCGCCATGGGAAAATGGAGTGAAAAATTCATGCTCGCCCTGAAGGGCGTAGCGATGGGGATTGCCGAGGTTATTCCCGGGGTATCCGGGGGGACGATCGCTTTCATCAGCGGCATCTACGAGGAACTTCTGGATACCATCAAAAAAGTGCTGGGCCCCGAGGCCTGGCTCACATTAAGGCAGGAAGGGCCGGCCGCGGGCTGGAAAAAAGCCAACGGCAACTTTCTCGTATTCCTGCTGGGGGGCATGGCCATGGGCCTGGGCTTTGGCGTATTCGCCGTAGTTCACCTGATGGAAAACTACCCGGTATTGTTGTGGGCCTTCTTTTTCGGGCTGATCATCGCCTCGGCCATCTTCGTTGCCCGGCAGGTCGGGCGCTGGCATATCGCCGAGGCCATTGCCCTGATCGTGGGCACGGTTGCAGCCTACCTCTTCACCATTGCAAGCCCTGCTGAGGGCAACACGGCCCTTTGGTTCGTGCTCGTATCCGGCATGATTGCCATTTCGGCCATGATACTACCCGGCATCTCCGGCAGCTTCATGCTTTTGCTGATGGGCATGTACACCTACATCATCCCCACCCTCAAGAATGCCATTCAGACCCTGGCGCCCGAAAGCCTGGTGGTGCTGGGCGCCTTCGGCATCGGTTGCCTCATCGGGCTGGCCACTTTTTCCAGGGTTTTATCCTGGGCCTTCCGGCATTACCACAACCCCACCATGGCCCTCCTGACCGGCTTCATGATCGGCTCCCTGAACAAGATATGGCCTTGGCGCAAACCCGTGCTTGGCCTGACCGAAGAAGGCGAGCTGGTCAACATCCAGGCGGGAATGATGGTGGATAAGATCATCAAGGAGGTAAACCTGCTGCCGGATCAATATGCCGCCGAAGTGGGCCACAACTTCCTGCCCGGAGCCCTGCTGGCCATGGCCGCCGGCTTCATCATCGTCTTCGCACTGGAACGGATGGATAAAAGATAACCCTTTCCCTGCCGACTTACTGACCTGCTGACCAGCTGGCCTATGACGAACTCCCTGATCGACATTCCCCGCCTGTACGGCCTGATCGGTTACCCGCTTTCTCATTCCTTTTCCAGAAAGTATTTTTCGGAAAAGTTTGAGCGGGAAGGAATTAAAGGCTGTTTTTATGAGCTGTTCCCGCTGGAGCAGATCGATGCGCTGCCGGGGTTATTAGTGCGTTATTCCAACCTCCGGGGGTTGAACGTCACCATCCCCTACAAGCAGCAGGTGCTGGCCTACCTGGATGAGCTGGACGAAGGCGCGGCGGCCGTAGGCGCAGTGAATACCATCCGCATCGACGGCAAACGCCTGGCCGGATACAATACCGACGTGCACGGCTTCGAGCAGTCACTGCTGAACTTCCTGGCCCGGGAAGGCCGGAGCGTAGCGGAGCTGCGGGCGCTGGTGCTCGGCGCCGGCGGAGCCTCCAGGGCCGTGGTTTTCGCGTTGAAAAAGCTGGGCATCGGCTTCCAGGTTGTGTCCCGCCGGCCCGATGATGGAAAACTACCCTATGATGCGCTGGACGCAGAGGTGATGGATCAATACCAGCTGATTATCAATACCACCCCACTGGGCATGGCGCCCCGGCCGGAGTCTTTCCCGAACATCCCCTACGAATGCCTGGGCCCAGAACACCTGCTTTTCGACCTCGTTTACAATCCCGGACAGACTACTTTCCTGTCCAGGGGCATCGCCCGGGGAGCTGCCGGCTGCAACGGCCTGGAAATGCTCTACTTTCAGGCGGAAAAGGCATGGGAAATATGGAACCGCTGAATTTCCGGAGGCGGCGGGAAAAATATTGGCAAAAAATACCCGGCATATCCGGCAAGGGGTATAAATTGCGGCAAGGCAAATAAAAGGAGCTGAAAATGGAAAAGGCAGGAAAACCCGTAAAGGAAACAGCGCACATCAGGCAGGCCGTACAGGCGGTGATGGATGGAACCCAGGCCCCCGTAGTCGATTTTTCCAATACTGAAATCGCCTTTGCGGATAAATCGGACAAGGAATTGAAGAAGGCGGCCTGGCTGTTCGGCCTGATGAACAACCACTGGCTGGTGGGGATCGGCTCCAAAGTGGGCGTAGCCGCCATCAAAATGCACCTCCCTTTTGTGGAATCGGTTGTTAAAAACACCATTTTCGAACAATTCTGCGGAGGCACCACCCTGCTGGAGTGCGAAAAGAACATCCAGCGGCTGGCCCGCCAGAAAACACTCACCATCCTCGATTATGGCGCCGAAGCCAAGGAAAAGGAAGAGGACTTCAACCACACCATGAACGAAACGATCCGTGCGATCGAGTTTGCCTGCCGTTCCGAACACATTCCCGTGGTGAGCACGAAAATTACGGGGCTGGCGCGTTTCGGCCTCCTGGAAGCCGTGCAGGGAGGCGAAGCCTTCACCCCGGAAACGCGCCTGGAATACAAGAGCGTGCTCAAGCGCATGGACGCCATTTGCCACGCCGCCGCCCGCAACGGGGTCGCGGTCTTCTTCGACGCGGAAGAGAGCTGGATACAGGATTCCATCGACCATCTCGTCACCATCATGATGCGCCGCTACAACCGCGATAAGGTGGTCGTTTACAATACTTTCCAAATGTACCGCAAGGACCGCCTGCAGTTCCTGATCCACTCCTTCAACCAGGCCCGGGAGGGCGGCTACCTGCTGGGCGCCAAACTCGTGCGGGGCGCCTATATGGAAAAAGAACGGGAGCGCGCCGAACGGCTGAACTACCCCTCCCCCATCCACCCCGGCAAAGATGCAACGGATGACGCCTTCAACACCGCCGTTCGCTTTTGCGTGGACAATTACCAGCACCTCGCTTCCTGCAACGCTTCCCACAATGCGGCCAGTTGCCTGCTGCAGGCCGAGCTGATCCATCAGAAAGGCATCCCCCGCAATCACCCCCACCTGAATTTCTGCCAGCTCTTCGGCATGAGCGACCACCTCACCTTCAACCTCTCCCAGGCGGGCTTCAACGTGGCCAAATACGTGCCCTACGGCCCGGTGCGGGAAGTCGTGCCCTACCTGATCCGCAGAGCGCAGGAAAACAGCTCCGTAACCGGCGACATGAGCCGGGAGCACCAGCTGGTCCGGCAGGAAATGAAACGCAGGGGCCTGGCCTGACGAAAAGGAAAATAAAAAGCGGCAGCCCCCGGGCAGCATTTTGCCGGCAGCCGGCGTCTATGAAATATAGTTTTTGATAAAGGATCATCCTGCGGCGGATTGAAAAAAAAATTAGATTTTCACCGCCGCACGCCTGGGCTTTTTCCCTTCATGCCAGGCGTTTCCTTACTTCCACTAAGAACAATAACTAAGCCGTATCCCTGTTTTTTTATGCCGCTCCTTACCGGAAAGACAGCATGTTGGGCATATCCTTGGGCTACCGTACTTTATTTATTCAATAAAAAACTATCTTTGTTTTATCTATTTGTCCGATTTGACTGGCCCCAGTTTGGCCCTGGCCGTTTCCAAACCCCTTCTACTCATCGGAACGGCTGGAAAAAAGAGTAAGTGCCTCTAAAAAAAGCGTTTGAGCCATTATAATCCCATGATGCATAGCATGAAAGAATTGCTGGCATCCGTTGCCGGTTTTTGCCCGGAATGAAAAAAACTATCTAAATGTGGTGCAGGACGCTCAAAAACCGTTTATTGTTTTTTCTTCTTTTTTTGCCATGGATGGCGAAGGCGCAGGTTTCAGCCGATTGTACCGGCGCCATTGTGCTCTGTTCCGATACGACCGTCTATATTACGGGCGCCAGTATCGGGTTGGAGGATTTCGCCAACCCCAACAACGACCCCGGTTGCCTGGAAACCATCGAAACCAGAGGGCGTTGGTTCTATTTCGAGTTCGATGACGACATGCCGCCCAACAGTTCGCTGGAGTTCATCCTGACCGCACTGGAGGCCTTTCCGCCTGATTACGACTTCGCCCTCTACGGCCCGGGCCTCTCCTGCGACAGCCTCGGCTCGCCTGTGCGTTGTTCGTTCACCTGGTTCGTGGCAGGGCCTGCGACGGGCCTGGCCAGCGGTTATACCGACACGACTGAAACATTCGACTCCGATGGTTTCCTGGCGCCTCTTCAGGTTCAGCCCGGCGAAGGCTACTATCTGTTCATCAATGATTTCTGGGGCCAGTCTGATGGTTTTGACTTCGATTTCGGCGGTTCGGCGGCGGATTACCTCAACTGCAACGCCAACCCTTTCTGCAACCTCATGACAGCCAATGCCGGCTCCGACAGCACGCTTTGCAATAGCGCTAATCCCTTTCAGTTAATTGGGGCATCCACCTACACCAACGGTTCGGAGTCCTACCACTGGCGCGGCGCCATGGGCGAAGAAGTTTTCCTGGATGACCCCAACACGGCCAGCCCTACCGCCACCTTCCCCGACGGTTTTTCCGACACCATCCTGTACATTCTGGAAGTCCAAAACGGAGACTGCATCGCAAGCGACACCCTCCAGCTCATCGTCCTGCCCGCCCCTGTGCCCGCCATAAGCGGAGCGGATACGATTTGCAGCGGCGAAACAGCCATCCTCGATGCCGGGCCCGGCTTTGACTCCTATCTGTGGTCAACGGGCGATACGATCCCCGAAACGCGGGTAAGTAGTCCGGGAACATACAGCATCACCGTCACAGGCGCCAATGGTTGCCCGGCCGCCGATACCGTACAGGTCGTGGTAACGCCACTTCCCGAACCCGGCCTGCCGGACGTGGTAGCCGCCTGCGTGGATTCCACGGTTGTGCTCGCCGCTGCCGGGACATTCGAAAGCTACTCCTGGAGCAACGCCCAGAGCAGCCCCGAAATCAGCGTCAGCCAGCCGGGCTGGTATTATCTGTCCGTCACCGACGCCAACGGCTGTGAAGGCGTGGACTCCGTCCTGGTTCAGCAACTGCTTCCGCCTGCCCTCCAGATTCAGGCCGATTATTTCGCCTGTCCGGGAGAAGCAGTAACCGTAGATGGCCCGCCGGGCATGGCTGCATACCAGTGGTCAACCAATGAGTCCGCTTCCTCCATATCCTTGTCGACCCCCGGCGATTACGGGCTAACCATTACGGATGCCAACGGCTGCCAGGCATCCGCTGCTTTCTCCATGCAGCACTTTCCCGCACCGGCCGTTGATATTTCCGGGCCGGCAAGTTTCTGCCAGGGCGGCGCGGCCACGCTGGATGCCGGCGCGGGTTTCAGCACATACCAATGGCAGGACAACAGCGCCGGGCAACAACTTACTGCGGGCAGCCCGGGTATTTACAGCGTCACGGTTACGGACGCCAACGGCTGCACCGGAGCCGACACCCTGCAGCTCAGCCAGCTCAGCCTCCCTGCCATTGACATCCCTGCCAGCCTGTCCTTCTGCGAGGGTGGTATGCTGGTTATCGACGCAGGCCCGGGCTACACCGGCTACTTATGGTCGGACAACAGCAACGGGCAAAGCCTTCAGGTGGGGCAGCCGGGAGTTTACGGCATAACTGTTACCGACGCCAATGGTTGCCAGAACAGCATGCTCATCGACGTATCCGAACTCCCCGGCCCGGACATCAACCTCACCGGCGATTTGTTCTTCTGCCCCGGAGGGTCAACAACCCTGACGCTGGACACTGCCGGGCTGGCCAGTTACATCTGGCCGGGGGGCGGTACTTCACCAACCGAAACGTTTGACTCCAGCGGCTCATATATCCTCGCGGCCGTGGGCCTGAATGGCTGCGCCAGTGAATACCCCATTGTCATCCTGGAACTGGCGCCGACACTGGTGAGCATTTCCGGGGATTCCGTCTTCTGCCAGGGAAACAACACTATACTCGACGCCGGGCTGGGTTATGTTTCCTATCAGTGGTCGACGGGGGACAGCAGCAACAGCATCGTGGTGGACAGCGCCGGCGCATACAGCGTTACGGTAACCAACGCCCTGGGTTGCCCCGGCCAGGACACCCTGGTGGCGGCCATACAACCGCCTCCGTCCGTGGCGCTTCCCGATACGGCCGCCCTCTGCGAAAACGGGTTGCTCCTGCTCGACGCCGGCGGCGGGCTGGCCGGCTATCAATGGTCGACAGGAGATAACACCCAAACCATTGAAGTGGATCAGGCGGGGCTTTACGAGCTTAGCGTTTTCGACTCCCTGGGCTGCATCGCCCAGGCCAGTGTGGAAGTAGTGGAAGTGGCAGTACCTGTCCCGTCAATCAATGGAGATCTCAGCCTCTGCCCGGGCCAGGAATCCACCCTGACGGTATCGGATACCTATACGTCCTATCTTTGGTCAACCGGGGATACCCTGGCCACAACGGCAGTAACTCAGAGCGGCTTTTACACCCTGACCGTTACCGATGCCTACGGCTGCCAGGGCACGGCCAATATCCTCGTCAACGAAGCACCGGGAATAACCGTGGACATCACTGGCGCTCAGAATTTCTGTGAAGGCGGCTCGGCCTTGCTGAGCACCGGCAGCTACACCTCCTACCACTGGTCAGATGGCAGCACCGGCCCGCAACTGCTGGTTACCGAAAGCGGCCAGTACAGCGTCACGGTGGCCAACTTGTTCGGCTGCACAGCCAGTGACACTGTTTCCATTGAGGTTTTCCCACTCCCCAACCTGGGGCTGCCGGCGGAAATATCGCTGTGCGAAGGCGCCACAGCCTCTTTGCAGGCCCCTGCCGGTTTCAGCGATTACCAATGGCTGGGTGCGCCTGCCGGGCCCAACCTGGCCGTTGATGCGCCGGGCTGGTATTACCTGCTGGCTACCGACGCCAACAACTGCACCGGCCAGGATTCCGTCCTTGTGGTGTTGTCTGCGGCGCCTAACCCGGAGATATCCGGCAGCCTGAGCTTGTGCCCGGCAGATACCACAACACTAGCGGCTGCTTCCGGTTTTGCATCTTACCAGTGGTCGACAGGAGACACCCTCTCCGGCATTTCGGTTTGGGAAACGGGCCCCTACAGCCTGACGGTTACGGATTCGGCCGGATGCCAGGGCACAGCAAACGCCCTGGTGGCCGCTTTGCCAACGCCGGTATTGGAAATAAGCGGCGGAAATGCCTTCTGTGAGGGAAGCTCCCTAATACTCGACGCAGGCCTGCACGATTCCTATTCGTGGTCGGACGGCAGCATGGCGCCCCAGCTTGAGGTTGAAACTCCAGGCGAATACAGCGTAACGGTGGCCAATGCCCAGGGCTGTACGGCAAGTGATACCCTACAGGTTGGGCTTTTCCCGCCCGTCGAAGCCGCGATCAGCGGAGAAAGCCTTTTCTGTGAAGGCGGCAGCGCCACGCTCACCGCTTCCGGCAGCAGCGGCAGCTACTCCTGGTCAAGCGGAGGAACCGGGCCTTCCATTGAAGTGAACCAGAGCGGCACGTACAGCCTTTACGTCACCGACGCCAACGGTTGCATGGATACCGCCACGATAGAAGTAACAACTATTCCTCTGCCCATAGCAGATGCCGGCCCCGCGCAGGCGATCGATTGCCGGACGGAAGTAGTGATACTGGGCAATGCCGCAGCTCCGGCTAACGGCTTTTTTTACCAATGGAGCGGGCCGGGCATAAATTCCTCCAATCAACATCTACCGAGGCCGTCTGTCGGGCTGCCCGGCCTGTATTTCCTGGCCATTACCGATACGGCCAGCAACTGCGTTTCAGCCCTATCCGAGGTGATGGTGGAAGACCTTCGCTATGAACCGCCTGCCGTAGCGAACGCCGAAGGCAGGCTGGACTGCGTTACCCCGGTAGCTCTCGTCAACGGGCAAGGCTCAGCCGAGGGGCCGGACTATGTGTATCAGTGGTATCAGGAGCCCGGAACGCTCATTCCCAACGCCAACGGGCTGGTTCTCGGAGCGTTGCAGCCCGGGCTGTACACCCTCGTGGTGCTCGACACCCTCACCGGTTGCTCGGCCCAGGCCCAGGCGGAGGTGGCTGGCAGCTTTGACAGCCCACAGGCGGATGCCGGCCCGGGCGGGCTGCTGACCTGTGCTGCGGAGCAGTTGGCGCTTAATGGTTCGGGTAGCCAGGGCGCAGGCTGGGAGACGGCCTGGGCTACTACTACCGGCAACATAGTGGCGGGCGCTTCGACCCTGTCGCCACTCGTCGATCAGCCCGGCTGGTACTTTTTGTCCATAACCGACCCCTCGAACGGTTGCCAGGGCATAGATTCGGTATTCGTTCAGCAGGACATCAACGCTCCGATTGCGGATGCCGGCGCCCGGCAGCAGCTGGACTGTACAATGGAGGAAACCGTGCTCGACGGCACAGCTTCCTCACAGGGGCCCGGCTACAGCTACCTGTGGGTTTCCGAAAACGGCTTCACTGCATCCGGCACTCTGCAGCCCGTCGTAACACAGGGCGGCCATTACGTGCTTACGGTGGCCAGTACGGAAAACGGCTGCAGCAGCAGCGACACCGTCGAAGTAATTGCCGTGGACAACTATCTGACAGGGCTTAATATGGACATTTCGCCGCCTCTGTGTTTTGGGCAGAACAACGGCGCCGTCACCATTTCGGGCGTACAGGGCGGAACGCCCCCCTACCTGTATAGCTTTGACGGAGCCCCCTTCTCCTCCCTCCAAAGCTTCTCCCAGCTCGGGGCCGGCCGGTATGAGGCCAGGGTTCAGGACGCACTGGGCTGTGAATATACGGCGGAGGTATTCCTGCCCGAAGGCAATTCCATCTTGCTGGAACTGGGCGACAACCAGGAGATCGACCTGGGCGAAGAAGCCTGGCTGCATGCGATCACCAACCTGGGGCCGGAGGAGATCGCCAGCTTCCGGTGGACGCCCGGAGCCCAACTTCCCTGCGACACCTGCCTGCTGGTCAGAACCGAGCTGTCCGAGTCCACTGTGTTTAAGGCAACCATTGTGGATACCAACGGCTGCAGCGCAACGGATGTGTTGATCATCATCGTCAGAAAGGACCGCGAAGTCTACATTCCCAATGCCTTTTCCCCGAATGGAGACGGCTTCAACGACGAATTCGTCGTCTTTGCCGGAGCGGATGTCGTCCGCATCAAACACCTGAGCATCCACGACCGCTGGGGCGGGCTGGTTTTCGACGAGGCGGATTTTCCACCCAACAACCCAACCTTCGGATGGAATGGGACGAGGGACGGGCAGCTTTTCGACCCCGCGGTCTTCGCCTATATGGTGGAAATAGAATTTGTCGACGGCGAAACAGTCCTGTATAAAGGCGATGTGCACCTCATCCGCTGAACGCTTTGGCTAATTGTTCTGCAAATTTCCGAAGGTATGCTATCTTTGCCACACCAAATTTTAAGGCTTCAGGTAGTGGGCGAATTCTATCTTCCGTGTTAAACAAAAGCCGGAATTATCCAAAGCAGGAAATTCCGGCCCGGCATTTGGCAACCAGATGCCGGTGCGCTGCCGATGGCCGGGAAGCCTTAGGGAATTTGGCTGACATCAAAAACAAAGCCTATGCAGCGTTGCTACTACCATGCGTTTTTTGCCGCATTCCTGCTCTTTGCTACACCCTGGAGCCTTTGGGGGCAGGGCGACCCCGACTGTGCCAATGCCGTTGTCCTGTGCAGTGACGCCAGTATTTCCTTCAACCCGACGGGGATAGGCGCCGTCAATGATTTCGCATCCCCCAACAATAACCAGGGATGCCTCTCGACCGGAGAACGCAATACGGCCTGGTATTACTTCGAGTTCAACGCCAACATGCCGCCCGGCAGCCAGATAGCATTCACCATTACGCCGAATAATTCAGCCGACTACGATTTTGCGCTGTACGGCCCTGGCGTCAACTGCAACACCCTGGGCAATCCGATCCGCTGTTCCTATGCAGCCGGCTCAGGGCCTACGGGGCTCGGCAACGGGGCTGCGGATTTCTCGGAAGGCGCCGGCGGCAACGGCTGGGTAGCCCCTCTGACCGTGCAGCCCGGGCAGGGCTTTTACCTCGTCATCGACAACTTTTCCGGCAATGGCGTCGGTTTCGACATGGCCTGGGGCGGCAGCGCCGCCACTTATCTCAACTGCAACGCCGACCCCACCTGCAATATCGCCCTGAACTATACGCCCTCCTACAACGCCTGCGCCGGAACCGCCGGGTTTCAGCTACAGGGCAGCGTCATTGGGCTGTCCCCGACACCCGCGCCAACATACACGTGGACTTCACCCAACGGATTGCCATTTCTCAGCAGTCCAGCAGTAGCGAACCCTACTTTTACACCGCCTGCCAACAGCAGCGGCACTTTCCAGTATACCCTGACCGTCACCCAGGGCGATTGTATGGAAATGACAACGGTCAGCGTAACGGTCTCTCCTTCGCCGGTGGTGGCGATTAGCGGGCCTACCCAATTGTGCCTCGGCAGCCAGGTTACACTGAACGCCACGCCGGGCTTCGTGTTCTACTCCTGGTCCAACGGCGCTGCCGGGCCCAGCGCCGTCGTCACCACGCCGGGCCCGATTTCGGTGACGGTTACCAATGCGAGCGGCTGCACGGGTACTGCAAACTACAACGTGGTGGGCCTGCCGACACCTGCGCCCGTCATCAGCGGCCCACAACAGATATGCCCCAATACGCAGGACTTTCTGGATGCCGGCCCGGGTTACAACTCTTACCAATGGTCGACCGGCAGCACCTCCCAGTTTACTGCCATCAACAACCCGGGCACTTATACGGTAACGGTAACCCAGAACGGCTGTGTGGGAATCGCCTCCTACACGGTTTCCCTGGACCCTGGCCCTACGGTGTTTATCTTCGGCGACAACTTCATCTGCCCGGGCGGAACGGCGGGTTTATCGGCCGATGGGGGCTTTGCTTCCTACAACTGGTCCAATGGCGCTTCCGGTTCGGATATCACGGTTACCGCTCCGGGCAATTACAGCGTCACGATAACGGATTTCAACGGTTGCATAGCCACCGCCTCATACCAGCTCAACCCCGCCCCTGCACCTAACCCCGTTATTTCCGGCGATCTCACGATATGCACCGGCAGCCCGGCCTCGCTGGATGCGGGAATAGCATACGACACTTACCTGTGGTCAACCGGCAGTTCCTCCTCGATCATTCTCGTTGACGCGCCTGGTTCCTATTCGGTAACCGTAACGGATTTCAACGGTTGCGTCGGCTCCGCCACGGCGAACGTCACCGTAATTCCCGACCCCGTTCCGCCCATTACCGGGCAGGCGGCCATTTGCCCGGGGCAAAGCAGCCAGCTCACCGCCGGCCCGGGTTACGTCAGCTACCTGTGGTCTACAGGCAGCAACAGCCCGGGCATACAGGTGAACCAGACGGGGGCATACACGGTTTCCGTGTCCGACGCCAACGGCTGCATCGGCCAGAACACTTTCAACGTCACCGCCCAGGCCGGCCCCACTCCTGTCATCAGCGGGCCTTCGGAGATTTGCCCGGGCGCTACCGCCACGCTCGACGCCGGCCCGGGTTACAGCAGTTACCTGTGGTCTACCGGAACCGGCGGGCAAACACTCAACGTCTCCAGCCAGGGCAACTACAGCGTCACTGTGACCAATGCCGCCGGCTGCCAGGGAAGCGCCAGCCTGTTCGTCGGGGTGCTGCCGGCGCTCACCCCCCAGATTACCGGCAATACGGTTTTCTGTGAGGGTTCATCCACTACACTTAACGCCGGCAGCGGTTATTCATCCTACGCCTGGTCGAATGGCGGCTCGGGGCCGCAAATCACCGTTAGCCAGGCGGGTACATATTCGGTAACCGTCATGGACAACTCCGGCTGCACCGGCTCGGCCAGCGTATCGGTGAGTAGTACGCCGAACCCTGCTCCCACCATTCTCGGGGAACCCATGTTTTGCGAAGGAACCTCGACAACACTTCAGGGCAGCCCCGGTTTTGCAAGCTACACCTGGACGGGCGGCGGCAGCGGCCCCAGCCTCCCGGTTACCACACCCGGCCTGTACGGCCTGACGGTTACGGACGCCAACGGCTGCCAGGGTTCCGCTTCGCTTCAGGTGCAGGCCCTGCCCAACCCCATGCCCGCCATCAGCGGGGATACGGAATTCTGTGCAGGCAACTCCACCCTGCTGTCTGCGCCGGCGGGCTTTGCCGGCTACCTGTGGGCCGGCGGCCAAACCAGCCCCTCCATTACCGTCAACCAGGCGGGCGCCTATGGGCTTACCGTTACGGATGCAAACGGCTGTGTGGGATTCACAAGCGTCAATGTTCAAAGCAATGCCAATCCCACTCCCGTCATTTCCGGCGATGCCAGCATTTGCCCGGGCTCAGCTACTACCCTGAGCACCTCTGGCGCCTACCAGTCCTATTCCTGGTCGAACGGCAGCAACCAGCCCAGCACCCTGGCCTCGGCGCCGGGAGCTTATTCCCTCACCGTTACCGACGCCAACGGTTGTGTGGGCTCAACTGTATTTGATGTAGCCAATTACCCGGCGCCCAACCCACCTACGGATACAGAAGTAGGTTTCTGCCAGGCAAGCTCGGCCCTGCTCCAGGCGCCCGCCGGCTTCGCGGCTTACCAATGGGATGATGGAAGTACGAACGGATTCCTCGAAGTCAGTACGCCGGGAAATTACAGTTATACGGTAACCGACAACAACGGCTGTACCGGCGTGGGCAGCTTCGTCGTCACCGCCAATACGCTACCTTCCTTTTCCATTCAGGGGCAGTTGGAATTCTGCAGCGGAGAGAGCACGCTACTGGAAGCTCCTGCCGGTTATGCTTTTTATCTTTGGAATGACGGAAGCACGGCGAGCTCGCTCATCGTCGACAGCCCCGGCGGCTATTCCGTTCAGGTTACCGACAGCAACGGCTGTTCGGGCTCCGAAACGGTGAGCGTAACGGAACTGCCTTTGCCCGACGCCACCATCAACGGTTTGCCGGAATTTTGCACTGATGGAAACACCACCTTGAGCGGGCAGCCCGGCATGGCCGTTTATGCCTGGTCGAACGGAAGCAGCCAGCCCTCTGTCAGCGTCAGCCAGGCGGGAAGTTACGGGCTGACGGTAACGGACAACCAGGGATGTACAAACAGTTCCACCCTTACCGTTTCCGAAATCCCTCAACTGGAGCCCGAAATCAGCGGACAGCTTTCCTTCTGCGCCGGTTCCTCCACCACGCTGGACGCCGGCGCCGGCTATGCCGTATATTCCTGGGCGGACGGCAGTTCGGGCCAGAGTATCGAAGTAACTGCGCCGGGCGTTTACAGCGTCACTGTCCAGGATGCCAATGGCTGCGAGGGGCAGGCCAGCGTAGGAGTAACCCAGAATCCCCTGCCCGTATTTGTCATCAGCGGCGACACGGAGTACTGCGCGGGTGGTGGCGTCACGCTCACCTCAACGCCGGGCTTTGCGGATTACCAGTGGTCGAATAACGCCAACGGCGCATCCGTGTTTTTGTCCTCGCCAGGAACATACAGCCTGTCCGTTACCGATAACAACGGCTGCAGTGCTGCCTCCTCCGTGGACATTGTGGAATACCCCCTGCCTACGCCCTCGATAACCGGGGCGCTGGCCTTCTGCCCGGAAGGCTCTTCGACGCTGGGGCTGTCTGGCAATTACAGCCAGTATGCCTGGTCCACCGGAAGCAGTGCTGCTTCCATCACCACCAACCAGCCGGGGGCCTACAGCGTGACGGTGACGGATGCCAATGGGTGCACCGCTGCCGACAGCGTTCAATTGGCCCAGTATGATACACCTAACCCACAGCTGAGTGGCGACCCCGAGTTCTGCCAAGGCGGCAACACCACCCTTCAGGCAGATGCCGGCTACGCCAGCTACGCCTGGTCAACAGGTGCAACGGGGCCTTCCATCACCATAAACCAGCCCGGAATAGTGAGCCTGACGGTAATCGACAACAACGGCTGCCAGGGGCAGGCCAGCATAACGGCCGTAGAGAACCCCCTTCCGCAACCCGCCATTAGCGGAGCCGGTTTCTTCTGCCAGGGCACATCCACCAGCCTGGATGCCGGGCCCGGTTATTCAGCTTATTCCTGGACAGGAGGCAGCGCCACCCAACAAATTGCGGTAAGCCAGGCGGGCGCCTTTTCCGTTACCGTTTCGGATGCAAATGGCTGCCAGGGGACGGCCAGCCTGGATGTCGAAATGATACCGAACCCAACGCCGCAGATCAGCGGCCAGCTGGATATCTGCCCCGGCGAATCCACCGAACTGAGCACCGGCGGCAGCTTTGCTGCTTATCAGTGGTCGAATGGCGGCGCCACAGCTTCCATCGAAGTGGAACAGCCGGGAACATATTGGCTGACCGTTACCGACGCCTTTGGCTGCAGCGGCCAGGCCAGCGTTCAGGTAAACCATTTTGCCACCAACACTCCTGATATTTCCGGCAGCCTGGACTTCTGCCCCGGCGGAAGCACTACCCTTTCCGCCGAAAGCGGTTTTGCCAGCTACCTGTGGTCAACCAGCGCCGTCGGAACGTCCATCACCGTCAATGCCGGCGGCAATTACGGGCTGACGGTTACGGACGCCAACGGCTGCCAGACAGAAAACACGGTGGCCGTAGCGGTTCTTCCAGTAACCAACCCGGTGATCAGCGGCGACAACGCCTTCTGCGCTGGGGAAAGCTCCACCCTGAGCGCCAGCCCGGGTTTTGCAACTTACAACTGGTCAACCGGCGCGACAGGGGCCGATATTACCGTCAGCAGCAGCGGCCTGTACCGCGTTACGGTGACGGACGCCAACGGCTGCGCCACCAGCGGCAGCCTCTCCGTCACTCAGTTCCCGCTGCCGCAGGTGATGATCGGCGGCTCCACCAGTTTCTGCATCGGCGGTTTTACGACCCTCAATGCCGGCGCGTCCTATGCCCAATACCAGTGGTCGACGGGAAGCACAGCGCCCACCATCCAGGTGAACCAGGCCGGCTCATACAGCCTGACCGTCACGGATGCCAACGGCTGTGTGGGCAGCGGGCAGGCGCAGGTTACCGAAGACATCGAACTGACACCGGTGATTTCCGGTGCGCCGGCCTACTGCCCCGGCGAATCCACCCTGCTGGATGCCGGCGAGGGCTTCCAAACCTACAGCTGGTCGGATGGCTCGGGCGGGCAGACACTGCTGGCCACTAGCCCCGGAACCTATTCCGTGACCGTTACAGACGCCTCGGGCTGCACCGGCGACGCAGAAGTCAGCGTCAGCCAGTTTCCCGCCCCCATGCCGGCCATTGCCGGCGCGCTGGCCTACTGCGCCGGCGCTTCCACCCAATTGTCGGCCACGGGCGGCAACTTCACTACTTTCAACTGGTCGACCGGCGCCATTGAACCGGAGATCAGTGTCAGCCAGCCGGGCGTTTACAGCCTGTCCATCACGGATGCCAACGGCTGTCAGGAAACAGTTTCAGTGGAAGTAGCGGAAAACCCGCTGCCGGCCTTCACCATCAGCGGGGCGCTGAGTTTCTGCCAGGGGACAAGCACAACGCTTTCCGCTACGCCAGGATTTGCAGGCTACCTCTGGTCGAACGGACAACAGGGGGCTTCCATCAGTGTGGCATCGCCCGGCGCTTACGGCCTTACGGTAACCAACAGTTTCGGATGCAGCAGCCAGCAGGCAGTGACGGCAACCCAGATTCCACAACCCCAGGCAGACGCCGGCAGCGCCCAGGTGATCAACTGTTATCATGAGGAGGTTACCATTGGCGGAAACGGCTCCTCCCAGGGCAATAACATCCAGTACCAATGGCAGGGGCCGGGCATCAACGCCTCCAACGCCAACCTGCAATTCCCAACCGTTGACATCCCCGGCCTATACACCCTGACGGTGGTGCAAACGATCCTGGGCTGCGCCTCCGAACCCGCCACCGTATCGGTCGGCGACGACACCGGCGCGCCGGTGGTGGTGCTTGAAGTGCTGGACGTCCTGGACTGCACTACTTCCACCGCACTTATTGACGGAAGTAATTCCCAGAGCGGCAGCGATATCGTGTACCAGTGGTATGACGCCAACCTGAACCTCATCGGCGGTGTAGATGGCCCGACGCTGGAAGTCCATGAAGCGGGCCGCTACTATTTGCTTGTTGCGGACACGGTAAGCGGCTGCAGCGCCATGGACAGCATCCAGGTGCAGGAGAATATCGCATACCCCGTTGCCGAGGCCGGGCAACCACAGCATCTCGATTGCGCGATCAACACCGTTACGCTGGATGGCGGCGCCTCCCAGACAGGCTCCATCGTCATTTATCAGTGGTCAACCCCCGGCGGGAATATCATCAGCGGCGGGCAGAGCCTCAACCCCGTCGTGGACGAACCCGGCCTGTACATACTCAGCGTGACGGACACCCTCAACGGTTGTTTCAATGTGGATTCGGTGCTGGTCACCCAGGACGTCAACGTGCCCCAGGCCGATGCCGGCCCTGCGCAGGAAATCGATTGCGTGAACCCGGCGGTAGTGCTTAGCGGCTCGGGCTCGACGGGCAGCCAGTACACCTACCAGTGGGCCTTCGGCAACGCCGGCAATATTATCGCCAGCGGGCCGTCCATTTCGGCAGAACAGCCCGGCGCATACATTTTCATCGTGACGAATACAACCAACGGCTGCACCAATACCGATCAGGTGCTGGTCACCCAGAACAACGCCCGCCCCAGCGCGCTGAGCCTGGCGCTGGACAACCCCACCTGTTACGGCGACAGCGACGGCAGTATCATCATTGGCGGGGTTACGGGCGGCACGCCGCCCTACCTGTACAGTTTCGACGGGCAGCCGCTGAGCCCGCAGCAAACCTTCCTCAACCTGCCGGCCGGCAATTACCCCGTGCTGGTTCAGGACGCCCTGGGCTGTGAGTACGCCCTGGAGGCATTCCTCGAAGAAGGAAACGACCTGAGGGTGAACCTGGGCGCCGACCTGGAAGTCAAGCTGGGCGAAATTGCGGAACTGAACGCCGAGGTGAATATCCCGCAGAGCCAAATCAGCAGCATCAACTGGACAGCGGCCGACAGCCTTTCCTGTTACGACTGCCTGCGCCCCACAGTGCAGCCCACCACTTCCGGCGGTTACCTTGTGCGGGTGGTGGACAACAACGGCTGCGCAGCGCAGGATCAGCTGATCCTCTTCCTGAACAAACAGCGCAACATCTTCGTTCCCAACGCCTTCTCCCCCAACGGCGACGGCGCCAACGACATCTTCCTGGTTTTTGGCGGCCCCGATGTCGTCAAAATCCGCTCCTTCCTGGTGTTCAACCGCTGGGGCGAGAGCGTCTTCGAAGTTTACGGCCCGCCGCCCAACGACCCCGATTACGGCTGGGACGGCACTTACCGCGGCGAGCTATACAACGGCGCCGTTTTCACCTGGTTTGCCGAGGTGGAGTTTGTTGATGGCGCCGTGGAGCTGTTTAAGGGAGATGTGACGCTGCTGCGGTAAGGAAATGCGGAAAACCCACGACATGCACGAACCTATTTTCTTCAACCGCGACCTGAGCTGGCTGGCCTTCAACCACCGCGTCTTGCAGGAAGCCTGCGATGAGCGCCTCCCGCTGTACGAGCGCATCAAATTCCTCGCTATTTACAGCTCCAACCTGGACGAGTTCTTCCGGGTGCGGGTGGCCTCCCTGCGCAGCTTCAGGGCGCTGAAAAAGAAGGCCCGCAAAGAGCTGGAACTGGGCGTCAAACCGAAAAAGGAACTCCGGGAGATCCGGCACATCGTGGAGCAGCAGCAGGAAACCTTCGGGCGCACCTTCAGGGAGCAGATCCTGCCGGCCCTGGCGCGGGAGGGCATCTTCCTGGCCCGCAGCGAGGATTACGACGAAGCACAGCGGGCCTTCGCCAAAAGCTATTTCTTTGAAAAGGCCTATCCGCACCTCCGCCCCGTATGGCTGCTGCCGGGGCAGGAGCCGCCTTTCCTGAAAAACAAAGGGCTGTATTTCGTGCTTTGCTTCGGGGAAGAAGAAGCCCTCGCCCTGGTGGAAATTCCGTCTGAAACCCTGCCCCGCTTTGTGGCGCTGCCCTCCGAAGCCCCCGTCCACACCCTCACCTTCCTGGACGACATCGTCCGCTTCAACCTTGACGAACTCATGGGCCGGAAAGTGAGCGGGGCCTACGCCGTCAAACTGTCACGCGACGCCGAACTGTACATCGAAGACGAATATTCCGGCGACCTGGTGGCCAAGATCAAGGAGAGCCTCGAAGCCCGCAATGTGGGGCTGCCAACCCGCTTCCTGTACGACAGCAGCATGCCTCACGAGATACTGGCCCGGCTGAAACAGGCCTTCGGGCTGAGCAAAAACGACCTCATACCCGGCGCGCGTTACCACAACTTCAACGATTTTTTCGGTTTTCCAAACCCCACCGCCAAGGCCGGGCTGCACGCCCCCCCTATGCCGCCCCTGCCCCATCCGGAGCTTGAAATGGCCCGCTCCATACTGGACTTTCTGCGGCACAAGGACGCCATCCTGCACTTCCCTTATCAGAAATACGGCTACGTGCCGCAACTGATCGAGGAAGCGGCCAACGACCCGGCCGTGCGTTGCATCAAGATCACCCTGTACCGCGTGGCTTCCCGCTCGGCCATCGTGGATTCCCTCCTCAAGGCGCGGCAGAACGGCAAAGCTGTGACCGCCTTCATAGAGGCCAAGGCCCGCTTCGACGAAGCCTCCAACCTCTTCTGGGGCGAGGAACTGGAAAAGGCCGGGGCCGATGTTTTTTACAGTTATCCCGGCATCAAGGTGCACACCAAACTGCTGCTCATACAGCGGCAAGAGGAAGGCGGGCTGCGCAACTACGCCTACCTGGGCACCGGCAACTTCAACGAAAAGACCGCCCGCCTGTACACCGACCACGCCCTGATGACCGCCGACCCCCCCCTGGCCGGCGAAGCCGCCCAGATATTCGGGCTGCTTGAACGCCGGATACTCATTCCCGACTGCGAACACCTGCTGGTGTCGCCCTTTACTACCCGCCCCGGCTTCGTGGCCCTGGTGAACCGCGAGATCGAAAACGCCCGCAACGGCAGAGAAGCCTACATGATCCTCAAGATGAACAGCCTGGAGGACGAGGGCATGATCGCCAAACTGTACGAGGCCAGCCAGGCAGGAGTTAAGGTTCAGCTCATCATAAGGGGCATCTGCTGCCTGATTCCCGGCCTGGAGGGGCTGAGCGAGAACATCCAAGCCATTTCCATCGTCGGGCGCTTTCTGGAACACGCCCGCGTGTACATCTTCGCCAACAGCGGCCAGGAAGAAATGTACATCGCCTCCGCCGACTGGATGAACCGCAACCTCGACCGGAGGGTGGAAGCCGTTATTCCCATTTACAGGCCTGAAATTTTCCGGGAGATCCGCCATATAATCAATTTGCAACTGCAGGATAATGTAAAAGCCAGATGGATCGATGCGGAGCAAAGCAACCTCTATAAACAGGAGGATGGGCAGCCGGAGGCGGAAGCGCAGTTGGAAACCTACCGCTACCTGGCGGAAAAACAATCTCCGGTTGATTAACTTTTGATTTACAGAAATTTAGCGATTTGATAAACTGCCTTCTGCCTTCCGCATCTCCGGCCGGGCTATCTTCGTTCGCAAAAAACGTGGAAAAACTCAATCGCCTGAGAGACTGGATGTTCCAGAAGGTGCACGCCAACAACCTGGTGTATAATACCTGCTGGGAAGACCCCCGTTGCGACCGTGTATTGCTGGAACTGGACGGCAAAAGCGAGGTCGTCATGATTACCAGCGCCGGCTGCAACGCCCTGGATTATCTGCTGGACCATCCCGCCCGCATCAACTGTGTGGATGTCAACCCCCGCCAGAATGCCTTGCTGCAGCTCAAGCTGGCCACTTTTCAAAAAGCAGCTTTCGAAGACTTGTTTCAGCTCTTCGGCCAGGGGCGGCATCCGGAAATTCAGGAGCTCTACCGGGAGCAACTGCGCGAGACCCTGCCGGAATATGCCCGGGATTACTGGGACGGGCGCCTGAACTTTTTCAATGGGAAAGGCGTGCGCAAGAGCTTTTATCATTACAGCACTTCCGGCGCCTTCGCCTGGCTGGCCAATCAGTATATCCGGGCGCAACACCGCCTGCACCGTCAGGTGCAACAGCTTTTCGAAGCCGACACTCTTGACCGGCAAGCCTCCCTCTATTATCAGATCGAACAGAAAATACTCAACGGCATGGTGGAGTGGTTGGTCAACCGGCACCTGACGATGTGCCTGGTGGGCGTGCCCCGCAGCCAGCAGGAACTGTTTATCACCAAATACGAAAACGGCGCCCTGGGCTTTATCCAGGAATGCCTGCGCAAGGTATTTACCCGGCAGCCTGTGCAGGATAACTACTTCTGGCGCCTGTATATGAACGGCGCCTATACGGAAACCTGCTGCCCTTCATACCTGCGCCCCGAGCATTTCACCTTCATCCGCTCCCTGTCCGATAAAATTCAAACCCATACTACTACGATCAGCAATTTCTTAAAAGACAACCCCAAAGCTTATTCCCACTACGTCCTGCTTGACCATCAGGACTGGCTGGCCGCCAATGACCGCCCGGCGCTGGACGAGGAGTGGCAATTGATATTGCAGAACAGCCGCCCGGGTACGCGGATTCTGCTCCGATCCGCTGCAAAAGAAGTCGATTTCTTCCCCGATTTCGTTTTGGATGCCGTGGAATTCGAAAAGGAGAAAACCGCCGCCACGCACCAACGCGATCGCGTTGGGACTTATGCGAGCGTGTACCTGGGTGTTGTACGCTAATGGTGTTTGAAGGAACGCAGGCCTGTAGCCCGCGAAGCAGGCAAAGGCAATCAAGTAGCTATTTGATTTTCACAACCACGGCCCAGATAATTAAAACTGTTATGTCAAAAACCAACCAAACTGCGGAAGGGCAAAACCGCGCGATGCAGCGGTATTATGTGCTTCAATCGCAGATCTACGACGCCACCCGCTGGAGTTTTCTGTTCGGGCGGAGAAAAGTGGTCCATGCCATGCCTTTTGGGCGGCAGGCAAAGGCGCATATCCTGGAAGTTGGGTGCGGAACCGGGTATAACCTGAAGTACATGGCACGGTATTTTCCCAAAGCCAGCTTTACCGGGCTGGATGTCTCTCCGCACATGCTGGCCAAAGCGAAAAAACAGACTTCCGCCTTCGCCAACCGGGTTAATTGCCAGGCCCGCCCTTATGCTCCCGGTGAAAGCGCCTTCACCGGACAACTGGACGCCGTGCTTTTTTCCTATTCCCTGACGATGATTAACCCTCAGTGGCGCAGCCTCATCCTTCAGGCCAAGGCCGACCTCAGGCCTGGTGGATTTATCGCCGTGGTGGATTTTCATGACTCTCCTGTTTCATTGTTTAAAAAGCACATGGCCAACAACCACGTCCGCATGGACGGCCACCTGCTGCCGGTGCTGCGCGAGGAATTTACGCCCCTGCACGACGAAATCCGGCCCGCTTATGGCGGCCTTTGGCAATATTTTGTCTTTGTGGGGAAGAACGCCTGATTTCGGGCCAGCAGGGCCAGCATGTGTCAGAATGTTGCAGGCCAGCAAAATGTAACGCGCAAATTTATTTGCGCCGTAATGTAACACGCAAATTTATTTGCGCCGTAAAGCAACACGCAAATTTATTTGCGCTAAAAAGTAACGCGCAAATTTATTTGCGCTGAAAAGCAACACGCAAATTTATTTGCGCTGAAAAGTAACGCGCAAATTTATTTGCGCTGAAAAACAGAAGCAACTGAAAATGAAAATTTACAATTCCTGCCCCTCAATTCCTGCCTACATATTGCCTCTCAAATAAATTTGAGGGCTGCATTGCCCCTCAAATAAATTTGAGGGCTACATATTCCCGGCCGCCGCTGTTGAGGCGCAACATACTGACATTCCAAAATTTCCTTATCTTCCGGGAGTGTTCATTCATATTCCCTAAATCATCATCCCTATGAAGAATCGAAAGATACTGCTCACGGAGCAGGAAATCCCGGAGAAGTGGTACAACATCGTGCACGACATGCCGAACAAGCCGCTACCGCCGCTGCACCCCGGCACCAGGGAGCCCATCGGGCCGGAAGCGCTGGCGCCCCTGTTCCCGATGGAACTGATCAAGCAAGAGGTCACCACCGAAAAGTGGGTGGACATCCCCGAGGAGGTGCGCGATGTGTACAAGCTCTGGCGCCCCACGCCCATGTACCGGGCCTTTGGCCTGGAAGCCCTGCTCGATACGCCTGCGAAAATCTACTACAAGTACGAAGGCGTGAGCCCCTCCGGCTCCCACAAGCCCAACACGGCGGTAGCCCAGGCGTACTACAACAAGCAGGAAGGCGTAAAACGCATCACCACGGAAACCGGCGCCGGCCAGTGGGGCAGCGCCCTGAGTTTCGCCTGCCAGCACTTCGGCATTGAGTGCGAGGTGTATATGGTTAAGATCAGCTATCAGCAGAAGCCCTACCGGAAAGTCCTGATGAACACCTGGGGCGCCACCGTGCACGCCTCCCCCACGGACCTGACGGAAGCCGGCCGCAAGATACTGGCCCAGGACCCCGACTCTCCCGGCAGCCTGGGCATCGCCATCTCGGAAGCGGTGGAACGGGCGGCCACCGATGAAAACACGAAGTACGCCCTGGGCAGCGTGCTCAACCACGTGCTCATGCACCAGACCGTCATCGGCCTGGAAGCCGTAAAACAGATGGAAAAGGCGGGCGAAATGCCCGACATCGTGGTGGCGCCTTTTGGCGGCGGCTCCAACTTTGCCGGCATCAGCTTCCCCTTCCTGCGGCTCAACCTGGAGGAAGGCCGCAACATCCGCTGCATCGCCGCCGAGCCGGCCTCCTGCCCCAAACTGACCCGCGGCGTGTTCCGCTACGACTTCGGCGACACGGTGGGCATGACCCCCCTGTTACCCATGTACACACTGGGCCACACCTTCGTGCCGGCGCCCATCCACGCCGGCGGGCTGCGCTACCACGGCGCCGGCGTTGTAGTCAGCCAGTTGCTGAAAGACAAGCTGATCGAAGCCCGGGCCCACGACCAGGTGGAGTGCTTCGAAGCCGGGGTGCTGTTCGCCCGCGCCGAAGGCATCCTGCCGGCGCCGGAAACCAACCACGCCATCGCCACCGCCATACAGGAAGCGAGGAAGTGCAGGGAGGAAGGCGTCAGCCGCACCATCCTCATCCACCTCTGCGGCCACGGCCATTTCGACCTGGCAGCATACGAAAACTACCTGAGCGGCAATCTGGAAAAACACGAGATCACCAGCGAGGAGATCGCAGCGGCCATCGCCCGGATCGACACGCCTGCGATCCGGTAAGCGCAGGGCGTTAAGCATTGTATCTGACAGCCTCGCTTCGCGATTCCGGCAGATACAATGCTTAACGTATGAAATCATGAGGGCGCTCCGGAAAGTCCCGGATGGGAGTGATGGAGCACCGGAGCCGGGTATGCCTCCGTTTGAACACTTCCACTTTGGGCTTTGTAAATCCAGGGCGTTTAGTCATGCCGTTTAAATATCTGATAAAGAGCGTTTTAAAATCCAAGCCCTTCTGAGAACAAGCACTCTGATTTCGGAGAACCCCTCAAAAAAGTCGACGGGGAAAGCGGCCGTGGCGTATCTTTATTCGCTGCATTGGTAACTTTGCAGCTCATTAAAAAACCTTAGGAATCATGGCAAAACTCAATTTCGGGGGCGTAGAAGAGCATGTCGTTACCCGCGACGAATTCCCCCTCGCGAAAGCCCGCGAAGCACTGAAGGGCGAAACCATCGCCGTCATTGGCTACGGCGTTCAGGGGCCGGGCCAGGCGCTCAACCTGCGCGACAATGGGTTCAACGTCATCGTCGGCCAGCGCCAGGGCTCCAAAACCTGGGACAAGGCCGTCCGCGACGGCTGGGCGCCGGGCGAAACCCTTTTCCCCATTGAAGAAGCTGTAAAACAGGGCACGATCATCCAATACCTGCTGTCGGACGCCGCGCAGATCGCCCTCTGGCCGGCAGTCAAGCCCCGGCTGACTGCCGGCAAGGCGCTGTACTTCTCCCACGGCTTTGGCATCACCTACAAGGAGCGCACCGGCATCGTGCCCCCGGCCGATATCGATGTCATCCTGGTGGCGCCCAAAGGTTCGGGCACCAGCCTGCGCCGCCTGTTCCTGGAGGGCAAGGGCCTGAACTCCAGCTACGCCATCTTCCAGGACGCCACGGGCCGGGCCTATGAGCGCGTCGTAGCCCTCGGCATCGGCGTCGGCTCCGGATACCTGTTTGAAACCTCTTTCCAAAAGGAAGTATATAGCGACCTGACCGGCGAGCGCGGCTCCCTCATGGGCGCCATCCAGGGCCTGTTCGCCGCGCAGTACGACTGCCTGCGGCGCCGCGGCCACAGCCCCTCCGAGGCTTTCAACGAAACCGTAGAGGAGCTGACCCAGAGCCTCATGCCCCTGGTGGCGGAGAACGGCATGGACTGGATGTACGCCAACTGCTCCACCACCGCTCAGCGCGGCGCGCTCGACTGGTGGAAGAAGTTCCGCGACGCCGTCGCCCCTGTGTTCGAAGAACTGTACGACAGCGTGGCCGCCGGCCACGAGGCCCAGCGCTCCATCGACTCGAACAGCCAGCCCGACTACCGCGAAAAGCTGGAGGGCGAACTCCGCCTGCTCCGCGAAAGCGAAATGTGGCAGGCGGGCCGTACGGTGCGCAGCCTCCGCCCGGAAGCTCAGCCGGCCAAAGTGCACGAAGAATAATGATTCCCCATTAGTATGGGCGCCGGGCGGCTCACCGCCTGGCGCTCTTTTATTGGTTGATAGTTGCCTGCCCGTTAATGGACAGACAAACTTCAGATGATCTGGGGCCCTGAATAGCTGCCGTTCAACAATCAACTGGCAATCAACCGCAAACTACCGCCCATGACGACGCAGCAAACCCGAAACAGCCCGCTGATCAGCGTGGAGAACATCTACAAGGCCAAGGTGCGCCTGCGCGGCATCGCCGAGCACACCCCGCTGATGTTCAACTACCACCTCTCCGAACACTTCGGCTGCCGGCTTTACCTCAAGCGCGAGGATATGCAGGTAGTGCGCTCGTACAAGATACGGGGCGCCTACAACAAAATGGCGGCCATGCCGCCCGAGGCGCTGAAACACGGGGTAGTGTGCGCCAGCGCAGGCAACCACGCCCAGGGCGTGGCCCTGGCCTGCCAGAAAATGCAGGTGCACGGCAAAGTCTATATGCCCAGCGTGACGCCCCAGCAAAAGGTGCGCAAGGTTAAGCTCTTCGGCAAGGAATACGTGGATATCGTCCTGGTGGGCGACACCTTCGACGACGCCAACCTCGTGGCCATCAAGGATGCCAGGGAGAATGGAAAGCTCTTCATCCACCCCTTCGACGACGAACGCATCATCGAAGGCCAGGGCACCGTCGGGCTGGAAATACTGGAAGACTGCAGCAGCCCGCCCGACTACATCTTCGTACCCGTGGGCGGCGGCGGGCTCATTTCGGGCCTGGGCAGCTATGTCAAACAGCTGAGCCCCAACACGAAGATCATCGGCGTGGAGCCCGAGGGGGCGCCCGCCATGTACGAATCCCTCAAAGCCGGCGAGCCCGTTACGCTCAGCAAAATCGACAGCTTTGTCGATGGCGCCGCCGTGCGGCGGGTAGGCGACACCACATTCCGCATCGCCAGGGAAGTGATCGACGACATGATTCTGGCGCCGGAAGGCAAGGTCTGCAGCACCATCCTGCAGCTCTATAACGAGGAAGGCGTAGTGGTGGAGCCCGCCGGCGCCCTGACGGTGGCCGCGCTGGATTTCTACAGAGAACAGATCAAAGGGAAAAACGTCGTCTGCGTGCTCAGCGGAAGCAACAACGACATCACCCGCACCGAAGAGATCCGGGAGCGCTCGCTGCTCTACGAGGGGTTGAAACACTACTTCGTCATCCGCTTCCCGCAGCGGGCCGGCGCCTTACGCGAATTCCTCAACAACGTGCTCGGCCCCACGGATGACATCACGCATTTCGAATACACCAAAAAACACAACCGGGAATCGGGGCCCGCGCTGGTGGGCATACAGGTGCAGAAACGGGAAGATTACGATAGCCTGCTCGAACGCATGGACCGGCACCACATCAACTACCAGACCTTGAACGACAGCAGGATGCTGTTCGACCTTTTAATTTAGAAACCGCAGAGGTCATATCTCTGTCTCCCCCATCTCCAGGATTGCCAAAAACTCCGCCTCCTCCAGCGGCATGACGGACAGGCGGGGGTTGCGCACCAGCCCGATGTTCTGCAGCCCGGGCGCAGCCTTGATATCTTTCAGCGAAACAGCCTTCTCCAGCTTCCGGTAAGGCGCCAGGTCCACTACCGACCAGTCGCCCTTTTCGGCGGTGGGGTCGGGATAATGTTCTTCTATAACCTGGGCGATACCGACGACTTCCAGCCCCTCGTTGCTGTGGTAAAAGAGCACGAGGTCACCCGCTCTCATGGCGCGCAGGTTGTTGCGGGCCTGGTAGTTGCGCACGCCCTCCCACATGCTGCGGCCGTCGGCCACGAGCTGATCAAAGCTGAAAACAAAAGGTTCGGATTTTACGAGCCAGTAGTTCATGTACATTTCTGCGTTTAGGGAGCTAATCCAATCACCGCCAACATCCTTCCGGCCATGCCATTTTCCCGGCGGTGAGAAAAACAATGCTCATTATCTGCAAAGGTTGACCAGGGCGATACTTCGATCTGCCCTTCGGGAATTCCAAACGCAAGAAGCTGCGCCTTGTTCGCGCTTTTTAAATCAAGCTGCCATTTTCCCGGCGCCCGCCCCGGCCATTTGTGTCCGGCCGCGAAAAAACGGGCCACCTGTTCATCCACCTCATAGTTGTCCCCGTCGATGCAGGAGCCGATGTAGGCGTAACAATCGGCGGCCCTGGCGCCAAAGTGCCGGGCCATGGCATTCAGGGCTTCTGCTGCAATCTGTTTCGCCGTGCCCTTCCAGCCGGCGTGGATGGCTGCAACGGCTTGATTGTGCGCGTCGTAAACCAGAATGGGCGTGCAGTCCGCAACAGTAACGCCCGCCACAAGCCCCTTCTGCCGGGTGATGATGGCGTCAAAACCCTCATGCCGGCCGGGCCTTTCCGCCAGCAAAACTTTATTGTCGTGTACCTGGTAGGAAGAAACCAGTTGCCCGGCCGAAAGCCCCAGCGCCTGGAAAAAACGCCGCCGGTTTTCCGCCACATTCGCCTCGTCGTCATCGGTATTGATGCCCAGGTTTAGGGAGGCGTATGGCGCCGGGCTGACACCCCCGAGGCGCGTGCTCTCAGCCGCGATCAGCCCTTCAAATTGGTTGAATATGGATGGCGTTCGAAAAAGCATGTGGTGGTGGATAGGTGCTGGTTCTTCCGTCTCTGCAAGCCGGATAGAGGTTACTGATCCCTCGTTTCCGGTTTTTACCCGGCTGAGCGTAGCGAGGACGTGACAGGGTTACAGGTTGCAGCCCCCCTCCACGCTCTATGCCTAAAGCCCCAGCCGTTCCAGCAAAGATCTGTTTTCTTCCAGTTTTTTCAAAAACTCCGCTGCGATCAGTTCATGGCCGCGGGCGTTGGGGTGGAAATCCCAGGAGGCGGTTTTCAGTTCGTCTGTATTCTCGCCCCGGAAAGCATCCCACAGGTTCAGGATGTAGAACCCCCTTTCTTCAGCAAGGCGCTGGAGTGCTGCTTCCTCTCCCGGCGCATAGTCTTCACCGATCGTAGGCACGAAAGCCCAGACGGGAACGGCGTTTATTTCCCGGCAGAGTTCGGCTATCTTTTCATAGCCCCAACCGATGATCTCCAGTTCCCTTGCCTTGAGCATGTCCATGGGGGTAAGCCCGGCCGAATCGGCATCTGCAATCGCTTCTTCCAGGACTTCCCGGAGGAAGGGGTATCTCAGGTCGCGCTTGGTGCTGTGTACCTGCTGGATGTTGTACAGGATACGAAAGGTTTCTTTGGGATGAACAGCAAGGAGCACCACATCAGGCTGAAAGGGAGCCGCTTTTTCCTCCAGCATGGCCACATCCTGGAAGAGGTGAAAACTGGAGACGGCAAAATTCAGTATCTCCACCCTGCGATCCCCCAAAAGCGGCTTCGGCCCGTTGAGGGCGTCCTCGGCCAGGTTTTCAAAGGTTTGTTCATCGTGAACGCCGGAGCCCATTTCTATGGATCCTCCGAGCAGCGCCATACGCAGGGTGTTGGCCGGTTTCTCAGCTGCATACTCCCGGTCGCGGAAGCCATGGCTGTTCGTCGTGAACCGGCCGCCCTTGAACACTACCCGCTGGTTGGGAAGCAGTTCCCGCACCATGATGTCATCCCGGATGCGGGAGACATTCATCTCCTTGAGTTTCTTCCAGTTTTCCGGGCGGCCCTGCTCCATTTCCCACAAGCGGGAGCTCAGGTTGTTGCCCGCCATCAGGGTTTCATAATACCCCTTATACAACTGCTCCTGGTCGAAGGCGTTGAGTTTGGTGTAAAAAACGGGCTCCATGTCCACTGCAAAGCGGCTCTCCAGGGCCTGGTGGACGGGTGGAAGGCCCAGCACAACCAGGGCCGCCATGCCGGCATTCGCCAGCCAGTGATTGCGCCAATCGGTTTGGGCCTGCGAAACTTTCTTCAGGCTGTATAAATGGCTGAGGTACTGGATGAGCAAGCCCGCAGCCGCCAGCAGGGCAATCCCGAACGCTATCCGGGCAACATCCCCGGGGCCCGCAGTCCGGGCCTTGCCTACCATGTCCCACCATTCGCCGAGGGACTGGCTCGTCCAGAAGGACCACAGCACGATCATGAAGGTGAAAATGCCCAGCACGTTGAGGGCATTGCGCAAGGCATAGGCCCGGGAAAAGGCGCCGGGCCGGGGCTGGGCAGGCCTTCGCTTCGCCTGCAACACGGAATTGCCCGCAACCAGCATGCCGAACACACCCCAGAATACCGCATCCTGAATAGTCAGGGGGAAAGCCCCCCGTATCCAGAACCACTGGTAGCCGTGCAGGAACCAGTTGATGAAAAAGACGGCCAGCACGGAAAGGGCCAGCCCCGGCGTGGCGCCGTAGCGCTTGAGCCGGAAATAGATGGGGAAATAAAAAACCTTGGTCACGAAGTCGCGCCAGTAGATGTTGATGCGCCGCCACAGATCGCTGAAGCTGTTGGCGAAAAAGTAGTGGTCGAAAGTGGCCGGAAGGTGGAAGCCGAACAGGCAGATCACGCCGGCCGAAAAGTGGAAAATGCCGGCCAGCCTGACGATCAGGGCGTAAGAGGCCGCCATGTACTGCAACAGGCTGTAGATATCATGCACGTCGCCGGGCGCCGGCAGCAGGTAATAGTAGATCAGGCGGTACAACAGCAGGTGCAATACGCCGTTGGCCATCATCAGAATGCCCCGCCGGTAGGTTTCGAAGGCGGGTTTGGAATAATAATTCCGCAGGAAGGTGTTGTAGTCCACCACGGGGAAGATGAGGAAAACGAGGTTGGGCAGCAGGAAGAAATAGTTGAGCTTCTTCCAGAAGCTTGCCGGCTGCTTTTCGAATTGCATCTCGTACAGGTACAGGATCATGCGGAACATGAACATGGACCCCAGCACCGGCAGGGCGGCTTTTACTTCGATCAGGGGAAGCCAGCCGGCGCGCAGGGCAGCGAGGGCAGCCCCGGCCAGCAGGGCAAGGCCAGCCCGGTATTTCACCGCAACGGGCAGGTTGGCCAGAAAAAACAACAGCAGGCCCGTTCCCGCCAGGAAAGCGCCATCCAGCGGGCCCAGCAGGAAAAAGAGGGCGCCCAGGTTGACGGCAAAGAGAAACGGCAGCCGCCATCGAAGCGGCAACAAGGCATGAATGGCAAAGCCCCCGGCCACAAAGGGCATCAGCCGAACCAGGCCGATGTCCTGCTCCAGGTGGAAGAAATAAATGGCCAGCCCGATGAGCCCAAGGGACAGCAGTATCTGAACCAGGCCCCTGGGCCCGATTTTCGCATGGGCGTTCGGAGCTTCCTGCTTTCCGGTTATCTTCTCCAGAATGTAAAAACTTCGGGTCATTTTAAAGTTGTGTTATGGGCCGGGGCTATCCCCACATTCCGTGGCTCACTGCTCCCGGAGGCTTTCCAGCAGCCCCGCATTCCCTTTGAGCCGCCGCAGCAACTCCCGGGCGATCAACTGGTGGCCCCGGGCGTTGGGGTGGAAATCCCAGGCGGATATCTTCAGGCTCTCGGGCTCTTCTGCGCCGTAACTTGCCTTCAGGTTCAGGGTGAAAAAACCAGCTTCCCGGGCTATCTTTTCCAGGAAAGCATCCTCTCCGGGCGCTTCGTTGTCGTCGAGGGCCGGCACGTACAGCCATACGGGCACAGCGCCTTTGGCGCGTGCGCACTCCCGGATGCGCTCCAGGCCCCAGCGCAGGATTTCCTCCTGGCGGGGTTTTAGCTTTTCAATGAACTGGGCCTCGGTATCCACGGCCTTTACTCCTGCTGCAAGAATTATTTCCTTGAGGAAGGGGTAGCTCAACTCCCTGCGGCGGCTGTAGTCGCGGTACAGGCTGCTCAGAATGCGGTGCGCTTCGTTGGAATGGGCGGGATAGAGCAGGGCGTCGGGCTGGAATTCCGAGGCTTTCCACTCGCACATGGCGACGTTCTGGAACAGGTGGTTGCCCGAGATGGCAAAGTTCAGCACCTCCACTTTACGGCCTTCCCCCAGCAGCCCGGAAGCGTTCAGTTCATCTTCCGCCAGGTTTTCATAGGTTTGATCCGTATCAACGCCTGTTCCCATCTCGATGGAGCCGCCCAGCAGGGCCAGCCGCAGGGCTCCGGCGGGCTTTTCCCGGGCGTATTCCCGGTCGCGCAGCCCGTGGCTGTTGGTAGTGAATAAGCCGCCTTTGAATTCCACGCGTTTGTTGGGCGCCAGTTCCTTGAGCAGGATGTCGTCCCGCCCGACGCGCAGGCCCAGTTCCCTGAGGCTTTTCCAGTCGTCGGGCCGGGCCTGTTCCATTTCCCACATCCTGGAGTTGAGGTTGTTGGGCGCCATCAGGCTTTCATAATAGCCCTTGTACAACTGTTCTCTGTCAAAGGCATTCAGTTTGGTGTACAGCACCGGCTCCAGGCTGATGCCGCTGCGGCGCTCCAACGCCTGGCTGACGGGAGGCAGCCCAAAGAACACCAACACCGCCATGCCCAGCCCGGCCAGCCAAAGGCCGCGGCTGGCGGACGGCTCCAGGGGCAGTTTTTTATGCCGGTACAAAAATCCGATGTACTGGATGATCACGCCCAGGCCCGCCAGGAGAAAGAAGCCCAGGGCGGCCAGAAGCACTTCTGCAGTGCTGGCGGGTTTTCCCCTGCCCACCATGGCCAGCCAGTCACCGGGGGAGGTGCTCGTCCAGAAAGACCAGAGCACCGCCATGAAACCGAAGATGCCGATCACCTTCATGGCATGGGCCAGGGCATGAGCCGGCGAAAAGATTCCCGGGCGGGGCCGTGAAGGCCTTCGCCCCGCCTGCACGGCTGAATTGGCGGCTACCAGCACGCCCAGCACACCCCAGAAGGTAGTGTCCTGAACGGTAATGGGGAAGGCGCCGCGTATCCAGAACCACTGGTAGCCGTGCAGGAACCAGTTGATGAAAAAGACGATCAGCACCGCCAACACCATCCCCGGGCTCGTTCCAAAATGCTTGAGCCGGAAATAGATGGGGAAATAAAAAACCTTGGTCACGAAATCGCGCCAGTAGATATTGATGCGCCGCCACAAATCGCTGAAGCTGGCAGCGAAAAAATAATGGTCGAAAGCCGGCGGAAGGTGAAAGCCAAATAAGCAGATCACGCCCACCGAAAAGTGAAAAATGCCGGCCAGCCGCACGATCAGGGCGTAAGAGGCCGCCATGAACTGGAGCAGGCTGCCGAAATCCTGCACGGCGCCCGGCGCCGGCAGCAGGTAGTAATAGATCAGCCGGTACAACAGCAGGTGAAAAAGGCCGTTGGCCATCATCAGAATGCCCCGCCGGTAGGTTTCAAAAGCCGGGCGCGAATAGTAGTTCCGGGTAAAGGTGCTGTAGTCCACCACCGGAAAAATGACGAACACCAGGTTGGGCAGCAGAAAAAAGTAACTGAGCTTCTTCCAGAAGCCGGCCGTTTCCTTTTCGAACTGCATCTCGTAAAGGTACAGCACCATCCGGAACATGAACATGGAGCCCAGTATGGGCAATATGGCCTTCCCTCCGGTAAAAGGCAGCCAGCCGGCGCGGAAAACGGCCAGCAAAACAGCCGCCGCCAAAGCGATGCCGATCCGGTAGCCGATCCGGATGGGCAGGTTGGCCAGCAGGAAAAGGGACAAACCCAGCCCGATCAGGATTGAGCCGTCGCGCAGGCCCAGCAACCAGCAGGCCGCGGCCAGGTTGAACGAAAAGAGGATCGGCAGGCGCCAGGAAAGCGGCGCCAGGGCATTCGCCACGAAAGCGGCCAGAATGAATGGCGCCAGCGTGCTCAGCCGGAGGCTCTCCTCGATATGGAAAAAATGGATGCCCAGCCCGATGAGCGCCAGCGGCGCCAGCAGCTTCAGCAGATCAGCAGTTCCGATGGCCGCATTGGCCTGCGAAACCTCCGTTTCTTCCGTCCTTGATCCCAACAATGCCATCAGGCGGGTAGCCATTTTCCTTTTTTGTATGATGAGTTTCAATTCCTGTAAAACGGCCATTATCCACCGCCGTTCCTGCCGGCGCTCCTCTTCTCGCGCACCATTTCCTGCTGCTCGCCGGTGAGCACTTTATCGAATACTTCGGACATGAATTCCCGGCGCAGGGCCTGGCGTTCTTCCCCTGCCGGGAGCTCGCCGAAATCGTATTTCGCGGCAATGCCTTTGAGCTTCCTCTCCTGCCCTGCGTCGAGGCTTACGCCATAAACGCTCAGCATTTTCATGGCCCGCCCATCGAGGTCAAAATCGCGGGAGCCCTGCCGAACCGGCTGCTCCGCTACCTGCCTGCCCTGGGCTGAGGGCAATTTCTCCGGCAGGCCCGGCTTGCCTCTTTCCACCTGCATAGTCTTCACTTCCAGGGGAAGCGCGGGCGCTTCGGCCAGCCCCCTCACCGGTTCTTCCGCCTCCTTCGTGGCGGCGGGCGGCAATGCGGGTGCGGCAGGCGCCTGCAGGCCTGCGTCTTGCTCAGCGAGGAATTCGGCGGGCAACCCGGGCAGGCTTACCTCCGCTTCCGGTGTTGCAGCGGCCCCAATGGGTTCCTGCGGAACACTGGTCGGAGGCGGCTCCTCGGCCCCTGCAGGCGCTCCCGCCGGCTGACAGGCAAACACGAGCAGGGCAACAATGGCCATAATCGGGAATAGTATGGTTCTGTTCATCTTGTATTTGAATTTCCGGAATTGTCCGAGCCCACTGCTCATCCCGGCCTCCCTAAAGCCGGGGGGCTGTTCAAAGTTCCAGGTTTCAGGTTTGAGGTTCCCCTGATAACCAGGCTTTTACCGGGGTTTCGACACAGTTATTTGAAGGCGCCCCAGTCGTGTTGTGGTAAACCTTCCCACTTCCCACTTCCCACTTCCGACTTCTGACTTCCCACTTCCCACTTCCCACTTCCCACTTCCCACTTCCGATTTCCGACTTCCCACTTCCCACTTCCCACATCCCACTTCCCACTTCCCACTTCCCCCTACCCACTTCCCCCTACCCTTTGCCGACCAGCCCATACACGGCCGGAATCCGCACCGCTTCGCCCCGGGGCAGCATCAGGTTGGTCAGCAGATGGCTTTCGCCGCTGGCCAAAATCTGAAATTCCGGAGCGGGAAAGAGGCGGGGCAGTTGTTCCAGGTTGAGGCCATGGGGAGGCAGGTTGCTGACGAACACTTCCTGCACCGCTTTGGGCAGCTCGTGAAAGCCATGGGCCGCCCCGGCGAAATAACTCCTGATGTTGTCGGCCACCTCTATGAAATACAGGCGCCCGCTGCGGCCCATGAGCAGGGAAAAATTGGAAACGGCCTGCGGGTGTTCTGCAGCATCTACCTGATGCAGGACGCCCCGCATGTAGAGGTTCATGTCGCCGTACAGCCTGTGCAGTTCGGCGCAGGCCTCCGGGTCGGCGATATCCAGCACCCTGAATTCCAGGTTGCCGGAAGCCGGCTCAGCGGAGGCCAGGGCAACGGCCGTTGGCGAGGCGTCGGCGCCGACCACCTTCGGATAGTGGGCCGCCAGGAAGCGGGCCTGCTCGCCCGTGCCGCAGCCGATGTCGAGCAGCGGCAGGCCGGGCAAAAAAGCGCTTTTGAAAATTTCCAGGTCGCGGCCCACCGACAAAGCCGCGGGCACGTCCCAGAGGGCTTTCCGCGCCCCCTGTACGTAGGTTTTTCGGTAAAAAGCGTCCCAGTATTGGCCGTATTCCATCTCCTTACTGCATTTCAGGCATCAGGCAGATTTGCTGCTCTTTTTCGGCATCCAGATGCCCCACCAGGCTCCGGTATTTATCGATCATCGATTTGCTGCGCAGGGTATGGATAGCCTTCAGGTAGCGCTCGTGCTCGTTGAAGAAATCGCCGGCCAGCAAAAGGTGCAGGATCGAATAGGCGGATTCGAACTGGTCGAAACTGAAGACGCTGCTGTCCTGCAGTTCCGACAGCGCGATGGCGTTGGGTTCGTAGAAGGTGCAGATCATTTCCTCCACCACTTTGTAACCACCGGCCATATCGGTATAGGCTTTTTCCAGAACCGAATAATCATTATCACTGATCACCTTGCCGATGCCTTTGGCGGCCATCTTTGCGGCCACCATGCCGAGGTAGATGCCGCTGGAAAAGATGGGGTCTAGAAAAGCCGCGGCATCGCCCACAATGGCGTGGTTATGCCCGTATTTTTCTTCGGCATAATAGGAAAAGTCGCCGTTGCTGACCACCTCCCAGTACATTTCCGCCTCGGAGATCACTTCACCGACCAGGGGCGAGGAGCGCAGTTCCTGCAGGTAGAGGGCCTGCTGCCAGTTGCGGGCGCCGTGTTCTTTCGACAGTATTTTGCGCTGTTCCTGTGCATAGTCCATGTTGAGGGCCAGCCCGATGCTCAGGCGGTCGTCGCGCAGCGGGATCATCCATATCCAGCCCAGTTTTTCGCCGCCGAGGTGCACGATCTTGATATTGCCGTTGGCCATGGATGCATCCAGTTTGGCGTTTTTCCAGTGCGAAGACAGGGCCAGCCTGATGTTCAGGCGGGTAAAGGGCTTCTGGTTGCCCAGTTTACGCGGCAGGAAGCAATCCTGGCCGCTGGCGTCCACCACGAAGCGGGCTTCGAAGTCAAGGGCCCCGCCCTGCCGGCTTTGAGCATAAACCTTTGCGTTGTCGCCGGGCTGGCCAAATTCAACTTTGGTGACCTGGGTTTCCTCCCGCACTTCGGCCCCGGCCTTGCGGCTGTTGTGCAGCAGCAAATCGTCGAACTCGGAGCGGCGGGCGTGGAAGGAAAGGCTCTGCGGGCCATCGATCACCCGGTTGAAACACCAATGCGAACTACGGCTACCGTCGATGTTGGCAAAGGTGACCCCCGGCTTGCGGGTAAAGTTGGCCTTCATCTGCTCCAGCACGCCCAGTTCCTCAAACATGTCGTAGCAAAATGGCAGCATGGACTCCCCGATGTGCTCCCGGGGAAACTTCTCCTTTTCCAGCACCAGCACCCGATGGCCTTCCCGCGCAAGCAAGGTG
>CAUJDW010000136.1 GCA_963169455.1 Bacteroidota bacterium | reverse complement strand
GCATGGGCGGCAGCCCGGAATGTCAAGGGTACAAAGATTTACTGGAGCTTCACCACCGCCAAGGCACGAGAGAAGTTCCACCGGCACTACGATAAATTATTGAAAGATTAATCTATAATTTTCTGGCGGCGCCCACTAGTCCCAGTCCCTCAGCCCCCATGGCTGGTTTCCGGTTTTATTTTAAAAACCTTACGCTTGCCCCCAGCTTCAGGAGGGAATCTCCCATGCCGGCTTCGCTGAACAGGCGGATGTTGCGGCTGAGTTGGAAACGGGCGCCGAGGAAGCCGGTCATGTAAAAGCGGTTTTGGGTTTCCCGGTAGCCATTCTCCCGGGCCTTGGCTTTTTCCTGGTTGTCCAGAATATCGAAGCGGCTGGAATACATGCCGGCGGCGGTTCCTCCGTAAAATTCCCATGGGCCAATGGGGTTGGAGTGGGCTGCAAAGCGCAGGCCCGCAACAGTAGTGCGGTTCTGCCAGGGCAGGGGCGTTTCGCTGTTAAACAGGCGGCGGGACCCCTGGCTGAAGGAGTATCCGGCATAAGCCCCCAGGCTGATGTGGCGCTGCAGGCGGAAGTCCAGGCTTGCGCTCAGCGGCAGGCCTGCGGCCGGAGCGCCGTTGTCCTTGAAATAGGTGGACAACAGGCCGATGCCGAGATTCAGGTCTGCAAATCCTTGCCTGGGGCAACGATAGCAGCTCTGCGCATTGGTAATCTGGCTGATGCAAATGAATGTGGCTGCGAGAAGGATGCTTTTAAAGGTGTTCATCTTTGGCGGTGTTTTGAAGGGTGAATCGGGTTAGTCGGGTGAATCGGGTATATCGGGTCTATCGGGTATATCGGGTCTATCGGGTCTATCGGGTTAGTCGGGTGAATCGGGTCTATCGGGTGAATCGGGTGAATCGGGTGAATCGGGTGAATCGGGTCAATCGGGTGGATCGGGTGAATCGGGTATATCGGGTCAATCGGGTGGATCGGGTGAATCGGGTCTATCGGGTGACTTGGGTCTATCGGGTCTATCGGGTGAATCGGGTTTGTCGGGTCTATCGGGTGAATCGGGTTTGTCGGGTATTGCTTATTCGCGGTAGGGGAAGCGGCGGGCCATTTTGCGGGAAATGTTGTCGATGATCTCATTGTGGGGCCTGTTCCAGTCGGTTTCCACCGTTTTGTTGGCTGTCCAGACGGAGGTTCCCGTTTGGCCGTCCAGGATGCTGCAGGAGGCGTCCACATCGCTGGTTTTCGAATTGGGGATCAGCCAGAATGGGGCGTCGGTAAAGATAAACAGGAAGCTGCGCGCCATGCTCAGGCCGAAGGATTCCAGGTCGGTCAGGTATTGTGTTTTGCGCACGGTAGCCCGCACGACGGCGTCCACGCCGAGTATTCCGGCCAGTTCGGAAGGGGAAAGGCCCCAGCTTTCGCGGGGCGAGTAGCCCGCCTCCTTAAGCCGCCGGTTGGTTTCGGAGAAGTCCTGGAGGGCGATGTTGATCTCGCCCTCCCGGCTTCCGCTGCGCTTGGCGATCTCGTTGTACAGGGAGATCTGGAAGGCCTGGCTTTCGGCATCTTCGACTTCCCGGATCATTTCCTCGGTAGCCTCCGGCGGGATGCGGCCCGTGGTAATGGTGTGCACCGGAACGACAGCGATGAGCTGATGTTGAGGCGCCAGGTTTTCATAGCTTGCAGTTTTGTAGTACTCGCGGCCGCAGTTGCTCAGCATCAGAGCGGCAAAAAGCAGAAAAAGAGAGTTTTTCATGATAGATTGTTTTTATCAGGGTTCAAGGGCCTTAGGGGTTCGGGTGTTTTTAATAAAACAAGTAAAACGTAGCCAGCCCCCAAGGAGAAGGACTGTTTTTTTAAAGAAATTTGTTGGGTAAAGGCATAAATTTTTCCCACCCCCTTTTTGTTCCTGGCTTCTTAATAAGTACTTTCGGTGCTGCTTCAAAAAAGACAAAAGGCCTGGTATGAGATACGTTTTTCTCTTTTTCCTGATCGGCCATTCCCTTGTAAGCCGGAGCCAGCTGGAAGATCCGATGCGGATGGCGGAAGTCCTTTCGGCTGCGGGCCGCTATGCCGAATCCAACAGTTTGCTGCAAGCGATCATCGCCCGCAATCCGGGCCGTTTGTATGAAAAAGGAGAGGCGCTTTTCCTGGAAAGCTACAATTTCCTCCAGATGAACGAGCTGGAGGCTGCTCTTGAAGCGAACGCGGCTTCTCTGAAACTCCGGCAGCAATTCGTGCCCGAGGGGCTGGCAACCAATTACCTGCGCTACGGCGAGATATACCTGCGGCAGGGGCAGTTTGAGCGGGCCATGGATGCGCTTTTCCGCGCGGAGGAATTTCCCCTGATGGACGACCCCCAAAGCGCCGCACTGATCAGGCAAACGATGGGGCAGGTGTTTTTCAGCCTGCAGCAATACGAGCGCGCACGCCGTTGTTTTCAGCATTCGCTTGACGTACTGGCCATCGAGCTGGGAGAGGAATCGGCTGGCGTGGCGGAAAATCATTTTCTGATCGGGCAGGCCTTTTTCAGGGAGCAGGACTACGAGGAAGCCAGCCGGGCCTACGGCCAGGCGCTGGCCATCGAAAGCGCTCTGGCCGGTGGGGCTCCCCGGAAAGCCCGGCTGCTGAACGCTCTCGGAAAACTGCAGGAAGCGCGGGGCGAGGCCAAAGCGGCCCAGCCTTTTTACCGACAGGCGCTGGAAGTTTGTCGCGCCGAACATCCCATTGAAGCAGCGGAGTCTCTGCTGAACCTGGCCTCCTGGCATCTGGGCCAGGTCGGCCCGCAGGCAGCAGTGGAAAATGTGCAGCTCGCCATTGCCACGCTGTGCCCCGGTTTTTCCGCTGATGAGGCCTCTGCCGACCCCCCCTCCGGACAGGCCGTGCTCAGCCGGCCGCTGCTGGCAAAAGCCCTGGAGATCAAAGCCGCCGCCGCCCTTAAGGAGGGGAGCCCTCCCGCCCTGGAACGGGCTCTCGCCAGCAGCCGGCGCGGCATGGATGCGCTGGAAGCAGAAACGGACGCACCGGCCGGCGCCGGCCGCCGCCTGTTTATCCTGCAGGAAGGGATGGGAGTTTATGAGACAGGCCTGGAAGCAGCCTATGCCTTGTACCGGCTGAGCGGCGACACGGCCTACGCAGCCCGGGCCTTTGAAATTTCCGAAAGAGCGAGGGCATCGGTTTTCCAACTCAACCACAGCAGCAGGGAAGCCGGCCGGCCTTCCAGGGATGCCAGCCAAGGGTATGCCGGGGCCAATGTGGCGGGCCTGCGGGAAGTGCAGCAGAAACTGGATGAAGAAACGGCCCTGCTCAGCTACTATTTCGGGCAAACCAAAGCTTATATTTTCGCATTGGCCCGCGAAAGCTTTGAGTTTCACCGCCTCGATGGGGTGGATGAATTGAAAGCGGAAGCCCGGGCCTATCTGGACGCCCTGGAAAAACGGGATGCAGCCCGCTTTTTTCAAACCAGCAGCAGCCTCTTCGCCCGCCTGGCCGGGCCGCTGGCCGCCTTGCTGAAAAGGAAGGGCGAACTTGTCGTGGCCCCTTCCCCGGGCCTGAACCCCTTCCCGTTCGAGGCGCTGATATCCAGGCCCGTTTCCAGGCCGGATAAGGCAAAGCACCATAAAATAGGCTACCTCGGAAAAACCCATGCAATCCGGTATTACCCTTCCGCCACCCTGTTTTCCCGGCAGGGAGCGCCCTCCGCGGCAGCAGGGCAGGGGTGGCTGGGGTTGGCGCCTGCCTTCAGCCCGGAAATGGAGAACAGCCGGATGCATGCCCCCAATGCCTTCGCTTTCGACACCGCTTACCAGTATTCCCGAAGCCTTCTGGCCACGGCGCCGGATGGGGAGCACTTTGCCGCCCTGCAGGATTCCGGAAAGGAAATCGAAGCCATTGCTGCGCTGTTTTCGGAAAAGGGCATAAATGCAGTTGCGCTGACAGGCCTGCAGGCCACGGAACAGGCCGCCAAAGGGCAGGGCGTATCCTGCCGCTATCTGCACCTGGCCACCCACGGTTTTGCCAGCGGGGCCAATCCTGCCCTTTCCGGGCTGGTTTTCTCCGGGGCCGAAGGGCAGGAAGAAGACGGCATCCTTTTCGCGGAAGAGATCGCCCGGCTGCCGATACAGGCCGAATTGGTGGTGCTCAGCCATTTCCACTCCGATGGGGGAAGCCCGGCCCCCGGCGAAGGATGGCTGGCCCTGGTGCTGCCCTTTATGGAGGCCGGGGCGGCGAACCTGCTGATATGCGCTCGCAGCAATGATGCTCCGGAAGAAATATGGATGGCCCGCTTTTACGAATCCCTGCTCAGCGGGCAAACGCCCACCGAGGCCCTGCATCAGGCCCGGCTACAGATGATGCAGGGCCAGAAAACCGCAGCGCCCTGGTTCTGGGCCCGGCCGATGCTGGTGGGGCGGTAGCACAGCAAGCCTTAGAGCATGTTTGGAGGCCAGCCCCGTCTATGCAGCCGGGCAAGCTTTGAGCTAAAAAAGGCCACTTTTTCGGTGATACTGCGTTGCTTTTCTTGGCCGTACCTCAGGGTACGCCCTTCGAAAAGCGCCTTGTCTCACCGAAAAATTGAC
>CAUJDW010000135.1 GCA_963169455.1 Bacteroidota bacterium | reverse complement strand
GCATGGGCGGCAGCCCGGAATGTCAAGGGTACAAAGATTTACTGGAGCTTCACCACCGCCAAGGCACGAGAGAAGTTCCACCGGCACTACGATAAATTATTGAAAGATTAATCTATAATTTTCTGGCGGCGCCCACTAGTGCTGTCGGCATTAAATACAGGGATATCAAATGGGCTCTTTTGCCCTTTGCAGGCAGCCTCCGGCATTCCCCTGCTCACGCCTCCACGCGCACCCTGAGCAGTTTGCCCAGTTTCAGGAAAGCCTCTTCCCACTCGGGGCTGCTGAACACCCAATCTCCCTTTTTGTAGCCCTGCAGCATGGAGAAGTAGAGGTTCTGGCTGCGCCAGAAGTCCAGGTGGATGTTGAGCCTTTCCAGTAGTTCCAGGATGTCGGTCAGGCCCTGGAGGCGGCCCAGGGAGGCCTCGGTAGTGTCCAGTTGCTGCACTTCGCGGAAAAGGCGCTCGCTGGCGGCCAGCTTGAAGGCCTGCACATTGGACAGGCGGATATCCCATTTGCGGAATTCGGCGTAAAGCCGGCGCAGCTCGCGGATGTTGAGGCTGCCGTTCTCAAAGGCCCGCAGCAGGTCGCGGTTGACGACGAATTCGGCAGCGCTGCGGAAAATGGGGGGCAAAGCGATCTTTTCATCGGCCATGCTGGCCATGAGCTTATAATTGTCGTTGTAGATGTCGCGCAGAGCCTGCTCGGCCTGTTCCAGGCTGCGCTGGGTAATGAGGTTCATGATCTTCTGCTTTTCCTCGCGGAACAGGTGGCGCAGCGAATATTTGTCTTTGCCAAAGTATTCCTGCATCAGCCCGATCAGTTCGGCCAGGTCATTTTTTTTGAAAACCTCCTTGATCTCGCCGGCCATCTGGTCGTAATCCTCGCGGCTCAGGCTCAGCGACACGTTGCCGATGATGTCCTGCTGGCCGAGGTACAGGACGGCAAAGCTGAACTGCCTTTTGGACAGAGTGGTTTTCGACTGAACCGTTGTGCGCCCAACGGCCAGGCGCTGGATGCCGGCCGACAGGCGAAAAAATTCCTCGCTTTCGGCGATGTAATTGAAGAACTCCAGGTGTTCCGGATACGCTTCGAAGAGGGAGGAGACGGCGTAGTGGATGCCCACCCGCTCCAGGTCGACCCGCGCCGGCGCCACGTGCTCGAGGTAGCTGGTGGCGCCGTTCTGATGCACGTTGCTGGGGGCCTTTTCCAGCATTTTGATAAAATGATCGTGCAGGTCCGGCCCACCCACCTGCTGGGCGTAATAGATGACGCGGTTGGCGTACTGAAGTATCTGGTTGGTCTCGATGCCGGAAATCTCGTCGAAGAACCAGCCGCAACTGGTGTACATGAGCATGGCGTGCCGCTGCATTTCCATGAGCCGCAGCAGCGTGGTTTTCTCCTCATCGCTCAGCGCGCGGCGGGCATGGCGCTGGAAAAAGGCATTGGCCGTTCTGGGGGAGCGGGCCAGCAACACATCGATGTAGTCGTTGCGGGCGCTCCAGGGGTTTTTCAGGAGTTGCGAGGCCTTGCGTTCGTAAAAGGGGATGAGTTCGTCGCGAAGCCAGTCGAGGGCTTCGCGCAGAGGCTTGCGCCACTCCTGCGTCCAGCCAGGCCGCCCCCCGCTGTTACAGCCGCAATTGGAACGCCAGCGCTCGACGCCGTGCACACAGCTCCAGGAGCTGTTTTCATGTATGCGGACTTCATATTTGGGAGGGAAAAGAGCCAGATACTGGCCGTAGTTGGTGAGGGTGGCCAGCCCGTTGGCCTCGATGTGGTGCAGGCAGGCCGCCAGGGCCATCTCTCCATGGCGGTGGTGGTGGCCATAACTCTCCCCATCGGTTGCGATGTGGGCCAGCTCGGGTTCATCATTTTTGGAAAAGGCCTCTGCGAAACGTTCGGCAAAATGGCGGCCGTTGTTAAGCAGCCCTTCAAAAGCCACCCCCTGGGCGATGGCGCCGTTGTAAAAGAAAAGGGTTATGGTTTTTCCCGATGGCAGGCGGCACAGATAGGGCCTGCGGGTGTCGATGCTGTCCGGAGGCAGCTCCGTCCACTCCTGCTCGCCAGTTTTCCGAATGGCGCGCGCCTGCCGCGGCGCCAGGATGGTGAATTTGATGCCGTTCTCCGCCAGCACCTCCAGGGTTTCCTCATTGGCTGCCGTTTCGGCCAGCCACATGCCTTCCGGGCTGCGGCCGAAGCGGTGTTCAAAATCCCGGATGCCCCACTTCACCTGGGTTTCCTTGTCGCGGCGGTTGGCCAAAGGCAGGATGAGGTGGCTGTGAACCTGGGCAATGGCCGAGCCATGGCCCCCGAAATGCTCCATGCTCTGCCGGTCAGCCTCCAGGATGAGGCGGTAGGCCTCGGGGTCGGCCTGCTCCATCCAGGAAAGCAAGGTGGGGCCGAAATTGAAGCTGATGCGGGCATAGTTGTTGATGATATTGATGATGCAGTTGTCGCGGTCCAGAATGCGCGCAGCGGCATTGGGCGCATAACACTCGAAATTGATGCGCTCGTTCCAGTCGTGAAAGGGCGCCGCCGAATCCTGGGCCTCGATGGCCTCCAGCCAGGCGTTTTCCCGCGGAGGCTGGTAAAAATGGCCGTGGATGCAGACGTATTTAGGAGGCTTACTCATGAGACTCTTTTTTGGGAAACCGAATTTCAGGAGGGTAAATGTAGGAATAAGTGCAGAGAATACAATAAAGCACCTTAGCAGGCATTTTCGGCGCCCCGGGGATAGCGCCGGAGATAGTCACAAAACAGCTCCCAAAACTTTAACATTTTCTTAAGAAATCAGATAACAAAGCGCCCTGCCCGTGCGTTCTCTGCATGAATTTTCCACCTTTTTTACAAAAACCAACCAACTATGCGTAAACTGATCCTTTTTTCCCTCCTAACACTCACTTTTGCCTGTAACAACGTCGCCAAGTTCGAGGAACCCATCAACACCCTTTCTTCGGAATGGGATGCCGCTACCACCCAGGTGACGGAGGTTGTGAACAAGATCTCCCAAACCCAGGACATGGCCAAATCGGCCCTGGAGGCTATGAACCCCGATGAAACGGTTATGGCGAAACTGAACGACGAACAAAAGGGCAAGATCGAAGAGCTCAAGCAAGGCCTCCAGGGCCAGATCGCAAACCTGGGGCAACTGGCTCAAACCGCATTCGAATTTGTCAACAACTGGCAAAAGGAAGGTGAAAAGCTGACGGCCCTCAAGGACGGCCTGACCGGCAAAAAACTGCCGAAAGATGTTCAAACCACCATCGACAGCCTGAAGACGATGGTCAGCTCCGCCAACGACAGCGTCGCTTCCTGGGGTGGACAGATCACGGCCGCTTCCGACGCGGTCAACCAGGCCTCCCAGTCCTACAACGAACTGATCAGCTCCACTACTGCAGCAAAGTAAACACCCCCAGGCCAAATGGCCTGAATGTACAACACGGGTGAATCCAAAGGGCGGAAGGCTGCAACTTTCGGTTTTTGCCTTCCGCCCATCCTCCGCGGCCGGGCTGCATTTCCCACTTCCCGATTTTCCTTTCTATATTTAGGGCTCGGAATTTAAATGCCCTGTCGTATGATCATAAGAAAAAAGCAACTGCTGTTGTTATGCCTGGCATGGACAACCGGCCTGGCTGTTCAGGCCCAGGCGCCGAAGCGCTGGACCTCTGCCGAAACCTATGAAGCGATCCGCAAGCTGAACTTTCTCGGCTCGGCGCTTTACGTGGCCGCCCATCCCGACGATGAAAACACTGCGCTGATCGCCTACCTGGCCAACGAGGCCAAAGCAGAAACCGCCTACCTCTCGCTGACGAGGGGCGACGGCGGGCAGAACCTCATCGGCCCGGAGATCGGGGAAATGCTTGGGGCCATCCGCACGCAGGAGTTGCTGGCCGCGCGCCGCATCGACGGGGGCAGGCAATTCTTCAGCCGCGCCATCGATTTCGGCTACTCCAAACACCCCGACGAAACCCTCAGCATCTGGAACCGGGAGCAGGTGTTGTCCGATGTGGTGTGGGCTATCCGAAAATGGCAGCCCGACCTCATCATTACGCGTTTTGACCACCGCTCGCCCGGCACGACGCACGGCCACCACACGGCTTCCGCCATGCTGGCCGTAGAGGCCTTCAGCCTCGCCGCCGACCCCAACGCCTTCCCCGAACAATTGCAGTACGCCTCCACCTGGCAGCCCAGCCGCCTGTTCCACAATACTTCCTGGTGGCGCTACGGCAGCCGTGAAGCATTCGACAAGGTGGACAAATCCAATATGGCTGTCGTCGATATCGGGGTGTACTACCCCACCCTGGGCAAGTCGAACAATGAATTGTCGGCGGAAGCCCGCAGCATGCACAAGAGCCAGGGCTTTGGGAGCCTCCTCTCCCGCGGCGAAAGCCTGGAATACCTGGAGATCATAAAAGGCAGCCTGCCCACCGACAAAAGCCAGCTTTTCGAAGGCATCAACACGAGCTGGTCACGTGTGCCCGGCGGCGAAGCGATCGGGAAAGTGCTTGAGCAGGTGGAAGCCAAGTTCGACTTCAAAAAACCCCATGCCATTGTTCCTGCCTTGCTGGAAGCCTACAAACTGATGGAGGCGCTGCCCGACGGATACTGGAAACAAATAAAAATGGAGGAAACCAGGGCCGTGCTCCAGGCCTGCCTGGGCCTGTACCTCGAAGCATCGGCCGAAGCCCCCTCCGCTACCCCCGGGGAAGCGGTAAGCCTGCTGGTGGAAGCCATCAACCGCTCGCCGGTGGAAATAAGCCTGGAGTCGCTCCGCTTCCTGCCCATGTCCGCCGACACCAGCCTGGGGCTGAACCTGGCCGGCAACCGGAACTTCGAGATCAGAAAGCTGGTGCAGCTGCCGGAAGACATGCCCTACACCAATGCCTTCTGGCTGGAAGAACCGCCGGGCCAGGGCATGTACACGGCGCCGGACCAGTTGCAGCGGGTGCTCCCCGAAACGCCCCGGGCTTTCAAAGTACAGTTCAATCTGCGCATTGCCGGACAGCCTGTGACGATCACCAAAGAGGTGGTGTTCAAACGGCGCGATACGGTGGAAGGAGAGATTTACCAGCCGTTTGAGGCCACGCCGCCTGTTTTCCCCAGCCTGGCCAGCAAGGTGTACATCTTTACCAGCCAGGAACCCCAGGCGGTAGAGGTGCAGCTGCGCGCCGGCCGCGACGGCTTCAGAGGCGCCGTCAGCCTCCAGCTTCCAGCCGGCTGGCGGGCCGAACCGGCGGAAATCCCCGTCGAACTGGCCCGGAAAGATGAAGTAAAATCCCTGAGCTTCAACCTCTTCCCGCCGGCTGCGGATAGCGAAGGGGAAATCCATGCCATCGTCCGGGACGGCAAACGGGCCTACCACCAGGAACTGCAGGTGATGGGCTATGAACACATCCCACCGCAGATGGTGCTGCTCGACGCCAAGGCCAAAGTAGTGCGCCTGAAGCTGGAAAAAGCCGGCGAACGCATCGGTTATATCATGGGCGCCGGCGATGAGGCGCCCGCCAGCCTCCGTCAGGTGGGCTATCAGGTGGAGTTGCTCGCGGAAGCCAACATGCAGGTGGATTACCTTCAGCAATTCGACGCCATCGTCATGGGCATCCGGGCTTACAATACGGCCGGATGGCTGAAATTCCACCAGCCTGCACTGCTCGAATACGTCAGGCAGGGAGGCACTTTGCTGGTGCAGTACATCAAAGCCTCCCGCTTCGATTCCGAACTCGTAATGCCGATGGACGAGATCGCTCCTTACCCCCTGAAAATAGGAAACGGCCGCGTAACGGACGAGAAAGCTCCCATGCGCTTCCTGAACCCCTCCCACCCCATCCTCAACTGGCCAAACCGGATCAGCGAAGACGACTTCCGGGGCTGGGTGCAGGAGCGCGGCCTGTACTTCGCCTCTTCCTGGGACGAGAACCACTACGAACCCATCTTTTCATGCAATGACCCTGGTGAAGCGGAAGAACAGGGAAGCCTGCTGGTCGCCCGGCATGGGAAAGGTTATTTTATCTACACCGGGCTGTCCTTTTTCCGGGAACTGCCCGCCGGCGTGCCCGGCGCCTACCGGCTGTTCGCCAATATGGCTTCCATAGGAAAAAAGGCAGGGCGGTAAGAAGGCCGACACCCCCGGAGGAGCGCAGCGCAAAACTTCCGAAGTTTGCCTGGGGGCCAACCCGTCCCCCCTCTCCCCCGTCTCCACATGCTCTACGCCCTACGCCCCATGCCTGCCACCCTCCCCGCTCGCCACTTCCCGCTGCGGGTTGGTAATCCATTCGCTCCAGGAGCCGGGATACAGGAGGGCGTCGCCCAGCCCGGCCTGTTTATAAGCCAGGATGTTGCGGCAGGCCGTCACCCCGGAACCGCAGTAAAAGGCCGTGCGCCCGGCATCCGTATCGCCGAGAGCCTCCCGGAACTGCCGGCGCAGGGCTTCGGGGCTGAGCCACCTGCCGCTTCCATCGACATTTAAGTTGTGCGGAAAATTCAGGGCCCCGGGAATGTGCCCGGCAACGGGGTCGATGGGCTCCTCCTCTCCGCGGTAACGGATGGGGTCGCGGGAATCCACGAGCCTGTATGCCGGCAATTTCCGGATCTCATCGACGCCATCGGCATCGATCAGCAATTCCGGCCGCGGGCGCGGAGTGAATTCGGCGGAGCGGGGCTGCGGGGCTGCCGTATCTACGGGCAAACCGGCGCCCAGCCAGGCCTGCCAGCCTCCGTCGAGCACTGCAGCGGCATCGTGGCCCAGCCAGCGCAACATCCACCACAGGCGGGCAGCCATGGCGCCCGACATATCGTCATACCCCACCACCTGGACGCCAGGGCCGATGCCCCAACGTGAAAAAACTGCAGCGGCTTCCCCTACCGAAGGCAGGGGATGGCGCCCCGTCTTGCCGGGAATAACCGGCGCGCACAAATCCTCGTCCAAATGGGCATATAATGCGCCGGGGATGTGCCCTTCCCGGTATGCCCGCCGGCCTGCTTCGGTGTCTGACAAACTGAACCGGCAATCGATGAGCACCAGCCCGGGCTTGCCGAGGCGCGCCGCCAGATCCGCAGTGGAGATCAGTGTGGTAAACATAGCTGTTATTTTTTTTGAACTTCGGAACGGCTTCCCAAAGCCATAAATCGCATCAAAAACATACTTTGCCGGCGCCATCCGGCGTCATCCTCCCGGTATGGGGGCAAACAAAAACCCGCGAAAACAATTTTTAAAAATAAAAAAGCCCATGAGAACAATTGTCTTTTTGTCCGCGCTTTTACTGTCGATTTCGAGCCTTTCCGCTCAGGAAAAGGTGCGCTATACCGAAGATTTCCGCTTCGCCCGGGGAATTTACCTGACGCTGGACGACTGGAAGGCCAACCAGCCGCTTCGGCCGGAGGAGGTCATCGGCGAAGCCGACCCCGCGTCTCCGAAGTTTTTCCAGTTCCTCCTTTCCAAAGAACAGTTCCGCTTCGCCCGCAACAACGAGATCGTTTACGTGAATATCAGCGACATCTTCGGCTACTGCGACGGCCGCGATGTTTTCCACCGCAAACAATACCGCTTCGAACTGATCGGCCAGATCAACCTGCTGGAGGAGGTGGACGTGGTGGACTCCTATTCCTCCTTTATCAATCCGGGCGAACAATACCAGGCCACCCGGGCCGAAGGCGCCGGCAAGCTTTTTGTCCTGGACTACGAAACGGGCAACTTCTTCCGCTGCAAACCCAAACAGGTGGAAGCCCTCTTTCAGCGCGACCCTCAGCTCTTCGGGGAGTATAAAAAGGCCAAAGGCAAGAAAAAAGAGAAGATCAGGAACTTTATCAAGGAGTATAACTTCCGGCATCCGGTGTATTTTCCCAGGGGGGAGCTGTAAGGTTGGAAGGTCGGAAGGTCGGGGCAGCATTAGCCCAGCCAGCCCTTGCCCGGGGCTCACAAGTCGCCAGGCCACCCCCTCTCCTCGTCCCTCCTCTGGCCGGAAGGCGGGGTGAGGGGGAGACGAGGTGAGCCTGCGGCAACCCCTGTAACCTCCATAGGCTCTTCCTACTGAACTACGGTTTTTCCCCGGGCACGAAATCCAGGGCTGCGGAGTTGACGCAATAGCGCAGCCCGGTGGGTTTGGGGCCGTCGTCGAAGACGTGGCCCTGGTGCCCGCCGCAGCGGGCGCAGCGTACCTCCGTGCGAACCATGCCGTAGGCTTTGTCCGTCACTTCCAGGATATGCTCCTTTCGGATCGGCTCCCAGAAGCTCGGCCAGCCGGTGCCGGATTCGAACTTGGTATCGGAAGAAAACAGGGGCAAGCCGCAGCCGGCGCAGAGGTACACGCCCTTCTGCTTGTTGTTCCAGAAATTGCCGGAAAAGGCGCGCTCGGTGCCCGATTCGCGGAGCACGTAATAGGCTTGCCCGTTCAGTTCCGCTTTCCAGGCTTCATCCGTCTTTTCAACTGCCTGGAGGGTGTCGCCGTCGAGGCCGATGAAGGGGCCGGCGGCTTGAACCTCCGGCTGCTTTTCATTTTGCTGCGCCCGGCCGCAGGAAGCCAGGCTGAAGGACACTGCCAGCAGGCAGGTAAAGAGGCATTGGGTATTCATAAACAGACGTTTTTTCTTCCAGGGCAGGCTTCATTTTTTCCCGCCATTGCGGCTTTTGCCGGAACCGCTGCCGCGCCGGATGCGCGGGTGGTTCCACTCCTCGCGCTGAGCAAATTCCACGATGCGCCGCATGAAGGACATGATGCTGAGGAACACCAGGTAGCCGGCCGTCAGCACGACGTAAATCCAGCGGTAGGAGCCCGCCTCATCAATGGTGAGGGAGGAAAAGAGATAGGCAGCCAGGCCGGAAGCAACGGCAAGCCCCAGGTAACTGTAGATGGAGCGGCCCCAGTATTTCATCATATTGTCGGCCGCCAGCGAAAAAATGCTGTTGGCGACGGCGAAGAGCAGCATAAACGCCGCCGCCGTCATCCAGGGGAAGCGGTCGGGTACGTAGATCAGGCCCGTCAGTTTGACGAGTTTGGACGCCAGGATAAAGACGATCACGGCGCCGAATGCCACCAGCGCCTGCTGAACGGGGCTGAAGGGCTTATCGAAAAAAGAAGTCTGTCCGGAAGTATTCATAAAGTCGTTTTGCCTGAAAAAATGAGGGGTTGTGCAAGCAGGAAAGAAATGCAAGAGATACCTTTGCTTTTCCCATCGTTCCCCAATACAACAAATTTTGCCGCGAATGGTAAAGCGAAAGTTCCTGATTATTTTTCTATTTCTCTGCTGCTGCGCCCACTTTTCCGTGCTGGACGCGCAGCCGGTCGAAATCTGGCAGATTCAGGGCGAGGGCAATGTCAGCCCTTATCTGAACCAGGTGGCCGCCACCGGGGAGAACGTCGTGACGGCCCGGGGCAACGGCTTTTTTTTCATTCAAACCCCCGCTGAACGCAGCGACAACAACCCTCTGACTTCGGACGGGATTCTGGTAAACGCCCACTATTCGGGCCAGGTCGGCGATATCGTCACCGTCAGCGGGCGAATATGGGAGATTGACGGCTCCACGATGTTCAGCTCCTCGGGCCTGCAGGTTGCCACCGTCGGAAGCGGAGGGCTGTTGCCGGCGCCTGTTTTGCTCGACAACCACTTCCCCTCTGCCGTGCCCGCTCCGGTTCACGGCCTGGAAAGCGTGGAAGGCATGCTCGTTCAGTTTTCCGCAGTAGCCAGCGGCCCGAGCGACGGGCAGGAGTTGGTTCCGCTGACGGCCAGCGGGCAGCGCCCCTTCCGGGAGCCCGGCATCCTCCTGCCCGGGCTGCCGGGCCTGCCGGTATGGGACGGCAACCCCGAGCTCTTCTGGTTCGACCCCAACGGGCTGAACGCGCCCAACAACCGTTTTGTCAATACCGGGGCCAACATCGAAGCTACAGCCGTCATGCTCGAAGCCGGGGCCGGGTTCTGGCTGGCCCTGCCCACTTCCTACACCCTGGCCAATGAGCCGCTGCTGCGGGCCGTGCGCCCCATGGAGAACGGGGAGTTTACAGTAGGCAGCCTCAACTGCCTGCAGCTCTTTACCTATGCAGGCAACTACACCCTGCGCCTGCAGAAGCTGGCCCGCTACATCACCGATCTGATGCGCCTGCCGGACATTCTGGCGGTGCAGGAGGTGGGCAGCTTATCTGCTCTGCAGGACCTGGCCTATTACATCAAGCTGCAGGCTCCGCAGTCCAGCTACCAGGCCTATCTGATGTCGGGCAACGGCGACATCAAACTCGGCTTCCTCGTCAGCAGCCGAATCCAGGGCGTGCAGGTGTCGCAGTTGGGGGCCGATGAGGCCCTGGCCTTCGGCGGCCTTTTGCACGACCGCCCTCCCGCCCTGCTGGAGGCCAGCCTGCCCACCAGCCCGCCGACGCCCATCCGCGTGCTCAACCTGCACATGCGCTCCCTGATCGGCATCGAGGGGCCCGACGCGGGCTTCGTGCGCAACAAGCGCCACCAGCAGGCCATGTCGGTTGCCAACATGGTGCAGGCGCTTCAGCAGGCCGGCAACCTGGTGGTGGTGGGCGACTTCAACGCCTATGAGTTCACCGACGGTTATGTGGACGTGGCCAACCAGATCGCCGGGCAGCCCAGCCTGGGGGCGCTGTACCCCCCCACCCCCATCGTCGCGCCCCCGCTCCAGAAAATGATCGAGAGCCTGCCCCCGCAGGAGCGCTACTCCTACGTGTACCAGGGCAACGCCCAGGCCATCGACCACTGCCTGGCCGGGCCTATGGACGGGCTGGCCGTCAAAGGCATGGAGTACGCCCGCGGCAATGCCGACAATGCCCTGGCATACGCCGACAACGCCTTCCTGCCCCAGCGCAGTTCCGACCACGACGGGCTCGTGCTCTTTCTCGAAGCCCTTAACCCGGTGAGCGCGTCCGAAGCGAAAACAGAAACCGGCATCCGGCTTTTTTACCAGCAACCCCTTCCGGACGGCGGCCCCATCCGCATACAAAGCGAAAGCGGGGAGCTGCTTTTCCTGAAACTCTTTTTGCCCACGGGCCAAATGGCCTGGCAAACCCGCTTGTCGGGATGGGAAACGACTCTATCCCTGCCGCACGGCCTGCCGGCCGCCAACTGGTATGGCTTACAGGTAGTCAGTGAAAAAGGGCGGTATGCAGGGAAGGTGGTGAGGGGGATTCATTAGAAGGGGAACGTCCAGTACATCTCGAGTCCGGTTTATCCCAAAATCGGCAAATTCTAACGCAATAGTTAACCTTTTCTCCGGCGAGAATCTATTTATTATTGCTATTTGCTGTCCAGCTGATTCCTTGCTTACATTTTTCTTTTTATTGACGCTAATTCCCCGCCATCCGGCACATTAACGCAACAGCGGCTAACCAAAACCCGCACTGCAGCTTTCGCTTAGCCGCTGTTGCGTTAATATCCGCTATGGCTGGCCGTCCCCGAAAATAACCCCAATACCCCAAACCAACAATGCTGCGCCCAAAGGCCCGCCTACTCCAACGCCCCGAACCCGTACCCCCGCCTCTTCAGCTCCCGGATCAGGGGCCCGATCCATTTGTAAAACTTGTCGGTGCGGCCCGGGCCGGCGCCGATGTGGGACAAGAGGAAAAAGCCATTCAACCCATTGGGATCGCGGGCCTCATAAGCAAGGATGCTTTGATATATCTCGGCGGAAGAACGGTAGCTGGAGGCCTCATCGGTGGTATAATCGGCATGCGATAAAGTGCCGGGGGTGTAGTTGAAGAAGACCAGGCCCTCTTCCCGGCTCCACTCCACAATTGCCCGGTTGTACCATTCGTAAGGCGGGATGAACCAGCGGGTTTCCTCCGGAGGGATGCCCAGCGCAGCTAAAGCAGCCCGGTTCTGCCGGAGGTCTTCGAGGAACTGCTCTTTCGTCACCAGCAGGGAGTCGCGCTGCAGCCAGTCGTTGTACAGCAGATGTTTATCGGAATGGGCGCCGGTGTAATGGCCCCTGCGCTTCAGTTTTCGCACGAGCCGGGGATAGCGGCGGCAGAAATCGCCGGTAAAGAAAAAGGCCGCAGCCACCTTTTCTCTTTTCAGGGTGCGGCAAAGCACGCCCGCCCCTTCGGCGTATTCATGCCCGGTAAACACCAGATAGAGGGTGGAGCGGCTGGTGTCTCCCCTCACGATCGCTCCATAGGGATCGTACATCCAGGGCTCCTGAGCGCTGAGGGGGAGGAAGGGAAAGAGCAGGAACAAAAAGGCAAGCCGACGCATGGGCAATCCATTGGAGTTACCTGGGATGAAGGGGACGGGGGGCATGAAGGGGGGGAAAGGAGCGATCACCCTGTCGCTTCTTGTCCCCTTTCCCAGGCCACAACACCCGGGTCAGAAGTTAAACTGCAGCCCCAGGCTCGGCAGCACCGGCAACTGGTTGACCCGGTTGTTGGTGATGCGGTCCACATAAAAGATATTCTCCCGGTTGTAAACATTCGTCACGCTCAGCGTCGCTTCCAGTTTGGAATGGCGGGAGAACTCGAAAGTGCGCTTCAGCGAAGCGTCCAGCCGGTGGTAGTACGACAGCCGGCCTCCGTTGAGCTGGCCCGACAGGATGGTGCCCAGCTGGAAGTTTCCGGTGAGGATATCGGTGAAGATCAGGTCGTCGTAGTTGTTCTGCTCGTAAAAGCCCTGGGTCTGGGTGAAGGGGAAACCGGAGCCCAGGTTCCAGCGCAGGCCGGCCTCCCAGTTCTTGTCCTTGCCGAAGTTGTAGGATGCCAGGAAGTTGACGTTGTGGCGGCGGTCAAAGATGGTGGGGTACTCCTGGAAGCCGTCGTCGCGGTTCACGTACCCCAGGGAGTAGGTTCCCCAGAGGTAGAGGTTTTTGGTTTCATAACGCGCCGAGAGGTCGATGCCGTAGGCCCGCCCCGTTTCCGTAATAAAATCGGGGTCGAGCTCGCTGAGCTTGTTGCGGTTGATGTTGATCAGCTGCGTGAACTCCTTGAGGTAGGGTTCTATGTTGAGGAAGAGTTTTTCTGTCAGGTCGATCTCCAGCCCGGCGACGGCGTGCAGGGATTTCTGCAGGCGGTGGTCAACCGGCGTCCGGCTGGCCGGTTTGAAGATGGTCTCCTCCGGGCCGGCGAGGAAGCCGATGAAGAAATTGACCACATCCAGGTCATTGACCGTGCTGATGAGGTTCTGGGAATACAGGCCGCCGGCAAACTTGAAGCGGAGGAAATCCGTGATGTTGTATTTCAGGCCGAAGCGGGGCTCCACCGAGAGTTCCGTCTGGGAAGCGTAGTAGTGCAGGCGCAGGGCCGGCTCGATGACCAGGTCGCCGAGTTGTTGTTTGTACTTGAAAAAGCCGGCCAGCTCGGTGGTGAAATCCCGCTGTTCGAAGGACACCCCGACGAAGTTGCGGAAGCTGAAGTCGGTGTTGAAGCCCGTGAATTCAAATCCGTAGTTTACCTGGTTTTTGTTGCCGAAATAGGTAAAGCCCAGGCTGGCGTTGTAGCTGCTGATGCCGCTGCGCCGGGGCCGCCCGTCGGCTTCCTCCAGCCCGATCTCATAGTTGCTCACCGCTATGGTGCCGTCCATGATCACGTTGGAGTTGGTGGGTATGAGGGTGAAGTTCGCCCCGCCGCCGGTCGTCGTCCAGTCCAGCTTGGCCAGCCCGATGAAGTTGAACGCGTCGGTAAAATTGAAGCCGAACAGGTTGAGTTTGCTGCCGTTGGCGCCTACGAAGGAAACCTTCCCGTAGAGGTCCGTATAGGTGTAGGGCAGCCCGATGTCCGACCTTCGGATATCGCCCAGGCTGGTATCGGCTGAGGCGAAGGAAAAGAAATCGGGGTCGACGGCATAGCTGTACAGCGCCTTGGATGTCTGGTCCAGGTAGGAATGCTTGCCGGTCAGCAGGAAGGACACGCTGCCGCCGCCCTCGTCGCTGAGTTTTTTCACCGGCCCTTCAAACAGGCCTTTCACCTGGAATGGGCTGGCCGAAACCAGCCCGCCGAAACGCTTCCTATTGCCCTCCCGGGTCTTGATGTCAACGATGGCTGAAATGCGCCCGCCGTGTTCCGCACTGAAGCCCCCGGTAAGGACGTCCACGCTGCGGATGGCTTCCGTTTCAAATACGGAGAAAAAACCGATGGAGTGGAAGGGGTTGTAGATGGTCATCCCATCCAGCAGTATCTTGTTCTGCACCGGCGAACCGCCGCGGATGTACAACTGCCCGCCCTGGTCGCCCGAAACGATGATGCCGGGCAACACGGGAAGATACTGGGCAATATCGGACTCCCCGCCCGTGGAGGGCAGCGACCTGATCTGCTTGGGGGTCACCGTCACTTTCGAGACCTGCACATCGCCCCGCGCCTGCTCGCGCCGGCTCGACACGTTGACCGTCTCCAGGTTGACGGCGCTGGGCGCCATGTACAGGCTTTTGTAAACGATAGCCCCTTCCCTGGCGGTGATGTCAACCGCTACGCTGTCGTAACCGATATAGGTAGCTACCAGTTGGTAATTGCCGGCGGGAATGTTGCCAAAACTGAAGAAGCCGTCAAAATCGGTCGTCGTGCCGTAGTCCGTGCCCTTCAGAAGAACGGTCCCGTAGATGATGGGCTCACCGCTGTCTTTATCGTAAATATTGCCGCGAATGGTGGCGCCGGTTTGAGCGAGGAGCGCCCCGGAGCAACCGGCGAGCAACAGGAGCAAAAATATGCTGTGCTTCATAATTCAGAGTTGTTGAGATACAGCCGCGTGGTCTGGCGAATGTCCATTTTTTGAATGCGGACACAAAGATAAGCCATCTTCCCCCCCAACCAAGGGATTCTTTTGTCATTTTGCGTACAAGTCGGCAGGCGGGCAGGTTTGGGGAAGTGGGCCCGTCCTCTCCTGACGCCAGCCAGGATCGGCCGGGTAAAAAGTGGGAAGGTTACCCGAACGCTGGCGGAAGCGGGGGCCTGCGCCAGGTTCCTTTAACCATGGCCCTTTTACCTTGGGCCTGCTGAGGGCCTGCCCGCTGCCCTACCGGCCCCATCACTCTACAAAAACCTCCGAAAGCAGGCGGGCACGCAGTTCGCGGAACTGCTCGGCCAGTTTCTGCATATTTTTTTCATTTGCGTTCCATTTTCCGGCGGGCCGGCCAGGTTGGAGCACACTGATGAGGAAGCCCAGGTGTTCCTCAACAGTGCGGCGTTTGAGGAAGTCGCCGCCGCGCTGCCAGGCCTTGCGGAAGGAATCCAGGATTTCCTGGCTGCGTTGGCTGTCCAGATCGCCATTGATGAGGGCTCGCAGGATTCCCAGGTCGGCCTTGTTCACCCCGCTCCAGAAGGTAGGATTGACGCCTTCATCCTCCTGGGCTTTGGCCTCGGCATTTTTCAGTTTTTCCTCCTCAGCCATCCTGTTTTCCGGTTGGCCTTCGGGCCCGGCCTTTTTCACACCCGCTTTTTCCAGGAGCACCTCCATGAGCAACCAGTTGGGCAGGGAGTAATAAGCCGCGTCGTTGCTATCCCCGGCGCCATGCAGGTAGGCTTTATTGTAATATTCTGCAGCTTTGGAAATAGCTTCCCGGCGCGCCCGGGCATCCGTTTCGGCCACGGCCAGGCGTTTGTATGCGCTGCCCATCAGGTTGTACCGCTCGACGGTTTCGCCGAACTGGAGCAGCAGCCCGGCCAGGCGGATGCCCTCCTGAATGGCGGCGCGGCCCTTTCCGGGCTCGCCTTCCAGGAATTGTATGGCGCCCAGGCGGCTTTTCAGGTTACACAGTTGTTCCAGCGCCCTGATGGAATAGCCGGCCTTATCCATGCCCTTCAGCATTTCGAAATAGCGGATCGCCTCCTCGTACATGCCCAGCCTGGCGTACAGGTTGGCCAAGGCTTCCGCCACTTCGCTGTCGGCGAGCCATTCCCGGGGCGTCCGCTTCACGATGTCCTCAGCCTGCTGTTTCAGCTTCTCGATATAGCGGGTGGAGGCATTTTCCGCCCTTCCGCTGATGGCTTCCAGCTCGATGATCAGTTCCATGGGGTCGGTGTATTCCTCAAACTTTTTGCTGCCGCCGCCGCCATCCCCCTTCAGGCTGTAAAAGGGGTCGCCGTAACACTGGTAAGCACCCCAGGAATTGCAGCCGGGGTGTTTCAGGTAGGCCTCCAGCCGCGCCAGGCGGACGGCCTCTCCGAAGGGCGTCCCCTGCAACATTTCCGTATAAAAAACCCGGGCAAAAGTTTGAGCCGCCAGGTCGTTGACCGCCCAGCCGGCGGCGACCACGGCGCGTACGCCCATGCGGATCAGCTGGATGCCCAGGTTGGCCGCCAGCTTGTTCCGGCTCTCCAAATGCTCAGCTTCCGCGTCAGCGGCTCCGAGGTGGCAGCAGTTGATAAAGACCAGATCGGGAACCTGCCGCATCTGGTTGACCGCTGCCGGCGAAAGCAGGGCCTCATCGCTGAGCACCATGCCGGAAAGGGCTTTGCCTTCCCCATCGGAAGGCTTGTTAAATACGCCGTGGCCCGCAAGGTGGAGGATTTTGTAATTCTGCCTGAACAGGGCAGTGAAAATCCGGACGGCGTCCTCCTGCAGGGATTCCTGAACCTGGAAAGAAGCCGTTTTCAGCAGCCCGCTCACCAGGCTGGCTTCCCCGAATGCGCCCGGCAACTGCTGGAAGCGCCCGTCGTTGAGCAGGGGGTCGCCGACGACCAGGGCGGATCGCTCCACCGCATTTTCCACATTGGCGCGGTATTCTTCGGTTTTGAGTTGCCGGATCATGCCGGCGCGGACGGCTGCCGGCTGGTGTTCGTCGAGGGATGGGTCGTACAGCAGTTCCCAGGGGTATTCCGCCGTTTTGGCGTCCACGATCCACAGGATGTTGAGGCGGTCGGCCATGTATTCCTTAAATTCCAGGGGCATGAGCAGTTCAAAAATAGCCAGGGCGTCTTCCGGCTTCCAACGGTCCAGTTTGGCAGCCCGCTCGATGATCTGGGCGATGGGGGTATGGGCGATGCTGATCGCGGCCTCTTCGGCGCGCGCCCTCCCGGCCAGGGAAGTGAAGCGGATTTCCTGGCCTTCCTGGGAAACCTGGAGGCGGTGCCACCAGTCCTGGTCATAGTGGTCTGACAGCCGGCGCCGCCCGCCCGCCACCTTGCGCAGGTGGGAGCCTTCCATGAAGAACATTTCCTCAAAACGCCCCTCCCTGATGATCCTCCGCACGGAATGGGCGGCCTGCACCGCGCGATCCTGGTATATCTCGATGAATTCTACGGCATCGATCATGAAATCAGCCAGCCCGAGGTTCTGCAGGCTCTGGTTGGCCTGCTGCACCCCCGACAGGATGGCGCGGATCGAGGCCTGAATGGTGAGCCCGCCATAGCTGGAGCCGATGAGCAGGGTGGAAAAACGGGGTGGCTCGGCAGGCCCGGCGCCTTCGGGGCGCGCAAGAGACAATTCGTTTTGCTTCACGGCCAGTTCCTTGGCGGCGAAGGCTACGCTGCGGCTGAGCCTGCCCTGGCTAAGCCCCCCAAAGCTGCCCAGCCCGATGACGATGGCGCCGGGCGGGAAGTTGCCGGGGTCCAGGATCACTTCGGCGCTTTCTTCCTTGCCGGGGTAAATGCCCAGGCGGTAACGGCTCGTCAGGCGGCCTTTCATGTGGTAGTCCAGCACCGCTTCGGCGCTGAGGATGCCGTCGCCCAGGTAATGGCCGATGGCCACGGGGTAATGGGCGTAAGCCAGGTTGCCATGGGTGACGGAAACCTTCACCTTTTTGGCCGATGGCCGGGAAACAAAACGCGGCGAATACCCCAGGGCGGCCGCCACCAGCGAGGCCTTGTCGGGAAACTGGGCGATGTATTCATCCTCTGTTTCCACCTCACCCAGCGGGATGCCCCGGGAAACCGGCGGCTCCTGGGGCAGCTTAGTGGTGCTCCCCGTCTGCAGCAGTTCCAGAATGGCGGGGAAAGCCTCTTCACAATTGGGCATGCCGCCGTGTTCGGCATCCATATACCAGCAGGCGTTTTTCAGTTCCGGCGGAATGGCAGTAGCCCAGGGCGCCCTTCCGTCTCCTTCGGGGGTGGCGGTGAAGCGAATCTCCTTGCCGTCAATCTTACAGCCCTGGGGTGTAAGCGCAGCCTTGCCCGCGATGTAGCCCACAAAGGCAGGATCGAACCGCGGCGCCTCCTTCTGCAGGAAATCCCGCCAGGCGGCGGCCTTTTGGAGCGCCTCGGCGGGGGGCGGAGCCCAGCCCTTTCCCATGGCGGCCCGGAAGGTTTTCCAGGTTTCGGGGGCAAAAAAATCGGGCTCGCCTTCGCCAAGCGGGAGCAGTTGCAGGGCGCCCGGGAAGCGGGCGAAAAGCTGTTGCAATTCCCGGCCGTCATTCCTGAAGTCCGCCAGGCTGAGCAGTTTGAGGATTTTTTCCCGGCCCAGCAGCAGGCGGGCCATGCTGTAGGAACCCCTCGTGGGCGTTCCCATCATGATAAACCGGCTGCCCTTGCGCATGGTGAGGCGCTTCCAGATTTTTCCCTGATCTATTCCCATCATCGCCTGCACCAGCAGCCCGCCGGTCGAATGGGCCAGCAGGCGGATGGGCTGTTGGCGGGCCTCCGTTTCATCCAGCTTCTGCTCCAGTTTACGTGCTAGTAATTCCGCTTCCTCCAGCAGGGATTTGCGCCAGTCGTAGGCATGCAGCTCCAGCTCGTGGGTTTCGGACAGGAATTGGGCCAGCCGCCCGTAGATCTGTGCGGACAGGCCTGCGGGCTGCACATTCGGCTCGCCGATGCCGAGCTTTTTCATGCCGCCTGCGGCGATGGCCGCCATATCCAGCCAGATTTCCTCCCCATCGGCTTTCAGGAGGCTGCCCATAAAACCGGGAACCAGAAAAGCGATGGGTTGCTCCGCGCCGGGCAGGGGCGCGCTTCTGTCAAGCGGCGCTACCGCAGCCTCCCGGGCCTCCTGGTTCAGGGCCTCGAAGGGAGCTTCCTGCCCTTTGCCTCTGAGGGCGACAGCCAGGGCGTCGCGCGACGCCTTATTGGCGAAATACCGGAAATGGCTCACCTCGGCGCCTTTCTGGAAAAATCGCATAGCGGTGCTGCGCCTGCCGGCGCCGCCGTACATAGAGCGGGTGTCGACCACGAAGTCATTGTCTTCGCCGAAATACCAGGCCGTGGACCTGGCGAGGAGGGATTTCAGAAAACCGCCGCCCTCCGCCGCCCCGGCGACCACGAACAGCTCCGAGTCCAGTTCCGGCCCCGGGCTATTCAGCAGGCGCACCAGCGCGGAGCCGGGCATCTGGGCTTCCAGGCCGGGCAGCACCCGGGGGTCCATCCGGGTTTTGACGGCGGCAAGCATAAAGGCCGAAACGAAATCGAAAATCAGGCTGCCGCCCAGGATGGGTATGCGCTCCATCAAATTGACGACGGTGTTCAGGTAGCGGTCCAGCCGCCCGCCTGCCAGGGTTGTTCCGGCCGCCGGGCAGGCCACGCGGACGAACCGGCTGGCGCGGATATTTTTTTCCCGGAAAAGGCGATTCAGCTCGGCCAGGGCCTTCAGGCTGGAATCTCTGATGTCGCCGGAGCAGGCGCTCCCGAAAAAGCGGATGTCGTCGGGGCTGAAGGCGTCGGCCGCTCCCCGGCTGCCGCCCCGGGCCAGTATCTCCCCGATGAGCCCTCCCCGGGAGTGGGTGAGCAGGTGCAGCTCCGTGGGCTGCCCGCTGCTGCCTCCGGGCAGTTTTTTTAGCAGTTCCACCGCATTTTCCAGCGGGCTCTGGCTGAGGGTGCGGTGTTCGAAAGCGAAGATGCGCGGGCCATAATAGTTTTGCAGTTCTTTCCAGGTTTCGCCATCGCCCTCCGCCGCCAGCTCTCCGAAGCTCCCCCTGGTGCTGGATGCCGTGCCATGGATGAGGAGCAGCGCAGGCTTGCCCGGTTCAAAATCCCTGGCGCTGGCCTTGCTGCGAAGCTCGGCGGGATTGCCGCAGCGGTACAGGCCGGGCTCCGGCTCCAGTTGTTTCTCCAGTTGAAGAGCCAGCAGCCGGGCCGGCAGAGCCGGCAGGTCGATGCCGATGACCCGCAGGGCTGCAAAGGTGATGTCCCCGATCCAGCCCCGGCTCTGCTCATCGGGGGTGAAGGTGGAGGGGATGGTAAGTTCTTCCTCCCCCTGCGCTCCGCGGCCGGCAGCCGGGGCAAACAACTCGCGCAGGCCGTCCAGGGCGCCGTACCACTTCTCGCCGCTGTCCAGGGTGAGCTCGATGATGGCGTCCTCCGGCACGCCTTCCAGCCGCTCCTGGCTGCCCGCACCGCGGGCTGCCCGCATATCCACCGCATGGAGGACCCGGGTTTTCAGGGATTGGCGAATGCCCAGCAAGGGCTCGGCTTTGAGTTGGGCGGCGGAACGGCCGGGAATGATCAGGGTTGCCATATTTTCTGCTTCGGATTCTGAGGGGTTGATTATTTTATTACTTCCGGCAATATAGTGGAAAAAGTGGTTTTGGGGAAGGGGGAGGGGGCATAGTGCGGGTGGATCGGGTTTTTCGGGTTGGTCGGGTTGGTCGGGTTGGTCGGGTTTTTCGGGTTTTTCGGGTTTTTCGGGTTGGTCGGGTTGGTCGGGTTTTTCGGGTTTTTCGGGTCTGTCGGGTTGGTCGGGTTTTTCGGGTTTTTCGGGTTTTTCGGGTTGGTCGGGTTGGTCGGGTTGGTCGGGTCAATCGGGTGGATCGGGTGGATCGGGTTGGTCGGGTTGGTCGGGTTGGTCGGGTGGATCGGGTCTGTCGGGTCAATCGGGTCTGTCGGGTTGGTCGGGTCTGTCGGGTTGGTCGGGTCTGTCGGGTTGGTCGGGTCTGTCGGGTTGGTCGGGTC
>CAUJDW010000134.1 GCA_963169455.1 Bacteroidota bacterium | reverse complement strand
TGCCGATGCCGGTTTTGAAGTACAATTCACCGGCCCGGAGTTCGTCATTCGTGCTGGTGAGGCGCGGCCGGTACAAGTCCAGGTATTTGATATTTACGGCCGTCTTTTGCGGGCCTATGACACCTGGACAAATGTGGCGGAGCCAGTAGTTCGCGCCAACCGCCTGCTTTTCTATGTGGTGGAGATGGACGGACAGCGCCTGGTTCGGAAGTGGTTCCGGCCTTGATGACTAAAAAAACACCTCCTGCGCCACCCGGAAGGTATTGGCGTGCGCCTCGATGATATGGGCCAGGCGGTGAGAATAGCCGCCGCCCATACTCACCGCCACAGGTATCTGGTGGCGCCGGCAGCTTTCCAGCACGAAGCGGTCGCGCTCCTTACAGCCCGCGATACTCAGGCTGAGCCGGCCGAGTTTGTCGGACCAGATCACATCCACGCCGCTGAGGTAGAACACCTGCTCGGGCTGCACCTCGTCGAGCAGGCGGGGGAGCGTTTCGCGCAGGGTTTGCAGGTAGGGGCTGTCCCCGGTTTTGTCGGGCAGCCCGATGTCCAGGCTGGAAGCCTCCTTGCGGTGGGGGTAGTTCTTCTCTCCATGCATGCTGAAGGTGAACACCCTGTTGTCGTTCCGGAATATCTGCGCTGTGCCGTTGCCCTGGTGCACGTCGAGGTCGACGATCAGGATTTTCTTTACTATATTATGGTGCAGCAGGTATTTGGCTGCAATGGCGATATCGTTGAGCAGGCAGAAGCCCTCGCCTTTATAGCTGAAGCTGTGGTGGGTGCCGCCGGCCACGTTGAGCGCCACGCCGTGCTGCCGCGAATACAGGGCGCACTGCACCGTGCCCCTGGCGATGTGCCGCCCGCGCTCCACCAATCTTTCTGACATAGGGAAGCCAATGGCCCGGATCTCCTTGTGGCTCAGTTGCTGATGTTTCAGCTTTTCCCAGTATTCTTTTTCGTGGGCCAGCAGGATGCTGTCTTCATCGAGCGGGCCGGGGCGGAAGAAATTGTCCTCGGCAACAGTTCCTTCATACAGCAACTGTTCGGGCAGCAGCTCGTACTTGGCCATGGGGAAGCGGTGCCCTTCCGGCAGTTCGTACTTGTATATCGGCGAATAGGCGATCCGAAGCATCGGGGGTGCATTTGGGCTGCTGGATAAAAACTGCGCGGGAAGGAGAAAGGTTTACGACTTGGCCCGGCTTTGCTTTTTCACCTGTTTTAAAAAAACTATTTTTGCGAATCTTTAAGCCAAAAAACACAGCATGCAACTCAGCGAACAGGAAATTCTGCGCCGGGAGAACCTGCAGAAACTGCGGGAGATGGGCATAGAGCCCTATCCGGCGGAAGCTTTTGAAGTAACCGCTTACGCGAAGGAAATACACGAGGAGTTCAACGACGATGCGGGCGAGCCCCTCAATTTTCAGCACGTCAGCCTGGCCGGGCGCCTGATGGGCAGCCGGGTGATGGGCAAGGCTTCTTTTGCCGAACTGCAGGACAGCACCGGCCGCATCCAGATCTACATCGCCCGCGATGAGATTTGCCCGGGAGAGGATAAGGAGCTCTACAACACCGTTTTCAAAAAGTTGCTGGACATCGGCGACTTCATCGGGGTGAAAGGCTTTGCCTTCCGCACGCGCATGGGCGAGATCACCATCCATGTAAAGGAACTGGCGGTGCTGAGCAAAGCCCTGCACCCCCTGCCCATCGTCAAGCGCGACGAGGAGGGCAACGTATATGACGCCTTCACTGACCCCGAGCAGCGCTACCGCCAGCGCTATGTCGACCTGACCGTGAACCCGCACGTCAGGGAAATTTTCCTCAAGCGCAGCAAACTGATCTCGGCCATGCGCCGCTTCTTCGACGGCCGCGGCTGGCTGGAGGTGGAAACGCCGGTGCTGCAGCCTATACATGGCGGCGCGGCGGCCCGTCCGTTCAAAACCTTCCACAACACCCTCGACATCCCCCTCTACCTGCGCATCGCCAACGAGCTTTACCTCAAACGCCTCATCGTAGGCGGCTTCGAAGGGGTGTATGAAATCGGCAAGATGTTCCGCAACGAAGGCATGGACCGCACGCACAACCCCGAGTTCACCTCCATGGAGATATACGTCGCCTACAAGGATTACCAATGGATGATGGGCATGGTGGAACAACTGGCCGAGTACGTAGCCCTGGAAGTAACGGGGCATACCAAGGTGGAATACGAAGGCCAGGTCATCGACTTCGCTGGCCCCTACAGGCGCCTGACGATGTACGACGCGATAAAGGAATATACGGGCATCGACATTTCCGGTATGGACGAGGCCGCCCTGCGCGGCGCCTGTAAACAACTGGGCGTCGAAGTGGACAGCAGCATGGGCAAGGGCAAGCTGATCGATGAAATATTCGGTGAAAAAGTGGAGGAGAACCTCGTTCAGCCCACCTACATCATCGACTACCCCGTGGAGATGACGCCCCTGGCCAAAAAACACCGCAGCAAGCCGGGCCTTGTGGAGCGCTTCGAGCTCTTCGTCAACGGTAAGGAGATCGCCAACGCTTACTCGGAGCTCAACGACCCCATCGACCAGCGCCAGCGGCTGGAGGATCAGCTCCGCCTGGCCGAGCGCGGCGATTTCGAGGCCATGGCCATGGACGAGGACTTCCTCCGCGCCCTGGAATACGGCATGCCCCCCACCTCCGGGCTGGGCATCGGCATCGACCGCCTGGCCATGCTGCTGACCAACCAGCATTCCATCCAGGAGGTGCTCTTCTTTCCGCAGATGAGGCCGGAAAAGGCAAAACAGCAGGAGAAGCAAGAAGAAATCGGTTAAAACCAAAACACCATAAGCATGACAACCCAAAAATCAGTATTGACCGGCCTGAGCCTTTGCGTATTTTTATTCGTGGGCTGCGGCGGTTCCGGCAGCCAGGATAAGGAAAGCACCGCTGCCGAACAAAGCCCGGGCGGCGTTCAGGATGAGCCCCAAAGCGTGGAGGAAGCCATGAACCAGGTCCAGAAAGCCCTGCAGGGCGAAGGGAAAGCCGTAGAAGTAGTTGACTTTCGCGAACTCAAAGCATTGCTGCCGGAAGAACTGGCGGGCCTGAAACGCAGCTCCCATTCAGGAGAAAAAGCAGGCATGTTCGGCATCAACGTGTCGACTGCAAGTGCTGAATACCGGGATGGCGATCAGTCGCTCGAAGTTTCGGCCGTCGATGTGGGCGGGGTGAGCATGGCCCTGGCCGGCATGGCCAGCTGGGCGAGCATGGAAGTTGACCGCGAAACGGATACGGGCTACGAGCGCACCACCATGATCGGGGGGTACAAGGCATTCGAGAAATACGACAAGGCCGGGAAGTACGGCGAAGTGAGCGTCATCGTGGAAAACCGTTTCGTACTGACGGTTAAAGGCAGCAATGTGGAGGAAAAAGTGCTGGCCAAAGCCATCGATCAGTTGGACATCAATAAACTGGCCCGCTTGAAGTGATCAGCTATTTTCTTCCTCCCGGATGCGCCGCTCCATTACGTGGTGAAACTTCAGCAGGTGTTCCGGGTCGGCTTCATTATAGAGGCAAAGGATGAGGGTCGTCCGCTTCCGGCGGTCGATGGGAAAGAGTATCTTCACGGGGTTGTGCACATAGCCGTTGTCTTCGAACAGCAGGATTTGCCGGTTGCGCGTCGGCAGGCGGAACAGTTTCAGCTCATCGGCATTGCGCGGCAGGGGCACTTCTGCGTAGCCTTCCTCCTTCAGGAACTGTACGACCATGGCGTAGGTCTGTTCCAGGTTGGAGCCGGCGAAGACGGTGCGGTATTCGTAGCCGTCGCTTTCGCCCCCCAGGTATTCGGCGCCCGCCGGTGGAAAATCCTTGCGCAATGCCATGTCGGAATTGGTCGGTTTTGCCCCTGAATTGTTCGCGTTTGCCGCCACAGGCAGCAGGTGGATTGCAAAATTAAGGAAGATAAAGGGAACTATGCCGGTTCTGCCTTTTTTTCTGCGCATATTACTCCGCCACCTTTTCCCTATATTCGCACCTGGTCAGGAGCTCCAAGTCGTTTATTATACATGAGTACACCATTGTTTAAAATACGCGCGCAGGGCCGCTACGGCTTCATCAACCGGCAAGGCGAGGTGGTGATCGAGCCGCAGTATCTGGAAGCCGAAGATTTTTACCACGGCTTTTCGCGCGTGCGCTTCAACGAAAAGCTCGTACCCATGGATGTGATGGGCCGCCTGCTGCTCAAGCACCTGTTCAACTTCGTCGGTTTTTTCGAAGAAGGCCTGGCGCGGGCGCAGCTCGTCAACCGCTGGGGATACATCGATGTGCGGGGCAACCTGGCAGTGGACATACAGTACGAAGACGCCGGCGACTTCTGCGAAGGGCTGGCGCCGGCCCGCAAAAATAACCGCTTTGGCTTCATCCGCCCCGACGGCTCCTGGAAAATCCGCCCGCAATTCGAGGCGGCGCGCGAGTTCGCCGCCGGGCTGGCGCCCGTTCAACTGGTGGAAAAGTGGGGCTACATCGACGAAGACGGAGAAATGGCCATCGCCCCGCAGTTCGACGCCTGCCAGAGCTTTCAGGGCGAGGTGGCGGTCGTGCAGCAGGGGCTCTTCTGGGGCCTGATCAACCGGGAGGGGGAATTGCTGGCCGAACCGCAGTTCGAATTCCAGGAAGGCTATGCCAACGGCGAATTTTCCGAGGGCATGGCCATCATCGTCCAGGACGGCGCCTATGGTTTTATCAGCCAGGACGGCGCCCTGGCCATCCCCCCGGCATTCAGCTTCGCCGGCGATTTCAGCGAGGGGCTGGCCCCGGCCGAACAACACGGCCGCTTCGGGTATATCGATAAATCGGGCGCCATCAGCATCCCTCCCCGCTTTGAGGACGCCGGGCTGCTCGCCAACGGGCTGGCCCCCGTCAAGGCCAACGGCCACTGGGGCTTCATCGGCCTCTCGGGCGAATGGCGCATTCCGCCCAAATACGAAAGCGCCCTGCCTTTCCGCGACGGGCTGGCCCTGGTGGGCCATCAGGGCCGCTGGCGTTACGTGGATACGGATGGCGAAGTGGTGTGGGAGGAGCAGTAGAAATTTTGATAGAGCGGGCGCCGGGAAGAACCAAAACAAAAAAGATATGAGATCCAAAGTTCTTTTTCTGGCCCTGATGCTCCTGCTGCCTGCCACGGCTGCATTGCATGCCCAGGCAGCGCGCACGGCTTCCGGCAAAGCCACGAAGGTGGCGGTTTACACCACGGCGGCCAACACGGAATACAGGCTGTCCAAAACCACAGAGCTGTCCCTCCAGCCTTTCGGGCAGCCCCTTGAAACGGAAATCTGCATTTTCGTGGACCCCACCCATACCTTCCAAACCTTTCTGGGCATCGGCGGGGCGCTGACCGACGCCGCGGCGGAAACCTTCGCAAAGTTGCCCCAAGACAAACAACAGGAGGTGCTTCAGGCTTATTTCGACCCTGAAAAAGGCATCGGGTACACCCTGGCGCGCCTCAACATCCACAGTTGTGATTTCTCCAGCGGCAGCTATACCTACGTGGAGGAAGGGGACGCCGCGCTGAAGACTTTCAGCCTCGCACACGATGAACAGTACCGCATTCCCTTCGTCAAAAAAGCAATGGCTGCAGCTGGCGGCCCGGTCACCATATACGGCAGCCCCTGGAGCCCGCCGGCCTGGATGAAGGACAACAAAAACATGCTTCGCGGCGGCAAACTCCTGCCTGAATACCGGCAGGCCTGGGCCAATTACTTCGTGAAATTCGTCAAAGCCTACGAAAAAGCAGGCATTCCCATCTGGGGCGTTTCGGTGCAGAACGAGCCGATGGCCACTCAAACCTGGGAATCCTGCATCTGGACGGCGGAGGAAGAACGCGACTTCGTGCGCGATTTCCTTGGGCCAACTTTCCATAAGCAGGGCCTGAAAGACAAAAACATCATCATCTGGGACCACAACCGCGACCTGATGTACCAGCGCGCCTCCACCGTGCTGAACGACCCCGAGGCGGCGAAATACGTGTGGGGAACCGGTTTCCACTGGTATGCGCCCGACAACTTCGAAAATGTCAAACGCGTGCAGGAGAGCTTCCCCGACAAAAAACTGCTCTTTACGGAAGGCTGCACGTACCCCTTTAACATGGACAATATCTCCCAGTGGCAATGGGGCGAGTGGTACGGAAAAAGCATGGTCAACGACTTCAACAACGGCTCGGTGGGCTGGACGGACTGGAACGTGCTGCTCGATGAAACGGGCGGCCCCAACCACGTCGGCAACTTCTGCTTTGCGCCCATTCACGGCGATACACGCACCGGCGAGCTGTACTACATGAATTCGTACTACTACATCGGCCATTTTTCAAAATTCATCCGCCCCGGCGCCAAACGCATCATCAGCTCGTCAAACCGCGACCAGCTACAGACTACGGCATTCAAAAACCCCGACGGGTCCGTCGCCGTCATCGTGCTGAACCTGGGCGATGCCGCCATACCCTTCCGCTTCTGGCTGGATGGCGATGCAGCTCCGGTAACGAGCCTGCCGCATTCGATCATGACCTTCGTTTTCTAAGGGGCCGGCGAGGAGGGTTGGAGCTCCTGGCAGCGACTGCATCCGGGAGCTCCGGCTTCCAAAGCCGGGGGCTATGGAAGATTTGATCATTTCCGGAATGCGGAAAGCAGATTAAATTCAGGCCCTACCACGACACCCCGCCGCCGCCGCCGCCGGAACGCCCGCCGCCAAAGCCGCCGCCGCCGCCGCCGCCGAAACCGCCTCCTCCTCCGGATGAGCGGGTTTTCTTGGGGATGGTGATGAGCTTGCGGTCCTGGTAGTTGCAGTTTTTGCAGGAAAAGACCTGCTCCTGCAGCCCTGAGCTGGAGTAAGTGGCGTGCTGCAGGGTGCGGGTGTGGGCGTGGTAGTAGGTGCGGTATTTGCACTTGGGGCATTCGGAGTATTTGGAAAAGCGCCTGGCGTAACGCAGGATCAGCACTTCATCGCGATCGTCCGTCACCCAGACGTCGTAATCCACCGAACCGATCTCTTCTTCCGTAACCTGGCCTGATTCCAGGAATTCGTCGTCTGCTTTTTCGTCGAGCTTGTGCATGAGCTTTCCGGTTTCTTTGCCGTAGCGGGGGTGGTTGCGCAGGTATGCCAGCCGTTTTTTGAGGTAGAAATAAACCAGCAGGTACGGGATGGGGAACAGGATGATAAAAATAATGGCGTAAACCCAGCGCACCGCCCGGTAGCGGTCGTACAGGTCCTGTTTGCTGAAGGTGGTGTACAGCAGCCAGAAGATCAGGAAGAGGTGGAACAGGGCGTTGGCCGCCACGTACCAGCCCAGCCAGGCCGGCAGGCCCGGCACGGGTTGGAAAGCCTGCCTGCCGTATTCCTGCGAACCGCCGGAGCGGATTTCCTCCAGCGCCGCGGGGTCCTCCAGCGTCGTTTTAATGCGGATCAGGGCAGACAGCAACCCCTGCCCGTATTGCCCATCCTTGAAATAAGGCACCAGTTCCTGCATGCCGATGCGGTAGCAGACGACGTCGGGCAGCACCCCTTCCAGGCCGTAGCCCGTTTCAAATTCGGTGCGCCGCTGGTCCATCACCGAAAAGATGAGCAGCCCGTTGTCCACATCCGCCTGCCCGATGCCCCAGTGGTTGAACAGGCGGGTGGCGAAGTCCTTGGGGTTTTCTTCGCCGATGCTGTTGACGATGACGACAGCTACCTGGGCGGTGGAATTTTCCTCCAGGGCAGTCGCCACCCCGTTGAGCTGCATCACTTCCCCTTCCGACAGTATGCCGTCCGGGTTGCTGACATAGCCGCCGCCGCCGGACTTGGGGTTGGGAATGGATTCAAGGGTGTAGGCCGTTTGGGCGATGGCGGCGCCGCTGGCCAGCAATGCCAGGAGAAGGAGTAGAAGGTTTTTCGTCGGTTGGCGCATTTTCGGAAACATGAGTTGGTGGTGCAATGCTACTGCAAGGTAGTGGATTTGGAGCATTTCTTTTATGGAAACAAGCCCCTCCACTTTTTGGCTGCGCATTATCCCGGAAATGTCTTCGGACAGGCCCGTTTCCTGAAATTTCGTTAAAAACTAGGCCATGCCTCCGGCAATCCCTATTTTAGGGCTTCATTCAGCATACTGCCGGGCAAAAACATCGGAAGTGTATTCCTGGAGCAGCCCTGCTATTTTTCTAAAGCTTGGACATTTGTAAAACCAGAACGCCATGCAAACGCCAGATCCACACACCGGGCAGGAACATCCGCCTGAGCCGCCCCCGCCGGTTTTCAAAACATGGAACCAGCTCTATGCCTTTGTCATCGCCCTGCACGCAGTCATCATCACGCTGTTTTATATCTTTACGAAATTGTATTCCTAGGGGGAGTAGCCGCACCTGGCTGATGCCGCAGCCGGGCAAGCACGGTATCTCCCTCCCGAACACCTGAACGAACATGAGCACGCTTGACTGGATCGTAATGTTGGGAACCTTGCTGGGCATCGCCGTTTACGGTGTCTGGAAGACCCGCCACATCAATACCGTTCAAAGTTATCTGCGGGGCGACAACGACCTGCCGTGGTGGACCATCGGGTTGTCGGTGATGGCCACGCAGGCCAGCGCCATCACTTTTCTCTCCACGCCGGGGCAGGCCTATGAAGACGGCATGCGCTTTGCGCAGTTTTACTTTGGGCTGCCGGTGGCCATGGTCATCCTCTGCATCTTCGTATTGCCTTATTATTACCGGCTCAAGGTTTATACCGCTTACGAGTACCTGGAAGGCCGTTTTGACCTGAAAACCCGCACCCTGACTGCCGTCCTGTTTCTCATCCAGCGCGGCCTGGCCGCCGGGCTGACCATATATGCGCCGGCCATCATCCTGTCCACCATTCTGGGCTGGAGCCTCAACTGGACGATCCTGTTCATCGGTTTGATGGTCGTGATGTACACCGTTTCGGGCGGCACCAAGGCCGTGAGCGTGACGCAGAAACAGCAGATGGTCGTCATGCTCACCGGCATGTTCCTGGCCGCTGTCATCCTCGTTTTTAAGCTGCCGGAGCAGGTTAGTTTCGGCGATGCGGTGGGCGTGGCCGGCAAGATGGGCAAGCTGAACGTGGTGGATTTTGAATTCGACCTCAGCAACCGCTACACCTTCTGGTCGGGCATGCTGGGCGGGGTGTTCCTCTTCCTGTCCTATTTCGGCACCGACCAGTCGCAGGTGTCGCGTTACCTCGGAGGGCGGTCGCTCTCCGAAAGCCGGCTGGGCCTGCTTTTCAACGGGATACTCAAGGTGCCCATGCAGTTTCTCATCCTCTTTGTGGGCATTCTCGTTTTTATGTTTTTCCGCTTCGAACAACCGCCCCTGCATTTCAACAACGCCAACCTGGAGAAACTGAAAGGCAGCGAGTACGAAGCGCGCCTGGAGAACCTGGAATCGCAGCACAACACCCTGTTTCTTCAGCAGCAGCAGGAAATAGCCCACATGATCGGCGCCATCCGCCAGGACGACGAGGCTTCCGTGGAGCAATCCAGGGCGCGCATGCAGGAACTGATGCGCACCGACCACGAACTGCGCGAAGAAGTCAAAGGGCTGATCCTCCAGGCCGACCCGGTTGCCAAAACGCGGGATACAGATTACGTCTTTATCACCTTCGTCATGCATTACCTGCCCATCGGGTTGGTGGGGCTGTTGCTGGCGGTGATTTTCTCGGCGGCCATGTCCTCCACCTCTTCCGAGCTCAACGCCCTGGCCACCACCACGGTAATCGACATCTACCGGCGAAGTTTCGTCCGAAAGAAAAGCGACCGCCACTACCTGCGGGCTTCCAAGCTCTTCACCCTGTTCTGGGGCATCATCGCCATGATCTTCGCCGCCACAGCCGGGCTGTTCGAAAACCTCATCCAGGCGGTTAACATCATCGGGTCTCTGTTTTACGGCACGATCCTGGGCATTTTTATGGTGGCCTTTTTTATGAAAAACGTGGGCGCACGGGCGGTTTTTATCGCCGCCCTCATCGCAGAAGCCCTGGTGCTGCTGATCTACTGGATGAGCAACAATGATTTCTGGTTTTTGATTGGAGATACCTGGCGCCTGTTCAAAGTGGCCTACCTGTGGCTCAACCTCATCGGGTGTGCGCTGGTGATGGGGATGGCGGGGCTGTTGCATGTGGCAGTTGGCAGACGGAAGTAGGCATAGCCTTTGGAGGTTCCATCCGCCTCTGCGAGCCGGATAAAGGTTTTTTACCCGCCTCCGCAGGCCGCAGCCTGACAGGCAGGCGTACGCTGTGTCATTATGCATTTCCCTCAGGAATCCGCCCGGCCCTGATCGCTGCTTCCGCGCCTGCTTCAAAAGGAGGCCCCAATAACTCAGCCGTTTCCTGATAACAGCGGAACAAGTCCACAATGAAGTGTAGCCGGTCCGGCAGGTTGGCCCAGTCGATGGCGCCGGTTTCGCGCAGGCTGTCGGGGGTGGGGTCAACTTGTTGAAGCAGGGCTGTAAGTTCTGCATTGGACAACTGCTGTAAGGAAGCCGGGAATTGCCCCTTCAGCCTGTCGCCAAGCCGCAGGCGTTGCCCGTTCGCCAGGCTCAGCTCCATCATGTGGTCGGTCAGGAACAGGCGGATGTGGTGGCGGGCAAGGGTTGTAAAATGCAACAGCGCTTTATCCAGGGGAGTGGGGCGGCCGAACAGAGCCCTGAACAGATCTCCTATTTTCATGATCCAGCTTCGGTTGGGAAAGAGCGCGCCGAGCAGGCGGCGCTTCAGCACTTGCGGCTCTTCCACTGCCGCTTCCAGCGCTTCGGCGATCTCCGGCTGCAGGCGGGTTTGTTCGTGAAAGCCGATCTCGATATTGGCCAGCAGGATGAGTTCGGCCTTTGCTTTTGGGTTCGTTTCGAACAGGGCCTGATAGTAGTGGGAAAAGGCCTGGCGCAGGTACTGCTGCCCCTCAGGGGGCGCGCCCGGCCGGAGGGCGGCGCAGAAACGGCCGATGTTGCCGGCATCATAAGCTGTGTCATTCAGGCAGGTATCAATGAAGCGGGCGAACTCGCGGGCGATTTCCGCGTACACCTTTTGGTTGCCCCGGGCCACCGCATCGCTGGCGCGGCCCATGGCCGCCTCAGGGCTGATGGCGCCCCACACCAGCTGGGCGATCCGGCTTTTCGCCGGCGCGGAACCTCTGCGCACTGCGGCTTCCACTATGCCGGCCATCGCCTCTCCGATCTCCGGCGCCCCCTTCAGGGCATTCTCCAGCGCCAGCCTGAGGTCTTCCCGCCGGATGGTCTGGCCAGCCTGCCTGGAGGCCCAGGTGGCGAAGGTGCACCAGTTGGCGCAGGAGCCAAGGCGCCCGGAAACCACAAAGGAAAGCTCGTGGTAGCTTTGGGTGATCTGCAGGTTGCGGAGAATGGGGCCGTCGAACACGGCAATGCGTTCAACTTCGGACAGGGAAGTGAATGGTGGCATGAATGCTCAATTTTCGGGTTTTCAGGTATGTTTTGGAAGGGGCTCTGCCTGCGTCGCAGGCCACAGGCCCGCGACGCAGATTGCCGCTAATGGAGTCCTGAATAGGGCCGGAATTTAGCTTCTTGAAGGATAGATCCCTTCCAGACAGATTATGAAGTTTACACAACCGAAGGGCTGCACATTTGGCGTTTCCCCTGCCGTAGCCTTGACTACCGTATTGAAAACCGTATCAGCACTCATTTCTTTAGAAGTATGGAGGCCGACTACTGTGAGGGGGGAGGTTTCCGCTCCTGCTTTATCCCCTAAATTCCTGGGCGTAAGCCCCGGGGCGCTGCCGGGGTGCATGGGTACGCGCCCTCTGAGGTCGGGTAGGGCAAAGGTGGTCCGGCCATCTCCGCCATAAGTCGTTCCCAAAATGGAAAACAAGGCCTGATTCTGATTGATGGGCAACAACCGGCCATCACAGAAGTCCCAGCCTCTGGGGGCGAAGTTGCCGGCGAACATTACGATGGAACCAATAAAGGCTTCGTTCATGATAGATGTTTTTGTTGAATGGCCCGGAAAAACGGGGCATTCAGGGTTTGGTTAAATAAAATCACGGCCATTTTATTTGCCGGGCGGAAAAATGGGAACCTCAGAAACAGGCTTTTTTCCAGCAAGATAAGGCTAAAAAGGCAGAGAATCTTTAATTTGCATATCAGCAGACGCCCTTGGTTTGAAATTTGCCTAAGAAGATGCAGCGCCGGAAATTCCTACAACTAAGCTCAACCGCAATTCTCAGCACCATGTCCCTGAAATCACTGCAATCCCTTTCCGAAAACCTGGAAGAACAGGACGCTAAAATGCCCCTGCTCTTCGTCGGCCACGGCTCCCCGATGAACGGCATCGAGGACAACGATTTCAGCCGCCGCTGGCGGCAGATGGGGCAGGAAATACCGCAGCCGCAGGCCGTGCTCTGCGTCTCGGCCCACTGGCTGACCCGGGGCGCCTTCGTCACGGCGATGGAAGCGCCACGCACCATCCACGACTTCGGCGGTTTTCCGCGGGAGCTTTTCGAAGTGGAATACCCTGCGCCCGGCAACCCTGCCCTGGCGCAGGAAACGGCCGCACTGTTCACCCAAACCGAGGTGGGGCTCGACCACGACTGGGGGCTCGACCATGGCACATGGACCGTAGTGCGCCACATGTACCCCGATGCCAGTATTCCCGTCCTGCAGCTGAGTATCGACTACGACAAGCCCGCTCCGTATCACTACGAACTGGCCAGGGCCCTGTCGGCCCTGCGCAAAAAAGGCGTGCTCATCATCGGCAGCGGCAACATGGTGCACAACCTGAGGATGGTGGCCTGGGACAGGCTCGATGAACCCTTCGGCTTCGACTGGGCCCTGGAAATGAATGACACCTTCAAACGGCATATCGCCGATGGCAACCACCAGCCCCTGATCGACTATCAAAACTTCGGCAGGCCGGCCCAACTGGCCATTCCCACGCCCGACCATTACTATCCGCTGCTTTATATTCTCGGGCTGCAGGACAAAGGCGAGGCGGTTTCCTTTTTCAACGACACCCCTGTGGCCGGCTCCCTGACCATGACTTCGGTTCGGATAGGGTAGGGAAGGATGAATGGCCCAGGGCCAACGCATGGGGGCGGGAGCAGGGGGAATGGAGTTTGCAGAGTACGCCTGAAAACGCTCCGGAAAAAGAGCAAAAGCCTATCTTTGCCCCTTCAATAACAAGTAACCAAAAGGCACCGCATGGCACAGCCCGAGATATATTTCCACGTTGGCCTGGGCAAGGTGGCGTCCACCTACCTGCAGCACCGGTTTTTCCCCAGGCTTGGGGGCATTCACTACATCCCCACCAACAGGTACCGGCGCGCTCCGGGCATCATTGCCAGAGGGGAGTACGGCCGCTACTTCGTCTCCCGGGAGTTCGACCAGCAACTGGAAGAGGAAGTAAAATGGTTTTCTTCCTTTTACCCCTATGCCAAACCGATCATCATTTTGCGGCGCAACGACAGCTGGATCGCCTCTCAGTACCGCCGCTACGTCAAAAACGGCGGGCATCTGCCCTTTACCGGCTTTTTCGACGTGGAAGGCGATACCGGGCTCTGGAAGCGCAAACACGCCACTTTCTACACCAACCTCGAGGTGCTGGAGCGTTATTTCAAAACCCACCCCCTGGTGCTCTTTTACGATGAGCTCAGGGAGGACCCCTGGGCTTTCTTCGACAAGATCGCCGGCTTTTCCGGGGCCACCTACCGGCGGGAGGACATTTCCCTCTCGGCCGTGCACCGCTCCTACAACGAGAAACAGCTCAAAGTGATGCGAAAGGTGGCCCGGGGGTTGTTCGGCGATAAGCCGCCCGTTTTTTCCAAGCACCCGCTTCTGTTCTGGCTGCAGCGCCGCAGCCGGATGCTGGCCTGTTACGCCATCCTGTACCCTTCCCTGCTGCTGCCCGAATCATGGGTTAGCCCCGAACCGCTCATTCCCAAAGAGGAACTGGAAAAGGTGCGCGCCTGGTTTCAGGAAGACTGGGACAGGTGCCGGGCTTATGCGCAACAGCACAATGTGGTGCGCTGAGCGGGATTGCTAAGTGGTTGGCCTCATTTGTTGTGGCTCATACTGCTTTGGAAATACGGCGTCAATAGCATTGTTCCTGGGGCTGGGGTTATATTGCTATATTGCTATATTGTTATATTGTTATATTGTTATGCGAATCCAGGGCTAAATCCAGGGTGACTCAGCGGCAGCTAAGGCTGTCCTCCCCTTGAGGGGAGGTGCCCGCAGGGCGGAGGGGTAAAGGAACCCCGGCGCAAGCACTGGATAAAAACAAAAGGCAGAAGCCAGGAAATTAGTAAGTTTGAAAATGATGCAAGACAAACTTATCTCCCTGTACTTCCACCTTTGCCAATTATACGACAAAGAGTTGAAATGGGACTGCCAAAGGTTTACAAAAAACCAAGCGGACCCCAAATTCTCAGACTGTGAGCTGCTGACTTGCTACCTTTTTGCAGTGCATGAAGAAGGTAAACGCCAAGTCAGCGAAGTGCACAAGTACATCTTGAAATACTGGCATAGCTGGTTTCCGCAGCTTCCCAAGTACAAAGCTTTTAATAACCGGCTCATTCAGCTTAATGGGCTATTTCCCAAAATAGTGGCGTATTTGCTTACCGCATGCCCCATAGAGGGTATCGATAATCAAATTAGCTTGGTGGACTCTCTGCCTATTATGACTTGTAGCGGTAAGCGGCGAGGCAAAGTTGCCCTTGAGTTGTGCGATAGAGGATACTGTTCGGTTAAAGGTATCCACTATTGGGGGGTAAAGCTGCACAACATAGGGTTTCGCCGCCCGGGAACCATGCCCTGGCCAGAGTACTTGATGCTCAGCCCTGCTTCTATGCATGACTTAGCTGCACAACGACAGCTGTTAGAACAGTTGACAAGCCGCGCCATCTTTGCAGATAGAGCCTTAGCGGACAAGGGGCTCCATCGCAGGCTGATGCAACACAATGATTGTGAACTGCTCACTCCGGCCAAATTAGTGCCTGGACAGAGCCAGTTGTTCAGAAACTGGAATAAGGCTGCTGATACTTTATATTCAGCTGCCGTTTCCAGAATCCGCCAGCCGATTGAATCGTTTTTCAACTGGCTGATTGAAAAGGTTGATATCCAGAATGCTTCTAAAGCCCGCTCTCGGCAGGGGTTGATCGTCCACACTTTTGGGAAAATCGCCGCCGCCCTGTTGCATTGGTTCTTTTAGCCCTGGATTCGCATATTGTTATATTGTTGGATTGGTGGATTGTTCTGCTAAATGTGTCCAACTACATACATAATAAACCCGAACTCAAAATCACCCTGATATGGCTGAACTCAAAACCACCCCCAACGAGGGCGACGTCATGGCCTTTCTCGATGCCGTTGATGATGAAAAAAAGCGGCAGGACGCCCTGGCCATTCTGGCGCTCATGAAAGAAGTAACCGGTGAGCCGCCCAAAATGTGGGGCTCCGGCATCGTCGGCTTCGGGAACTACCACTACAAGTACGACAGCGGGCGGGAGGGCGACTGGTTCGTCACCGGTTTCTCGCCGCGCAAGCAGAACCTTACCCTTTACATTATGGCAGGCTTCTCGCGATACGAGGAACTGATGGCCCGGCTGGGCAGGTTTAAAACCGGGAAATCCTGCCTCTACATCAAGCGGCTGGAAGATGTGGACCGGAGCGTACTGAAAGAACTCGTGGAGGAATCCTGCCGCTACATGAAGGAACAATATCCCGAAAGAAAACGCTGAGCAATTCATGAATACGGAGATCAGAGCCATGCTTCCCGGCGACTGGAGCCGGGTAAAAGCCATTTATGAAAGCGGCATCGCTTCAGGCGACGCGACCTTCGAGCAATCGGCTCCGGACTGGGAGCAGTGGGATGCCTCGCACCTGAGTTATGGCAGGCTCATAGCGGCCCGGGAGGAGGGCGCCATCATAGGCTGGGCGGCTCTGACGCCAGTTTCCAGCCGCTGCGTTTACGAAGGCGTCGCTGAAGTGAGCGTGTACGTCGATGAAGCCGGGCGGGGCAGGGGCATTGGCATGCAATTGCTGCAGGCCCTGGTGTCGGCTGCCGAAGCGAAGGGGCTGTGGACTCTTCAGGCAGGTATTTTTCCTGAAAACGAGGCCAGCCTCCGCATCCATCAGAAGGCGGGCTTCCGCATCGTGGGCTACCGGGAGCGGATTGGGAAAATGCGCGGCCGGTGGCGCGATACCTGGTTGCTGGAGCGGAGGAGCAAAATAAATGGCCTCTGATATGGCGCAGCCCGGCAGTTCCGCAACTTTTCCGCCCCCCTGGGCCCTCCGGGGCGAGGGGTTGATGTTGTTCTATCGTTTCCCTGCACCCTTCGTGCTGCACCAGGGCTTTATTCCCGCGGGCATGGCTGATTCCTTCCTCGGGCTGGTGGGCTGTGTCATGCTGGTGGATTACCGGCAGTCGCCGGTGGGGCCGTACCGGGAGTTGCTTTTTATTCCCGGCCTGTTCCGCACGGCGCGGGGGCGCCGCTTTTCCATCACCCGCATTTTTGTGGATTCCGCGGCGAGCATGGACTGGGGGCGCCGCAACTGGGGCATCCCCAAGGAGATGGCTCAGTTTAGCTGGAAAAGGACGGGGCCCGCCTCAGAGCAGGTGCTGGTGGAAAGCCACGCCGGCGGCGGCGGGAAAAAACCCATGCTGGAAGTAGCCGTGAAAGGCATCGGCCCGCGCTTTCCCATCAGCACGGCCCTTATCCCGCTTCGCCTCCAACAGCGGCTGAACGGCAAGGTTTACGAAGTATCGCCCCGGGGAAAGGGCATGGGGCAGTGGGCCTCGGCCTCCGGCCTGCAGGTGCTGTCCGCTGATTTTCCGGATATCAGCCCCTTTCGCCCCTTTGCCGCCCTGCGGGTTTCCAATTTTCAGATGGAATTCCCGCCTGGCAGGGAATGGGAAGAAGAGTTGCCCGGCATCTGACGCAGCAGCATTTTCCTTCGGCAAAGCCTGCCGCCGGCCAGGACAGGCCCGCCGCATTCCTTTGAGCTTTATCAGCTTCCCGCTTCCAGGGCCCGGCGCACATTGCCGTGTTTCAGCAGCAGTTCCCGCGCCTGTTCGTAGGGGATGTGCAGGTTGTGCTGGATGATCCTGGCGCCCCGTTCCAGCAGTTTGGCGTTGCTCAGTTGCATGTCCACCATTTTGTTGTCCAGCACCCGGCCCAGGCCGATCATGGCGCTGGTGCTGATCATGTTGAGCACGAGTTTCTGTGCGGTGCCTGCCTTCATGCGGGTGCTGCCGGTGACGAATTCAGGCCCCACGATCACTTCTATGGGGTAGTCGGCCTGTTCGCTGAGCGGGGTTCCGGGGTTGCAGGTGATGCAGCCGGTGGTGATGCCGTGTTCCCGGCAGGCGCGCAGGCCGTGCACGACGTAGGGGGTGGCGCCCGATGCGGCGATGCCGATCACCACATCCTGTTCGTTGACGAAATGGGCCCGGAGGTCTTCCCAGGCCTGGGTGTGGCTGTCTTCGGCATATTCCACCGGTTTGCGGATGGCCTGTTCGCCCCCTGCGATCAGCCCGATCACCCAATCCTCAGGCACGCCGTAGGTGGGCGGGCATTCGGAGGCGTCGAGGATGCCCAGCCGCCCGCTGGTGCCGGCGCCCAGATAAAACAGCCGCCCGCCGTCCTTCATTTTTTCGATGATCACCTTTACCAGCGGAATGATACTTGGGATGGCCTTCTCCACCGCAAGGGGGACGGCCTGGTCCTCCCGGTTGATGTTCCGCAGAATGTCCTCCACCGGCATCTTCTCCAGATGGCGGTATGGTGACGGCTGCTCGGTTATTTTGTCCATATCGGGTTGCGCAAGGTTTGAACGCAAAGATAGCCATTTCGCCAGGATGTGATGTTCTGAAATTGGCCGGAAGGTTGGAAGGCCGGAAGGCTTGCCCGGGGCACACCAGGCCTCTCCGTCTTTTCCCTTGAAATGACGGCATTAGTGTCGATCTGGTTCTTATACTGGCGCAATGCCTTACTATCCTACGCCAGTTTACCCAGGTCCCGTATCAGGATGCTTCGGCGGTTGAAGTGGATGAGGTTGGATTTTTTCAGTTCATTCAGCACGGAGGTGACCGTTTGGCGGGAGGTGCCGGTGATGTTGGCGATATCCTGTTGCGTCAGGCTGTGTTTGATGAGCATTTCGTAGCCGATGCGTTTGCCGCGGATGCTGGCCGATTCCCGGAGGAACTCGATGATGCGCTCGCGGGCGTCCTTGAAGATCAGGGATTCCAGGCGGCTTTCGGCCTTTCGGAGCCGGTTGCCGATGAAGTTCAGCACCCGCAGCGCCAGTTGGTGGTGCTGGCGCATCATCTGCGCGAAGTGGCTGACATGGATGGCGATCAGGTGCACCTCTTCGTTCATGGAAGCGGCGAAGTCCTTGCGCGTGTGCTCGCCGGCCAGGCATAGCTCTCCGAACATGGCCAGAGGGTGGAGCACGTGTTTGATGGCCTCGCGGCCGTCGCTGGAGAGGGTGCCGACCTTGACGACGCCTCTGGCCAGGAAGTAAACGCGGTCCGACCGCTGGCCCGTTTCGTAGATGTACTGTTGCCGCCCTACCCTGAGCGTTTCAGCCTGGGCGGCCAGCTGGGCGAGCAGTTCGGGAGCCACGCCTTCGAACAGGGCAAAATGCCTCAGGATGTCAATGGTATCGTTTTGGTTTGCTTTCATGACTATTTGGCCTTATTTGATGCTACAAAAATGCAGGCAAGGCCGCGGCTTAAAAAGGACATATTCAGGGCTTTGTACGGGGTTTGTTTTTGGTAAATAATACTTTAAGCATTGATAATCAGCTTTTTGATTTAATGCTGTTTGTTTTTTTGTCTGAAATTTGTTTTCCCGTTGCAAAAAAAGGCAGGAGCGGGCAGTATTGGCCACTTATCCCTAACTTTGCCGCAAAGCAGGTGAGTTTGAAGGCCGATCGAAAAATCATCCACATAGACATGGACGCATTTTTTGCCTCCGTCGAGCAGCGCGACCATCCGGAGTTGCGGGGTAAGCCCGTGGCGGTGGGCGGCGCGGGGCTGCGGGGGGTAGTCGCCTCGGCCAGTTATGAGGCGAGGCAGTTCGGCGTGCGTTCGGCCATGCCCAGTGTGACGGCCAGGCGCCTGTGCCCGAACCTGGTCTTCGTCAAATCCCGCTTCGATGTGTACGGCGATGTTTCCCGGCAGATACGGGAGATATTCCACGAATACACGGACCTGGTGGAACCCCTGTCGCTCGACGAGGCCTACCTGGATGTGACGGAGCCCCGTCGCGGGCCCCGTTCGGCCACCCTGATCGCGGAAGAGATCCGGCGGCGCATTTTCGAAGCTACGGGCCTGACAGCATCGGCGGGGGTCTCTTTCAACAAATTTCTGGCCAAGATCGCATCCGACATCAACAAGCCCAACGGCATAAAGGTGATCACGCCGGAAGAGGCCGAGGCCTTTCTGGATGAACTGCCCATACAATCCTTTCACGGCATCGGGAAGGTAACTGCGGAGAAGATGCGCCGCATGGGCATCTTCAACGGCGCCGGCCTGAAGCAGTTTTCCGAGCTTGAACTGGTTCAGCGCTTCGGCAAGGTGGGGCGCCACTACTACCGCATCGTCAGGGCGGAAGACCTGCGGGAGGTCAACCCCAACCGCATCCGCAAATCCATCGGCGCCGAGCGCACCTACCAGGAAGACATCAGTTCGGCGGCGGAGATGAAGGAAAAGCTGGCCTATCTGGCCGAGATCGTATTCCGCTACATGGAGAAATCCGACAACTACGGCCGCACCGTCACCCTCAAGGCCAAGATGCCGGATTTCAGGCTGATCACCCGCAGCCGCTCCTTTTCTGCGGAAGTGCGCCGGCTGGAAGACCTCATTGCGGTGGCCTATGAGTTGCTGGAAGAGAACCGGGCCGATATCAGCAGTGTTCGTTTATTGGGGCTTTCCGTTTCCAACCTGTCCAAGGAACATGTTGCGGAGGGCATCCAGCTGGAATTTGATTTTGAAAGCCCAAATGAGTAAGGCTGAATGATACTGGTGATTTTTGATGTGGACGGCACCCTGGTCTATTCCGGAAAGAAGGACAGCCTGTGTTTTGCCCGGGCGTATGAGCTTATATATGGCAGGGAATTCCCCTCTATCGATTGGCGGCGCTATCCGCATGTTACGGACACCTCCATTTTTGATACCGTTATCCGCCAGCATTTCGGGCGCCCTTCCACGGAAACGGAAGCCGCTCATTTCCGGGCGCACTATATGGAGCTGTTGCGGGAGAACCGCCGGTTGGCGCCGCATCACTATCAGGAGGTCGCCGGCGCGCGGCGGCTGGTGGAGCGCCTGCAGGCCGACGGGCGGTACCTGGTCGGCGTGGCGACCGGCGGCTGGCGGCAGCCGGCGGAGATCAAGCTCGGCCATGTCGGCATTTCCATCGGCCCCGGCCTTTTCAGCGGCGCCGACGGCAAAGTGGGCCGGGAAGCTATTCTCGAAGAGGTGATGGAACAGGCCCGGCAAATGAACGGCAGCACACCCACACGGGTGGTGTATGTGGGCGACGCCGAGTGGGATGTAACTACCACCCGCAACATGCAGCTCAGCTTTATCGGGGTCCGGCATCGGGGCGACAGGGAGGTGCTGCTGCGGGAAGGCGCCCGCCACGTCATCCGGGACTACCTGGATGTGGCGGCGTTTCAGGACTTGCTGGAAATGGCTGTGCCGCCAGGGTAGTTTCCCAGTACGCCGGTTTTCAGTTCGGCAGCATGTCAGAAGGGCCCTGTGGGTTGGTAAGCATGGTGGAAAATGCGGGCTGGAGGAACTTTTTCTTAAGCCATTCTGTTTCTAAGCTATTCTTTGCCCGGCTTTTCGCGGGATAAAAAAATGGCAGCGCCTGTTGCATTTTCCAATATTCCCCGTATATTTGCAACGCCTTTGAAAAAAGGGCCTGGCATTTCGGAATTTTATTCCGGCAAAACCAGTGAGAGCCCGTAGCTCAGCCGGCTAGAGCACTTGACTTTTAATCAAGGGGTCCTGGGTTCGAGTCCCAGCGGGCTCACCTTTTTGTAAAAAATTGAAAGCCAAGCATTTATGCTTGGCTTTTTTATTTTAATTATTTTTTTCTTCGTGTTTTTCACGCTCTTTTTAAGGTCTTTACGAATATTAAATATTTTAATATTTTAGATTAATCAAGGCTGCAATCCTTATAATTTAAGCACTTGTAATTACACCCTGGAAACCGCTGACTTCACGGCTACCAAGAAGATGGTAGGTGTGAAATAAGCTACCAAAAGAGGGTAGGGGGGCCATAAGGCTTGCTGCTTTCTTCATGGCTAACAGACAAGTGGAAGGGCGCGGGGAGATCTCCGGCGCCCTTCTCCCAGGCAAAGTTGCAGCTTCCATCCGGCCGGGAGGCAAAAGGAAAGAGCTGTCCGCCAAGTATTCCTTCAATAAAACTGTTAACTTTGTTATCGGAAAAATGGAATCGGCTATTGCAACTAGCCAGAAACGATTATTGGGATTTATCCGTTAACTTTATACGACTAAGCTTTCCCTTTTGGGAAGGATAAGAACAATGCCAAATATGAACTGATATGCAATACTTAGAACGCATAACGATCGACCCGGAAATCTGCCATGGCAAACCATGTATCAGGGGTATGCGCTGGCCCGTCGAGGTAATCCTGGATTTGCTCGGCTCCGAGATGACAATTGGGGAGATATTGGAGGATCATCCTGAATTAGAAAAAGAAGATATTATCGCTTCCCTGAACTATGCGAGGCTTTTGATGTCTGGCCAGTTGATCAAATCCGCAGCCTGATGAAGGTGCTTTGTGATGTGCATATAGCCAGAAAAGTTGTGAGGTTTTTCGAGAAGCAGGGCATTGATGCCATTCACGTTAATGATATTCTGGACCGGTGGCTATGTGGAGATTAGCCCTGATAGTATTTTTGTGATCGAGGGATGATGTTTCGGGCCCACTCCCGCCCTTTCTTTTTTCTGTTTGTTGAGCAGGAAATCGAGGAAATCCAGGATTTCTTGCCGTTTAATGGGATCCAATAACCCAAACTTCATAATCAGTTCATCCAACTGTCACGTTTTTACATTCCATAAAGATGGAACAATTGGCAACTTCCGGAAAGTTCTGTGAAAGCCATTTTATCTACAAATCGAAGCTTTGTGTACAGACAATTAAGAGGACGAAGCGGAAGATCCTCCAGGGAACAATACAGCGCATCCAATTTAATAGCCCGTATCTAGTGCTAGGCTAGCGCGAACCTTCCACGCATCTCCGACACACGGCAAAGCCCGACAAAATGGCGGCCTAAAAGGCAAAAAAAACCAAAAAAAATTTTAATCCATTTTGAAAATTTTTAATACCAAATCATAAATTACTGTTTTAACGCTCTTTTTAAAGCCTTTACAAATATTTAAAAATTTTAATGTTTTAGGTTAGGCTGCAATCCTTATAATTTTACCACTTGTAATCCACCTCAGCCGGAAAACCGAGGCTTTTGGGGTACTTCTGTTTATTTCGGTGAGTTGGAGAGTAATATTAAATGGACAGCTTGTCAGCGACTGGTTAAGCGAAGATTATTTCAGGCAAAGGCCATTAGAGCAGTAGTCCACTGCCAATAGCCAAGTGTTTAACATCCTTATTAAGGACATTCCGAACCGGATGCTGGCCAAAATGTTGGAAAAGAGGGCATATTCAAGCTTATACCGAAAAACAAGGCAGGTGCCCGAGAGGCAACCCCCTGCGCAGAAAATCAGGTTTTGGCCAGCCGTTTCAGGAGGATAAAGAGTGATCCTGCCGGAATCAAAAAAGGCCTTGTTTTTTTCAATTGTTTTTTTCATCTTGCCCTTGAGCAACGCACATAATTTCTATCAGCTTATCTCAACTTCCTTTTGAGAAACTCAAGAAAACATTGCCCAAGGCATAATTCGGCATTTTGAAATTTTAGAGCTCCATTTATCCTCAGATAAACAACGCGCATTACCCCTTGTATCAGAGGGATATATTGAACAACAAAGGTGATTTGACAAAGGTGGCCAGCCCATAGCCGTTG
>CAUJDW010000133.1 GCA_963169455.1 Bacteroidota bacterium | reverse complement strand
TGTTTGAATGGATAGATTAGTGCGATGCCGCCGGCATCGGAGGAATTATTGCTTTGGCCTGGCTATACCCGTTCAATCCCTTCGGGATTGGCAGGGAGCCCGGCGACGCCCACAGGCAGCAAATGGGGGCTGTTCAAAGTTTCAGCGGCCCTTTCGCGTAAGGCAAAGGAGGCTTCTCAGGGCTTTGCGCCCACTGAAGGCGGCGCCTCCGAAGCTGCCGGGGCTTCCCCCCCTGGCTCCGGAGCGCAAAACGGCGATATCCGGGATTGGGCTGGCGCAGCGGGCCAACATCCTGGCCGAACCGGTGTTAAAGCGCCATGCCCCTATTTCCGGTTGCGGATATCCTCCAGGTATTTTTCCAGCTCCAGTTCGTCGTAGATGAGCACTTCCCGGGCTTTGCTGCCTTCGCTGGGCCCCACGATGCCCAGGGCCTCCAGTTGGTCCATGATGCGCCCGGCGCGGTTGTAGCCCAGCTTCAGGCGGCGCTGGATCATGGAGGTGGAGCCGTGCTGGCTCTGGACGATGAGGCGGGCGGCGTCCTCGACCATCTCGTCGAGGTCGGCGTAGGTCAGGCCGTGCGCGCCGGAAATCTCCTGGTCGCCGCCGTGGAACTCCGGCAGGAAGTAAGGCTCCGGATAGCCGGGCTGCTGGGCGATGAAATCGACGACGCGCTCCACCTCCGGCGTATCGACATAGGCGCCCTGCAGGCGGATCATTTCGCCGCCGATGGAAAGCAGCATATCCCCCTGTCCGATCAACTGGTCGGCGCCGCCGGCATCGAGGATGGTGCGGGAGTCAACCTTGGACGCCACCTTGTAGGCGATGCGCACCGGGAAGTTGGCCTTGATCACGCCGGTAATGATGTTGACCGAAGGCCGCTGCGTGGCGATGATGAGGTGGATGCCCACGGCCCGCGCCAGCTGGGCCAGGCGCCCGATGGGCAGCTCCACCTCCTTGCCCGCCGTCATGATCATGTCGGCAAATTCATCGATGACCAGCACGATGAAGGGCAGGAAGCGGTGGCCCTTCTGCGGGTTGAGCCGCCGTTGCACGAACTTCTCGTTGTATTCCCGGATGTTGCGCGCCGAGGCCTTCTTCAGCAGGTCGTAGCGCTGGTCCATCTCGATGCAGAGCGAGTTCAGCGTGTGGATGACCCGGCTTGTTTCCGTAGTGATGGGCTCCTCCTGCTCAGGCAGGAAGGACAGGAAGTGGCTCTCCAGGCGGCTGTAGGGAAACAACTCCACCTTCTTCGGGTCGACGAGCACCAGCTTGATCTGCGAAGGGTGTTTCTTGTAGAGCAGGGACATCAGGATGGCGTTGATCCCCACCGATTTCCCCTGCCCGGTAGCGCCGGCGACGAGCAGGTGCGGCATCTTGGCCAGGTCGGCCACGAAGACTTCGTTGGAAATGGTCTTGCCCAGCGCGATGGGCAGGTCCATCTTGGCCCGCTTGAACTTTTCGTGCACCAGCACCTCCCGCATCGAAACGACCTGTTTGCGCTTGTTGGGCACCTCGATGCCGATGGTGCCCTTGCCGGGAATGGGAGCGATGATGCGGATGCCCAGAGCCGACAGGCTGAGGGCTATGTCGTCCTCCAGGTTTTTGATCCTGGAAATGCGCACCCCGGGCGCCGGGATGATCTCGTACAGCGTGACGGTAGGGCCAATGGTCGCCCGTATCTTGGTGATCTCGATCTTGTAGTTGAGCAGGGTTTCGATGATCTGGTCCTTGTTGGCCTCCAGTTCCGCCCGGTCGATCTCCACGCGCTGCTCGGAGTAATCTTCGAGCAGGGGCAGAACGGGGTATTCGTAGGAAGACAGCTCAAGGGTAGGGTCATAAGGTTCGCTGTGATCGACGTTCTCTTCCTGGAAGTGCATGAGGTCGGGAGGCGTAAACGGGCTGGAGGGCCCGCTTTCCGATGGGATGGTGCTGAGCGGCCCCTGCTGGATTTCCAGTTCCGCCTCGCCGGGCCGGTTGAATTCCAGGCGCTGGCCGGGCCGGGCGTCAGGCAGGTTAAAGGACAACTGGGAGGGCCTGGCGCCGGAGCCTTCCAGAGCCTCCTCGCCGCTTTCTTCTTCATCCCCCTCGCCGCGTTCACCAGGCCGGAGCGCAGAGAGCCCTTCCCTGCGGGCATCCTCCTGCCGGCGCCCGGGCAGCCGGCCGGTGACCCAGTCTATCACATAGGCCCTGGCGTCCCGATATGCCCCCTGTACGGTCATATCATTGAAATTGGGGTTGATATTCCATACGATGATGCCGAATATCAGGAAAACAAAGAGCACGATCAGCCCAAGAGTGCCCAAAAAGCTGGCCAGCCATTCGCTGACGGCTCTGCCGAAGGCGCCGCCCCAGGGAAATTCCGCATACTGGGCAACTAAGCCTAAAAATATGGAAGAAGCGGCCAGTATCAGCAACCACAGGCGGAACTTCGGCCAGTACAACCGGAGCGGAACCCGGCGGATCAGGGCCAGCCCGGAAACCACAAATATGCCTATAAATATATAGGAAGGAAGCCCGAAACCCCAGTAGAAAAACATGTTGGAAACAATAGCGCCCAGGCGGCCCAGCCAGTTGGCCATCTCGTAGTTGCCCAGCAAAAGGCTCCAGGAAAACTGCAGCACATCGCTCTGGTCAACCTTCCAGGTAAATAAATAGGAGGTAAACGCAATGAGCAGGTACAGGCCTGCCAGCAGAAACAGTATCCCAATGAGTTTGGGCACCCGTTCATCGTTAATCCCGAGTTTGAGCCTCAATTGTCCGGTTTTCTTCCTCTGTTTCTCAGCCATTCTGGTATTTCTGACTACTGGATCGCCTACAAAAATAGACATTAATTGCTTTTATCACACCATATCACCGCTAATGTTATACACAGCTTATCAACAATGCGATTACCCTTTGATCACTAATTTGATGGCCTTCGCCCCTTACAGGCTGCCCGGCCTCCCCTTACCGATCTTTTTTGTGCACCCCCGTTCGATAATATCTGCCCAAAAATTAATTTTGTGAGTTTATTCTTTGAAAAACAACCCACCCCGCGGGGTGGCCATTTCCTTAAAAAGCGCTTTTGATCAGCAATGGCCCGAACAGCAATTATCGAACCATCAAATCCATTGGCTATGCTATCACTCCAGCCGGTCGACAGGAGAAGCAAACTGGACCGCACCTCCTTCGCAGAGGAATACCTCAACCCCCGCATCCCCGTTATCCTGACGGACCTTATGGATCCCTGGCCGGCAAAAAATAAATGGACGATCGATTTCTTTAAATCAGTGTACGGACACCTGATGGTGCCTGTTTTCTCGGATAATGTTTCCAAACCCGGGAAAAACTACATGGCGCCGGACAAAGTCATACCGCTGAAGGAATTCCTGGAACTGCTGGAACAGGGGCCCACCAACCTGCGGCTCTTCCTGTTCAACATCTTCCGCCATGCACCCGAACTGTGCCAGGATTACTCCATGCCCACCATCATGGACGGGTTCATCCGCGATTTCCCCTTCATGTTCTTCGGCGGCGAAGGCTCCAAAGTCGCCCTGCATTACGACATCGACCTGTCGCACGTCTTCCTCAACCAGTTCCACGGAAGAAAGCGCGTGGTGCTGTTCCCGCCCGAACAGTCCAAAAACCTCTACCAGCACCCCTTTACCGTAGCCAGCTACATCGATGTCAATAAACCCGATTTCGGGCAATTCCCCGCTCTGCGCAACGCCCGGGGGTACGAATGCACCATCCACCCCGGCGAAACCTTGTTCATGCCCAGCGCATACTGGCACTATATCGAATATACGGACGGCGGCTACTCTATTTCCCTGCGCGCCAACGAATCCTATGCCCGCCGAGCCCGCGGCCTGCTCAACATCGCCAAACACTATATGGTTGACAAAAGCATGAACCGCATCATGGGCCAGGAATGGCGCCGCATCAAAGAGGAAATGGCCCGCCGCCGGGCAAACGCTCCAGGCATGCAGCCTGCAACCTCCAACCCGCCCCCCGTCAGGGTGACAGGGAGACTGGGTGACGGGGAGACTGAGTGACTGGGTGACAGGGTCCCGTCCTGAAATTGGTTGACAAGGTGAGCCTGATAATCCCGATTGCCCCGAAAAACCCAATTGCCCCGAAAAACCCGAAACACCCGAAAAACCCGATTACCACGATTGACCCGATTACCCCGAAAAACCCGATTGCCCCGATTGACCCGATAGACACGAATCACCCGAAAAACCCGATAGACCCGATAGACCCGATAGACCCGAAAATCCCGATATACCCGAAACTCCCGAAACACCCGATTGCCCCGAAAAACCCGATAGACCCGATAGACCCGATTACCCCGAAAATCCCGAAAAACCCGATTACCCCGATTCACCCGATTCACCCGATTACCCCGATTCACCCGATTCACCCGATTCACCCGAAAATCCCGATTTACTCGATTCACCCGATAGACCCGATAGACCCGATAGACCCGATTACCCCGAAAATCCCGAAAAACCCGATTCACCCGAAAATCCCGATTTACTCGATTCACCCGATAGACCCGACAACCCCTTCAGCCCATGCCTTTTACACCGGAACAAATAGAATCCTTCCGCCAGGACACCCCGGGCAGCGCCAGGCGCCTGCATTTCAACAACGCCGGAGCTGCTCTGATGCCGCGGCCCGTGCTGGAGGCCATACAACGGCACCTCGCCCTGGAGATGGAAATGGGCGGTTATGAAGCCGCCGCTTTTGCCCGGCGCGAAATCGGCGGCTTCTACCAGGCCCTGGCCCGGCTGCTGAACACCGGGCCGGCAAATATCGCCTTTGCGGGCTCGGCCACTGATGCCTTCAACAGGGCCCTGTCCGCCATCCCCTTCAAGCCGGGAGACTGCATTCTGACCACAAGAGACGATTACGTTTCCAACCAGATCGCTTTCATGCAGGCCGGGCAGCGCTTCGGCCTGCGCTTCATCCGCGCCGCCTGCCTGCCGGAAGGGGGCGCCGACCCCGGATCCGTGGAACAGCTCATCCGCCAGCACCGGCCCCGGCTGGTAGCTGTCACGCACATGCCCACCAATTCGGGCCTGGTGCAGCCGGTTGAAGAGATCGGCCGGATTTGCAGCCTGCACGGCTGCCTCTATCTCGTTGACGCCTGCCAGTCGGCTGGCCAGGCCCCGCTCGACGTACAGGCCATCGGCTGCGATTTCCTCACCGCAACCTTCCGGAAATTCCTGCGCGGGCCCCGGGGCGCCGGATTTCTATACGCCTCTCCAAGGGCGCTCGAAATGGGCATGGAACCTTTGTTCCTCGACCTCCACAGCGCCGAATGGACTGCCTCCGACGCCTACCGGCCCCAACCCGGCGCCAGCCGGTTTGAACTCTGGGAACGCTCCTACGCGCTCATGCTGGGCAGCAAGGTTGCGACAGAATACGCCCTGCAGGCGGGGATTGAAAAAATACAGGCCCGCGCCACTTCCCTGGCTGCAAACCTGCGCCGGCAACTGGCAGATATCCCGGGGCTGCATGTACTGGACCGCGGCAGCCGGCTTTCGGCCATCGCCACCGTGCACTGCCCGGGGCGAAAACCGCTCCCGCTCAAAGCCGCCCTCGAAGCCCGCGGCGTCAACTCCTCCCTGTCAACCCTCAACGTTGCACGCCTCGACTTCGATGAGAAAGGCGTGGACTGGGCCCTGCGTTTTTCTCCCCACTACTACAACACCGGCGCGGAGGTGGAGCAGCTCGCTCAAATCATGCGGGAACTGCTTCGGTGAGCCACATCCCGCCCCGGGAAAAGTTTTTTTCAAAAAACCATTACATGAATTTGTTTTTAAAAATTTTTTGTTTTATTTTGCCAACCAAATGCTTGACTTTTGTTTGAAACGGCAAAATTACCACTATGATCCGAGAAGACAGGCTCGAACTGAACGAGCGATTTATCACCGTTTTTAAAATGCTGGAAGACCGCGGCGAGATCGTCAAAAACGACCGGAACGGCAAAGGCATGGGGGATTTCGCCGAGCGCATCCTGGGCAACAAATCCTATGGGCATATCATCCGGGCATTCCTGAACCCCAAAGACAAAAGAGTCATCGATTACCGGCACGCCCGGACGCTCTGCGAAGAATACGGGGTCAACGAATCCTACATGATCGACGGCATCGGAGAGCCCTTCGGGCTGGAAGCGCCCAAAGCGCCTGCAATCAGCGGCGACAAAGCCCGCCCGGGCGGCAACATCCTGTTCACCACCACCGAAGCCTTCGCAGGCAGCGCCGTCGAGGTCGGGGGCTTTGCCCGGGAAGACTATGAGTACTTCAGCATCCCGGGGCTGGCCGGCAGCGGGCTCGTCGCCTTCCCGATCAAAGGGAACAGTATGTACCCCATCATAATGGACGGCGACATGGTCGTCTGCAGAGAAGTGGGCGGCATGCACGAACTGAAAGACAACAAGATATACGCCATTAAAAACAACGGGCAGCTCTGGGTCAAATACGTCCAGCGCATCACCGACTCCCGGGGGCGCACCACACACCTGAAACTGATATCCGCCAACCACCTGGAACACGATCCATTCGTCGAAGAAGTCAACGAATATACCCGCTTATACCAGGTCATCCGCCGGATCAGCGACCTGTGAGTTTTGTTGAAACAAAAGCTTGCGTTTTGTTTTAAAACCCTTGCCGGAGTTAACACGCCTCCACGGACGCTGAAAGGAACTTCCGGCAAGGGCCGAAAACCGGCGCGGCTAACGATAAGTGCAAGCCCGTTTTCACAGCTCAGGGCAGCTCCCGCTTGTAAAAACGGGCTTGCCTGAAGAATTTATCCTGCTGTTTTTTGATACGCCCTCCTGGATTGTTCTCAATCCGGGAGCTTTTTTATTTGTTGTCCTGCCTGGCAAAGACCTTCTTCAACAGGTCCGTCGTACGGGCGCTGAGGTCGGTGCGTATTTGTTTTTCCTTCTTTTCGACCATGGCGAACAGGCCCTCCAGGGCTTCCCGTGTCACATAATCATCGAGGTCGGGGTTGGCCTTTTCCACAAAGGGAATCTTGTTGTACGCATTGACGGCATCAGCCCAGTAGTCCCGGGCGCTGAACTTGTCGAGCGATTCTACGATGACGGGGTTGAATGCCTGGTAAAGCTTGTCGCTGGTAGTCCGGTTGAGGTACTGGGTTGCGGCATTGTCGGCGCCCATCAGGATGTCCATGGCGTCGGAAAAAGCCATTTGCTTGATGGCGTCCACGAAAATGGGCTTGGCCTTTTTGGCGGCATCCTCGGCGCCCCGGTTGATCTTTTCCAGCACAATTTCCTCCACTTCACCGAAACCGGGCACGTTTTTCAGCTTTTCCGTCACCTTGCGCGCCTCTGGCGGAAGCAGGATCTTGTAGGGGCTTTTAAAATAACCGTCCTTCTGCGACAGGCGCTGCGCCCCCTCACCGATGCCGAATTCCAGGGCCTGCTTCAGCCCGGCGGAAATTTCTGCTGTGCTTAGCCCCTGCGCCCCGGCTATCGTGTCCAGCGTGCTTTGTATCTGCTGGGCCGTACAGCCCGACAGGGAGAGGATCATCAGGAAAACAGCGGTTTTTTTGATCATTGTCCTTATCATTTTGTTTTGCAATGGATTACTTCTTACCCAGCTTTTTGACCAGCGACAGGTAGCTAAGGTCGATATTCCCCCGGGCAGTAGCCACCCAGGCGCTGTCGACCCGCCCCCCGAGGGGAGGGTGAAGCTTGCGCAGGCGAATGGCCAGCCCTTCCACGTTGTCGAAATAATCCTCGATGCGGCCGGCAATGCGGTCGACGAGCGACTCCAGCAACCTGGCAGGCTTGCGCATCTCCGTCTGGCACAACAGGAAGATCGTCTCGTAATTGACCGTTGCAGGCTTTTTTTCATCCTCCTCCTCCCCATCATAAAGTTCATCCTTTTCCGCCGCGACATCGACATCCGCACTGACGATGACGTCGAGAACAAATTCATTTCCAATGAGGCGTTCCTCTTCGTAGTAGCCGTGGTAGGCGTAAAAGCGGATTCCTTCGAGTGCGATAAGGGCCATAGCAGGATTTTTTTTCAACGAGGCTAAAAATAAGCAATATGTGCCGCTTGGCCATTCAAATTATGAGTGCATATTTCGGGCATAATGGTTTGAAAGCCTTTTATTGATTACCTTTGCCCTGATCAGCCGCACCCGCGTTCCTGCCTGAAAGGCGCCGGTGGAAAAGGCTCCCGCA
>CAUJDW010000132.1 GCA_963169455.1 Bacteroidota bacterium | reverse complement strand
CATTCTTCTGCAGCCCAACCTGCGGCCTTCCCGGCCCAAGGCCGGGACGCGCTATGCGGACTGCGCTATGCCCCGTAAATCCTTAATCATTCTTCTGCAGCCCAACCTGCGGCCTTCCCGGCCCAAGGCCGGGACGCGCTAACCGGACTGCGCTATGCCCCGTAAAATTTACTGTGGCCCGCACGGGCGGGCAAAAAAAAGCCCGACTGCGGCCCGGCTTATTGGCGCGGGCCTGGTCGGGCGCTGGCGGTGACGGCGGGATTCGAACCCGCGGTACCCCTTTCAGAGTACGTCGGTTTAGCAAACCGGTGGTTTCAGCCACTCACCCACGTCACCGGGTAAATTCTGAATTTGCGGCGGCATGCTTTTCATGCCGCTTTTTTAAAGCGAATGCAAAGATAATGCCCCGGGGCATAAATTCCAAGGTAGGGGAAGGGTTTTTTCCGCCTGAAATTTCAGCCTCTGCCCTATGGCTTTCAGCGTCAATGCAATGAACGCAAAGCAGGGGTGGGAAGTTCCCCCCGGGCGGCGCAGGTTTACCTGAATTGCTCCAGGAGTTCGGCTTTTCGGGCGTTGGCCACAGGCAGTTCCCTGCCGTTTTCCAGCACCACAAAACCGCCTTTGCCCTTGATGTAGCGCTTTACGTACCGCAGGTTGACCATAAAGGTGCGGTGGATGCGGCAGAAACCGTGTTCGGCCAGCAGGTTTTCGTAAAACTTGAGCTTGCGGCAGATCATGGGCTTGTCGCCGTTGCGCAGGTAGAAGCAGGTGAAATTGTCGGCCGCCTCGCAGAAGAGGATGTCCTGCATATCCACTACTTCGAAGCCATTGAGCAGGGGCAGCACCACCCGCTGGTTTTCCGGCTGCAGCCGGCTGAGGTTGTCGCGCAGGATGCGGGCGTGGTGGATGGCTTCCTGGTTCTGAAGGCGCTCCTTCACCTTGTTCACGGCCTGGATCAGCTCGTCGATGTCGATGGGCTTCAGGAGGTAGTAGGCGGCGCTGAGGTTGAGCGCCTGAATGGCGTACTGGCTGAAAGCGGTGATAAAGATCGCCTCAAAATTGATCTCTTCCAGTTGTTCCAGCAGGTCAAAAGCGTTGCCGTAGGGCATTTCGATATCGAGAAAAGCCAGTTCGGGCTGATGGGCGGAAATAGCTTCCCCGGCCTCCTGAATATTGGAGCACTCCTGCACGACATCGACATCGGGGCAGTATTTCCGCAGATATTGGCGCAGGCTGTCGCGGCTGGCCTTTTCGTCATCGACGATGATGGCGCGGATCTTTTTCATGAGCCAAGGGGTATGTGTATGGCAGCCAGGGTTCCGCAATCTTCTTCGCCCGGCCTTGCATCGCTGATGTCCAGCCGGTAGGATTTCCCATAGGCCTGGTTCAGTGCGGCGATGCGCTGATGCACATTCTGCAGCCCGGTGCTTTGGTAGCGGGACTGGTGTTTGGTTTTCAATGCCAGCGAGCGGGCCCGCCCGATGCCGTCATCTGTAATCCTGACGGCCAGTTCTTTTCCTTCCAGGCTGAGGGCGACACTCAGATGCCCCTTCTGCGTTTTATAGCGCAACCCGTGCCAGATAGCGTTTTCCACAAATGGCTGCAACAGCATGGGCGGGATGTCAATGCTGCCATACATTATGCCCGGGCCCTTCTCAATCGCGTAATCGAATTTATCCTGAAAGCGCTGGTGTTCCAGTTTGAGGTACAGTTCGAGCACTTCCAGTTCCTCTTCCAGAGAAATGAAGTCTTTCTGGCTGTGGTCCAGCACCAGCCGCATCAGCCGGGCGAAGTCGGCCAGAAATTTATTGGCGGCGCGTTCATCATTTTGGGATATGAAATGGTTGACGCTGTTGAGCGCATTGAAGAGGAAGTGGGGGTTCATCTGGGTGCGGAGCGATTTGATGAGCAGCAACTGATTGGCCCGGCGGCGCGCCCGCACGTTTTTCATGATAAAATAAATGGACAGGCCGGAGGCCAGGAGCAGCAGCCCCAGGAGCCCGATCGTGATCTGCTGGCCTCTGATGCGGTTGCGAAGCAGGGCTTTTTCCGTTTCTTCCAGGGCAAAGTCCTTGATCAGCAGGTCGATATCGCTCTGGCTCTTCAGGATGGCGGCCTGTTGCTCCAGTTCTTCCTGTTTTTCCTGGAATACCCGTTCATTTTCGGCGATATACTGCTGGTATTCCCGGCTTGCCTGCGCGTAGGCGCCCCTTTTCAGGCTGAGTTCGGAAGCCGTTTTATACACTGCGGCGCGTTTGGCGGGGCTTACCGCTTCTCCCAGCAATGCCTTGGAAGCTTCGACGTATTTCTCTGCCTCGGCCAGCTCGCCTTTTTCAAGGAACAGGGCCGCCAGTTGCATCTGGCCTTCCACGAGCACCTCCGCCGGCGCCTGGCGCGCCTGCTGGCTTTGGATGGTATTGAGCGACAGCTCGAGCGCTTCGCTTTCCGGGATGTTTTCGGCTTCCAGGGCCTGTTTGGCTTCCTGGATAGCCTGATAATCGCGGGGGTCAGTGTTCCCGCTGGGAATGGTGTTCAGGGATTTGTCGTAAGCCTGGCGGGCCTGCTCCCTGTCCTTTTGCGAGAGGTAGGCCTTCGAGCGCTGGGCCTCGATCCGGGCCAGGGAAAGGCTGTCGTTGGTTTTGGCATAAAAATTTTCCAGGGAGTCGTACAAAAGCAGCCCCTGTTCGGGCTGCCCGGCAGCGACGGCCAGCCTGGCCAGGCCTTCCCGGCACAGGCCTGAAAGTTCGGGGTCTTTGGACTCGGCCAGGCAGCGGTTGAAGCTCTGCTCCGAAGCCCCGAACTGGTCCATTTTCAGTTGCAGCAGCCCCATGCGGTAGTTGTTTCTGGCCCGCAGGGGCGCCTGCCCGCCCGCCTCCAGGAGGTAATTGGCCTGCTGGTAACGCTTCAGGGCAAGTTCGGGCTGCCGGATGCCTTCATAGATGGCTCCCAGCAGGTAGTAGGACTCTGCCTCGGCGCTCTTATCGCCGGCTTTGCGGCTGCCCCGGATGACTTCTTCCAGCAACTTGATAGCCGTTTCCGGTTTGGACGTGCTCAGTTCCCGCGCGCGCGAGAGATTCTGAAGGTACGTGGGCTGGGCGCGGCTCTTTTTCCCGGGCTGCGCCGAAGCCTGCTGCATCGCTGCACACAGGGCCAAAAGGAGGAATATGTATTTCCATGCCATCACACTCTAAAGGTAATACTCTTTCCGGATATGTATTTTGCAGAAACCAACTTGAAAAGGCGCCATCCCAAAGCGCCGGGGGGTATTCCCGGACTGAAAAGCACAGCTGCCAAAGTCGTGGTTTTATTTTCCCTTTTTTTCCCGGAATATGGGGAGAAAACCAAAAACATCCATCCATGAAAAACGTGAGAACCTACCTGAACGCAGCCGCGCTGAGTGTGCTTATCGCTCTGCTCGGGCTCGCCCACTTCACTTCCGCCATCAACATGATCGGCCGCTGGCTGCCATTGGAAATGTTGCTCAGCCACAAGCAGCCCCAAAAAAGCAACCTCATCCAGGTTGCCCTATTGCTGGATACCAGCAACTCGATGGACGGGCTGATCGAGCAGGCCAAGTCGCAGCTCTGGAGCATTCTGGGCGAGCTTTCCAGAATGAAGAAAGAAGGCGAAACGCCCGGGCTGGAGATCGCCCTGTACGAATACGGCAACCTGGATCTGCCGGCAACGGATGGCTACATCCGTCAGGTGGCGCCCTTTACCGGGGATATGGACCTCATCTCCGAAATGTTATTCGCCCTCGACACCCACGGTGGCGATGAATACTGCGGCCAGGTGATCCACACTTCCCTCCGGCAACTGGAATGGGGAAGCGGGCAGGACGCGCTGCGCCTGATCTACATCGCCGGCAATGAGCCCTTCACACAGGGTTCGGCCCCATACACAGAAGCCTGCGCTCTGGCCAGGGAAAAAGGCATCGTTATTAACACCATTTTCTGCGGCGACGCGCAGGAAGGCATCGGCACGGGGTGGAAAAACGGAGCCGACATTACCGGAGGCGCCTATGCCAGCATCAACCAGGACAAGGAAACTGTTTACATAGAAACGCCATTCGACGGCGATATCGCCAGGCTGAACAACGAGTTGAACGGCACTTACATCGCCTACGGCGCCCAGGGGCGCCTGCACCAGGAAAAACAAATCGCCCAGGACGCCAACGCCGGCAAATACGGCCAGGCCAATGTGGCGGACCGCGCTTCCTTTAAGGCCTCCAAACAATATTCCAACGACAAATGGGATCTGGTGGATGCCTATAAAAAGGACAAAGCAGCCATTGCAAAGCGGGATCAACTGCCCGACAGTCTGAAGCAACTGAGCGAGGCGGAACTGGAAGCAGCAGTGAAACGCCTGTCGGCCAAACGTGATGAAGTACAGCAGCAAATCCTGAAGCTCAATGAAAAAAGGCAGGCTTATCTCCGGGAGCAAGCCAGTGCAAAACAAGGCGCCGAAAGCCTGGAAAATTCGATCCTGAAATCCCTGCGCGAACAGGCCAGGGCCAGGGGCTTTCAGGTGGAATAAATAATTCTCCGGCCGGGAAGTGCGAAAAATCACTGACTGCTGAGCAGGCGCGCCGTACCATTGCATTACAGCAAAAAACGCAAGCTTATGAAGCGGTACATTTTTTCCTTACTTTTCCCTGCCTTCCTGTTCGCCGGAGTTCTCCACGCCCAGCCTCCGTTCAGGCTTCACCTGGAACCCTTCTCTATTGAAGGCTTCAGCGGCATCCAGTCCTTTGCAAGCGGCCAGCACGAACAATACGTCCTCCTGCTCGGCGGGCGCACCGACGGGCTGCACCTGCGCATGCCTTTTAATTCCTTTGCCCCGGCCGGCAACAACACGGCCATTCAGCTGATCCTGCCCGAATCCGGCCAGCATTGGGCAGTATCCCTCGAAGGGCTGCCGGCCGCCCTGAGCGAGCAGTTGCAATCCACCAACATGGAGTTTTATCAGGACGGCAACTACCTATACCTGATCGGCGGTTACGGATACAGCCCAATGCTTGGCGACCACACTACCCATGAAAAACTGACTGCCGTGGACGTGCCCGGGCTGGTGAACGCCATCATCCAGGGCGCGCCCATAGCACCCCATTTCCGACAGCTCATTGACGAACGCATGGCCGTCACCGGCGGCTACCTGCTGAAGGTTGACGACACCTACTACCTGGTAGGCGGCCAGCGCTTCGAGGGCCGGTACAATCCCCACGACGGGCCATCCTTTGTACAGGAGTACACCAACCAGATCCGGAAATTCCGCATCCTGGATGATGGCCAGAACCTCTCCATTGCCGATTACGAAGCTATCACCGATGAGGTGAACCTGCACCGGCGGGATTACAACGTCCTGCCTCAGGTATTCCCTGACGGGCAAACCGGCATGACCGCCTTTTCCGGCGTTTTTCAGCACAATGCCGACCTGCCCTTCCTGAATTCAGTCGATATTACGCCTTCGGCATATAGCGTCAACAACGATTTTCTACAATACCTGAACCACTACCACTGCGGCACAGCTGCTTTGTACGACGCTGAGGAGAATGAAATGCACAGCCTCTTTTTCGGGGGCATAAGCCAGTTCTTCCTCGACAGTGGCGGCAACCTGGTGGAAGATACCGATGTACCGTTCGTCACCACTATCGGGCTGGTGAGCCGCCGGAGCGACGGCAGCATGACGGAGCGCAGTATCGGCAGCCTGCCTGCCCTGCATGGAGCCGGTTCCGAGTTCATCCTGCACCCCGAAACACCCCTCTCCCACCCCGGCATCATTAACCTGAACGCCCTTGCAGATTCCGCTTTGATCGGTTACCTCGTCGGAGGTATCGAGAGCACTCAGCCCAACATTTTCTTCACCAACACCGGCAGCGAAAGCTGGGCGCAGGCTACCTTTTTCCGGGTTTATTACATCCCAGAAAAAACCACCTCCTACACCGAAGTCAGGGCTCCCCGCCTGCTGAGCGGGCTGAAGCTTTCTCCCAACCCGGCAGCCGATGCGGTAAAACTGGATTTTGAGCTGGCTGCGGCGCTACCCGTAGCGGTTATGGTGCAGGATTCGTCCGGGCGGATCGTTTACGAGCGCAAACTGGGCACGCTCCCTGCCGGCCCGCAGGTGGAGATACTAAGCCTGCCGGAACTGCCGGCCGGATGGTACACCTTATCCGTGAGTGCAGGCCGGGAGATGCTGTCGGCCAGGTTTGTGGGGGAATAGTGCTAAATTGCCCGGCCTAACTAAAGTAGCTGGACACATTTTTTGTAACTCATACTGCTTCGGAAATACGGCGTCAATAGCATTGTTCCTGGGGCTAGGGTTATATTGTTGGATTATTATATTGTTCTGCTAAATGTGTCCAACTACTTAAGACGAGCACATGAAACAAATCATCATCGCCGCCAAATCAGCTAACGGCATCATAGGCTCCGGCGGGGAACTGCCCTGGCATCTTCCCGCCGACCTTGCTTTTTTCCAGGAGCAAATCGAGGGCTGCTATCTGCTGAGCGGCAGGAAGTCGTACGAATCCGGGCAGGGGCAGGAAATATTCCGGGGCAGGGAATTTGTAATCATCACCCGCCAGGCGGGGTACCGGGCGGAAGGGGGAAAGGTATGCCATTCCGTTGAGGAAGGTGTCGAGGCTGCGAGGCAGTCGGGCGCAAATCGCCTCTGCATCCTGGGCGGGGCCGACATATACCGCCAGATGATCAATCAGGTGGATGAGTTGGTCATTACCGAAATCCATGCCACTCTGGAAGGAGATTCCTTCTTTCCGTCCATCGACCCTGGTATCTGGCGGGAATACTGCAGGGAGGAGCACCTGAAAGATGCGGAAAACCCCTTCGATTATGCCTTTGTGTGGTATAAGCGGAGGGAATAAAGCGGGAAAGACAACAAGCCGCTGCAAACTTGCCTTCGCCGCTATCCACAGCCGGATGCGCTACTCCCGGCGGGGTTTGGCGACCGTGAACACCCTTGAGACATTAAAGCCGAAATGGATGCCGCCGTCCAGCCAGTCCTGGTTGGTTTCCGTTACGAAGCCCTTTTCGATCATGGAGGTGGAGTTCGTAAGGTGCAGTTGGAACACGTGCCCGCCCGTTTCGATGTCGAAACCCAGGGAGAAGGAGTTCATATACTCAGGCGCCAGTTGGTTGGGCAGTGCGTAGATGTATTCCGCGTTGATGGCTAATCGTTTGGACAGCTTGACCCGGCCAGCCGCGGCTATGGCGATCACGTCGTTGGACTCTGCGCTGGTGGCCACGAGGTTGCGGTGCACCAGGGTCGGGGAAAGCTGCAGGCTGAAGCCATCGCTGAACTTGCGCCCCAGGATGAGCTGGTACGTGTAGTACAGGCGGGAGCTGAAGTAGTTTTCCCGCTCCGGATTGGCCCATTTCAGCGTCTGTACGGCCGCGGTAGCCAGAAAAGCCGCCGTGATGGGCATATTGCGCTTTCCGGTGCTCTGGCGCAGGAACTTATACTTCAGGTATCCGTCATAGGCCTTCTGAAAGCTGCTTCGCCCGGCGCCGATGGTAAGCTGGCTCGTAATGCCGTAATCCAACCCCAGCCGGATACTCGCATTGTCCAACCCGAACAGTTCATAAGCGCCCCCGTTCAGGGTGCCGAAGCGGTGGGATATCTTGAAATCCAACACCCCCGCCGAGGTGCTCTCCAGCGAGTGCAGGTTGATGACCCTGTTGGTTTTGAAACTCGCCGTGGCGTAGTCCGTCGTTTCTTCTTCCCCGAGCAGGGACAAAAGGTCGTCGTCCTGGGCCCGGGCAAGCAGCGCAAAACAAGCCAGGGCGGCAAAAAGCAGCCATTTTTTCATTTCGCCAGTTTTTAACAGAAACGCGGGCCGGTGGCCCGCGAATGTGCTGAATAAAATATAGCGGGCCACAGGCCCGCGTTCCGGTTAGTTACACTATTTTTTCAATTCAGCATAATCCACATCCACGTCGATGCGGACCGTTTTTGCGATGTTGTCGCGCACCACGGCGGGAATCTGGATGTTGTAATCCGCCACGGCAACCTCAAAGCTGGACGTAGCTTTAACCGCTCCGCCTTTGACGATGATCTTCCCCGGGGCCTGCAATTCCTTTGTGACGCCATGGATCTCCATCTGGCCTTTGACGGTGACCGGGTATTCCCCATCCTTGCTCAGGTTCACTTTTTTCGTATCCGCAATTTCCCCCTTGAAGGTGGCTTTGGGATATTTGTCGCTCTCCATGTAGTTTTCGTTGAAGTGCTCCTGCATCAGGGCCTTTTCGAACTGGAAGGCCTTGATCAGCACCGCAAACTCCATCTTGCCGCTCTCCGTATCCCAGACGCTGGTGGCCTTGGTGTTGTGGGCCTCGATCTTCTCCATGGGGGCATCCGAAAAGAAGGAAATTTTTCCTTCACGGGTGAAGTATTTCTGCGCAGATGCAAGGGATACTACCAGGAGGGCTGCAAGAACAAGAAAAAATTGTTTTTTCATAGCAAATAGACGTTTTTTTGATGATAATTGGAATAAATTCTTTTAGACTAACACGCAGCGTACGAGCACCACGTCCATCAGCATGCCGGTGCACACGCCTTTGATGGTTATTTGTTCGCCGGGTTTGAACTCCTTCCGGGGGTGCTCCGCCAGGTTATCGAGCTGGCAGATCACGCCGGCCAGCTCATTGCCGCTTTCGAGGGTGATGCTGATAATTCCGGACGCATCCGTGCTGGCCTCCCGCACCGTGCCGGACACCTGGACGACCTTGTCCAGGTACTGTTCATTGGCTGCGGCTTCGTCGCTTTCAAAAGCAGTGAAAAGCTCCGAAGCAGAGAGGGTGGCGTCCGCCTTGGCGCGGTTCATATCCTCGAAGGGTTTGTTGTAGATCAAATAGCCTACACCAATTCCGATTGCTGCCAGAGACAGCAGCGTGATCAGTACTTTTTTCATAAGAATTTTTTTTTGACTGATGGACACGGCCCGGGGGCGCGCGTTTTCCTTTTTAATTATTGGGTGCGCCGTCGGTAATCCACTGCTCGATCCGGGCGATGAGGCAGGCGTCGAGTTGCGGCAGCCCGTCGGGCATAGGCGCGAAGCCCGGCTGGTGTTTAATGGCGCCGAGCAGGCTGCCATTGTTTACCTGGGCTTTGAGGTTGTCATAACCTTCCAGCGTGATATTCCCCAGCCTTGCCGCATTGCTGTGGCATACCAGGCAATTGCTCTGGATAGCCGGGCTGATATCTCCACTGAACGTAACATTGTTGGTATCGCATTCTTCCGAGGGGTACAGTTCCTCTTCTACATCGTAGTAGCAGCCGCCCGCCGTGAGCAGGGCAAGGGAAAACAGAAGCTCAAAAATGCCAAATCTTTTCATAACAAGGTGCATGGGCCTTTAGCCGGTTTAGTTATCAGGAGCGCCTGCGTCGATCCAGGCCTTGATTTTGTCAACAGTACACTGCGGCAAAGGGTTCGAAGCGCCCAGCGGCATGGCGACATAACCAACCTGCCAGCTTATTGCGCCGTACAGCCGTCCGCTGTTGGCTGATGCCGCCAGGCCGGCGTGAGTGTCCAGCGAAATACCGCCGGAGGGGTTGGCGCCGCTGTGGCAGCCCTGGCAATTGTTCTGGATCACTGGGCGGATATCCTGTGCATAACTGACATTGTCGGTGTTGCACTGCCCGGCATCCGGGTCGCAACTTTCGTTTTTGGCTCCCTGCTGTATCCATTTGTAGATCAGGGCAACCTGCTCACTGCTCAGGGGCTGGTTGGGCGGCGGCGGCATGCGGTCGTCGGGGTCGCTGTCTGTGATCTTTTCGTACAGATCACTGCTGCCCGGGTCGAACGCATCCACATCGGCCGTTTGCATGACCTTTTCATAGGAGGTCAGCACCACCCCATCCTCATGGCTGGCATCGTCATGGCAGCCGCTCAAGGCGCAGTTGGAACGCAGGATGGGAAGGATGTCCCATTCGAAATACACCACATTGGGGTCACAAGGGTCGCCCATGCCGGTGGTGTCGTTGCCCGTAGTATCAATAGGCTCCACATCGTCGTCCATGCCCATGGGGGAATGTTGGCAGGAAATGGTGCTCAGCACCAGCCCCAGGCCGAAAACCAAAACCGGCAACCAAAAATTTTTCTGCTGCATTTCACTTGCGGATTATGTTTATCGGGAACAAAAATAGGGCGCAGCCCCCCGGCTGTCAAACGGAAGTGCCCGAACGGGAAAAAAAGGCTGCTGAACGGGAATGTGAAATTTCTGCCCCGAATTTTGGGGAAGCAGCATTTCAATGCCTATTTTGCCTGGCCCAATCATTCGAAATCCTGGCTTATGATCAGACTATCAGATATTTCCACCGCTCCTCCGCCCGATGCCGACGAGGACAGGATCGAGGACGAAACCAAACGCCTGGTAAAGCGCCTGGGTGAACTCCAGCAGGTGATGTACGCCGAACGCAAACACTCCGCCCTGGTCATCCTGCAGGGCATGGACGGCTCCGGAAAGGACGGCGCCGCCAAAAAGGTGTTCGCCGAATGCCACCACTACGGCGTCCAGGTGTACAGCTTCAAAAAACCTTCGGAAGAAGAGTTCGCCCACGACTTCCTCTGGCGGGTGCACAAACAGGCGCCCGAAAAAGGCATGATCAAGATATTCAACCGCTCGCACTACGAAGACATCCTCGTTCAGTGGGTGCACGGCTGGATCGACGACGAGCGGGCTGAAATGCGCATGAAGGCCATCAACGCATTCGAAGAACTGCTCGCCTTCGACAACAACACCGCCATCTTCAAATTCTACATGCACATCTCTTACGATCAGCAGAAGGAAGAGCTCGAGGAAAGGATTCACGAAGCGGACAAACACTGGAAGCATAACCCCGGCGACTGGAAGGAACGGGAACACTGGGACGCCTATATGCGTTGTTATGAATACGCCTTCAACCACAGCACTATTCCCTGGGCCATCGTGCCGGTTGACAAACGCTGGTACCGGGACTATATCGTGGCGAAAACCCTGGTGGAAGGCCTGGAGAAACTAAATATGCAGTATCCACCCCTGCCGGAGGAATAAAAAGGAAGGAGGTGGTATTTATTCGTTTGGAAAATCAAAACCCTGGAGGTTTTGAAAACCTCCAGGATTTAAACCGCCTACCATTAATGGAAAAAGTACGCATCGACAAATGGCTCTGGAGCGTCCGGATATTCAAATCAAGGACGATAGCCACTGATGCCGTTAAGGAAGGCAAGGTCAAAATTGACGGGAAACCTGTGAAAGCATCCTATATGCTGGAGGTGGGGGAACAACTGGAAGTCCGCAAAAACGGCTTCAACTTCCAGTACAAGGTGCTGAGCCTCATCGAAAAGCGGGTTGGCGCGCCCCTCGCCCAGCTGTGTTATGAAGACCTCACTTCCCAGGAAGAGCTCAACAAATACAACGCCTGGTTCGTTGGAAAAGCCGCCGCCGAAAAGCGGGAAAAAGGCGCCGGGCGGCCCACCAAAAAAGAGCGCCGGGTTATCGACCAATTCAAAAAAGGCGAATTCTGAAGCAGGCCGGCCACGGGGCGCCTTGCTTTGGTATTGCCGGGGTTCAGCCACCCCGTGACTGTTCCGGCTTAAAGGTTTGCGTTGCAATCGGGCAGCTTCCCTGTAAGGCAATGGCAGTTTTTTTTTGTTTATTGTTTTTGATTTGTTGAGAAAATTCCAACTGAGTAAAAGGATATTTAAAAAAAATTTCTACCCGAAAACAAAACCCACAGAATCTTCTTTCTTTTTCAACCAACCGATATCTTTATTGGGATAATTTTATTGAACACCTGATAAAGCTTCGGCCATGAAAAGAACCTCACTCACTATTTTTGCCCTTGCCTTCGCATTCGGCCTCTATGCCCAACCCGCCAACGACAACTGCGCGGATGCGGAAGCGGTGACGACAGGCTCCACCTCCTTCAGCACCCTGGGCGCCGGCACGGACGGCCCCGCGCACCCCAACAACTGCACTTCGACCGGCAGTACGCCGGATTCCATCTTCGCAGACATCTGGTACACCTTCACACCGGATTTCACCGGCATGGCGAAATGGAGCATGTGCGGCACAGCCGATTTTGACACCAAGATCGTAGTGTATCAGCCCGGAAGCGCCTGCCCGCCTTCGGATGAGGACCTGTACGCCTGCAACGAGGACGGCCCGGGAAGCTGCGACGTAACTTCCGAAGTCGTTTTTGACGTGGTGGCCGGGGAAACCTACCTGCTGCGCCTGGGCGGCTACGGAGACGGCAGCCCGGGAGAGTCAGGCTCCGGGACTTTCACCATCGAAGAATTCAGTTCCGCCATCCCGAACGACTTCTGCCAGAATGCCCAGCCCATCGGGTTGGTGGAAGATTTCGCGTTTTCCACGCTGGACGCCGTAACGGACGGCCCCGACCATCCGAACAACCCCTGCTTCGGCTTCGGCAGCATCACGGCGGAATCCGATATCTGGTACACCTTTACGCCGGATTTCAGCGGCTTCGTAGAATGGTCCACCTGTAACACCGCCGCCTTTGACACCCGGCTTGCCGTATATGGCCCCAACGTTTCCTGCCCCGTAGCGGATGCAGACCTTTACGCCTGCAACGACGACGGGCAGAACTGCGCCAATTACACCTCCAGCCTGAACTTCGAAGTCCAGGCCGGAAACACCTACCTGCTGCGCCTGGGCGGTTATGCCGGCGACCAGGGGCAGGGCTCCTTCAGTATCGTCGAAATTGTCCCGCCCGTCCCACCGGTTAATGACCTCTGCTCGGAAGCCAGCCCGGCCTACGTCATTTCGGCGCAACAGGCGGATGCACTGGAGATATACTTCGAAGGCACCACCCTCAACGGTTCTTTTGATAACAGTACCTTCAGCTTCCCCCAGTGCCTCACCAACCAGAACGGCGGGGAGTTTTCCGACGTCTGGTACGCCTTCAATTCCCTGGGCAATACCCAACTGGAAATTCGGCTGGCAGCCGTTACGGCGGGCTCCATTTTTTACCTCGACCTCTACCAGGCGTGCGGAGAACAAATCGACACGCTCCTTTATCCGGGGTCCTGCCTGGGCACTTCGGCTGATGAAACCTTCGTCACCACAATGGTCACCGGGCTGCCTGGGGACTCCACCGACTTGCTGCTCCACGTCACGACCCGCCTGACTTCCGACCCGGCGGGCGAATTCTTCTTCCAGATCGTAGGTGACATCTTCGTTGACGCTCAGGAGATCAGCCCGGTGGAAGGGCTGTCCGTCTTCCCCAACCCCACCAGCGGAGCCTTGTCCACTTCCTTCTCCCTGAAGGAATCCGCAGTGGTGCGCACAACCGTGTTTAACGTGCTGGGTGAAGCTGTGGCCAGCCGGCAATACGGACTGCTTCCGGCAGGGCCGCATACCCTGGCAGCCAGTATGGAAAGTTTGCCAACAGGCGTTTATGCGCTGAAACTAGAGGCCGGCGGCAGCGCCAGCACGGTGAAGTTTGTCAAGCGGTAGAGCATGTTTTAAAAAAAACGCAGACGCGGAGGCTTGTGGCTATGCCTTTTTGAACGCGAAGGCATAGCAGCCTGCAGAGGGAAAGGTGGGTTGTTGGCGTAGAATACTGGCTTCTTCGCGAAAAACCTCTGCGTCCTTCGCGTCCGCGTTTTTTTACAAACATTTAAGTACCTCTGCGGTAAAAAAACATGCAGGGACTTTGCATCAGCGGTTCAAAACCGCAGGCGGTGCCAGCTCCGGGAGCGCAGGTACCACATGACCAGGCCCATCATGATCAGCCAGTAGAATATTTCGGCCGCCCAGGCCCAGACCAGGCCGCCGGAGGTGTAGTTCACTTCCACGTAAATATAGGCCAGGTAAAAAACGGCGCAGATAACCTGCATCAGCAAGCCGTGAAAGGTGGCGCCTGTGCCGGCCATGCCGTTGAAATAGACCCCGACGATGGAAAACAAGGCCAGAATGATAGCCAATACGTAAAAGACCGGCCGGGCGTCGGAGATGAGCGACATGTCTTCGGAGCCGAGCAGGGGGTACAATATCTCGTGCGGGAAAATGACCACCGGCAGCGTGAGCAGCATGGTAGCCGCAAAGCTGACTTTGGCCGTCTTCCAGATGATGGGCAGCACGGCTTGCCGCTTCCGCTGCCCGATGAAGTTGCTCACCAGGGTATTGACGCCGGAGGCGAAGCCCCAGGTCGGAATGGACAAAACCAGGTACACGATTCGGGCCAGGTTGGTGATCGCAAGCTCGTGCTCCCCGAGGTTTTCCACGATGCCGAAAAACACGAACCAGCTCCCCAGCCCGACGAATGCCTGGGCCACGATAGGCGTAGCCAGCCGATACTGCTGCCGGATCAGTTGCAGGTCGATGCGGGGCAGTTTGAAGAGGCGGTAGGCCCGGGCTTTGCGGTCGAAGGCGATGTAAACGGCAAAAACCACAAAGGCTACGATCTCCGCTATGGTGCTCGCCAGGCCGGCGCCGGCAATGCCCATGGCCGGTAGCCCCAGCTTGCCGAAGATCAGGGCGTAATCGAGCACGATATTCACCAGCCCGAGAATGATCGTATCCACCACGATAAAAGTAGCCCGGGCCACGCCCGTGTACAGGGCGATAATGGATACGCCGATATAACTGAAAAACACTCCCCAGGAGCGGGTTTCGATGTATTCGAGGCTTTTGGCATAAACCGTCGGGGAGTCCACGATCAGGCTGAAAAACCAGGCGCTGCCGTATTGCATGAAGAGGAACATGGCAAGCGCCAGGGCCGCTTCGAAATACACCATGGAATAAAAAGTCCGCCCCACTTCTTCCAGCTTCCCCTCCCCTGCCCTTCTGGCGATCATGATCTGCCCACCCCGCGAAAAACCGTACCCGATGGCGGCGATGACCAGGTAAAATATCCCCACAAAGCCGATGGACGCGAAATCCTCCTGGCTCAGGTGGTAAAGGAAAATGCTGTCGCTCAGCGCGATGACATTCTGGGCGGCGCTGCCCAGCATGATGGGAGCGGAAATAGCGAGGATTTGCCGGTATGTCGTCCTGAGGCGCATGCGGACACAAATGTAAACAGTTGGGCGGCATTATTCTCGCAATTTTTACCCCCGCATGGCGGATAAACGGATGGAATTTTGTTTTTTCAACGCAAAATTCCTCACCGCCACAAAACTTTCCCCCTATGAAAAAATTTATTTTCGGGAAGCCAACCTTGTTTACGATTTATGCCGTAGTTTCCCTCCTGCCGGTTTCCTGCCGGTATGACGCGGCTCCAACTGCCGAAAAAACGCAGAGCGAAATGTTCGAAAAAATGACACTCGCAGCGCCCGCAGCCCAGAAGAAGCCCAAAGAGCTGGCCATTCATGGGGATACGCGCATCGATAACTACTACTGGCTCAACGAACGGGAAAACCCGGAGGTGATCGCCTACCTGGAAGCGGAAAACGCCTACACGGACACTATGCTCGCCCATACCAAAGCCTTCCAGGAAAAACTGTACCAGGAGATCATCGGCCGCCTGCAGCCCGACGAGGAGTCCGTGCCTTACCTGGACAACGGCTATTACTACCTGACGCGCTTCGAAAAAGGCAAGGAATACCCCATCTACGCCCGCAAAAAAGGCAGCCTCAAAGCCGCCGAAGAGGTCATGCTCGATGTCAACGAACTGGCCCGGGGGCATAGCTATTACAACGTGGGCGGCGAAAGCATCAGCCCCGACAACAAAATACTGGCCTTCGGCGAAGACACCCTCAGCCGCCGGATATATACCCTGCGCTTCAAAAACCTGGAAACCGGGGAAATGCTGCACGACGAAATTCCCGGAACTACCGGCAGCGCCGTCTGGGCCAACGACAATAAAACGGTGTTCTATGTCGCCAAAGACCCGGTCACCCTCCGCAGCTTCAAGGTGATGCGCCACATACTGGGTACGCCTTCCAAAACAGACGAGGAGGTATTCCGCGAAGACGACGCCACATTCTCGGTGTATGCCTATAAGTCCAAATCCAGGAAATACATCATCGCCAGCTCCTACGCCACCCTCAGCCAGGAATACCGGGTGATGGACGCCGACAAGCCGGAAGGGGCCTTTCGCGTCATCCAGCCCCGCGAACGCGGCCTGGAATACAGCATCGCCCATTTCGACGACAAGTTTTTCATCCGCACCAACCTCGACGCCCGCAATTTCCGCCTGATGGTGACGAATGAAAATAAAACCACCAAAGAGAACTGGCAGGAGGTGATCCCCCACCGGGAAGACGTGCTGCTGGAAGGCATGGACGTGTTCCGGGACTTCCTGGTGCTCTCCGAGCGCAAAAACGGCATCACCCAGATACGCATCCGCCCCTGGGAAGGCGCCGAACACTACATCGACTTCGGGGAGGACGCCTACCTGGCCTACACCACCACAAACCTGGAATACGACACCGACCTGCTGCGCATCGGCTACACCTCCCTGACTACGCCGAATACCACCTACGATTACAACATGAAAACCCGGGAGTTCAACCTGCTGAAGCAACAGGAAGTGCTCGGCGGCTATAATCCAAAGGAGTATCAATCGGAGCGCATCTACGTCAAAGCGCGGGATGGGGTGAAAGTGCCGGTATCCATCGTTTACCGCAAGGGCTTCAAAAAAGACGGCAGCCAGCCGCTGCTCCTGTACGGCTATGGCTCATACGGCGCCAGCATGGAGCCCTACTTCAGTTCCGTGCGCCTCAGCCTGCTCGACCGGGGCTTTGCCTTTGCCATCGCCCACATCCGCGGCGGGGAGGAAATGGGGCGCCACTGGTACGATGACGGCAAGCTGCTGAAAAAGAAAAACACCTTCACAGATTTCATCGATTGCGCTGATTTCCTGCTGCAGGAAAAATATACCAGCCAGGACAAACTCTTCGCCATGGGCGGCAGCGCCGGCGGCCTGCTGATGGGCGCCGTGGTGAATATGCGCCCGGAGCTGTGGCGGGGCGTCATTGCCGCCGTGCCCTTCGTGGACGTGGTCACCACCATGCTCGATGAAAGCATCCCCCTGACCACCGGGGAGTTCGACGAGTGGGGCAACCCCAAGAACAAGGAATACTACGATTACATCAAATCCTACTCCCCATACGACAATGTGGAGGCCAAGAACTACCCCCCCATGCTGGTCACCACCGGCCTGCACGACTCTCAGGTGCAGTACTGGGAACCCGCCAAATGGGTGGCCAAAATGCGGGAGATGAAAACCGACAACAACCCTCTCCTGCTCCACACCAATATGGACGCCGGACACGGCGGCGCCTCCGGCCGCTACCAACGCTACCGCGAAACGGCCATGGAATATGCGTTTATGCTGGATTTGGTGGGAATAAATGAAAGTGGGGAGGAGCATAAGGATTAATGCTGGCCGCGGCTAAGCCAGGGGCAGCCACCCCTTGGCTGAACCCTCAATGGTGCGGTTCCAGCCACACCCCTGGCCCGTAACGCGCAAATTTATTTGCAGCGTTGAAATTCAAAAAACTGGAAATCAGTGTATTACAATTAAAGCCGCTCAAATAAATTTGAGGGCTACTTATTCGCGGCCGCTCAAATAAATTTGAGGGTTACTTAGTCGCGGACGGGCTCAGGAGCCACCGGCGTCCGATCCCGGGCTCCTGTCGCCGGCACGGGATTTCCCTATGCTCAACGTGCTGAAGTGCCGGCCTGAGGCCTGACAGGGCGCCCGGGAATGCCCGTAACGCGCAAATTTATT
>CAUJDW010000131.1 GCA_963169455.1 Bacteroidota bacterium | reverse complement strand
CGGAGAGGTCGAACCTTAAATGCTTCATTGCCGGAATCTTGCCCTTGTGCGACCTCTCCGAGGTCGAAAAACATAAATTTTCGGTATTATCTACAAATCTACGACCTCTCCGAGGTCGAAAATTCGGGATGACTCATGTTTCTCCCTTCAAAAGTACGAGCTATGAACAGGATTTACTGCTTATGGAGCAGTAATTGTTTACAACTCCAGTAACTCTTTTAATTTATCATCCAGCTTTGCTTTACAGGAGGGGGAAGGATTCCAAGCCTTCTCAAAAAAATACCTGAGGGTAAGGTAACCAGCCTGTGCAGGTGAATGGCGGAGGAAATTTTCAATCCAGTTATGGAAAATTCAGGGTCTTTGCTATCCAGAATCAGATCGGATTTCTCGTTGGCTTTGGTGGTATTGCTGGTGATGAAGGCAATTATCCCATGCTTATACCCTGAGATCTCATCTGTCAGGCAAGCAGCAGGGCGGACTTTTGTCCCGGACAGGCCGTCAAAAGGGAAAGGAACAAGGATGATGTCATGCTTCATTTTTCACTGGTTCGCCGTCTTCAATGGAATATAGGCCCTCATCCTCGTCTTTTAAGAAGTCAAATACTGAAAGCAGGCCTCACTGCTCCTCCGGCCTATCCTCCTCAAACCGCAGGGCATAAAAGCGATTCCCCAACTCCCGGGAAGGCTCGTCGAATAAAAAGAGGACAAAAGCCGTGCCCCGGCCCGCTTTGTGCAGCGCCAGCAACTCACAGTGGCGGGTGTCGGCGAAGTGGGGCTTGGGATGGAAGAAGAACTGCCGGCCCCAGTCGGCATTGAAGTCTTTGGCCAGGACAGCGGGGTCCAGTTCGCGCTCGGAAATGACGTAGCCCTCGTCGTTGGTGGCCAGGTGAGCGGCGAGGCGGAAAGCTTCCACCTGAGGAAACCCGGAGAGTGGAGCGGCCGCGTCGTATGGTTTTACAATATAACGGACCTCCAGCTTTTCCATTCGGGAGCGCATGGCGTAGTCGCAGCGCTGAAAGGGGTTGCGCTCCATGCGCGCCGGCCGGTAGCGCGCCTCCACCGGCGTCATGAATTCCAGCCCCGCCTGTTCGAGCAGGGCCTCGAAACGGGGCGTGAGCTCCACCTGGGCGCTAAGGCTGGCGGACAGGAAGAGGAAGAGCAGCGGGAGGGCCGGAAATCTCATGGCTGAATGGTTGAATGGTTAGATGGCTGGAGCCCGCGGAAATGCCGCCCCGCCGATCCCGGCCCCCTTTGTCGGTACGGGATTTCGCTAAGCCCGGCCTGCGACGTGCTGGCTTGTTGGCCTTTTGACGTGCCGGCATCATAACTGCCCGCCAACGCCTTGAGCCCTTCCACGTGCACAATGGACAGGCTTGCTGTATTCCGGAAGATAATGTTTTTGTTCAGGGAAAAACGGGCCGCTCAGGCCGGAGCGATCCGTATTTTTTCTTTGATGGATTGTATAAGGGCCGGGGAGGGTTTTCGGCGGTGTATCTTGCTCTTGATGAAATCCCGGAAGGATTTTTCCTGGCTGAGGACTTTGAGGTAGGCTGGGTTGGATTTGATCTCTAACAACAGGTCACGCTCGGCGCTTTCACTAAGCTCGTTGTCCAAGTACATAGTTACTTTTCGTACGAGTTCCTGATAGTTTTGATCTTTCATTGTTACGCGATTTTCACCGCCATCGGAGCTCCGCCGCTCGTTCGCCGCAAAGCAGGCCGGGGCATGCATGCCATCCCATCAGGCCGGGGCAACCCCCTGTGAGGCGGGGCCGGAGGGTGTTCGTATGTTCCATCTGCAATGTCATCAGCCTGTGTGTTTTGAACGAGTGAAACCTGCCTCTCACCCCAGCCTTTTTAACCCGGAAGGCGCAGGAACCCCTGCGGCCCGTGCACTTTCCGCGAACGGTGGCCAAAGGCAGGTTTCATGAGACAGAGCCCTTTCAGGGGCAAGGGTTAACAAATGTTCTACTTTCTCTTGTCCTTGTAGCCCAAGGACTCGGCATATTCTTTGAGTTTTTCTTTCAGCATGTTGCGGGCACGGTGCAGCCGCGAGCGCACCGTGCCGATCGGGATGTCGATGATCTTCGAAATCTCCTCGTACGTAAAACCCTCCACATCGCACAACAGAATAACCACCCGGAAGTCGACCGGAAGCATGTTGATGGCGTTGGTCACTTCATCGCCCATCATGCTCTGGAACATTTCCTCCCGCAGGTCCATGTAGCTGGAATAGGAGGTGTCTTCTTCGTCGTGGAAGTTGACGATCTCCTCGTAATCGACCTGTGTGGGCTGTTTGCTCTTTTTGCGGTACTGGTTGATAAAGGCGTTCTTCAATATCTTGAACAACCAGGCCTTCGCATTGGTGCCTTCCTTGTAGTTTTCAATGAACCTGTATGCCTTTAAATAGGTCTCCTGAACGAGGTCGTTGGCGTCTTCCTCATTGTATGTCAGGTGGTAGGCAAAGGTATAAAGGGCGTCTATCTGAGGAAGGAACTCCTCCTCAAATATCCTGTCGTACCGCTCTTTGATGTCACTGTGTTCTGTCATCAGGACCATAAAGATAGGAATTCTTTACAATTGCCAAAGCCTGAAAACGCCCTGCTTTCGCTTTGCCAAAGGGTTATAAAGTGTTGGTGGCCATTTGGTTAAAAAGGGTTGGTGCGGGAAGGCCAGCTGAGTGCCTCATTCGTACTCCACTAACTGGTATTTGCGGAAAAAAGTTTCTTTTGCAGAAAAAAAAATGAAAAGAGTGTGAAAGCTCACCTCCTTACCTCGTCCTCTCCCTCTCTGCCAGGGAGCGCAGCGGCTTCCGCCTAAAGATGCCTTTCGGCATGGTAGGAGGACCGGACCAGGGGGGCGCTTTCGACGAAGAGGAAGCCTTTGGACAGCCCTACCTCCCTGTATTCTGCAAACTTATCGGGGTGGACGAATTCCACCACGTCCAGGTGCATTTTGGTAGGCTGGAGGTACTGTCCGATGGTGAGCACATCGCAGCCGTGTTCCACCAGGTCGTCCATGGTTTTGAAGACCTGCTCGTCGGTTTCGCCCAGGCCGACCATGATGCCGGATTTGGTGCGTTTGCCGAAGTCTTTGGTGCGTTGTATCTGTTCGAGGCTGCGCTCGTATTTGGCCTGGGGGCGCACTTTGCGGTAGAGAGCCTCCACGGTTTCCATATTGTGTGAAACGACTTCCTGGCCGGCGCTGATCATGCGTTCCAGTGCCCACCAGGTGGCGCGCACGTCGGGGATGAGGGTTTCTATAGTAACGTGAGGGGTGCGTTCTTTGACGGCCCGTACGGTCTGATGCCAGATTTCGGCGCCCCGGTCCTTGCGTTCATCGCGGTTGACGGAGGTGATCACGGCATGTTTGACGCCCATCAGGTCGATGGCTTCAGCTACGCGGCGCGGTTCGTCCTCGTCGTACTCCGGCGGGCGGCCCGTCTTTACGGCGCAGAAGGAGCAGGAGCGGGTGCAGGTATTGCCCAGTATCATGAAGGTGGCGGTGCCTGCGCCCCAGCATTCGCCCATGTTCGGGCAGTTGCCGCTCTGGCAGATGGTGTGCAGCTTGTACTCGTCCACCAGGCTGCGCACTTTTTTATAGCTCGGGCCTATCGGCAGCTTGACGCGCAGCCAGTCGGGTTTTTTCTGCCGGGCCTCCTTTTTTTCCGTTATGGGTAGCTCGATCATCTTTTTTTATTTTTTAGCCTTCACCGGCCCCCTTAAGGCGGTACAAGGCAACGAGTACAGGCTAAACAAGCGAACCGGCGCAAGGGTTTGGATGGGTGGGCTCTTTCCCGCTTTTACCCGGCCGATCCCGACAGGCGCCGGGAGAGGACGGGCCGCCTTCCCACCCGGCCTCCTTACAGTCGGTACGGGGCTCCCTTCGGTCGCTTCCCACTTTTTACCCGGAACGGCCAAAGTCCAGACGGTGTACGGGCAACTCAGAAACCAGCCTATCCTTGTTTCAGGTGTGGACAAGCTGAAGCCTGAAACCTTAAACTTGAAACCAGAAACCTGCCGGCCCTACCAGCGCTTGCCGAGCTGCAAATTTATGAAAAGGTTGATGAAAAGCGGCGTGTTTTCCGTGTTCTCCACCAGCGGAGATTCCACCATGATGGGTACCTTCTGGAAGAAGGCGTCCACCATAACGCCGGCTTCCATGGCCTTGACGAATTCGTCGAAGGCGCCCCAGTCGAAGTGGAGTGCAAATTTGCCGTGCAGGCCCGGGCGTATGGATACTTCCCCCAGCCCCCGGGAAAAGCCGGAGGAGCCGTAGATGCGGCTGATGTCCAGGAAGAGGTTGGCGTTGTTCTCCGAGTATTTTTCGCTGCGGATGGTGAAGTTGTCAAAATTACCCGGTTCTACGGAGCGCACCAGTTCCAGGTAGTAGGGTTTGAGCAGCCCCAGGGATGCGCCCCCTTCGTAGCTGATGCCCACCGCCAGCCCTCTGCGCCTGGCCTTTTCCGAGAAGTAGCGCTTTTCACCCAGCCCGCCGCGCAGCACCAGAAAGTTGTTCTGCTTGCCGAAAATGAAGGCCCGCGACACCCTCGATGCGGCCGGCGTCTGGAAGTCGAAACTCTGCCGGAATTCTTTGGGGTGTTTGATCTCTCCCAGTTCAAAGTTGATGAAGCGGGTCAGATAGTAGGTTTTCAGCCGCCCGATGTTGACGCCAATGGAATAGCCGTTGGTGTGCAGCTTCAGGTCGGCGGAGAATTCGCGGTTGTAAACGATGCCCTTGGACTCATCGTAAATGTTCTGCCGCGTGTCATATATCTCCTGGGCTTTTGCGCCAAAAGGCAGGATCAGGAGGGTGAATAAAAGGAGTATGCAATTTCTGGCCATAGTTTTTCCATGTTAAAATAGATACAGCCAGGTGCGCCAAATGTTCAACTGGCCATTCCCGGAAAAGGGTGCTGTTTCCGGAAAAAATTCAATTTAGCAAAATAAAAGCATAAAGTACACCATGCCCGGGAAAGGAAATTTTTCGCTTTTGCTCCGGCAACTTCTCAAATCGCGCAAACAGCCGGACACGGGCAAATCACGATGTGGCTGGACTATTACAAAACCTGGGCGAGCTGCCACGTGGCTGGCCCGGAGGGCTGGCCGGATTTTCCCTGTACGCACGCCTTGCCTGGGAATTTCGGCTACCGCCCCGGCGTCCGTAAAATATCCTTTAGAGCATGTTTGGAGGCCAGCCTTTGAGCTAAAAAAGGCCACTTTTTCGGTGATACTGCGTTGCTTTTCTTGGCCGTACCTCAGGGTACGCCCTTCGAACAGCGCCTTGTCTCACCGAAAAATTGACACTTTTCGCTTTCAAATCCGGCCTCCAAACATGCTCTTAGCTGGACTTTAGCATTCTAGGCAGCCCTGGTAGCCAAGGAAACCAAGAGGCTAAAGAAAGCGTCCGTTGAATTATTAACATCGCCCTCCAAATAGGAGGTTAAAAATTTCTGATTTCGCCAGATCTGCCTTCGGACAGAG
>CAUJDW010000130.1 GCA_963169455.1 Bacteroidota bacterium | reverse complement strand
AGAGGGCTGTTTTAGCCGAAGCTGCGTAGGCGGCGGCTTTTTTGGTTCGTTTTTTGGCCGCCCAAAAAATGAACGCAAGGGTTTGGCCAAAACCGGGATGGCTTGTGATTGCAAGGCATAAAATTAAATGCGATTGCCCTGCTCTGATTTACCGTGCTCTGAAAAAGCGTTCATTCCGTTTCCCGCTGCAGCCTGTACCGCAACCCCGCGTAAATATTGCGCCCGAAAACCGGCCCCCAAACCAGGGAGCTGTCGAAGTAAGGGCCGAAGGGGTCATCGGCGGCTATGATGGGGTTCTTCTGGGTAAAGCCGAAGAGGTTTTCGGCGCCGACGTACAGTTCGAATTTTTCCTTCCAGCCCTTGCTCACCTGCGCGTTGGCCATCAGGAAATCAGGCGACCGCTCCGGAGCGCGGTAGGCTTCCGGGTTGGAAGCCGTGCCGGGTATCCGCTTGGCGCCCTGCCAGTTGAGGGTGAAATCGAACGCCCAGCCATTGGGCGTGGCGTAGGCGGTGTTCAGGAAGGCCCGGTGGCGGGAGAGCAGGGGTTTTTCCAGCAAACCGTCCGAGAAGTCGATGCGCACGTCGTTGAAGCGGTAAGCCAGGCGAACATCCCAGCGCGGCAAAGGCTCCAGGTCGAGCTGGGCCTGAAAGCTGTTGGAATAAGAGCGCCCCTGCAGGTTGTAAAAGTGCAGTTCCTGTGGGTTCTGGTCATAATCAACCACCACCTGGTTGACGAAGCGGGTGTGGTAGAGGTCGATGCCCAGAGTCGCCGTGCGCTGGCCGACGGGCAGTTCGCGGGTGAGGTTCAGGCCGTAATTCCAGGCTACCTCCGCGTCCAGCCCGTAGGGCTTGTCCGGGTCTTCACTGTGGATGACGATGCCCCGCGAGGAGGCCAGCACGCCGATGTTCTCAGCAAAGATGCTGGCGGTGCGCTGCCCGCGCCCGGCGGAAGCGCGCAGCACTGTCTTTTCATCCGGGGCGTAGCGCAGGTGCAGGCGGGGGGTGAAGAACAGGCCGAAGAGGTTGTGGTAATCGGTGCGCAGGCCCGCCACGGCGGTAAATTTTTCCAGGTGTTTGTAGGTGTATTCGAAGAAAGCGCCCGGCGCCCACTCGTCGCGCAAGTAGGAAACGGCCGCCAGGTTTTCGTCATATTCATCCCACTGGAAGCTCATGCCTGTTTTGAACTGGTGATCCGTATCGCCGATAATGCTCTGGTAGATGAGGTTGGCGTAGGCCGAGCTTTGGTTGGCGTCGTAGTTGCGCAGGCCGAAGAAGGCGTCCTGCCGGTGGTGCAGGCCCGAAAGCTGCAGCCCGATGCTGGCGTAGGGTTTGGCCGCAAAGACTTTCCCCATTTTAAACCAGCCTTCCATCCGGCGGGTATTGACTTGCGCCCCCCAATGGTGGCCGGCGTGCACCTCGTCGCCCAGGCGGAAGCCGTGTTGACCGCTGGCTTCGTTGAAAAAGATGCCTTTCACGCCAAACTGCCCTTCCACGCCATTGCCGGCGAATTTCCAGCGGTTGATGGCTACGATGCCTTCGTTGAGCGGGTTGTCGAGGAAGCCGTCGCCGTTGTTGTCCATGGACTGCCTCTGGTTTTTGGCGTGCAGCAGCAGCCCCGTATGCAGTTTTTTGCCTACCGGCTGGCTGATATTGGCATTGGCCTCCAGCCTGCTCATGCCGTTGGCGTACAGGTTGAGGTACAGGCGGTCCGTATTTTCCGGCTTCCGCAATTCCACATTGATCTGGCCGGCAATGGCCTCAAAGCCGTTGACCACCGAGCCCGTACCCATATTGAGCATCATGCCCTCGATCCAGGGGCCGGCTGTGTAGGCCATGCCATAAATGGCCGACAGCCCACGCACATCGGGCATGTTCTCCCGGGCGATCTGTATGTACGGGCTGGCCAGGCCCAGCATCTGTATCTGCCGGGCCCCGGTGACGGCATCGGTGAAGGTGACATCCACCGAGGGGGTCGTCTCAAAGCTTTCCGACAAATTACAACAGGCGGCCTTCATCAGCTCCCTCTCCCCGATCATCTGCACTTTGATGGGGTCGACAAAGGATATTTCCGTGGATTTCCGGCGGTGGCGCACTTCTACTTCCTCCAGAAACACCGATCCGGACAGGACGATCTGAATGTCCTTTCCCTCCTGTACCTGCACCGTATCCGCGCCAAAACCTACATAACTGATGACCAGCATATCGGTTTGGGCGGTGCGGGGCAGGTCAAAATGCCCGTGTTCATCGGAAGTGGTTCCTTCGCTGGTGCCCAGCCAGTAGAGGTTGACGCCGGGCAGCGGGCTCCGCTTCCGCTTCTCTCCTTTTTCAAAGACCTGCCCCCTGGCCAGGCCTGCAGCAGGGCGGTGGGCTTCCACGATCTCCTCATCGCGGTATTTGCAGCATTCGTGGAGGTTTTCATAAGCCTCATCGGAGGCTTTTTCCGCTTCCGTATCGTGGCCTACGGCAGCGATGTTGCGGTGCAGTTCCCCCGCTTCAAAGGGCTCGGGCCCCAGGGTGACAAGCAATTTTTTGGAATCGACGTCCCAGTTTGCAAAGCGGACGCCGCGCGTGAGCAGGGCGGCGTTTTCGATGCGGTCCTGGCACATGCCGCAAACGCCGTCCACCCATATCTCGACAGTGCTGTCCGCCTGCGCCTGCAGCTGGTTGAGATGCAACAGAGCGCCCAGAACGCACAGCCAGATGGCTTTCTTCATCATGGATAAGAAATTTCGGGTTGATCAAAAAAGAAACAACTACCGGCCCGGCGGCCGGCGAAAAAGGTCAACCCTGGCGTGGCGGCTGCCAGATGTGATGGGTATATTCAAAATCGTAAGAAGCCACGTAGGCGGGCTGGTGCTGGGCGGCAACCGCCTCTTCCCGGCAGCTGCAGCTGAGCAACAGGATCGCAACGGCCTGCCCGCAGCAGGCGCAGTGGCAGAACGGAGAGCAATGGCCTTCGCCTTCTTCCGAATGGCTGTTGCAGCCGGCAATATCCGGGCTTTCTTCCTGCGGGGCATGGCAACAGCTCTTTTCCTGCTCTCCGCAGTTTTTCTCCAAAACGGCAAGCACCCCCTCCGCGCTGGGCGCCAGCATGGCAAAAAGGGTGAGGGCGAGCAGTAATATGGCGGAAAATGGCTTCATTGCGCTGCAAAGGTAAACAGTTTTGGATGGGAATGCAAGGGGGAAAGCGCCCGGTAAGTTGTTATATTTGCATTGTTCAAAATTGATATCATGAGCCAAAACCAAAATGCCGGCAGCCCCTTCGGAGGCAGCAACGACGGCAATATCTGGCCCTGGAAATTCTCCATCTTCGGGCTGGTGCTGATCCTGGTGCTGCTCGGGGCCATCGCCTACCGGCATTACACCCTGAAGGCGCCGCTGGGTTTTGAAGACCCCCTGGAACAGCTGGAGCAGAAGGACACCACAACCACCGATTCGCTCAGCCGATAATCCGCAGCCGCCATGCCAAACATTCCCTTTTCCAAATACCAGGGCGCCGGCAATGATTTTATCCTCATCGCCCAGCACCAGAAGCGCTTTTTATCGCGGCAGGACGGCGAGGTTATCAGAAGGCTCTGCCACCGCCGCTTCGGCATCGGGGCCGACGGGCTGATCCTGCTGCAGGCCTGCGAGGGGTATGATTTTGAAATGCTCTACTTCAATGCCGATGGCGGCGAGGGCAGCATGTGCGGCAACGGCGGGCGCTGTATCGTGGCCTTCGCCCGCCAGCTCGGGCTCATCGGCGACAGCTGCCGCTTCCTTGCCGTCGATGGCCCGCACGAAGCACGCCTGCGCCCCGACGGCTGGGTAGAGCTCCGCCTAGGCGACGTAGCTTCGGTCGAAAAGGGGCCCGCCTACTATTTCCTCAACACCGGCTCCCCGCACTACGTATCCTTCGTTGACGACCTCGATGCCGTGGACGTATGCCGCGAAGGCCGGGCCATCCGCTATTCCGAGCGCTTCCGCAGGGAAGGAACCAACGTCAACTTCGTCCAGGCCCTGAACGACGGCATCGCCGTGGCCACCTATGAGCGCGGCGTGGAGGACGAAACCCTGGCCTGCGGCACCGGCGTCACGGCTTCCGCCATCGCCGCCTACCTGCGGGCGCCTTCCCCGGGGCCGCAAACCGTCCCCATCCGGGCCAAAGGCGGGCTGCTGGAAGCCCGCTTCGAACCGAAAGGGGACGGCTTCACCAACATCTGGCTGTGCGGCCCTGCGGAAAAGGTGTTCGAAGGCGTCGTCAGCTTAAAGGCCGGGTGACCGGGAGGGCGCAGGTTGCAGGCCAGTCACGGGGCGGCTTGCTTCGATTTTTCCGAAGTTCGGCCACCCCGTAACATATCCGCTCCCACGGTTTCGTTTCCAGCCCCCCCAGAAAGGCCGGCGCCCCGGCAGGTTGAACGCCGACACAGCATAAGCTCAGCCATTTTAACCGGCTCATCAGAGACGGCCATTAAGAGCATGTTTGGAGGCCGGGCGCTTCCGGGGCCTACTCGCCCTGGCCCAGCGAGTAAGCCCGCCGCCCGCCGATCTCGTACAGGTTTTCGATTTTGATAAAGTGCAGCCCCTCCGCCATCAGCCGCTGCAGCAGCGCGGTGATATCGGAATAATCCACGGGCGCGGCAAACGACATGCCGGAGCCGGAGGATGACACTTCAGAATCGTGGGATACAAAGCGGCAGCGCCAGTGGTCGGTGCAGAAGGTTTCCGGGAATCCGTCGGGGTAAACCTTCACACCCCGGTTGGTGATCATTTTGAGCTGCAGTTTCCCGCCGGCAATCTGCTCCAGCCTGTGCCCCAGTTCAGAGGGGTTTCGGTTGCCGTCCGCCCAGTCCAGGAAAACGTCCACTCCGACGAGTTTTTTATCGGCCGGGGCGACGGGCCGGGGCAGGACTTCGATCGGGGCGCGTTGTTCGCCCATGCGCACGGGTTTCAGGCGGGCAGGCTCCCGGCCCAGGCGTTCGATGACGGCCCGGGTGAAGCCTTCGGTGCCCACTTTTTGTTTGGTGTAGGCCTCGTTGTAAAGGTCGCCCGTATGGATGCCGTCTTCCAGCGTGCAGAGGAGGGCATTCTGGATGCGCTCGGCAACGCGCGGGCGCCCCAGGTGGGCCAGCATCATACAGGCCGCATTGATCAGCCCGGACGGGTTGGCAATACCCTTGTCTGCAATATCAGGGGCCGAACCATGGATGGCCTCGAACATGGAAATCCGGCTGCCGATGTTGGCCGAGCCGCCCAGGCCGACAGAACCGGCAACCTGAGCCGTGATGTCGGAAATGATGTCGCCGTAAAGGTTGAGCGTCACAACTACGTCGAAGCGGCCCGGGGAGTCGGCCAGAAGAGCAGCGCCGATATCGATGATGAAATGCTCCGCCTCGATATCGGGATAATCCCTGGCCACTTCGTCGAAAACCGAATGGAAAAGCCCGTCGGTGAGCTTCATGATGTTGTCCTTGGTCATGCAGGTGACTTTCCGGCGGCCGTAGGCGCGGGCGTATTCGAAAGCATAGCGGATGAGGCGCTCGCAACCCGGGCGGGAGACGAGCTTGAGGCACTGCACCACTTCCGCCGTCTGCTGGTGTTCGATGCCTGCATAGAGGTCTTCTTCATTCTCGCGGATGACCACCAGGTCCATGTCCGGAAAATGGCTTTTGACATAGGGGGAAAAAGCGCGGCAGGGGCGCACATTGGCATACAGCCCCAGGGTTTTGCGTATAGTGACGTTGAGGCTCTTGTAACCTCCGCCCTGCGGGGTGGTGATGGGCCCCTTGAGGAAGACCCGGTTCCGGCGCAGCACATCCCATGCTTCGGGGCTGATGCCGGAGCTGTGCCCTTCCAGGTACACCTCTTTGCCAACCCTGATGATGTCGTATTCCAGCCCGGCGCCGGCGGCCTCCAGAATAGCCATCGCCGATTCCATGATCTCCCGGCCAATGCCATCGCCATGGGCAAGCGTCACACGCCCGCCCTCACCGGTTTCCCCCGGCTGGGATGTTGTCTGAATCTGCTCGTTTAAGCTCATATTTGAATTGGTTTAATTTCTTTCCAGTAAGCCAGTGGGACACATTTAGCATAATAATATTAACAACATCAACAATATAACAATATAATAATATAACAATATAGCAATATAACAATATAACAATATAGCCCTAACCCCAGTACCAAGGCTATTCCCGCCGTATTTCCGAAGCAGTATGAGTACAATAAATGAGTCCAACTACTTATAACAGAGATGTTGAAAATGATCAGAGCGGATGATTTTACCTGCATGCCGGCCTACGTCCAGGTGGGGGACCGGATGAGGGGGAGACGAGGTGAGCCTGCGGAAACCCCTGTCCCGTCCTCGCTGCGCACAGCCGGGTACCCCCCCGGAACCCGGAACCTCCAAGGCGCTGCCTGCTGTCATCCCCGTTCCGGGCCGATCTTGCCGCTGAAGATGCAGCCGATGGCGAAAGAGAAAAGCATTTCGGAGATTTCTTCCAGGTAACCGTCTCTGTGCAGGATGTCGGTTAGGCGGGGCAGGTGCTGAGCGAAATAGATATTGTTGTTGGCGGTTTCCAGCAACATGCTGGCCAGCGAGCGCGGGTAGGGGTATTGGGAATTAACTTCCAGGATATACTCGGCAATTTTTCCACAAAGGGCCTTGTAGGAAAGGAAAAAGCCCTCCTTGTTCTCTTCATCCACCGATTTGCTGTGGTAGGCTTTGGCCCCCTCGGTAATCACGATCCGGTGCAGCACTTCCGTATCGACGTATTCCACCGAGGTGCTGCGCTGGGAAGTATCCACGATGACCCGAAGCGCTGCCTTCAGTTTATCGGCGGGGTCGGACAGGTTGAGGGTGAAAAAGACGATGCGGAACTTCATCCATTCCCAGTACCAGTTGGCCAGATAGACGAAAAGCAGGTGTTTGTTCTCGAAATACCGGTAAACGGAGGCCTCGGTCGAATTGATCTGCTCGGCCAGTTTTTTGAAGGTAAAACTCTCCAGCCCGATTTGGTCGATGAGCAGAATGCTGTGTTCCACAATACGCCTGCCCAGCTTTGTGTCTTCGGGGTTTTTCAGATACAGCTTTTCGTTAACGTCCAGCTTAACCGTTACCTTAAGCATAGCCCTGAATTTTATCCGTAAAAGTCATCCTATCACGAAATTAGTAAAATTGACAGAACTGTTCAAATCCCTGCCGCATGTTTGTCAAAGAACTCCTGTTCGCCCATCGGCAATCCCGGCCCGGGCTTTGGGCAATACCATTTAAAAAAATAGTATTGCTATTACTACATCCATTTTGCCCGCTTGTTCGCAAAGGAGCAAAAAAAGGTTACTATTTAGGCTGGAACGCGGGCCTATGGCCCGCGAAGTGATAAACACTGCGCCTTGGGAGGGGCGCTGCCTGCGTTCCGGATTGCCGCTAAAGGAGCCCTAAATAGCGGCCACAAAAAAATAATTGAGGCGCGCCAAAGGCAACAACAGGCAGGCTTCAAAAAAAATTGAGCGAAAGGGCGAACCAAAACCGGGAAAGAATGTCTAATAGTAAAGCTATCAACAAAAACACCTTAAACCCGGGGCCGCAGCGCCGGCCTGCCAAAGAAAAAGCATTCCTGTTTTATTAGTTATTCCAGATAAGCACTTAGGGCAATAAAGTTGTGCTTTCAGTATGCAGTAGTATGGTGCTGCCCGGGTTACCGGGCAGCTTTTTTTTTGCCCTTCCTGAAAGCCGGCGCACTTCGCTGCGGAAGGTTTTGTGCACAAGCCGGGAATAAACTAAAACCCGCCTTGGAGGTTATATGAAAAACTGAACGGATAAACATGAAAAAAACGGTCGTTCTCGGCGCTTCCGACAACCCGCTCCGATACTCCTACTCCGCCGTACACCAGCTTCTCTCCAAAGGGCACGAAGTCATACCCATCGGCAACCGCAAAGGAGAGGCGCTGGGCATTGCCATACAGCAGGGCCAGCCGGCCCTGAGCGGTGTGCATACCATTACGCTCTACCTCAATCCCGTCCTTCAAAAGGATTACTATGATTACATCCTGCAGCTCCGGCCGAAGCGGCTCATCTTCAACCCCGGCACGGAAAACGCGGAGCTGGCCATGCTGGCCCGGCAGCACGGCATCGAAGTGGAAATGGGCTGTACGCTGGTAATGCTGGCGGTGGGCAACTATTAAAGCCGGGCTTATTTCTGCACTTCCGGCATTTTGCAGGGCTCGTCCGCCTTTTTGCCGCAGACTGTACACTCGCCGATCTCGTTCTTGAGCATGGGGTTGTTGGTGGCGCAGGTGCCGCGGAATTCCTGTCCGGTGAAAAGGTGGCGAAGGTTGATCAGCAGGAAGGAAATGCCGAAAATGCCGAATACGATGCCTAATACATATAAAAATTCCATATTCTTAGCTTGCCGAGGTTTCTTATCAAAACAAGCGCGCCCCAAAGATGGTTTGATTATTTTTGCAGCGCAGCCTGCCTATTGGGCTGCAAAAATAACCAAACCTGATCAAAATGGAGCATAAACTGAAGGCTTTTGCCCGGCTTTTGGCCATCATGGATGAATTGCGCGAAAAATGCCCCTGGGACCGCAAACAGACCTTCCAGAGCCTCCGCATCCTCACCATAGAAGAAACCTACGAACTGGCCGACGCCATTCTTGAAGAGAACCTGCCGGAGATCAGGGAGGAAATCGGCGACCTCATGCTCCACATGGCCTTTTACGCCAAAATCGCCGACGAACAGGGGGCCTTCGATATCGCCGACGCCCTGAACGCCGTTTGCGACAAGCTCATCGAGCGCCACCCCCACATCTATGGCGACGTGGTCGCCAGGGATGAAGAAACCGTCAAGAAAAACTGGGAACAACTCAAGCTCCGGCAGGGCAAAAAATCGGTCCTTCAGGGCGTGCCCCGGTCACTGCCTGCCATGGTCAAGGCATACCGCATGCAGGACAAGGCCAGCCAGGTGGGTTTCGACTGGGAAAACGGCGAACAGGTATGGGGGAAAGTGGAGGAGGAAATCGGCGAGTTCAGGCAGGCCCTGGAGCAAAACCTGCCGCCGGAAAAACGCGAGGAAGAGTTCGGCGACATCCTTTTCTCCCTCATCAACTACGCCCGCTTTCAGGGCATCGACCCCGAAGCCGCCCTGGAGCGCGTCAACCTGAAATTCAAAAAGCGCTTCGAATACATAGAGGCCAAGGCTCCCAAAAACCTGCGCGACATGAGCCTGGCGGAGATGGACGCCCTCTGGGAAGAAGCAAAGGGTTTACCCTGACTAATTTTGGCCCCGAAACGGGGAGCTTATCAAGCTTTTTTTTACTTTTGCGCTCCGAAACGGAATTCGTATTTTCGCCCTGAATTGCTTTTCAACGCAGCGCGGGCAGCGGCTTTCAAGGGGCCCGATTTTGGCTCCCTGCTTTTCAACTACCTGGAAACCGCAGATGTTGCATCTAAAGGTAGCGTACAAACCAAAAAACGGACAAGGCTTCCATGAAAAAGATAGAACTGGATATAGTCGCCCTCTCCCACTCCGTGACCCAATCGCACAACTACGCCGTAGTGCTGGGAGAGCGCAGCGGTTCCCGCCGCCTGCCGATCGTCATCGGCAGCTTCGAAGCGCAGGCCATCGCGGTGGCCATGGAGCGCATGACCCCCAACCGCCCCCTGACCCACGACCTCTTTAAAAATACCCTCGAAACCTTCCACATCGACCTCAAGGAGGTCGTCATCAACAACCTGCTCGACGGCATCTTTTACGCCCGCCTCATCTGCCTCAAAGACGGCGAGCTCATCGAGATCGACTCCCGCACCTCCGACGCCCTGGCCATGGCGGTGCGCTTCGCCTGCCCGATCTTTACCTACGAATTCATCCTCGACGCCGCCGGCGTAGTGCTGGAAGAATCGGAAGAAGAAGGCGAGCCGGCCGAGGAACGCGCCCAGCCCAAAGGCAAAAGCGCCTCCCTTTCCTCCTACTCCATCGACGCCCTCAACAAAATGCTGGAGGAAATGCTGGCCGAGGAAAACTACGAACGGGCCGCCGAAATCCGCGATGAGATCCGCAGGCGGGGGGAAACGTCCTGAGCAGCCCGCTTAACCTTCGGAAGTTCAGCGCATATCACATCCACCTGAGCCTGCCTTTCAGCTCGGAGAACTCGATCCGGATGGCTTTCGGTTCGGGCTCCATCACTTCCGGGTACAGCACCTTATAGAACTCCAGGTAATTGCCGCCGATGGTAAAGGTGGCGAGGTCGGCATCCGTTACATCCACCTTCACTTTGAAGCTGGCGCGTATTTTGTCCTGGAGGCGGCGGCGCAGCAGGCTGCGGTAGTCCTCGCCGGGTTTGAACAAAGCCTCCAGGGTGATGAGCCTGCGGGCGGAGGGGTCGTAGTTGATGTTGTGAAAATCGTATTGCAGGGTTGAAGTGCCGGGCACCGCCCATTCGTACACCTGCCGGATGCTGACCACCGTATCGCTGGCCTGAACGGGCTGGTATTCCGAATTCAGGGTTCGCCCTCCGCCGCTGAAATCCCGGATGAAGGCCTCGAAGGTGTCGAGAGCCGACTTCAGGGCATCCTGGACGGCCTGGTTGAAGGCCAGGTCTTCCCGGATACCGGGGTAGGTGACGCGGGCAGAATACTGCAGCACTGTGTCTTCCCTGGTGAAGGTGATGGATGTGAGTTGCGGCGGCGGGCCGGGTATCCGCTTTGCTTCGGGCCGGCTTTGCCCTTCGGGCTGCCGGTCGGGCGCACAGGCCGCCAGCAGGCACAGGCTGAGAACGGAAAGAATGAATGGCTTCATGGTTTTATTGTTTCAGGAGCCGGCGCACAAGCTGCCGGCCGTCTTTTTCCAGAATGAGCAGATAGGCGCCGGCCGGCAGCCCGGGCAGCTCGGCCAGCTCCGAAAAGGACTGCACGGCCCTGCTGCTGCGCTCCCATACAACCCGCCCTTCCGGGTTTTGCAGCCGGATGCGGTAACTGCCCGGCGCTGCGGCCGTAAATTCCAGCCGGAACCGGCTTTCGAAGGGGTTGGGAGAAACGGACAGGGATTGCAGGCCCATATCCTCCAGGGAGTTGACGGTGACGGCGATGGGTTCGGAGACCAGGGCGCAGCCGTTTCCGTCCACCACCTGAACGGAATAGCTTCCGCTTTCCAGAGCCGTAAAGGCGGCCTCGTTGGCGCCTTCCAGCGGCTGGCCGCCCAGTAGCCACTGATAGGATTGATACCCTTCCGGGGCCGAGAGCACATTGTCCTCGGCGCTGATTTCCGGAACGGGCAGGGCCGCACAGTTCACTTTGATGCGAAAGATGTTGCCCGAGCCGATACCTCCCACGAAGAGCTCTCCGCTTTTGTCTTCCCCGAAAGTGACGAATTCGCTGTTGGTGGTATTGATCAGCTCGGTATTCACCCAGCCCCCCTGCCCGTCGGGTTCCAATGACCAGAAGCGGCCCGAGCAGTAATCGGCATAGATGTATTTCCCGTAAAGGGCCGGAAAGGCTTCGCCCCGGTACACGAAGCCGCCGGTGACGGAACAACCCACGCTGTTGCTGTTGGCGTAGGCGTGGATCGGGGGCGTATATTCGCCGGCAGGGCCGCAATTGTTGGTGTTATAGGGTGCAAAACCTTCGTAGCAGCGCCAGCCGTAGTTCTCGCCGCCGGTGCTGGAAGCGGGCTGGAAGTCGATCTCCTCCCAGGAATCCTGGCCCACATCGGCGATCCACATGTCGCCGGTGAGGCGGTCGAAACTGAACCGCCAGGGGTTGCGCAGCCCCAGGGCCCAGATCTCATCGGCCGTAAAATCGTCATCGGCGAAGGGGTTGTCGGGGGGAATGGCGTATGGGTTGCCGTTGTCGACGTCGATGCGGAGCATTTTGCCGAGCAGGGAGAGGCGGGTTTGCCCGGAGTTGAGGGGGTCGCCGCCCAGCCCGCCATCGCCCATGCCGAAATACAGGTAGCCGTCGGGGCCGAAATTGAGGTCGCCGGCATTGTGGTTGCTGTAGGGCTGATCCACTTCCAGGAGTATGAGTTCGCTATTGGGGTCTGCTTCGTTGGGGCCCGAGGCGCTGCGGCTGAAGCGGGAGATGCGGGTGTCTCCGTCATTGTTGGTGTAGTTGACGTAAAAATAGCCGTTGTTCTGATAATCGGGGTGGAAAGCCAGGCCCAGCAGCCCGCGCTCGCTGGCAATGGAGTTCACCCTGGCGTCAATATCGAGAAAAGGCTGCGGCAGGCGGTTGCCGGCGCCGTCGATGATGCGGATAAAACCCGCTTTTTCCACCACGAAGAGGCGTTCATCGCCGGCATTGGCGATATCAACCGGCTGAGAGAAGCCGGAGGAGTAAACCTCCAGTTGAATGGCGTTTTGCGCGAAAGAAAAGGTTAAGCCGAATAAAAACACAATGCAGAAAAAGGCCCTCATCATTTTTTGAGGTGAAGATATTGAAAATTTCCAGCCCGGAACAGCCTGTTTTTGTCGAGGGGGCGTCACCTTTGGAGAAGCCCGCCGGCCGGTTCCTTGGTCGTACCAATGCGAAGCCTTATTTTTAAGCCGTCAAATCCAAAACCATGATGCTGAACAGAGTCCTGATTCTGCTGCTGGCCCTCGGGCTGAGCACCTTCGCCCCGGGCCAGCGGTCCAATATTTACCTCTTTGACATCCATCAGGAAGAAGGGGGTAAGGTCAGCCTTACCGACCCCCGTTTCCTCACGGCATTCAACGCCCAGGGGTACAACACCGACCCTTCCTTTTTCTCTCCCAACGAACTGTACATCGCCGCCCGGCTGGCCAGCGCCATTCAGACGGATATCTACAGGCTCGACCTGACGAAGTTCACCAAAACCCAGGTGACCGCCACGCCGGAAAGCGAGTATGCCCCGGCGCGGATGCCTGAAATGTACAACTTCTCCGCCATCCGCAGGGAAAAGGACGGGCGCGACAGCGTGCTGCGCCTGTGGCAGTTCCCCGTCGACCAGCTGACCAACGGCAAGCCCATTTTCAAATACCTCAGCGGCGTGGAGGAATACTTCTGGCTCAACAGCCGCGATATCGTCATCTACAAGGGCGGCGACCCCACCACCCTGTCCATCATGGACACCAACAACGACAAGATAGAGACCATCGCCACCAATGTCGGGCGCACTTTCGCCCGCCTGCCCAACGGCAACCTGGCATTCGTGCAGAAGAGCCGCTACGACGACTGGAAACTCATGGAAAAAAACCTCTACCGGCCCAAGGAAGTGCCCCGCCCCATCATTGAAACCCTGCCCGGCGCCGAGCACTTCGCCGTGCTGCCCGACGGGACTTTCCTCATGGCCAAAGGCAGCAAATTGTACAAGTACAACAAATTCTCGGACGACAACTGGAAAGAGGCCGCCGACCTGCGCTTTTACGAGATCCGCAATATCTCCAAACTGGTGATCGGCCCGGAAAGGGCCATCTCTTCGGGTTCCGGGAAAAACCAGGCGACGGGCCTGGCCACGCCCATCGCCATAGTCGCGGAGTGAGGGCGCTCAATCACTGCAACCATGTACATCCAAACTCTAGCTACAGCCTGCCTTTGCTTCTTCCTGGCTTTGCCGCTCGGCGCGCAGAGCAGCAAATCCCAATCGAAAGGCATCCAGCAGCACCGCAAACACTACAAAAAGGAATTCCTCAAAGAAGGGCGCTCGCCCCTCGACAAAAAAGGCGTTAAAAAGCTTCGATTTTTCCCGCCCGATGAGCATTACCGCCTGAACTGCACCTTCGAGCTCACGCCCGATGCCGAACCCTTCGACATGGCCACCTACAGCGGCATCACCAAACCCTATGTGCAGTACGGCATAGCGGCTTTCGAGCTGAACGGGCACAGACGCCAACTGGCCGTTTACCAGAGCCTTCAACTCCGCCAGATGCCCCTGTACCGCGACTACCTCTTTATTCCGTTCAAGGACCCTACCAACGGCGAGTCCACTTATGGCGGCGGCCGGTACTTGGACATCAAAACCGGCGACATACAGGACGGGCGGCTCATCCTGGACTTCAACAAGGCCTACAACCCCTATTGCGCCTACAGCGACGGCTACAACTGCCCCATCCCTCCCGACGAGAACCACCTGGACATCCCCGTTGAGGCGGGGGAGATGGATTTTTCAAAAAAGCAGTAATTCTCTGCCGCGCGCAGGGCGCCATTTGTTAATGTTCGGAAAAAAATGCCCGGGCATGATTTTTTTCATTGCCCCGCCCCGGCCCGGGGATGTACCTTATAAGGTATGCGCAGCGAAAGGTGATTCGCAGCGTGCTTCAACGGCTACCTTAAATACATCCACTATGAAAAAGATGATCTTTTTATCGATCCTGTTTTTCCTGCCCCTCCTGGCCGCCAGCCTGAATGCCCAGGTGGAAACGGACAAGGAGAAGATGGAGCAAATGGAAAAAGAACAGAAGAAAGCTCAGAAAGACGCCCAAAAGGCGGAAAAGGAACTGAACCGGGCCCGCAAACAGCAGCAGAAGGCGGAAAAACAGATGCAGAAAGCCGAAAAAGAACAGCAAAAGGCGCAGAAACAGGCTAAAAAAGCGGAAAAACAGGCCAAAAAGGCGCAGAAGGCAACCCGCAAAGCCGAGAAAGAGATGCAGGGAAACGCCAAGGGAAAGCGCCAGCAGATCGAATGGCAGAAACCCGTCAGGCAACAGCCCGCCCGCGCCAGAGGGCGTCAGGATGGGAAAACATAGGGCGCCCCGGGCGTAACACTTGCGGGGCATCCTGCTTGGTTTCAGGTTTCTACCTGCCTCCGCGGGCCGTAGCCGCTATGGCGGGCGAAGGCCCGGCCGGGCGCCGCAAGGATTTATCCGGGTGAATAAAGGGGCGGGCCTGGTTTCTGGTTTCTGGGGTTGCCACAGGCTCACCTCGCCTCCCAATCACCTGGTCACCAGGTCACCAGGCCTCCCAATCCCCCCACGGGCTTTACCCCTGCCTGCCCAGGCTGCGGTAGCCCCGCCAGATGATATCCAGGTCTTTGCTCAGGTGGTAGTCTTTGGCGTAGAAGAAGTTCAGCCGCTGGATAGTCGGGGCGTCGAGGTTCCGGATGCGGAGGGCGTCGAGGGGCGACAGGACGCCGGGGCGGATTGGCGGCAGGTTGGCGGCATTTTGTTCGGAGGGCGCATAGCCCACCCAGGAGCGCCTGCCGGCCAGCACCTGAAGGATATTGCGGAACAGCCCGCGCGGGGAATTGGCGAACAGGGCCTGCAGGGGGAAGGAAAACAGCAGCCCAAAAGCCAGCACAAGGTCGGCCAGGCGTTTGTTGCGGCGGCTCCGGTGCTGGGCGATGCGGTACTGAATGTCAATGGTATAGAGTTCACCGGCCGCATTTTTTGAACTGCTGCCGATGATGCTCAGGCTCTCCTGGGGCACGATCTTGAAGTCGATGGCCGGCCCGAGGCGGGCCATCCAGCTCATGATATCCTGCGCGCTGAGGTCGCGGGAGCAGAAAATGACTTCCTCGATCTGATAAATGTGCACCACCTCATCGAGTTGGGGCAGGCGGCTGAGGTAGAGGTGGGTGTCGGCATCCTGCCAGGGCGCCACGGTGCCGATGAAGTTTTTCTGCACCTGCGCCAGGTGCAGCAGGCGCTGCACCCGCTCGCTCTCCTCCAGCGAACCCACGATCACCAGCTTCCTGGCCCGGTTGCGCTCCAGGTTGAAGTTGCCGAAACGGAGGAAATGGAGCAGGAAGCGCAAAGCGGTAGTGGACAATACGGCCCAGACGGCGCCCAGAACGATCAGGGCGCGGGAGGAGCGGTATTCGAGGTCCAGAAAACCATAAACCGCCGCCAGGGCCACCGTGCCCACCAGCAGCCCCCGCACCAGCCGGCGAATGCTGAACTGCCGGTCGTAGCCGCCGCTGAAGTACACGGCGGACAGCCAGATCAGGATGTACAGGGGCGCGTTGAAGTACAGGAAGGAAATGCCGTAATAGTCCGGGTCGCGAAAGTGGTAAACCGCCCAGAAGTTCTTCAGAAACACCAGCCCGCCAAAGATGGCCGCCGCATCGAGCAGTGGCAGGTAGGCCTTGCGGGCAAAACCGGACAGCAGGGCGAGAAATGCGCGGAAGTAGATGGCCAGCTGCAGCATCAGCACGAACAGCCGCGCCTGTTTGCCCCGGAAGTGCTTGCGGGCGAAAATGATCATGGCCGTGTAAAAGGCCTTCACGTAGTTGAGGCTGCCCTTTTTGGTGCTCTCCCCTTTGTAGTGAATGATCGTCGTTTCGGGAAAGTAGTAATTCCGGTAACCCGCCTGAATGATGCGGTACGACAGGTCGATGTCCTCCCCGTACATGAAGAAAGCCTCGTCCAGCAAGCCGGTTTTGTCGAGCGCGGAGCGGCGCAGCAGCATGAAGGCGCCGGCCAGCACCTCCACTTCGTGCACCTCATGCTCGTCCAGGTACCCCAGGTGGTAATGGTTGAAGAGCCTGGAGCGCGGAAAGAGCCGCGACAACCCGAAGGTTTTGCAGAAGGCCACCCAGGGCGAAGGAAAGCCGCGCTTCGATTCGGGCAGGAACTTGCCCGAGCCGTCGATCATGCGCACGCCCAGCCCGCCGGCCTCCGGGTGGGCGTCCATAAAACCGATACACTGGCGGAAAGTACCTTCCTCTACAACGGTGTCGGGATTAAGCAGCAGCACGTATTCGCCGCCCGACTGGCGGATGGCCTGGTTGTTGGCGATGGAAAAACCGGGGTTGTCCTTGTTGGCGATGAGTTTCACTTCGGGGAACTTCTCCTGCACCATCAGCACGGAATCGTCGACCGAGTTGTTGTCCACCACCCAAACCTCCACGGCCAGCCCTTTCGACGCCTTGCGCACCGAAAGCAGAGCCTGCTCCAGAAAATACTTGACGTTGTAGTTGACGATGATGACGGAAAGCTTCACGGCCTGACGGTTTCCCCCTTAATCTATTCCTCCCCTCCTCCTTTATACGGCACCCGCGCCACGATCGAGCGGCCCAGGGTCAGTTCATCCGCATATTCCAGTTCGCCGCCGAAGGAAATACCGCGGGCGATAGTGGATATATTGACGCCCGGCGCCTTCAGTTTTCTGGAGATGTAGAAAATGGTCGTTTCCCCCTCGATAGTAGGGCTGATGGCCATGATCACCTCCCGAACCCCACCTGCCTGAGCACGTTGGATGAGGGAGTCGATGTTCAGCTCGGCCGGCCCGACGCCCTCGATGGGTGAGATCACGCCGCCCAGCACGTGGTACAGCCCGCGGTACTGCCCGGTGTCTTCGATGGCCATCACATCGCGGATGCCCTCCACCACGCAGATCAGGGACTGGTCGCGGCGGGGGTCGGCGCAGATGTTGCACACCGGGGTGTCGGAGAGGTTGTGGCAGCGCTCGCACTCCCGGATGCCGCGCCGCATTTTTGCGACGGCTTCCGCAAATTGTTCCACGGCCTCCGGCTGCTGGCGGGCCAGGTGCAGCACCAGCCGCAGCGCCGTCTTCCGGCCGATGCCGGGCAGGCTGGCAAAAGCGCTGACGGCCTCTTCGATGAGTTTGGAAGAAAAGTTCATGAGCGTAAAAATAAGGTATCACGGCTAAACTTCGGAAGTTTGCCCCGGATTACGAAGGAGAAACTTCGGAACTTCCCCCAACAATGGCACAATGAAACCGTGAAGCCGTGAACCCTCCCCCCTCCAGGCTGTTTTCCTTACCAATAGAAAGCATCAGGGGTTGGGGAAACGGCAAAGATTATTTTTCTTTGCAAAACGGACAAAACCTGAAAGATCACTCAAAACCATAAATACAATGGCAGAAGTCATACGCATGCCCCGCATGAGCGACACGATGGAAGAGGGCAATATCGTCAACTGGCTGAAAAATGAAGGCGACGCGGTGGAAGCCGGCGAAACCCTGGCCGAAGTGGAAACCGACAAAGCCACCATGGAGCTGGACAGCTACTTCGACGGCGTGCTCCTGCATATTGCCGTCAAGGAAGGCCCCGTGCCCATCGACGGCATCATCGCTGTGATCGGGCAGGCGGGTGAAGACTGGAAAAAGGCCATCAGCGAAGCGGAAGGCGGCAACGGGAAGAGCCAAAGCGCAGCGCCTGAAGCGCATGCCGAAGCGCCGGCGCCCGCCCGCGAAGAAGCCCCGGCGCCCCCGGCCGAAACGGCAGCTCCCGCTCCAGCCGAAGACAAGCGCCTCAAAGCTTCCCCCCTGGCGCGCAGCCTGGCCAAAGAGGCCGGCGTCAACATCGTACAGGTAGAAGGCTCGGGCGATGGCGGGCGCATCGTCAAACGCGATGTGGAGGCCTTTATCGAGCAGCAGAAATCGGCGCCGCAACCGGCCGCCACACCGGCGCCCCAGGCAGCCCCCGCAAAGGAAACACCGGCCGTAACGCCTTTCGCGTTCACCGCAGGCGAAGCCAACTACGAAGAAAAGGCCATCAGCCAGATGCGCAAAACCATCGCCCGGCGCCTGGCGGAAAGCAAATTCACCGCCCCGCATTTCTACCTGACGCTGGAGATCAATATGGACAAAGCCGTCCAGGTGCGCCAGCGCCTCAATGAGGTGTCGCCGGTAAAGATTTCCTTCAACGACCTCGTCGTCAAAGCCGCCGCAGTGGCCCTGCGCCAGCACCCCGCCGTCAACTCCTCCTGGCTGGGGGACAAGATCCGCTACAACAAGGACGTGCACATCGGCGTGGCCGTCGCCGTAGAGGACGGGCTGCTCGTACCCGTCATCCGCTATGCGGACATGAAAGGCCTGTCGCAGATCAATACCGAAGTCAAAGCCCTGGCCGAACTGGCCAAAGTGCGCAAGCTGCAGCCGGAACAGATGCAGGGCAACACCTTCACCATCTCCAACCTCGGCATGTTCGGCATCGAGGAATTCACCGGCATCATCAACCCGCCGGATTCCTGCATCCTGGCCGTGGGCGCCATCATCGAGAAACCCATCGTGAAGGACGGGCAGCTGGCCATCGGCAACATGATGAAAGTGACCCTCTCCTGCGACCACCGCACCGTGGACGGCGCCACCGGCGCACAGTTCCTGCAAACCCTTAAGGGCATACTGGAAGACCCGATCCGGCTGCTGGTGTAAAGCGGAGGAAATAAAGCAAATTTGACATGAAACATGAGTCATCCCGAATTATGGAAATGACCTCGGAGAGGTCAACCGTTTGTAGATGAATAATTTAAAGCGTGAGACGACCTCGGAGAGGTCGAACCTTAAATGCTTCATTGCCGGAATCTTGCCCTTGTGCGACCTC
>CAUJDW010000129.1 GCA_963169455.1 Bacteroidota bacterium | reverse complement strand
AGAGGGCTGTTTTAGCCGAAGCTGCGTAGGCGGCGGCTTTTTTGGTTCGTTTTTTGGCCGCCCAAAAAATGAACGCAAGGGTTTGGCCAAAACCGGGATGGCTTGTGATTGCAAGGCATAAAATTAAATGCGATTGCCCTGGAGGCGGCCGTAGGGCATCCTTGATTGTATCATAGAATACGTACCTTTGTTGTCCTTATGATAAAGCCAATCCTTATCGCAGGTTTAGGCGGGTTCATCGGCACAGCCCTGCGCTTCGCCGTCGCCCGTTATTTCCAGGTTTACCACACCTCGGTTTTCCCCTGGGGCACCTTCGTAGTCAACATACTCGGCAGTTTTCTCATCGGGCTGCTGTACGGCTTGTCTGAAAAAGGGGAAATCCTTTCGGCCGAATGGCGCATTTTCCTGGCTATAGGCCTGTGCGGCGGATTCACCACCTTTTCCTCCCTGTCGATGGACGCCTTCCTTCTGATCCAGAACAGGGAATGGCTTCGCCTTGCTGCCTATGGGGGACTGAGCTTCTTCCTGGGGCTGCTGGCCGTTTATTCGGGTTACACCCTGGCCAAAATCATGTAGTATGGAAAACCAAACCAAAGCCCTGCTGCTCCGCATATTCATCAGCTCCACTGATCAATACGAGCACAAAAACGTCTATGAATCCATAGTCCTTCAGGCCAAGGAAAAAAGCCTGGCCGGCGCCACCGTATTCAAAGGCATCCTGGGATACGGAGCCAGTTCGGCCATCCATTCCTACAAATTCTGGGAAGCGGCGGAGAAATTGCCGACGGTTGTCGAGATCATAGACGAGGAGGAAAAAATAAACGGCTTTTTCGAAAGCATACGCCCCATGCTCGAATCCATGCGATTCGGATGCCTGGCCACAACAGAACCCGTCCGGGTATTACTTTACAAAGCCGGTGAAAAGCGGATGTTTTCCTGAGAAACCGCAGCCCTGCTCAGGTTCTCCTGTAATTGATCTCGGCGCCGTGGGGCCAGAAGTATATCTCCCCCTTGCGGTAGTTGACCGAGAAGCGGTACTTGCTCAGGAAGGGCATGCCCAGCAGGCCGTCCAGCTTTAAATGTTCGAGTTCGGAAAGATCGGTAAAAATGAAACGGCTGGCGGGGAACCCTTTGCCGCCGGCCTGGATATCGTAAATATCGGCGGCCTTTTTGTATGCTCCAAAGCCAGGGGCCTTTTCCATAACCGGCAGGCTGTGTGAGGCAGCAGGCAGCACCCCGAGCATTTCTTCCGACATCAGGTTGCAGGCGCCGCCCGCATCGATGCCCAGGCGCACTTTCTTGCCTCCGATACGGGTGCTGACCGCCAGCATTTTGCCCTGCAGTTTGAAAGGCAGGCTGAATGAAGGGGGGCGCTGCAGGTGCACCCAGCTGTTTTTGGATTCATAGATCAGCAAAACCTGGTTGCGGCTGTCGAACATCAGTTCGTATTTGCTCAGCACCTCATAACCGATCACGCCCAGTATCTTACGCTGGGAAGCTTTTTCCAGCTGGCTCATGTCCATGGCAAGGGCTTCCAGGCCTTCGCGTTCGATGCCGGCCCAGGCGAAGTGTTTCACCAGCACCGGCTGGCCCCGCAGGCCCGCTTCGCCGGGCGCCTGGCTCAGCTGCAGCCCGCTGACGTTCCTGGGGTTGACCAGCACCATCGGCAGGCCGGTTTCCAGAATAAAACTGCCCGTATCGCCGTTCACCGAGGCCTGCACCAGGATCAGCCCGTTGGCCTGTTCAAAAGGTATCTTCTGGAAGGTATCGTCCTGTGGCATCCCCTCTACCGGGCCTGTCAACAGGGCGAGCGCCATCGCTGCAGCCGTAATTTTCATAACATCTCCATTTAGCCGGTTAAACCAAAACACTGACGCCAACAGGGGGAGGGGATTAACTCAAAGTTAATATTAAATTTACATTCAGTTAACATTGAAACGTAGTTTTAACAGGAAGGGTTCGGCAAACGGGCAAAATCCCTACATTTGCCACTATGTGGAAACGGATCGCAAAATGGCTGCTGGGCCTGTCGGGCTGGAAACTTAGCCCGGACATACCGCCCGAGGTGCAGCGCTGCATCATCATCGCCGCGCCGCACACCTCCAACTGGGATATCTGGTATGCCCGCCTGGGCTTTTACATCATGGATGTGCCGCTGCGCTTTACGATCAAACGGGAGTGGATGCGCTTTCCCTTCGGGCTGCTGCTCGGCCCGCTCGGAGGCCTGCCCATCGACCGGCGGCCCCGCGCGGAAACAGGAGAGCGCCCCAGCTACGTAGATGTCATGGCGGAATTGTTTGAAAAACACCGGCGCATCGCGGTTATGGTGACGCCGGAGGGCACGCGCTCGCGCTCCACCCGCTGGAAAACGGGCTTCTACTACGCCGCCCTGAAAGCCGGCGTGCCCATCTGCCTGGGCTATCTGGACTACGCCAACAGGGCCGCCGGCGTCGGCCCGGCCCTCTACCCCACCGGCGATGTTGACAGGGATATGCGCCAGATCATGGATTTTTACCGCAATATCCAGGGCAAACACCCGGAATTGTTTAGTGTGGATGAACGGTATGGGTGAGGGGCGCCGCTATCAAGCGCTGTTGCCTCGCGCAAAGGCGCCCGACGGCTTTGTCGGGTAAAATGCTAGCTTGCCAACCTTTCGACCTGTTGACCTCCCGACCTTCCGAAAGCCCGCCTACTGGCATAAGCCAGAAAAAAGCTTCGGGGTTTCGGGGGCGCAACAGCATTATATAGCCAGAGAAAGAAACCCCGAACCCCAAAGCTCTTTGTCAACCGGCCTGCTTACAGGCCTATTTTTCGTCCTTTTTCTCCTGCCGGAAGGAGTCCAGCATCTGCCCGAAAGCCTTTCTGATCTCGCCGCGCTTTTCCTTCCATTCCTCGCTGGCTTCGGCTGCCCACTCCTCCGTTTTCTTTTTGAGGGCGTCGATCTTTTCGCGCGCCTCTTCGCGGAACTCATTCCATTCCTCGGCCGACTCCTCCCTCAATTTGGCGGAAAGCACCTTCATCTGGGCATGGAACTGGCCGAGCCGGTCGCTGAGGTCGTCCATCAACCCGGCCGTTTTGGCGCCGCCTTTTTCCTCCACCGCTTCGGCTTTGGCCTGCAGGTCTTCGATGGAAGCAGAGAGTTCTTCTTCCTGCTGTTTTTGTTCTTCGGCAGTCCGGGCGGGCCCTTTTTGCAGTTTTTCCCGCAATTTGTCAAACGCCTCTTTCAGCTCCTGCGCCTCTTCCCGGGCCTCTTCGCCGATTTCTTCGAGCCGGGCGCCGGCCTCATCCATCCATTTCCGGACGTTTTTCTTTTGTTCCTCAAGCTTTTCTTCGGCCTCTTTCCGGCCCAGGTGGAGCTGCACCTGCAGTTCTTCGAGTTTGGTTTTCCATCCTTGCAGGCGCTCCTGCATCCTTTCCTGGAATGATTGCTCTGCCATTTTTAATTTTTTTCGTTTTGAGGTGAATAAAAAAGGAAATTACTATACCCTTCCCTTTATAACAACCGATTAAGGCGGCCAAAAGTGCGATGAGGCAGGCCTGAATACTGCCCCGGGGGCCATTTAATCTCAGGAAACCCATACCCGTTTTCCCATCCAGCCCCTGTTTTTTCCCGTTCGGCAACAAATGCCTGCCCTGCCGGGATTTCCCGGCTAACTTATTGAAAAATTCATTCTTCGGCCGGGCGGATTTCAACCAACCGGGCATTTTTTTCCCTGTAATGGCTGCCCGCAGGCAACCCTTTTTCAAAAATGCCTGTACAGGGAGGCTAAACGGCTCCTGTCGGACAATAAAAGGCTGGAGCCGGGAAAACCGCAGATTCGATGCACCCAGACGCCGGTTCTGATTTTAGAAGTATCCTCGACGGTTGCCGGAAGGGCCGCCGGGCCAGCCAGCACGAGCTGTACAGGATATTCTATGCCTACGGCATGAGCATCGCGATCCGCTACGCCGATGAGGAAGACGAAGCCATACAGATACTGAACGACAGTTTCATGAAGGTATTCGGGAACATCAAAAAATACGATGCCGGGCAGCCGTTCAAACCCTGGTTCCGGGCCATTGTGGTCAACACGGCCATCAACCACCTCAGGCGGCAGGAAAAATTCAAAAAAGAGGTTCGCATGGAAGAAGCAGGAAACATGCAGGCCAGCGAGGATATTCTAAGCCGGATCAGCTACCAGGAACTCATCAAAATGGTGCAGTCTCTGTCTGCTGCCTACCGCGCCGTGTTCAACCTGTATGCCATCGAAGGTTTTACCCACGAGGAGATCGCCAGCTCGCTGGGCATCAGCATCGGCGCTTCCAAATCGAACCTGTCCAAAGCCAGGGCGAAACTGAAGGAATTGGTAACGAAAAGCCTCAACACGCGGTATGCCTGACCTGACGAACCACAATCTGGACGAGTTTTTCCAATGCGGGGCGGAAAGGTACGACTTCGGGTACAACCCGGCCGCCTGGGCGAAAATGGAGGCCATGCTGCGCCGCCGGGAACGCCGGCGGATGGCCTGGTGGTGGTTCGGAATAGGGCTGGGGATTGCCGGAGGCCTGCTTCTGGCCTGGTTTTTTTTCGGCCACCCTGAGCCGGCAGCGAACCGCCCCCCACTGGCGGCTGAAGCCGATGCCGGCGCCCGGGCAGGGGAAAGCCTCGCGGACTTAAGCCCGGCAGAAGTAAAAACAAAAGAAAGCTCCGCTGCTTCCGGCGTACAAACAGCAGAAAAAGCCAGGGGAAAAAACCAGCAGTTTGCAGCCAGGGCCGAAGAAAAACAGCAGGCGCCCACCACCGCTGCGGTTGCCGCCCCTCCGCCCGATGCCGCCCCGGAAAGCAGCCGGAGCCCGCTTGCACTGCATCCGGTTATCGAAAGCCAAACAGCGCCGGGGCAGCCCCAATCCGCCGCAGCACCCCTGGCGGGCCTGCCTCCGGTTTTGCCGAAGGAACTATACCCGCTACCCGGGAAAGCAGAGCAGCCCGGTTTCCGGCTGAAGCCCACGCCGCCGCCGCCGCCGGGCGAGCGCCTGTCCTTTGGGCCGGCATGCTCGGGCGCCCTGAATTCGGTGGGCTGGGGTGATTTTTCCAGCACCGCCTGGAAAGCCGGCGGGGCGCTGGAATACCGGTATGCCTCGAAATACGCCCTGAGCATTGAGCTGCTCTACCAGAAAATGAACTATCGGGCCGGCAGGGGCGAATACATTCCTCCCAAAGGCTTCTGGACCCGCAAAATCGCACCGGTGGAAACGGTAGGCCAATGCACCGTGCTGGAAATGCCCGTGCTGCTGAAATACTACCCGCGCAGCGCCGGCCGATCCGGGCCCTTCGCAGGCGCCGGTTTCACGTCCTTCTTCCTGCTGAACGAAGGCTACCACTACCTCTACGAACAAACCGACCCGGACCTGATCCGCTGGTGGAGGACGGATGAAGGCAGCCGGCACTGGTTCGCCATCGGGCGCCTTTCACTGGGCTACCAGAAAGCGCTCAGCCCCAGGATGGCACTCCAGGCTGCTCCATACCTGCAGGTTCCGCTTTCCGGCATCGGGCACGGACAGGTGAAACTGTATAGCGCCGGAATCGGCCTGAGGCTGATGATGGGGAAGTATTAAGTAGTTGGACACATTTATTGTAGCTCATACTGCTTCGGAAATACGGCGTCAATAGCATTGTTCCTGGGGCCAGGGTTATATTGTTGGATTGTAATATTGTTCTGCTAAATGTGCCCAACTACTTAGAATTTAAACCACTATTCAAAAAAATGTGACTATGAAAAAGGTTTATCTATTGCCGGCCCTGGCGGCCGCGGTTTTTTCCTGGGGCCCCGGGGGCGCCCAGGATGTAGAACTCAGCCTGAGCGGCATGACGCCCCATCTGGGGCAGCAATTCGAAGCCCGCCTGGTCAGCAAGCATACCGGCAGGGAAGCAGACAGGGTAAAGCTGGCCTCCATTTCCGAAGCCGGCTTTTCAGTAAGCCTGGAAGGCGAAGTGGGTGAAAGCTACTTCCTGGATTTCTACGCCGACCTCAACCAGAACGGCCGTTACGACGCCCCGCCGGCAGACCACGCCTGGCGGATGAGCGCCGACAACCTAAGCGCAGGCGCCAACGCCCTATCCTTTTCCCATGCTGCGAACTTCACCGACATTCAGTGGAAGCACGAACTGAAGTTCCAGCTCAACGGCATGACCCCGCATGTTGGCCAGTCCATGGGCGTGCGCCTCGTGGATACGCAAAGTGGCAGGGAAGCCGGGCGGGAAGACATCGACGCCGTGCCGGGAGCTGCTTTTGAAGTGGGGCTGCCTTTCCTCGAGCCCGGGCGCAGCTACAACCTGGACTTCTACGCCGACCTCAACCAGAACGGCCGCTACGACGCCCCGCCAGGCGACCACGCCTGGAGGCTTTCGGTAGGGCCCGTCGATGGCGATGAAACCATCACCTTCTCCCATGCTGCCAACTTCACCGACATCCAGTGGGTTTACGAATTCAGGCTGGAGCTGATGAGCATGAACCCGCACCTGGGCCAGAAACTGGAAATGCGGGTGGTGGATACCGGCGCCGGCGAAGAAGCCGGCCGCGTCAGCCTGCCGGCCATCCTCGTTCCCGACTTCTCCCTGTCCGTAGCGGGCATCGAGATCGGAAAAAACTACAACGTGGATTTCTATGCCGACCTCAACCAGAACGGCTCCTATGACGCCCCTCCCGCCGACCACGCCTGGAGGCTCAACTTCGACGATGACGATGGGGACGAAAGCCTGTCTTTTACCCACAACATCAATTTTACCGACATTGGTTTTCCCACCACCGCAATACGGGAAATCGAGGGCTTATCCGGCTGGCGGGCCTTTCCCAGCCCCTTCCGGGAATCCTTCACCCTGTCGGTGAGCCTGAAGCGCCCCACGCGGATCTCGGCGGCGCTGTATTCCCCTGACGGGCTGCTGGCGCACCGCATTTTCATGGGCGAGCTGCCCGCCGGCGAAAGCACCCTGGAGGGCGAAGGGCTGCAATCGCTTCCCGCAGGGCAGTACTTCATCCTGCTGAGTGACGGGCAGGGCGGCGCGGTGCAGAAGATTCTGAAACTGTAAGAACAGGAAGTGGCAGCCTCCTTCTTGAAGGGGCTGCCCGCCTATGCTTTCTTCCGCACCCTGTGATCAATATCACCGGAGCATGAGGGGGGAATTTTTTAACTTTAAAGCATGAAATCCAACATACTGAAGTTTCTGCTGGTATGTTTGCTCTGCCTGGCCCTGGTGACGGGGCTGGTGCTGCTGGTTCAATACCTGACAAACTAAACTTTCCAAAGACATGAAAAAGAACATGGGCTCCACCGACCGCATCCTGCGGGCCATCATCGCAGTCGCAATCGGTTTACTGTTTTTCACCAAAGTCATCAGCGGCACGCTGGGCATTGTGCTGCTCGTGCTGGCCGTCGTTTTCCTGGCTACCAGCTTCATAAGCTTCTGCCCCCTGTACCTGCCTTTCGGGCTGAGCACACTGGGCAAGAAGAAACAGGAAGGATAGGCACAGAAGCCGCCGGCATGAAAGGCCAAAACCTCAAAATGCTGCTATCCCTGGCCTTGCTCTGGAGCTGCGCTCCGGAAGAAGGAGGAGCAGGCGCCGGCCCTTTTGAGGATTTGCCGCGCCTGGAATTGCCGGCGGAATTCCCAGCCCGCCCCGGCGCGCCGCTGCCGGCTTCGGAAGCCCTGAATGACAGCGCCTTTATCGTCCGCTATATCGATCCGGCTTATTCCCGGAATGAGGAGCCGAAGCATCAATACGGCAAAGGCATGGTAGTACTGGAAACGAAACATTTTACAGCCATAGCATACCCCCTTTACCAGGCCTCCGGCTCCGGTTACTTCCTCTGCACTTACGCGCCCCCAGGGCGCCTGCTCGACACCCTCACCCTGGCGCAGGTGGACGGGGCCGGGCACATCCAGTCCGCCACCATGGATGCCGAAGGGAACATCCGCACCAGCAGGCTTTACCTGGACGGCAGCCGGCATCCGCTGCTTTTCGCCTACAGGATCACGGCAAAAGGCGATATCGGCCAGGAGCCGGTGGTCAGGCCGCGGGGCGCAGGATTGCTGAAATCTGCGGAAGAATATTAAGGTTATTTTTTAAATATGTCCCATCCCCCACCCTTTCCCAAATCCAATTCGTATCTTTGAGTCCCGTAATGATGTAATTGGGCTGATGGATATACCCCCGCCCCAGGGCCGGATGAGGCCGCCGGGGGAATTCCGGGCCCGCAAGCCAAAAGCTACTTTAATGACCAAGTACATCTTTGTTACGGGAGGCGTAACTTCATCCCTCGGAAAAGGTATTATTTCGGCCTCTCTGGCCAAACTGCTGCAAGCCCGCGGTTTCTCCGTCACCATCCAGAAATTCGACCCCTACATCAACGTCGACCCCGGCACCCTCAACCCCTACGAACACGGGGAGTGCTACGTCACCGACGACGGCGCCGAGACCGACCTCGACCTGGGGCACTACGAGCGTTTTCTGAACACCCCGACCTCGCAGGCCAACAACGTCACCACAGGAAGAATTTATCAGACCGTCATCACGAAAGAACGGGCCGGCGACTACCTCGGCAAAACCGTGCAGGTGATCCCCCATATCACCGACGAGATCAAACACCGGGTGCAACTGCTGGGCGACTCCAACAAATTTGACATCGTCATCACGGAGCTGGGCGGCACGGTAGGCGATATCGAGTCGCTGCCCTACCTCGAATCCCTGCGCCAGCTGCGCTGGGAACTGGGCGCCGACAACTGCCTGGTCATCCACCTGACCCTCATCCCCTACCTGCGGGCGGCCAAGGAACTCAAAACCAAACCCACCCAGCATTCGGTCAAGGAACTGCTCAATACCGGCATACAGCCCGACATCCTGGTCTGCCGCACCGAATACCCCATCGGCATGGACATCCGCCGCAAACTGGCCCTGTTCTGCAATGTGGACGTCGGGTCGGTCATCGAAGCCATCGACGCGGAAAGCATCTACGACGTCCCCCTGCTGATGCTGCGCGAAAAGCTGGACGCCGTAGCGATGACCAAACTCCGGCTCAAAGACCGCCGGGAGCCGGACCTGCGCATCTGGAAGGAGTTTCTCGGAAAACTGAAAAACCCCACTTACGAAGCCAGGATCGGGCTGGTGGGCAAGTACAACGAACTGCAGGACGCCTACAAGTCCATCTATGAATCCTTCGTCCACGCCGGCGCCGTCAACGAGTGCCACGTCAAAGTCGAACCGATCCACGCCGAGCAACTGGAAGGCGAATACGAGGACGTGGCCCGGCGGCTGGAGGGGCTCGACGGCGTGCTCGTCGCACCGGGTTTCGGCGAGCGCGGCATCGAAGGCAAGATCATGGCCATCCGCTATGTGCGCGAAAACGACATACCCTTTTTCGGCATCTGCCTGGGCATGCAGTGCGCCGTGGTGGAATTCGCCCGCCACATCATGGGGCTGGAAGGCGCTTCCTCCACCGAGGTGGACACTAAAACGCCACACCCCATTATCGACCTGATGCCCGATCAGAAAAAGATTACCAAAAAGGGCGGCACCATGCGCCTGGGAGCCTATCCCTGCGAGCTGCGCCGCCGCAGCAAGGCCAGCCACGCCTACGGCCAGTTGCGCATCAGCGAACGCCACCGCCACCGCTACGAGTTCAACAACAACTACCTGGAAGCCATGGAGAAAGCGGGCATGATCCCCTCCGGCATCAACCCCGATTCCGGGCTTGTGGAAGTGGTGGAGCTCAAAGACCACCCCTGGTTCGTCGGCGTGCAGTTCCATCCCGAACTCAAGAGCACCGTGGAAAAACCCCACCCGCTCTTCGTTTCCTTCGTAAAAGCGTGCCTGGACAGAAAATACGAAACCGGTACAAAAATGCGCCAGTAGGCCAGTACGCCATACTGTAAAATGCCTCGTTACCTCATCCTCTCCCTGCTCTTACTCGGCGCCCTGCTGGCCACCTGGCAGGTGCGGCACAACGCCTTTTTCTGGGATACGGTGCAGTTGGGAGCAAAACACGGCGCCTGGTACGCCGACAACCACTTCCGCTACCTGCTGTTGCCCGATGAGATCGACAGCGGGCATCCGCCGGGATTTGGGATGTACCTGGCTGCCGTGTGGGCCCTGTTCGGCAGGAGCCTGGCGGCCAGCCACCTGGCCATGCTGCCTTTTCTGCTGGGCATCATATTTCTGCTTTTTAAAACGGGCGACTATTTCGGCGGGCGCCGCAGCAGTTGGATGCTTGCCCTGCTCGCTTTTGCCGACCCGGTGCTGGCCGGGCAAAGCGTGCTGGTGAGCCCGGATGTCGTGCTGGTGTTCGCTTTCCTGCTGGCCCTCAACGGCATCCTTTACCAGAAAGAAAGCGCGAAGATGGCCGGCGCCCTGTTGCTGGCGGCCATCAGCACCCGGGGCATGATGGCCGTAGTGGTGCTCTACGCCTTCGAGCTGGCCGCCTTCTGGCGCGGGCGCTGGGATTTCCCCCTGCGCAAGGCCCTGCCCTATGTTCCGGCCGGGCTGCTGGCGCTGGCATTCCTGGGCTACCACTACCAGCAGAAAGGCTGGGTGGGCTACCATGCCGATGCGCCCTGGGCCTCGCTCTTCGCCCGCGCCACGCCGGCCGAATTCCTCAGGAACCTCGCGGTGCTGGGCTGGCGGATGCTCGACTTCGGGCGCATTTTCCTCTGGCCGCTGCTCGCCTGGCTCGCTTTCCAGCTGTGGAAACGCAGGGGAAAACTGTCCGATCCGGTGCGGCAGACCCTGTTGCTTTTCGCCATCGCCCTGCCCCTGATGAGCCTGCCTTTCCTGCTCTATAAAGGGCTGCACGGCCACCGATACCTGCTGCCCGTTTTCCTGCCTCTTAGCATCCTATTCTACACCCTGCTGGTGCACAGCTCCCTGGCCCTGCGCCGGCGCTACGCCTTTTTCGGGCTGGCCGTCGCCGGGCTGCTCACGGGCAACCTCTGGGTGTATCCCGACACCATCTCGCAGGGCTGGGACAGCTCCCTGGCCCACCTGCCTTACTACCCCCTCCGAAAGCAGATGATCGCCTACCTCGATCAGCAGGGCATTCCCCTGGAGGAAGTAGGCACGGCCTTCCCCGAAATCGGCCCGCTGGATCACCGCGAGCTGAACGGGGACTGGAGGGGCATGAAAGCAAAAAACCTGGCTTCCGACAAGTATATACTCTACTCCAATGTGATGAACGATTTCACGGATGAAGAGATCCGGGAGTTGAAGGCAGGCTGGACGCCGGCCAGGGCTCTGCGGAAAGGAGGGGTGCGGCTGGTGCTTTACCGGCGGGGGGAAACTGCGAAATAACACTTTAACTGATGCGAAAACTCAGCCTGAAAGAACTCAACCGCCCCAGCATTGCCGAATTCAGGGCCATGCCCAAAGCTCCCATCACCCTGGTGCTCGACAATGTGCGCTCCGCCCTGAACGTCGGCTCCGCCTTCCGCACCGCCGACGCCTTCGCTCTGGAAAAAATCTACCTCTGCGGCATCACCGCCACCCCACCCCACCGGGAGATACTCAAAACGGCCATCGGCGCTACCGAATCCGTAGCCTGGGCCTACGAAAAGGATTCCGCAGCCCTTGTCCGGCGGCTGCAATCGGAAGGCTGCCTGGTTTTCGCCGTCGAACAGGCCGAACAGCGCACCTGGCTGCAGGATGTGCAGGTACAGCCCGGCCAAAAGTACGCCCTCGTATTCGGCAACGAAGTCGAGGGCGTCAGCCAGCCCGTCATGGATGCAGTGGACGGCTGCATCGAGGCGCCCCAGTTCGGGACCAAACACTCGCTCAATATCGCCGTCTGCATCGGCGTCGTGGTATGGGAATTCTTCCGGCAATGGAAGTTCTGATTGCACACGGCTGGCGCGAGGTTCCACCTCGCGTCTGCTATGCCCGGAAACCATCTCACCCCTCCCCCACCATTTCCGCCAGTGCGCCCACCTTTTCGAGCAGCCAGCCCTTGTTAAAAATGGCGGCGGCTTTCCGGATGCCGGCCTGTAGTTTTTGCAGTTCGCGGCGGCTGCGCTCGGGGCTGTAATAGCCGAGGTTATAGCGCAGGGTAGCGGCGCGGCGGGTCAGCATGAAGAGGTTGTAATACCCCTGGCGGCGCACATCGGCCATGAGTTTGTTGCGGTGCAGGTACTGTTTGAAAGAATCGGCCAGGGAATTCAGCGCCTCGTATTCTTCCAGGTCGTAATAGGTGCGCAACAGCAGGGCTTTGGCGCCCAGGTTGTAGCGCAGGTCGCTGTACTCCACCTGGGTGAGCAGGCGCAGCACCTCCCCGTACTGGCGGGCGGCGTAGTAGTAGGAAGCCAGGTTGAAGCGGTAAGCGTTGTCGCGCACCTCCGGCGGCAGCTTTTCCCGGAAACCCTCGATGAACCCGCGCACCCAGGGCAGCTCGTGCAGGCGCAGGCCGGTCGTCACGATGTTTTTGTAGTGCCACTCCGAAAGCTGCCCGCCTTCCAGCAGCAGGCCGTGGCCGAGCTGGGCCTGATAGAGGCGGAAAATCTCCTCCAGAAAAGGCGCATCCCCCTTGTTGATCTGCTGGATGCAATAGTTCTGCAGGTAGTTGTAGATGGCCTTGAGCTCGGGCGCCGGCAGGAAGGGCTGGCATTCCTCCAAAGCCCGGCGGGCCTCGAAATAGCTGGCCGGAGCGCCCTCGGAAATCATGCGGTAGAGGCGGTAATACATAGCGATGGCGGGCTCTCCGAGCTTTTCTTCGATCTGCCGCCGGGCTTCCTCCACTGCCCGGCTTAGCCCGGAAGGGGCCCGGCCCAGCTTGAGTATCCGGCTGCGGACTTCCATTTCACAGGCGTCGCGCAGCTTCTCGGCCAGGTAAAAACAGTCCAGGGCCTCCTGTTTCTGCTCCAGGCTGTTGTCGGTGCGCCGCTCGGAAGTGAGGGTGTAGAAATAATCCGCCTCCGCAGCGAGCTGATACTGATGGTAATGCCAGTTGCTGTCGCGATAGGGCGGCTCAAGGGCCCTCGAGCGGGCGCCCTCCAGGGCCTTTTCGTAGTGCGGGTATAACTGCCTGCCGCGAAGCCCCCGCAGCAGCAGCAAATCCCGGGCCGGCGGCTCTTGTTCCAGTTGCTCGGCGCACAGGAACTGCCCGAGCAGGCGGTAGGTGTAGGTAAACAACAAGGCCAGCCGGGGCTGGCCGTGGGCTTCGCCGGGGAAAACGGCCTGGAAGATCAGCTCCCGCCGGCAATGCCGTTCATCAAAATCGGGATAAATGCTGCTCAGGTATGCCACCAGTGCGCGCACCCCTTCGTGTTTGTTGAAATAGGGCGAACAGGCAAATTCCAGAAAGCGCGTCATCTCCCGCCGGCTGAAAGATTTTAGTACCGGAATGAGTTTGTGGTTATGCATAAAAAATCCAAATTTCAAAGCTGCATAAATAAATAAAAATCACTATTATTCAGCGTTTTATAAAATTATTACCCTGCCAACATACAGAAAAAAATCCAAAAATATTTAAAAATAGTACTTTACCGGCAGCAATGGTTTGAGCATTTTTGTATCATGTTCAGAACCCTAAAACAAAACGCTGCCACCATGAACAAAAGCTTACTGCTGATCTGCCTTAGCCTGCTGCTTTCCTGGGGCGCTGCCGCCCAGCCTGATTATTGTTTCAATTTCGAGGATTTCCCCGCGGGTTCTCAATTCGGCCCGGCTGCCGGCCTGAGCCCAGGCGACGTAGCCTTCACCGGTGGAGACGTCAAAGTGAGCCTCGGGGAAATCCTGTACCCCGACGGCAATACCGGCTTCCTCAACGCCATGATCTACGGCCCGCCGGATGTCGGATGGCTGGACGGACAGTTCATCGTCATGGGCAACAACAGCCTCCTGTTTGATTTTTCAGCCTACCCCAACGGCGTAACGGAAGTGTGCTTTGACTTCTTCGACGGCGGCGGGACAGAAAACTTCGCCGTCAACGGCGCTTCAGTTTCGGTTGTGGAGCTGTTTTCGGAAATCGCCCAGCTCTCCGTGCCCGGCGTAAGTATCCAATTGACTGGCCTGGACTCCAGCAACTTCCTGCAGCAGGGCGCCGTATGCCTCACCGGCAACATCCAGAGCCTGCTCATCGGGGGGCAGGAATTCGGGCTGGATAACCTCTGCTTTTTCGCGGCCCCGCCGCCCCCCTGCCCCATCGAAAACTTCCAGGCCGAAATCGTCAGCTGCGACGCCGCCGGCAATTTCAACATCGAGCTCGATTTCGACTGGACGAGCCCCCTGACGGTCATCGAACATTTCGATGTTTTCGTGGACGGCCAGCCGGTGGCCTTCATCAGCCAGACGGAACTGCCCTACCTGCTGGAAGGCATCCAGCCTCTGACCGACGCCCTGATGTTCACCCTAACCGTTTGCCGCAATGACGACCCCAACTGCTGCGCTTCCATCATCCTCCAAAAACAATGCCCGGAAAGCGGCTGCGTGGAATTCGAGGGCCTCGAACAGGACGTTTACGGCGGCAGCGCCGGCACCCCGCCGGGTGTGGAATTCTACAACGAAAGCCATGTCGGGCTGCGCCTAATCCCCTTCCAGAGCCTGTTCTGGTCCACGACATACGGCGACCTGATCGTTCTTGATGCGGCAAACAACCCCGCCATGGCGGCCGCCAGCGGCCAGCACCTCAAATTCGAGAGCATCAACACGGTTTTCGACCTGACCGCTTACCCCGAACCGGTGGACAGCGTAAGCGTGGACTTCTACTACAATGGTGGAGCCATTAACATCGCCGCCAACGGCGCTTCCATCCTCATCCAGAACAGCCTCACGGCCGGCCTGTACGCCCTGTCGCCGGCCGTCACCCTTCAGGTGGTGTTCAACCCCGGCAGCGCCACCGAAGGGCAGCTGATCTTCAGGGGCGACATTGAAAGCCTGCTGATCGGCGGGAACGGCGATTTCCGCATCGACAACTTCTGTGTAAACCCGCAGCCGGAACCCTGCGAGTTGTCCAACCTCCACATCAGGCCCCTGCCCTGCAACGCCGTCAGCCCCACCACTTTTTTTGTGGAAGTCGATTTCGACTACCAGGGCGTCTCCGACAGCTTCGCAGTCTTCTCCGACGGCGGCGCGGAAGGCCATTTCGCCTATAGCAGCCTGCCCGTCACCCTGGGGCCCATCCCCCTGAACAACCTGGGCGTTTACGCCTTCTTCGTCAAAGACCTGGGCATCGGCGGCTGCTCGCTGAGCGACACCCTGCAGCTCGCCCCCTGCACGGGCTGCGCCTTCCAGGGCCTGGCCATCAACTACCTGGGGCAAACGGACAGCGGGCAGACGCTTATCGAGCTGGATCTCAGCCTGGCTGACCCAACGCCCACGAATTTCTTCAGCGTTTACTTCAACGGCGCCCTCTACCAGCAATATGGCTGGAACGAGGCCCCGGTGCAGATCGCCGTACCCTGCATTCCCAACAATACGGATCCCATTCCGCAGATCACCGTCTGCGAGGGCGAGGACCATTGCTGCGTGACGCTTCCCCTGCTGTACGCCCAACCCTGCCCGCCCGAATGCGAGATATCCAACATGTCGGTTCAGGCCAGCCCCTGCAACCCCAACGGCGTGTTCAACGTCAAACTGGATTTCGATTACCAGAACGTCTCCGACACCTTCGAACTGTGGATCAACGGCAACGCCACGGGCCAGTCCTATGCCTACAGCGAGCTGCCCGTCATCCTGAGCCCATTCGTGGCGCCAACCCCGGCGCTGGAATTCAAAGTGGTGGACAGCGGCAATCCGGGCTGCTCGGCCACAGCCGTGCTGCCGCCCAACAACTGCAACCCCTGCCCTCCCATCGACAGCGTGGCCTACCACCTGTCGGCCTGCAACGATAATGGCGGCTTTTTCCTCGTCATCGACCACATCATCAGCACAGCCCCGGCCGTGTCCAACATCTTTTTTGTAAACATCAACGGGCAGTCTTTCGGCGCTTACTCCTATTCCAACCTGCCCATCGAGCTAGGGCCCCTGGCCGGCGACGGCAGCACGGTGTACAACGTCGCTATTTTTACACAGAACTCGACAAACTGCGCCTATACGTTTAACGTAGGCCCCGTGGATTGTCCGGACGACTGCCCGCTGGAGAGCGCCACGGTTGTGGGAATCCCGGGCTGCACCGATCCTGCAGGCGCCCAGTATGCCGTTGCTTTCGATGTAACGGGCGCCCAGGAAGGGGATTTCCTGGTAGTAACTTCTCTGATCAGCGGCGCTACGGCCTTTTCCAGCTATGAAGGCTTCCTCTTCGTCCAGTTGCCCAATACCAACCTCGGCTACGACAAGGTGCGGATCTGCACCCTTGACGACCCGTCCAATACTGGCGTGACAGACTGCTGCGTCCTGGTTGACTACGACATCAACTGCCCGCCGGGCTGCCCCTGGAGCAGCATCACCATCACGCCCAACGATTGCAACGACGACGGAAGCTGGACGGCGGTGCTTGACATGGCGCTGATTGGGCCGGCGCTCAACAGCGGCTTCGTCGTGGAGTCGGCCAACTACCTGGAAGATTTTTCCTTTTCGAATCTCCCGGTAATCATCGGCCCCTTCCCCGGGAACGGAGAGCCCTGGACATTTGCAGTGTACATCCCCGGCACTGTCTGCCAGCAATCGATCACCATACTGGCGCCGGATTGCAGCAATACCGGCGATTGCCTGTTCTCCAGCGTCATTGCCGAACCCCACCCCTGCAATGCCGACGGCCAGTTCCTGGTGGATATTGAAGTACAGGTAAACAACCCCGGGGCGCTGGGCTATCTGGTCTTTGCCGACGGCCAGATCAACGGCCCGTTCTCCTACGCCCTGCCCTTTGTCACCCTCGGCCCCTTCGCCGCCGACGGCTCGACGGTGTACGACTTCCTGATCCTGGACCTGGAAAACCCCACCTGTTTCGGTTACGCCGAAGTGGGCCCCATCGATTGCAGCGGCAATTGCGAGATCTACGACCTGGTGGTGGAAACGCTGGACTGCAACCCCGACGGCACCTACAACCTGATAGTGGATTTCAATGTTGCCAACCCCGGCAACGATTTCTTCGATGTTTACGGCGGGCCCAACAATGCCTTCCTTGGCTACTTCCCGATCGCCGAACTGCCGGTTACCATTACTAACTTCCCGGCCAGCGGCAACGACTTCGACCGCATCAAGATATGCATCAACGACAACCCGGACTGCTGCCGGGTGAAGGAATTCCCCGCGCCGGACTGCAATACAGGCGATTGCATTATCCATGACCTGGGGGTAAGCCTGGCCTATTGCGACAGCGCGGGTTTCTATGTGCAGCTCCATTTCGGATACGCCAACACAGGCGGCTCCGGCTACCGGGTGCAGGGCAACGGCCAGTTGTACGGGACGTACAGCTATGACGAACCCTTCCCCGTCATCGGGCCCTTCCCACCCGAACTGGACGTGGTATGGGAACTGGTGGTGAAGGATGTCAACCATCCGGATTGCAGCGATTTCACCACCTTCACCTCCATGTACTGTGAGGATGACAGCAGCGATACCTGCATACAATTCGATATTTTTGACGACATACAGGATACGCTCTTCCTGGCTGATTTCGGCCAGGTGAACGATTCCATTTATTCCGAGGATCACGTCACTGTCTGGTCGCGCCCGATTCCATGGGCAAATACGCCGGATTACTTCGGTGGAGCGATCATTTATTCTTTCCCCACCTGCGGCTTCAGCCCCGACGGCGCCTACCTGTACGTCAGCGGCGCGCTGGAATTCGACTTCGGCGCCTATGCCGTGCCGCCCAACGCCGTGTCTTTCGGCCTGGGATACTGTTCCACCAGCGCCGTGCCAACCATACTGCTTACTGTCAATGGCGACACCTACCAGGGTAGTATCTACAGCCTGCCCGATTTGCTGGGCGGGGTGGCCGTGCAGTGGGCCCCCGGCCCTGCCGGCGTGCAGGGCACAGTCAGCCTGACTGGCAACGTGAGTTCCTTCACGGTAGGCAGCATCAGCGTTTCCATTGACAACATCTGCTTCGACGGCGCCCAGCTGGATGATGAAGAAGTCTGGCCCGGCGACGCCAACCACGACAACATCGCCCACCACATCGACCTGCTGAACGTGGGGCTGGCCTTCGGCGCCCAGGGCCCTGCCCGCGCCACCGACAGCGACAACTGGATGAGCTTCCAGGCCGACAACTGGGCGGGCGCATTCGCCAACGGGTTGAACTACAAACATGCCGACTGCAACGGCGACGGCATCGTCGATGAGCTGGACCGCAATACCATCATCCAGAACTACGGCCTGACCCATGGCCCGGTGGGCCCCTTTGACAGCCTGCCCGGCACGGACACCGACCCGCCCATTTACGTCGATTTCCCTGCCCAGCTGCCCGATGGCGCCAGCTTCACCGTGCCCATCATCGCCGGCTCGGCGGATGAACCCGTGGAAGACGTTTACGGCATCGCCTTCACTGTCGAATTCGACCCCGGGGTCATCGACCCCTCTGCCATCCAGGTGGTGTACCCCGTGAGCTGGTTCGGCGAGCCCGGGGTCAACACCCTGTCCGTCGACCGCACCTACGCCGCCGAAGGGCAGATCGAAATCGCCATTACCCGCACCGACCAGAACAACGTTTCGGGCTACGGCCAGGTGGCCTACATCATCGGCATCATCGACGATATCGCCGGGCTGGTGAAATCGGAGGTGAGCGTCGGCAAAATCAGGGCCATACGCAAAGATGAAACGCCCGTTCCGCTCAGCCGCCCCTCCACCTCCTTCACCATCGCCATGAAAGAGGAGCCGCCGGCAGAGGATGACGCCAGAGGCATCTTCTCCCTCTTCCCCAACCCCACCGGCGGCTGGGTGACGGTCAGTTCGCGCCACGGCTTCGAACCCGAAGAACTGCGCCTGATGACCATGAGCGGGCAGGTGATCGATGCACCGCAGGAGGGCAACCGCCGCGTCTCACTGGAAGGGCTGCCCAACGGAACCTACATCCTCCGCATCCGGACGGGCAAAACGCTGGTGAACAAACTGGTCGTGAAATATTAAAGCAATCTGGAGGCGCCGTCCGGCATGGGCGGCGCCTCCAAACTTCTCTTGGGGGCATGATGAAAATCACCTGTCATTCGCAGCAATGATCATTGCTTTTCTCCTGGTTATTGCCCATCTATTCCCCTTGCAGCCAGTTCCCCTTTGCATCCTCCGCAGTAAGGCTGGCGTTTTTCCCAACCAAAAATTCCTGATCATGGCAATGACAACATTAGGCGCGTTTACGGTCACCAGGTTTCCGAAGCGCACCCTGGCATTCGTGGGCCACACCGGCCCGTACATGAACAACCCGGCTCTGTTTGAAGAACTTTTCAGCAAGGTTTTGGCCTGGGCCGCGCCCAAAGGCTTGCTGGAAGGCCCGGGCGTTGAGTCCATTTCCATTTACCACGACGACCCGGAAAAAGTGCCGCCCGCAAAACAGCGCATCAGCGTGGGCTTTACCGTACCTGCGGGCACCCCTGCCGAAGGGGAAATCCGGATGATGGAAATCCCTGCCGGGCATTACGCCGTCGGCTCCTTCGAAATCTTCCCCGACCAATACGGCGCCGCCTGGGAAGAGATGATGGGTTTCCTCATGGATGAAAACCTGAGCCCCGCCGCCGGCCCGATGTACGAATCCTACAAAAACGACCCCCGCCGGCACCCGGAAGGCAAACACCTGGTGGATATCTGCGTGGCGCTGAGGGATTGAGAGGGGGAAAGCCATTTATCCACGTTGTTTTCCCGTTTCGGAGCATCTATCCTGCGAAAGGGAGGGGTATTATTTGGCTTTTTTTCGGGGGGAGTAAGGGCGCAAGATTTATACTTGTGCTAAAAGCCTTTCAAGACGGTCTTTCCACTTCATCCATTGTGGCATTTCCCTGGTTTGAAGTTCAAAAAAGGCAGCGCTGTGGTTATAGTGTTTGAGGTGGCAAAGCTCATGGACAACTACGTATTCGATACAACCCTTTGGAGCCTTCATGAGCTCAATATTGAGGATGATTTTGCCTTTCGGCGTGCAACTACCCCAGCGTTTGTCCATCCACTTGATGACCAGGGCGGAAGGCTCCACATCGTACTTTTTAAAACGCGCTATCCATTTCCCGGCAATTTCCCGGAACTTCACTTCCGCATGTTCGCGGTACCATTCCAGCACCAGCTTTTTGGCTTTTGACCGGTCAGCCGTATAAACCTCCAGGAAACCTCGCTTTAATTTCACTTCCTCTTTCGGCGACTCGTAGACCTTCAGGCGATACTGACGGCCAAGGTACAAATGGCTCTCCCCGCTAATGTATTTCCTGGGTGGAGACAAAGGCTCAAAAGACAGGAAATAGCTCTGCTGTTTCAATATCCAGGGCGCCCGTTTGCGGACCTTTTCCAGGACTTTTTCGAAAGGCGCCTCCGCCGGCGCTTTGACGGTCACCTTCCGGTCCGGATGCACGGTGATGCCCAGGGATTTGCGCTCCTGGTATTCCAGCTTAAAAATAATTTCTTTGGAACCGAACTGCAGCCTGTGTTCACTCATGGTGCTCATTTATACCTCAACTTCGCTACCTCAATGCATTTCGAAGCTATGTCATCAATATCCCCGAATGACAAATCCAGCCCGTATTGATCGCGGATGTTGTCCATTAAAAAGTCGCCAATGGCGATCTCCAACTGGCCGATCAGGTTGGACCTCTGCCAGTCCACTTTTGGCTTTCCGTTGTCCAGAACGAGTAATTGAACGATATTATCGATCCCCGCTCCGGCTTCAGCGGCAATATTCCGGGCCCTGTTTTCTTCCGCCCCTTTGGTTTTGATCGATTCAAAGGTGATGCCGTAGAAAGCCTGGGCAATTTCCCTGCCTTTAAGGCTCGCCGGTATATCGCTGCCCGTGCGGTTGAGTACCGAAGTTTCGATTTCTTCGGCCCGCCTCAGATAATCCGCTTCCGAAATCCGCCTTTCTTCGTAAGCCCGGATGGTTTCTTTTAGCAACTCCGAGAATTTCTTGTAAAAAGCGGGGTCCTCCTCCATCTTTTCGTTGATGTGCCTGGCGGTGCGGTGGGCGATGGTGTCCGCTTTGGCCGCCACGCCAACTACTTTTTCCACTTCCTGTTCGAATTCCTCTTTATCGAAGATATTCACCAGCTCGGTAATCGGCCTAACTTCGTGGGAAGTCACATGCTTGTCGATCAGTTTCTGGATCTGGGTTTCATAGGATTTGAAGTCCACCACATCGGCAAAACGCTGGCGAACCGACAGGCGGAGCCGGGAGAAGAAGCCGAGGTCATATTTGTACCGATCGATATCTTTCTGAGGTGTTTGTGTGTTCCATTCAATACTTGAAAGAGCAAGCTTCAGTAAGCGGGCGAACTGGCTCAGCTTGTCATAAAAGGCCGCCCGCCTGGCTTCATCCCGGAGCACTTCTTCGTAAGCCGGCTCGTCATATTTATTGGGAACGGATTTGAAAATATCCCACAGCTCGGAATGGGCCTGCGGGAGTTTTTTCGCTTCTTCAACGATATCCACCATCGTGAATTCGAGGTCTTCCGCGTCGAAATCCTGGAAGCTGGAATAGGTCCGTAAAGCTTCATCCAATTCCTTCAGGACGCCGTAGTAGTCGATGATAAACCCATAGTCTTTGCCGTCGTGCACGCGGTTGACCCGGGCGATGGCCTGCAAAAGGGTGTGCTCCCGCAGGCTGCGGGTGAGGTAGAGGAAGGTATTGCGGGGAGCGTCGAAGCCTGTCAGCAGCTTGTCTACCACGATGATGATCTCCGGCTCGTCGTCGAACTTGAATCGGCTGATCAGGTGCTTTTCATATTTTCGGGGGCTTCCGCCAAACTCGTCCATTTTGCTGTTCCAGAATCGCTTCACTTCATTGCTGGATTCATCGTAGGCGCTGTCCTCCCCTTCCCGCATATCCGGCGGCGAGATGAGCACTTCGGAGGAGACCCTGCCGATTTCATCCAGATATCGCTTGTACTTGATGGCGGCTATTTTGCTTTGGCAGACCAGTTGCCCTTTCCAGTCCGTGCCTGCACTGTTTTCCCGGTAATGCTCCGTAATATCCCAGGCAATAGTATATATCTTCTGGTCGGCTACGTTCAACTGATCGGCGCGGCTGAATTTTTTCTTCAGGTCCGCCCGCTGGTACTCGCTCAGGGGTTCGGAAACTTTAGCAAAATAGGCGTCGATGGGCCGCTCGTTGACCTCCTGAATAGCGTGGCGGCCTTCGTACAATAAGGGCACCACGGCTTTGTCCTTAACTGCCTGGTCCACCGTGTATTTGTCGATGAGGCCCCCGAATTTTTTGGCGGTATTCTTTTCCTTTTTCCGCAATGGCGTGCCGGTGAAGGCCACAAAACAGCCGTTGGGAAAAGTCTTTTCCATGCTGATGTTGAAGATGCCGTGCTGGGAGCGGTGGCCTTCATCCACCAGCACAAAGATGTCGGGCGATTCAAAGGGCTTCTTGGCCTGGTTGACCGCCGTATCAAATTTATTGATGATGGTGGTGATGACCGCATCGCTTTTGCTGTTCAGCAGTTCGAGCAGGTGCTTGCCGGTACTGGCCTGCAGCACGGGGATCTGGCATTTTTGGAAAGTTCCGTATATCTGGTCGTCGAGGTCCACCCGGTCGGTGACGATGACGATCTTGGGATTGCGGATGGATTTGTCGAGCGCGATGGCCTGGGCCAGCATGACCATGGTGAGCGACTTGCCGCTGCCCTGCGTGTGCCAGATCACGCCCCCCGTCCGCCGGCCTTCGTTCAGCGCCCGTAGCCGCCGCATGGTTTTTTTGATGGCGAAATACTGCTGATACCGGGCGACCTTCTTGATGCCGGAATCGTAAACGATAAAATTGAACATCAGATCCAGAAGGCGTTCCGGACGGCAGATGCAATAGAGGTATTGGTCCTGCTCCGTCACCACCCGCTCGTATTCCGCCGCCTTTTCGAACTGCTGCCGCACATAGGCATAGCGTTGGGCGAATAATCTGCGCATTTGGGCGTCGGCCAACGGGCGGTTTTTCACCTCGGCAAGGGCGGTATCAAACTGCTGTTGCTCCTCCGGGGACTCCAGCTGTTCCTTCCATTTCGACCAGAATTTTTCAATGGTGGCCGTAGTGGCGTAGGCCGCATCGTTGACCGACAGGCTGAGTAAAATCTGGGAATAGGCAAAGAGGATACGGATACCGTCCTCCTGCTGATTGCGCAGATGCTGGGAAATGGCTTCTTTGATGGGCTCCTTGATATCCGGCCGCTTGCATTCGATGACTACGAGCGGGATGCCGTTGACGAACAGCACGATGTCCGGCCGGTAGTGTTCGTGGCTGCCGGCGCGCTGCACACTGAATTCTTCGGTAACGTGAAAGGTATTGTTCCCGGGGTTTTTCCAGTCGATATACTGCAGGGTATAGCTCTTTTTATCGCCATCGATGCTTTGCTCCAGCGCTTTGCCCAGGGTGAGCAGGTTGTAAACCGACTCGTTGGCGGCAATCAGCCCTTCCTGCAGGGGCACGTCTTTCAGCGCATTGATGCCGGCCTGAATATTGCTGTCGGAAAATTCGTGTACCCCACCCTTGTACTGAATGCGGTTGATCTTGCGCAACTGCGCTTCCAGCACCCCTTCCAGCAGCACCGCCGAACTTTTCCCGCCCCGCAGCTGCAGGGCTTCTTCCGGGGACAGGTAGGCGTAGCCCAGGTTCTGGAGAAATTGCAGGGCGGGGATTTGGGAGATGTGGTCTTCCTGGAAGCTGGGCGGTTTCATAGCTCAATGATTACATTCATAACCTTGCAAATGTAGTTTATCAAGGCTCCATATTTTGACAACGTAAGCGGCAAACTTTGAGCATTGCTCCTCCCATTGTTTTATGATAATGTGGTCGCCCAATCCCATGCCAGACTGTGCCGCATTTGGGAAACCAACTAACCATTTTTTGACATCCTCAGCTTCTGGAAATTTCAGGGGTTTCCAGGGCGATTTTCCTTCAATGGACGCCAGAACCTGATCGGAGAATTTCTGTGCAAAGATTTGCCTTTGATTCCCATTGTTAATACGCGCGATGTGATTTCCGGTTTCGATTACGGATGTGATTGGCAACAAAAAAGTGTCCCCGTTATTAATTCGAAGTTTGAGTTCATTCAAGACAGCTTCCCTGCTCTGATTGAATTGGGGAACGTCCAGAACGTTTAGGAACACGGAAGTATCAATGATCCAGATAACAGGTTTTTCAGGCATATCCCTTTCGCTTATTTAATGGATTCCAACCACTTCAATGCCTGCTGCTTTTTAGCCTCCGAACCAGGGTGGTATTTTACAAATCGGTCAATAAGCCCCTTGGTCAGTAGTTCCCCGAGGGCGCCCTGGGCGATCAGTTCCGGGTAATCGGGCAGGTCTGCCATGCGCGCCAGTTCACTCCAGCCAGTTTGGGGGTTGCGGTAGCAAAAAACCACGCCGGGAACCGCTTCATCCGGCAAAGCATCCAGGAGCGCGGGGTTGTGGCTGCTGATCAGCACGGTCAGCTGTTTTTCTTTTGCAATATCATTAATGGATTGAAGCAGCTTGCCCGCCCGGCTGGGGTGAACGCCGTTGTCCACTTCCTCGATGATAACCATGTTCCCAGGCTCTGCCGATATCAAAGCGGCAGCCAGCGCCAAAACCCTCAGTGTACCGTCGGAAAGCAGGCCCGCATCACAATAGTGTTCTTCCCCTCCAAAAGTTTCCTTCAATTGGATCATCACCTCGCCGCGGGGCCCTTCAAGGAAATCCATTCCCGTAATGTCCTGCTCTGGCAGGCTTTGGATGAATTCCAGTAAGGTGTTTCTATTTTTCTCTTCACTATTCCATAGATGATAGAGCACTGCCGAGAGGTTACTTCCATCTCCCTGAAGCTTTTTTTCCGACAGAAAGCTGTAATCCCGCATCTTTTGGGGTACTGGATCCAGAAATAAAATACCCGCCAGGTGATCCTCAAATCTTTTGGCCACCTTCGGGATCGACTGCTTAGCCTTTGTATGCCCGTCCGCAAAACGGGCGGCGCTTTCCAGTTGGAGAAATATGGACATCTGGTCCGTACAGGAGATCTGAGGCTTCTTTCCACCTCTCGCAAAATTGTTGTACTCTACACTGATCTGGGTATTCGCTCCCTTGCTGGGTTCGATTGTACGATACAAGATGTTGTAGCCTTCCTGTCCGGGAGCATAAACCATCTCGCTCTCGATGTGCAATTCCTCGTTTTCCCGCAGCCTCAGGCTCAGTTCTAGCGTATCGTAGAGATCATCATGCTTCTTAAAGAAATTAATTTCAATTTTGCCTTTAACCTTAAAAGGGGAAAGCGTACACCCCAGCCCAAATTCCTTTGCGCCGCGCCGGGGAAGATCGGCGACCCTGCCCCGCACGACCTGGTCATTTTCATTAACCATATATTGCAGAGAAGACAACTTGTGCCCCTGCGCCATCCAGTTCAAAAAGCGGATGGCTTCCAAAGCGTTGCTCTTTCCTGAAGCATTAGCCCCGACTAAAACGGTGAGCGGCGCTAGTTTGAGTTCCGCCTCGCTATAGCTTTTGAAATCCCGGATGGTTATCTTTCCAATCATATCGAACCTCGTTTATACTTTCCCAAGTTACGTTTTTTTGCCTTTTTGCGTATTTTTCTCGTTCAAGAGCCCTCCCGCCGAATCCGCTTGTCCGGCAGCAAGTCCCACACCATGGAGCTGAAGCGCCAGTCGAACCATTCGTTGAACATTTTCCAGGTTCGCTTTTCCGGCCAGGCTTCGGGGAAGGCGCACATGCCCTGAAGCATATCCTGGAAGAAATCGTCATAATTGGCTTTAAGGAAGCGTGTTACCTCTTTCTTTGTCCAGTCGTCATCCAGCAGGTAGGCTTCGCATTCGTCGGATTGCTCCGCCGGGCTGCCGCTGAACACCTGATTGGCCCAATCGTAGAAGGGTTGTTTGGGGAGGATGAGGAGGACGCTCCGGTTGATGGTTTTTCTCATGGTGAAATGTCCGCGCTTTGTGGAAATTCTTGTGGAATTTAAACAATTGCCGTATCTTTACACTGCCTTCGCTGCATGAATTCCGACTTCAGGTCGTTGCAGGGTATCCTGTTCAGTGCAAGCGCGGGCATCAATTAATTTGTCAACTTCCGATATTCCTGGTTTGTTGTAAAGATAAGCCGACCTGGTTTAGCCGCATGGCTTTATCGGGCCGCAAAAAGTCCCCGGTTCTTCAACCGGGGCATTTTTATTTTCGGACAATGCCCATCGGATCATTCCTAGATGCTTCTTTCAACAGGATAGGTTCCAGAATTTCAAACATTTTATCAAGGCCAAACTTTTTTAGGCTGCCTTTGGGATATTCCTTCCTGTAAAGTAAATGGGCAATAACATCTACCGACTGAATAAAATAAGAATGTTTAGAATTCCGCTGAAATAAATCCTCCAAGATGCTATCTGTTGGCACATTATAATAACCTTCAAATTGTGATGGGACAGGATTATAAACACGCATTTTACGTAATAAACGCATGATTTTTAATCCGTCCGTGTCATCGGAAATAATTATGCCCCGATCTTTAGCCGTCTTTTTTAGATAGGTATCATACCGCTGTGCAAGACGATTCCATGCCGCCAACTGAACTGCTTCAGCATTCTGGTATTCGCTCTTTTTAAGACAAACATTGATAACTTTTGCATTGTCAAAGATAATCGGTAGCTGGCTGCAGTATTCCTTCAGCAAATTGATTCGGTCGCTTTTCCGGATTTTGCGATAAGCCTCAATATCATTTATCCGGATTAGTTCTGCTGCATGAATTTCTTCTCGTACGTATAACCCATAACGTTCCTTGATGGACTTCCGAAATTCCTTCAGCCGCTGCAAATACTTTTGCCAGTCTTCCTCGGGAAATATAAGCCCCGAAAGAATGAAGTAGGGAGAACCATATTTATGCAAACCAGGGTCTCCGCTTTCATCTACGTACATATACCCATCACGAAGTGGTTTGGGCTAAATGAATAGAGGAATTACCCACTGTCCGGAAGTTCAAGGTCAGTAGTTTTCGCAATTCGTTTCTATGTTCTTTGACATTTTCCAAAAAATGGATGATAGCCTGGCGAAACA